>JAOGYN010000009.1:0-81482 GCA_028112705.1 Paracoccaceae bacterium | reverse complement strand
TAAAACGCAAAGATGGCACAGGCATAACATTAGTAAATATTGGTGTAGGTCCTTCAAATGCAAAAACTGCCACTGACCATGTCGCAGTCTTAAGGCCACATGCCTGGATAATGCTAGGTCACTGTGCTGGATTAAGAGCATCGCAAAGATTGGGAGATTATGTCCTTGCACATGCTTATGTAAGAGAAGATCACGTTTTAGATGACGATATTCCAGTTTGGATACCTATCCCAGCCTTAGCAGAAATACAGATTGCGATAGAAAATGCTGTTGCTAATGTGACAAAATTATCTGGGTTTGAATTAAAAAATATAATGCGAACAGGAACCGTGGCCACAATTGATAATCGAAATTGGGAGCTAAGAAACCAATCAGGTCCAGTAAAACGTCTTTCTCAGAGCAGAGCAATTGCCCTGGATATGGAAAGCGCTACGATAGCTGCAAATGGGTTTCGGTTTCGTGTACCCTATGGAACACTACTTTGCATTTCCGATAGACCATTACACGGAGAATTAAAACTTCCCGGGATGGCAAGTGAGTTTTATAACACTCAGGTAAAAAGACATCTGAATATAGGTATAAAAGCAATGGAATCTCTGAGAAACATGCCTTTAGAGCGTTTACACTCAAGAAAACTGCGCAGTTTCGAAGAAACAGCCTTCCTTTAGCAAAATAACTCTTTATTTAATTGATATCTAAGCATACAAATTATTGTACGAGATAATTAATTCGGATTTACTATATTTTAACGACCCTAGTTTCAGGGCAAAATTTTTAAGGAGCAGCTATATGGCACAGAAGCCTATGACAAAATCGCAGTTAATCGCCGCATTAGCGGAAGCAACAGGTTCAGATAAGAAATCAGCAGGAGCATCATTAGAGGGTTTATGTGCACTAATAACTAGTGAAGTATCCGGTGGAGGCGCAGTGACGCTTCCTGGCGTTGGTAAAATCTATTGTCGCGAGCGTCCAGCAAGAATGGTTCGAAACCCTGCTACTGGCGAACAAATGCATAAAGATGCAGACAAAGTTGTTAAAATGACAATAGCCAAAGCACTAAAAGATAGTGTAAACAGCTAATTTTTTATCTACTAAGTCAGAATTTAATAATTTTCTAAAGAGGTCGCTCAAAAAGCGACCTCTTTTATTTTGAAGGGTCTATATATATTGCGTGTACTCATATTGGGAATAACCTTTGCATTAATGTGGTCAAGCGCATTTACCTCAGCAAAAATAATTGTTAGTTCAGCACCTCCACTTTCAGCTTTATCACTTAGATTTTTGGTATCAGGTTTATTAGCTATTGGGATAGGATGGCTGTTGGGGCAATCGTTGAAACTTACAAGCTCCCAATGGAAAGCCACTGTTATTTTTGGTATATGCCAAAACTCGATATATTTAGGATTAAATTTCATTGCTGTGCAAAGAATTGAGGCATCTGTTGCTGCCATAATTGCGAGCACAATGCCATTAATCGTTGCCTTTTTAGGGTGGATTATATTCAGGGACAGGCTCAAACCCTTAGCAATTTTTGGCTTAGTTTTGGGTTTCATTGGTGTTCTCATAATTATGAATACCCGTATACAAAATATCAATGACTTAGGTGCAATCAGCTTGTGTGTTTTGGGAGCTATATCACTTGCAATAGCAACACTTTCCGTAAAAAATGCTACCTCAGGAGGAAATTTGTGGATCATTGTTGGTTATCAAATGATAATTGGTAGCATAGCCTTACTCCCATTTGCTCTGTTATTAGAGGAAATAAACATAGCTTGGTCTTTTAAACTTATCATTGCATTCTTTTATACAACCCTAATACCAGGTTTGTTAGCTACTTGGGTTTGGTTTGTTTTAGTTTCTAAAGTTGGTGCTGTAAAAGGTGCTACTTACCATTTTCTAAATCCTTTTTTTGGAGTTTTAATTGCATATATAATTTTAAAAGAAAGCATAGGCCTATCTGATTACATTGGAGTAATAGTAGTCTCAGTTGGAATAATAATTGTTCAAATATCTAGAAACGTTAAAAATTAAAAAATATCATTTCTAAATTGACATTGAAAATTTTTATTTTAATTACCTAAGTAATGTAAAATATAACCTCAGATCAAATTAAGAGAACCTATTAATGAAAAATAAATTTGAAATCAGCCCTACCACACGCCTAAGAAGGTCACCTTTTTTTGAAGCCACAGTAAGCGAAGGTGTAACAGGCTTTTATCCATATAATAATATGTTGATGCCGACCGGCTTTGGACATCCTGAAGAGGAGTATTGGAGAATAATAAACGGAGTTTCGATGTGGGACGTTGCTGTTGAACGTCAAGTTGAGTTAAATGGTCCGGATGCAAGTAAATTAGCACAAATTCTTTGTCCACGCGACTTAACTAAATGCCGGGAGGGACAAGGAAAATATGTTGCTCTATGCAATCATGATGGCGTAATTATCAATGATCCCATATTATTAAAACTTTCAGAAACCCGTTTTTGGCTATCAATAGCAGACAACAACATAGTATTATTTTCAAGAGCTATTGCAGCTGAGAGAGGCTTAAATGTAAATGTGTTTGAGGCCGATGTTTCTCCCTTGGCTGTACAGGGTCCAAAAGCAGAAGATGTTATAGCCAGTATTTTTGGTGATTGGGTCCGAGATCTTAAATACTTTTGGTTTAAAGAAACAGAAATTAAGGGAATTCCTTTGCAAGTAGCAAGATCAGGTTGGTCTAAGCAAGGAGGTTTTGAGTTATATCTCATGGACAATACTAAAGCATTGGCGCTTTGGAATATTGTTAAAGAAGCAGGAAAATCTTGGGATATTGGACCAGGGAACCCAAATATGAGCGAACGTATTGAAAGCGGTTTGTTATCGTATGGCTCAGATACTGATGATCAGACTAACCCTTTTGAAATTCGTATGGGAAATTATATTAATTTAGAAGTTCCAAATGATACTATTGGGATCAAAGCCCTTAGGAAAATTGCTGCTGAGGGGCCAAAACGTCATCAGATTGGGGTAATATTAGATGGTGATACACCATCAGGTGTTGTAGCAGAATGGTTGGATATCACGCAGAATGGTAAATCAGTAGGATCGATGACAAGTGGCGTATGGTCTCGTCGACTGAAAAAAAATATTGGACTAGGGTTAATTAATATTAATGTCAAAATTGGCGAAAATGCTATAGTAAGAACTAATAATGGTGATGTTAATTGTGAATTTGTAGATTTACCATTTTTATAAAAAATCGAGGATCAATTAAATGCAATATGGTTTAAATGAAGAACAAGAAATGATCGCATCAACAGTAAGATCATTTGTTGAAAATGAAATATACCCTCATGAAGAGTTGGTTGAAAAAACTGGTTCAGTCCCCAAAGAAATTGCGCAGGACATAAAGAGAAAAACACTCGAATTGGGGTTTTATGCATGTAATTTCCCAGAAGAAGTTGGAGGAGCCGGTTTAAATCATAAGGAGTTCACATTGGTTGAGCGAGAACTTGGTCGAGGATCCATGGCTCTATGTCATTTTTTTGGACGACCTCAAAACATTTTAATGGCATGCAATTCAGAGCAAAAAGAACGTTACCTTCTTCCCGCTGTGAGGGGTGAAAAAATGGATGCACTCGCCATGACAGAACCAAATGCAGGTTCAGATGTCCGTGGAATGAAATGCTATGCGACAAAAAATGGAGGCGACTGGATCATAAATGGCACCAAACATTTTATAAGTGGTGCTGAACATGCAGATTTTGTTATCGTCTTTGTAGCCACTGGAGAAGAACAAACACCAAAAGGCCCTAAAAAGCGTATAACAACCTTTTTAGTTGACCGAGGGACTAAGGGCTTCACTATAAGAGATGGATACAAATCTGTGAGCCACAGAGGTTACAAAAATATGATATTAGAATTTGATGACTGTAGAATTCCTGAGTCACAAGTTCTAGGCGAGATTGACGGTGGCTTTGCTGTTATGAATACTTGGCTATACGCAACACGCTTAACGGTAGCTACAAATTGTGTGGGTCGAGCGAGAAGAGTTTTTGATTATGCATTAAATTATTCAGCTGAAAGAGAGCAATTTGGCCAAAAAATCGGAAAATTTCAAGGTGTTAGCTTTCAAATTGCAGATATGATAACTGAGATTGATGCAGCAGACCTTTTAACGTTAGCAGCAGCAGAGAGATTAGATAAGAATCTACCGTCAAATCGTGAAATAGCTAGCGCAAAACTTTATGCGACCGAAATGCTTGCACGAATAACAGACACTACTATCCAAATTCATGGTGGAATGGGGCTCATGGATGATTATCCTCTTGAAAGATTCTGGAGAGATGCAAGAGTTGAAAGGATTTGGGATGGTACATCAGAAATTCAAAGACATATCATCAGCAGAGATCTTTTAAGACCTTTAGGTGCTTAACAATTTTTTAAGATAGAGAAATGAAAAACCTTAACCGACTATTCAAACCAAATTCGATTGCTGTCATAGGTGGCGGCACTTGGTGTGAATCTGTTATAGAACAACTTAAAAAAATTAAATTTGATGGGCCAATTTGGCCAATTCATCCAAAAAAAAAGATAGTGTGTGGGATAAAATCATACGCTGCTGTTAAAGACTTACCAAACCCACCTGATGCTGCATTTATTGGAGTAAATAGATTTCAGACAGTTGAGATAGTAGCTCAGCTTTCAAAAATTGGTTCTGGTGGGGCTGTTTGTTTCGCAAGTGGGTTTCTAGAGGCAAAAGCTGAAGATTCTGACGGAGAAAATTTACAAAGAAGGTTGCTAGATGCTGCTAGTACAATGCCAATCTTGGGACCAAATTGTTATGGGTTTATTAATTATTTAGATGGTGTGCTACTTTGGCCTGATCAACACGGTGGAATAAAAGTAAAAAGCGGTGTAGCTATAATAACTCAATCATCAAATATCGCTATTAATATAACTATGCAAAAAAGAGCTGTTCCAATTGCCGCAATCGTTGCAGCAGGAAATCAAGCTCAAATAAGTTTAGCTGAAATAGGCACTACATTACTAAAAGATAATCGCATTACAGCACTAGGCGTCCACATTGAGGGCATTAAAGATCTTTTAGCTTTTGAGACACTCGCTAAGACAGCACTTGAATTAGGTAAAAGAATAGTAGCTTTGAAAGTTGGAAAATCGACTCAAGCACAAGCAGCAACTATTTCTCATACCGCTTCTTTGACTGGAAATGATGCTGGAGCAAGTGCACTTTTTGAACGACTTGGGATAGCTCGAGTTAAAAGCCTCCCCATTTTCTTAGAGACATTGAAACTTTTACATGTCGTTGGCTCATTATCTTCAAATAACCTAGCATCAGTTAGCTGCTCAGGTGGTGAAGCTTCGCTGGTTGCTGATTTAGCAATTGAACCTAATGTAAATTTTCCTGATTTAAATAAACGCCAGAAAGAAGACCTTAGGGCCGCATTGGGGCCAATGGTTGCTTTAGCAAATCCATTAGATTATCACACTTACATTTGGCGTGACACAGAAGCAATGACTTTAGCTTGGAGCGCAATAATGGATACTAATATTGCTCTAACCTTACTTATTGTTGATTTTCCAAGAACAGATCGATGTGATGCAAGCGACTGGAGATGCGCTGTAGACGCTGCCATTTTATCAAAAAGAAATACAGGTACAAATGTAGCTATTGTGGCCACATTGCCAGAACTGCTGCCTGAAGAGTTCTCCAAAGAGCTTATTTTGGGTGGAGTGATACCATTATTTGGCATTGAGGAAGCAATTTATGCTGCTGAAGCTGCATCAATAAAATTACCAAAAAATATTACTCCAATATTAAAACCTTCACCTTTAGTAAAAACTAGATTGATACCAGAAGGGGAAGCAAAAAAATGCATATCTGAGTTTGGGTTATTAGTACCTAGATCAATTCAAGTGAATTCCGCTCAACAGGCTGCTAAAGAAGCAGATAATATTGGTTTCCCCATAGTATTAAAAGGAGAGGGGTTTGCTCACAAAACAGAAGCAAATGCTGTAATCTTGAATTTATCATCAACACAAGATGTTTTTGATGCAGCCTTAAGAATGAAAGCAAACTCATTTTTAATTGAAGAAATGATAAATGATAATATTGTAGAATTACTGGTGGGGGTGATACGTGATCCTGCACATGGTTTTATTTTAAGTATTGCAGCTGGTGGAACCTTAACTGAGTTAATCAAGGATAGCTCTTCAATCATTATACCAGCACAACAATGTGAAATAATAAATGCACTAGAGAAATTAAAAGTATTTAAATTAATTTCTGGTTATCGAGGTAAAATGAAGGCAAACTTAGACGCAATTATCCAATCAATAATTTCCATACAAAATTTTGTGATTAATTATGCAGATTCTATTGAAGAAATTGAAGTAAATCCATTAATTTGTGGTAGCAAAAAAGCAATTGCCGCAGATATTTTATTAAGGAAATCTTAAATGCTCAACACACCAATAAATACCCACCAAGAAGACGGTATTCTTGAAGTTACAATAAATAGGCCAAAAGCAAATGCGATTGATTTAAAAACAAGTCAATTGATGGGAGAGGTTTTTAAAAATTTTAGAGATGATCCAAATTTACGTGTAGCTATTATTACTGGAGCTGGAAAAAAATTCTTTTGCCCAGGTTGGGACTTAAAAGCAGCCGCTGGTGGTGATGCGGTGGACGGTGATTATGGTGTTGGCGGTTTTGGTGGCATTCAGGAAATGCGTGACATGAACAAGCCAATCATTGCAGCAGTAAATGGTATTTGTTGTGGTGGTGGTTTGGAAGTTGCGATTAGTGCCGATATAATCATTGCTGCTGAACATGCCACTTTTGCACTACCCGAGATTCGATCTGGGACAATTGCAGATGCAGCAAGTGCAAGAGTCCCTAAACGAATTCCTTATCACATAGCCATGGAATTATTGTTAACAGGACGGTGGTTTGACACAAACGAAGCAAAAAACTGGGGTCTTCTAAATAAAATCGTAAAAGCCGATGATTTGTTAAATGAAGCTTGGGAGATGGCTAGATTATTAGTTAGTGGTCCACCACTGGTCTATGCGGCTATAAAAGAAGTAGTGCGTGACGCAGAAGATAAAAAATTCCAAGACATAATGAATAAAATAACTAAGAGACAGTATAAGACGATTGATCAGTTATATTCTTCTGAAGATCAATTAGAAGGAGCAAAAGCTTTTACTGAAAAACGTGATCCTGTCTGGAAAGGTCATTAAAATTAACAATAGAAATGGTAAAATTTAATTTCAAATACACATCATTTCATAAAATGGTAGTGCTTTATCACAAAGAGCTTGCATCTTAGGTGTTAGGCTAGGCAATGGCCCTTCTTTAGGCAGAAAGCCTGTTGAATTCCAGACAGAGTTATACCAATGAGATGCCCATACCCCATCGTTTTTATGCCCTCCAGAAGGCCAATGTAACATTTTAGGATCATAACTTAATCCTATTGTAGAGCATAATATCCTAAGTTCTTTTTCAGGGTTTTTGCGAACATTGTAACTATCAATTATTGGTGGTTTTTTACCAGTTTTTTGACAAACAAAATCCAAAATCTCTGCTTGCTGTTTAAATCCGATATCCTCCAAAGTTGGATCTTCCCTTTTTTTTTCATAACTTGATATAACTCGTGCAGGATGCCTTATTAAAAAAACATTGGTAACATCAGTTATCCAACTCCTATCAAAATCAGCAAGCATATGGTGAGTCTGATGCTTTTGATAAAAATTTGGCCTACCTTCCCCATTTTTACTGATACAAGCTGATTGAACAGTTTTAGGGTCTTGAATACCCGTTTCCAAGATTTCTTTCCGCATTGGATGATTGAGTCCTGTTTTCTTCAGATAAGCAGCATAGTAAGGTTCATCCCAAATAGAGAAATCAGTTCTGGAACCAAAACTATACATCAATGTTGTGGAAAGGTTACGAGGGCCAGACCAAACTGCTAAGATCATTTTAAAGTTTCTCGTTCTATTAGTTCTTTATAAAGAAATTGAATTTTCTCTGTCACTGGGCCCAAATCCACATCTCCAATTATTCGTCCATCTATTTCTCGTACAGGCGTCTGTGCACCAAATGTACCAGTAACAAAAGCTTCAGTTGCACCATATGTTTCAACTAACGAAAAGTTTTTTTCTTTGACAGAAATATTATTTTCCCGGCAAACATCTATAACTTTTTGACGGGTTATCCCATTCATACAATAATCTCCTGTGGATGTCCAAACTGTTCCATTTCTGACAATAAAAAAATTGCATGCGTTTGTTGTGTTAACAAATCCATTTATGTCCAGCATCAAAGCTTCATCAGCACCCGCTTTTTCTGCCGCTATACAAGCCAGAACACAATTCAATTTTGAATGTGAGTTGAGCTTTGGGTCCTGAGTCATTGGTAATCCTCTCATATGAGGAACTGTAGAAAGTCTTATTGGTCGCGCAGACAGTGCTTTTGAGTGCTCCATTATAATAACCATTGTTGGACCTGATAGAGACAAACTTGGATGCTGAAACGGTTTAGCCTTCGTTCCACGCGTTATCATGAGACGTGCATGTGCATCTGTATACATGTCATTCGCCAGTCGCGTATCTTCTAATGCCCCTCTAACTTTATTTCGATCTAAACCGATGTTTAGATCTATTGCTAGAGCTGCCTCAAACAATCGATCTAAATGTTCTTCTAAAAAAATCCATTTACCATTATAAAGTCTAAGACCCTCCCATATTCCATCCCCTAACATAAAACCACTATCATAAACACTAATAGTCGCTTTATCTCGTGGTACTATTTCTCCATTAACATAAATCAGAATATCTTTATTCCGAAAATCCTCTTCAGACTGGTGAGTGGTAATTTTTTCCACCATAGACGTGATCCTTTTCATTTTTAGAAAAACTACAAATAGCAAAGAACCTTATCTTTATCATTTTAAAGAGTAATTTTAAACTTATAATTCAAATAATCATTTAGAAAGTTTCCAATGAAAAAAACTGTCTTTATAATTACACTCTATTTCTTACAATAAATATCCCAAGTCAGATCGTTTCAAAAAAATTGACTTAGCTGGTAGATGTTTTTGGTGTATCGAGTCCGACTTTGAATAAATTCCAGGTGTTGTTGAGACAATATCTGATTTCACGCGTGGCGTAGCAGAAAATCCAATACAAAAGAACGTGACAAAAGGTGGAGCAGGGGCTTTTTTTAAGTTATTAAAATAATTTATGGCTAAGAAATTATAAGTTATTAACAACTGTTAGATATATTTTAGAGAACAATTGATCCTACAGATAAGAGGGATAATTTTGTGACCACGGCCAAAGCGATCAACAGCAATTTTTGTGAAGAGTAAGTTAGGGGAAGAAATTGCATCTAATTCAAAATTGGCAGCTCAACATATTTTAAATAAAGCATAGTGGCTCCTATTATTTAATATACAAACCCTCACTCCACTAGTAAATCGCACCAAGACTATTACAAAAGAGAGCGTTTCTCTATAACTCGATATGGATTGGTCAAGCAGGCTAAAGCATATATATTTTTATAGAAAGAGACGTGTGATAATTGCTCGTTTAAAAGAACTTTAGGATCAGAAGTATTAATCACTAATTGATCAAAAATTATAAAGATTATTTTGAATTACTATTCTTAACGCGTAAACAGCAAATAACGCGATTAATGGAGCAAAATCTAACCCCCCCGTATTAGGTAAAAACTGTCTTATCCGGCTATAAACAGGATTTACTAGACGATTAATTCCTTGCCATATCTGAGCAACGATAGCTTGCTGTAAGTTAAGAACTCGAAAATTTATCAACCAACTCATAATCACATGAGCAAGAATAATAAACCACGCAAGATCTAACACCATCAAAATTATTTGTAGAATTGAAATCATTTTAAACCTTATAAAGTACAGAAAATAAAATTTATACTTAAAAATAATTTATCACAATACGAAAATCATATTATTTAAAATTTAAATTACTAGTCAATATTATCTTTTACCCATTCAAGTTGAATTTAAGGGCGTTTGATCAGGCTTTAAACACATTAACAAACGTTTTCCCATATTTACGGAAATCTAAAAGTGTAAAATCTTTTAATAATATTTTTTTATCGTACTCAAAAACAATAATGGCATTTTCAGATAACCATCCTTCTTTTAACACATTCAAAAGAGCTTTCTTACCTAACTCACTTCCATAAGGTGGATCCAGAAAAACTAAATCAAATTTTTGGCCAGTATTTCTTCCAATTTTTGTTGCATCTCGTTGTTTTACTTCTGTTGAGCCATTTGCCCGGCAAATGGAAATATTTTTCTTAAGAAGCTCTAGAGAGATTTTATTTTTCTCAAAAAATGTTACCCAGCTAGCCCCTCGACTCAATGCCTCCAAGCCCAGCGCACCAGAACCTGAGAATAGATCTAATACCCTAATATTTTCGAAAGATAATGTTGGTGCCCCATTTGCTAATAAATTAAATAAACTCTCTTTAACTCGATCAGAAGTTGGCCGCAGATGGTTAGACAAATCACCAATACCAATTTCGGTTAATTTGAGACCACGATTTTTACCAGAAATTATGCGCATACTTATATAATAGGGGGTATTTTAATTAATTAAAATTGAAAATATCAAATTAGGTTTTCAAAAGTAATTTTAAATCAAAACTTTTATCTTCTACCAAAACCCTGTCAGGCGATTTTCCCATTTCAATCAATCTTTTTCCTACCATGTAACAGCGTGGGTCATTCATTGCATCAACAGCTAACAATTTATCATCTCTATAATACCAATAAGATATGCTCGCATTATTGCCAGTTCGGGTTACAATTTTATTATAGCCAGTATTTAAACCAGCAATTTGTAATTTTGTGTCATATTGATCTGACCAGAACCAGGGCTTTGGATTATATTCTTTCTTATTTCCCATAATGTTATCAGCAACACATTCTGCTTGATCAATCGCATTTTGAACGCTCTCCAATCGAATACGTCTCCCTTCAAACAACAAACTAGCACAGTCACCGGCAGACCAGATACTTTGATCAGACGTTTTACCATATTTGTCTGTTTTGATTCCATTATCAATTTCAACTCCAGCCTTTTCTGCCAATAATGTATTAGGAGACACTCCTATTCCAGATATTACGAAGTCAATATTGATTTCGCTATTGTCAGAAAAAATAGCTCCAGTGACACGTACATCCCCAATAAGCTTTTTAAGCCCAACCCCCTCACGCACATCAACGTTATTATTTTTATGTAAGGTTCGAAAGTAATCTGATGTTTCCATGGCAGATACTCGTTGCAAAATCCTATCAGCCATTTCAACCAAAATAACTTTTAGGCCCTTCTTTGAAGCAACCGCCGCCGCTTCTAACCCTATGTAACCACCGCCAACTATTAAAACAGTCCTTCCAGGGCGAAACTCAGGTTCCATAAGATCAACATCATTTAAGTTTCTGACACTATAAACACCCTCCAATTTACCTCCAATCGAAGTAGGTAATAGTATTGGTTTTGATCCAGTGGCTAAAACTAATTGATCGTAGCTTAATTCCTCATCACCAAAGTTAACTTTTTGTATGTCACTATTAATACTATCAACGGGCATGCCCAATCTCAAAGTAATATCATTCTCATCATAATATTTTTGTGGTCTTAAAAATAATCGTTCTAAAGACATATCTCCCAAGAGGTATCCCTTTGATAGCGGAGGCCGTTGGTAGGGAAGGACTTCTTCATCACCAATCAAAGTAATTTTACCTTTATAACCAATTTTTCTTAATTTGATCACCAGCGATGCGCCTGCTTGACCTGCGCCAATAACAATGACATTTGACATATATTTTTTACCTTAGCTAAAAATGACTATTGTTAAATATTAGCTATACCATTACCACGAGCAAGCTAAAACATCTTTAAGGAGGTCTGATATGACAATTAATATTGGCGAAGTCTTACCAAACTATACATTATCAAGATTTGGTACAAAAGGACTTGAAAACATTCAATTGCATGATTTTATTGGCAATAATAAAGTTATTTTATTTGGTGTGCCTGGTGCATATTCACGTACATGCTCTAGCAAACATCTTCCCAGTTTTATTAAAACAATGAAAAATTTTAAAGAAAAAGGTATAGAAAAAGTAATATGTATTGCGGTTAATGATCCATTTGTAATGGCAAGTTGGGATAACGACACAGGTGCCTCAAAAGCTGGAATAGATATGTTATGTGACCCAAGTAGTGCCTTAATTAAAAAAATTGGTTTGAATTTTGATGCAGAGCCTATCGGGTTTTTTGATCGCTCTAAGCGCTTTGCAATGATCATAAACAATAAAAAAGTTGAACTTTTAAACGTAGATGAAGATTCGGGCATCTGTGATCTTTCTGCAGGCGAAACAATCCTTAGTTTTCTTTAAAATTTATATTATAAATAATATCATATTAGATTAGCTGCAAATTTATCCATGTGTATTGCTAATTTAATATCCAATTCCGAGATAGCATCTAAGTCATGAGTGGTCAAAACAACATCAACGCGTGAATATACATTAAACCATTCTGGATGGTGATTTAGTTTCTCTGCAAATATTGCCGCGCTAGTCATAAAAGAAAACGCATCAATAAAAGATTTAAACTTATAAGTTTTAGAAACAGCATTTCGGTCAATTAATACTGCCCAACCAGCGTCAAGTAGGGGTTTTAGAGTATTTTCGTTCACTTTTCTATTCATAAGCTTTCTCCGGTAAATTACGTTTAAATGGTCCATAACTTGTTAATATTTCATTTTGATCATCAACAGCATTTCTCTCAGCCTCAAGAAACACATTGATCGCATCATTAAAACCTGGATCAACAACCCAATGAAGTGAATGAGTTGTTACTGGCATATATCCTCTAGCTAATTTGTGGTGCCCTTGAGCACCTGCCTCAACCCTTAATAAACTATGTTCAATCGCGTATTCTATAGCTTGATAATAGCAAACCTCAAAATGCAAAGATGAGTGATCTTCTAAACAGCCCCAATAACGACCAAATAATACATTCTTTGAAATAAAATTTAATGCGCCCGCTACATTTTTTCCATCACGCCTACACATAATAAGTAAAATATCATCTCGCATTTTTTCATGTAAACTAATAAAAAATTCCTTTGTTAAATAAGTTTGACCCCATTTTCGTGCACTTGTATCTTGATAAAATAACCAAAAATCCTCTAAATCCTCTAATTGAATTTCATCACCAGTTAACCGAAGAATATCTCCTCCAAAATCATTAGCTATTCTTCGTTCTTTTCTTATCGCTTTTCGTTTTCTTGAAGATAAATTAGACAAGAAGTCATCAAAATTTTTGTAGCCATTATTTAACCAATGAAACTGCTGTCCTGTTCGGTGCAGTAATCCTTGTTCTTTCCCAATGCATACTTCAGCTTCGGTGCAAAAAGTGATATGCAAACCACTAATTTTATTTTGCTCACATAGTTGCTTTACTGCTCTTATCAGCGCTTCTATGCCTATCTGTTCATATCCAACACAAACCAAAAATCTCTTTCCAGATACGGGTGTAAATGGTGCTGCTATTTGTATTTTGGGATAATAATTACCTCCAGATTTTTGGTATGCGTGGGCCCAACTATGGTCAAAAACATACTCACCTTGACTATGAGTTTTAACATACATAGGGGCAACACCAATAACTTCACCATCTATCTTTGCAACCAAGTACCTAGGTAACCAACCACTATTTTTTCCCACACTCCCACTGTCTTCAAGTAACTCTAGAAACCTATATGTTGTGAACGGATCAGACGATATTGTGCCAATTTTATTTTTTGCACATTTCTCCCAATTCTTCTCCCCTATTTCATTAATATTTTCACATATAAAAACATTAATGTCTTGATTTTTAGACATCTTTTTCCTTTTGTTCTTAAAAATTAAAATCATTATACATGTTTAGCCATATAGCCTTCAAATGTGATATTGATAGCTTTTTTTCTTGCTTTTACTTCATCAGCAACAGATTTTATCGTCCAGCTAAGAACTGGAACTCCTCTGTTTCGCAATTTTTCTACTGGGTGAGAATCCAGGTTTTGGAAATTGTGACTAATAAAATCACAAGGTATTTGATCAAAATATACTAATTCTCGAAGTAATTCTAATTTTTGTATAGAAATTTTGGGCCACTCTATTTCACAAAAAGCTTCTGTCACCAAACCAATAGGATCCAATCCACCAAATGAACGGTATGCTTTTAACGAATAGGGATTAAATGACATAACTGCAACTGGACCATTATAAGTCGACAAAACCTTAGAAACTTCTTTCTCTAAATCACCCACATTTGATCCAAGTTGTCCATCTTGGTCTTTAATCTCAATCAATACTGGCTGCTTTCCGTCTATAATATTTAACACATCTGACAATAATGGAATTTTATTTTTACTACCCAGCAAAAAGACACTTTTTAATTCATCAAAAGTCTTCTCTCGGATCAAGCCAATCTTATTAGTTAAACGGTCTAGTTTATAATCATGGAAAACAACTGCTTTTTTGTCTGCGGAGATTTGCACATCAATTTCAACACCATAATTAAAAGAAAGAGCTCTTTTTATGGCGTCTAGTGAGTTTTCGGGAAACCCTTCAGCCACATTATGCAAACCTCGGTGCGCAATCGGCGTATTATAAAATGTATGGTCGAGCTTCATTATTTAATTAAAAATATCCCATCTATTTCTACAGCCACACCGAGTGGCAAAATAGCACCCACCGCTGTCCGTGCATGGCGACCCCGGTCACCTAATAAATCAACTAAAAAATCTGAAGCACCATTTATTACATTTGGCTGTTCTGAGAAATTTGGTTTTGAATTAACAAAACCCCCTAACTTTATGACTCTCAGGAGTCTATCTAAATTTCCATCACAAGCTGCTTTTACTTGAGCTAACAAATTTATTGCACATTGACGCGCAGCTAACATACCATCTTCTATTGACATATCAGCGCCAAGAACCCCTTTAATTAAACCATCAGGACCAATTGATATCTGTCCTGAAACATAAACTATGTTATCTATTTTAACGAAAGGGACATAATTTGCAGCTGGAGCCGGGGCATTCGGAAGGATAATACCCAATTCATTTAATTTTCTTTC
The DNA here is from genome assembly GCA_028112705.1 of Paracoccaceae bacterium. Taxonomy (GTDB): domain Bacteria; phylum Pseudomonadota; class Alphaproteobacteria; order Rhodobacterales; family Rhodobacteraceae. The sequence goes on along the minus strand of JAOGYN010000009.1, from coordinate 66,292 downwards.
ATATTCACTCATCTGATAACCTAATCTATTTTCAATTTAATTATATTATTAAAGAAGTAAAATCAGAATAATCCAAGTCCTAATTTCAGTTACCTAATAAAAAGTTAATATTGAACTTTGTGACTTTTGATAATTTACAACACTTAGTGGTATTGTTAACATCATATATCAAGTAAGAGCATTTTTTCTTTTCTTTAGTCTTTCTAACTTGATTATATAAAAAATAAAAGTAACTGGTAAATTATGAACAAAAGAATCAAAATATTACTTCGAGCAACCACTATTATTGTTGCTACGACTTTAGCTAGCTGTACGAACAATACAACCAGTAGCACTATTTTCGATCCTTATGAAGAACCCAATAGAAAAACCCATAGTTTTAATAAGAGTTTAGATAAAGCTCTTTTAAGACCAGCGTCAAACACTTATGTAGCAATCATACCTGATCCAATTGTTACTGGAATATCTAATTTTTCCTCAAACCTAGAATTACCCATAACAATTTTAAATGGAATCTTACAACTTGATAGTGAAGGCGTTTCTAAAAACACAGGGCGTTTTTTAATAAACTCCACTGTTGGATTACTTGGAATATTTGACGTAGCTTCAAGCATAAAAATGTACGGAAAAAATACTAACTTTGATCAAACATTGTATACTTATGGAATTCGTGAAGGCGCTTATACTGAAATTCCCGCGTTTGGACCAAACACTGAACGAAGCACTGCAAGCCTAATAATGAGTTTTGCAATAAACCCTTATGGGGGTGTGTTTAAAGGTGCTCAAAAATTTATACCGACAACTGCTAAAGTTTTAGATTTAATGGGAAAAAGGCACAAATATTCTGATGTTATAGATGGGGTATTATACAAAAGCGATGACAGTTATTCCCAAAGTCGACAGATATATTTAGAACGTATGAGGTTTAATTTGGAAAGAAAGCTTGATGACAGTGTTTATGAGGACCCTTATGCATCTGATTAAAAAATTATTAATAGGTGGGTGCTTATCATTCTTTTTTTTATTTTCTAACGCGGCAACTGCACTGAATACCGGCGAAGCATCCAAGCTCATTTCTTCTTTGGTAAAAGATATCAATATTATCATCAATTCAAAAAAACCTGCAACATACATGTATCTCGATTTCAAAAATGTTTTAACAAAATATGGCGATACAAAAATTATGTCAAAAAAAGTTTTAGGGGTAGATTGGCGGAGAGCAACAATACGCCAACGAGGAGACTTTCAAAAAGCCTTTGAACACTATTTAAGTCGCAAGTATGGGAAAAGATTTGAAGAATTTCTAGGTGGGAACATTTTAGTTACAAACTCTCGTAAGGTTAATGCAGTTTATGAGGTAACATCAGTTGTCCAATTGGAAGGACAGGCACCATTTGAAGTTCGCTGGCTTGTTGCAAATAAAGGTGGAGTACCTAAAATGTTCAATCTGTTCATTGAAGGAATAAATGTGAGCTCTTCAGAAAAAACTGAAATCGGAGCAATGCTTGATAAGCGTCGTGGTAATATAGATAAATTAATTGACCATCTCTGGGAAGTTAATTAATCTGGCGTGAATATATAACCGGCACTTCTTACTGTTTGTAAATATCGAGGTGTTTTTGGATCAACTTCTATCTTTTTTCGTAACCGAGTTATTTGAACGTCAATCGCTCTTTCTTGCGCCTGCCCTTTATCACGCCCTAATTCAAAAACCAATTGAGGGCGACTAAAGGTTATATTAGGTTTTTTAGAAAAAATTTGCATCAAGATTGCCTCCGTTGTTGTCAAACGAACCAAATCTGCACCACACCAAAGTTCTCCCCGATCTAATTTATAAACAAATTCACCCATCTTAAAAGATTTTTGGAAAAATAAATTGTCACTTTCTCTTGGAACTCTTCTTAAAATAGCTTGAATTCTTAACAGTAACTCCTGGGGCTCAAAAGGTTTTGCGATATAATCATCAGCACCAGCTTTCAGCCCTGCTATACGATCTAGTGTATCTCCTTTTGCGGTTAACAAAATGATTGGTACGGATAATATGTCTGATATAGAGTTGGTTAGTGCTAACCCATCCTCACCAGGCATCATCACATCACATACTAACATATCAAACTTTAGGCTCTTCAATAATTGGCGGGCTTGATAAGAACCATTAGCAGAAGTAACGCGAAAGCCAGCCTTACATAAGAATTTTTTTAATAAAGACCGGATGCGTTGATCGTCATCAATAATTAATAAGTGTGACATTCGTTCTGTCATTCTAGCAACTCACTATCTAAACCAATCTGGTTTTTATCTTCAGTCCCATTTGGATCATCAATATAATCCAAAACCGTTCTAAAACCAGCCACCGCGTCAGGTCCAGCCGCCTTATAGGCTAATCGCATTCGATCACGTTGAGATATAGAAAGTTTATTTTCTAAATCTTTTCCTTTAGTGGTAAGAATGAGATTTCTTTGTCTTTTATCAATCTTTCCAATATTAACTTCAACCAATCCATCCATAATCAAAGATCTTAAAACCCTATTTAAAGATTGCTTTGTTACTCCCAGAATTTGCAATAAATTATTTACTGTAGTCCCAGGGTAACTATTTATAAAGTGAATGGCTCGATGATGTGCTCGCCCATAAGAATAGTTCTTTAAAATATTATCAGGATCAATGGTAATGCCCTTATAAGCAAAAAACATTGCCTCAATGCCAAGCCTTAACTGCTCATCTGTTAGAAATAAAATTTGTTGATTTGATCTTTTATCTTGCATTCCTACTCACCCAAATAAGTTTTAGCATAAGTCAGTCTTATTGACTTTCCAAGGTGTGAATGTTAAAAATTATTATTTTTAAACAAACAAAGTGTTTACTTTGACCCTTTAATCCTTATGACCAAAAATAGACAATAGCTTAGCACAGGAATATTAAAATGGATGTATCATACGATAATCGCGATGGTTATATTTGGTTAGATGGTGAGTTAGTTCCATGGCGAAATGCACAAATCCATATCCTTACTCATGCATTGCACTATGCAAGCTCAGTATTTGAAGGAGAGCGGGCCTATAATGGTAAAATATTTAAAAGTGAAGATCATTCAAAACGGTTACTAGCTAGTGGTAAAATGTTGGATATGCCTATCCCTTATACCATAGCTGAAATTGAAGCTGCAAAATATGAAACATTAAAAATTAGTGGTTTGTCTGAAGCTTACGTAAGAGTTATTTGCTGGCGTGGATCAGGTACTGAAATGGGAGTAGCGTCGGCAGCAAATCCAGTAAGAATGGCCGTGGCCGTATGGGAGTGGGGAGCTTATTATGGTGATGCTAAAATGGAGGGTGCTAAATTAGATATTTCAAAGTGGAAGCGCCCATCTCCTGAAACCATCCCTTGTCATGCAAAAGCATCTGGACTTTATATGATTTGTACTATGTCTAAACATGATGCAGAAGCAAAAGGATGTTCAGATTCATTGATGTATGATCATCGAGGATACGTAGCCGAAGCCACAGGTGCAAATATATTTTTCGTCAAGGATGGTGAGGTTCATACGCCCTTAGCTGATACCTTTTTAAATGGAATCACCCGGCAAACTATTATAAACCTTTTGAAAGCAAAAAATATATCTGTTCATGAACGACATATTTTACCAACTGAGTTAGACAGTTTTGAACAATGTTGGCTTACAGGAACTGCTGCAGAAGTAACACCAGTTGGCCAGATAGGCACTCATAGCTTTACAGTTGGAGCATTGACGAAAGAAATCTCTGCAGAATATGAAGATCTTGTCAGAGCATAATTTTAATTAAGTTAATACATTTTTATAAAATCTATTAATCAAAGGTACCAGCGACGCTTGCTAAAATTAAGAAGGTTAATGCAGTTCTAGTTTTTGAAAACTTAAAAATTTCATCATCTGAAGCATTTTTTGAAAATTCAGTAAATACGACATCAAACTGACGTAAAAAATGGTGCACAACATCCATAAATACTGTATCAGTCTTGAACCGCAAGCTCACCTTTTCTAAAATTGAAGTATCATGAAAACCCGCAATACCTGAAATTTCCTTACCCCTTTTACCATTACCAAAATCACGCCATAACTCAACTTTTCCAATAGTAATGCCAACCACATCAACGTAAATTCCATCTTCTGACATGATTCGAAGCGTATCTTGAGCAGCATGAAGAAGTTTAGCCAAATCACGGTCCTCTAAAGCTTTTCGAAGTGATCCTAACCCATCTTTATCATTTGCATTATCTGGAAAGTTAGCAGCTTTTATAAAATCACCAATCGTGACTGATGCATTTGAATCGGTTGAATTATTATCATTACCATCAAGAGGTAAAGGAGGTTCCTCCGATCTAAAACTTGGTTTATGTTTTTTTAGGGCAGCATTTGTACCCGGCACATCGCTAGTCTCTCGTCGAGTAGAAAATTTAGCTATTTCATCAATTTTTCTTCCAGCATCAGATTTTACAGAGAGGCCTGAAACTTGTTGTTGCGTGATTTGAGTGCGGCGCATCACATCAACTGCTGTTTGAAGTTTTATGGCTTCATCTTTAAGTTTTCTTGACATTTTCAAATTCATAGAAAAAGTACCAATCATCGCTACTGGTACAAACACGGCTAGACAATTTAACAAAAGAGAGGTTTTAGCCAATGATTCGGTATCTTGCTTCTCACCAAAGGTTAAAAAAAATATACTAAAAATTACCCACAGTATGCTAATAACAATAGCGCTAATATCTATAAAAGAAGAATTAGAATTATTATTTCCATAAATTCCAAAATCTAAATCAGGATCAGACTTTTTCGTAGAAAAATTTTGATTTATCTTTTTAATGTTAGACATAGCCCACCTCAAGTACTTCATAACTTCTTGTACCCCCAGGAGTTTTTACATCAACACTATCTCCAATATCTTTACCAATTAGCGCTCTAGCTAATGGAGACTTTATATTCAAAAGATTTTTCTCTAAATCAGCTTCAAATTCACCAACAAATTTATAAGTGACCTCTAGCTCAGTATCCTCATCAATTAACTTTACCGTAGCCCCAAATTTTATAGCTCCTGATAATTTAGAAATATCTATTATCTCAGCCAAACCTATTACTGACTCGAGTTCTTTAATTCTACCTTCTATAAAACTTTGCTTTTCTCTGGCAGAATGGTATTCTGCATTTTCAGATAAATCCCCATGCTCTCGAGCCTCAGCTATTGCCTTAATAATAGTTGGTCTTTCAGATGAGCGTAACTTTTTTAACTCCATGTCCAGATCATTGTAACCAGACGATGTCATTGGTATCTTTTCCATAGCTTAAAAATTTCTTTCCAAAAGAGTATATTGTCTTAATTTTATTAATATCATACCTGATAAAGTCAAGCTAGTCTTGAAAAGTGACACTTTTTATTTTCAACAAAAAGATTACTCACAAGTCAGATGCGACTTGATGAAGCAATATAACATTTGACCTTATGACGGGCATTACTTTAGTGCATTATATTATAATTACTAGTTTTAGCCTTATAATACTAAGAAGGGTAATATAAAATGTTGAACATTGAACGTGAAAGCATGGATTATGACGTTGTAATCGTTGGGGCAGGACCAGCTGGTCTGTCAGCAGCTATCAGGTTAAAACAACTTAATGCAGATCTTGATGTAGTAGTTCTAGAAAAGGGATCTGAAGTTGGGGCTCATATTTTATCAGGTGCAGTTCTAGACACCTGTGGCTTAGATTCATTAATTCCAAACTGGAAAACCAAGGGCGCACCTATAACCGTCCCAGTAAAAAAAGATAATTTTTTAATTCTAGGGGAGACAGGGTCAATAAGAATTCCAAACTTTCCAATGCCTCCTTTAATGAATAATCACGGAAATTATATTGTTTCTATGGCAAATGTTTGTCGATGGATGGCAGAACAAGCAGAAGAGCTCGGAGTAGAAATTTTCCCAGGCATGGCCTGTTCAGAACTAGTGTTTGGAGAGAAAAATGAACTTGTCGGTGTTATAGCAGGCGAATTTGGAAAGAATAAAGATGGAACAACTGGCGATGGTTATGAACCAGGCATGGAATTAAGAGGTAAATATGTGTTCTTATCTGAGGGAGTAAGAGGGTCTCTTTCAAAGGAATTAATAAAACATTATGCGTTGGATGCAAATTGTGATGTGCCAAAGTTTGGCCTAGGCATGAAAGAAATTTGGGAAATTGACCCTAAAAATCATGAAGAGGGAACCGTCACCCATACGATGGGATGGCCATTAGGTGGAAATGCAGGGGGTGGATCTTTTATTTACCATCTTGACAATAATCAAATATACATTGGTTTTGTGGTGCATTTAAATTATAAAAATCCACATCTTTTTCCGTACATGGAATTCCAAAGATTCAAGCATCATCCTAAGATAGCCAAATTATTGCAAGGTGGAAAAAGAGTAGCGTATGGTGCCAGGGCAATAACAGAAGGCGGTTGGCAATCAATTCCAAAAGTAATTTTTCCTGGGGGTGCTTTGTTAGGTTGCTCGGCTGGTTTAGTTAATGTTCCTCGAATTAAGGGTAATCACAATGCAATGTTATCGGGTATTTTTGCTGCTGAAGCAGCTGCAAATGCTATTAAGAATGGCAGATCGGGTGACGAACTTGAAAAATATGAACAAGACTTATTGTCAGGACCAATTGCGAAAGATTTAAAACGAGTAAAAAATGTTAAACCATTATGGTCAAAATTTGGATTATTTCCTTCCCTTATTCTTGGTGGGTTCGATATGTGGGTGGCAAATCTTACTGGCTGGAACCCTCTTGGAACTTTGAAACATGGTAAAAATGATGCAGAATCAACTGGTAATGCATCTGATCACAAAATTCTTGAATATCCGCGACCAGATGGAAAAATAAGTTTTGATCGCTTAACTAACGTTAGTTTTTCTGCAACAAATCATGAAGAAGAGCAGCCTTGCCATTTGCAGTTAAAAGATCCCTCAATTCCTATTAAAATAAATTTACCCAAATTTGCAGAACCCGCTCAAAAATACTGTCCAGCTGGAGTGTATGAAATAATAACAAAAGAGGATGGATCTGATCCAATATTTCAAATTAACGCTCAAAACTGTGTTCACTGCAAAACTTGTGACATTAAAGACCCAAGTCAAAATATAACTTGGGTTACTCCACAGGGCGGTGAAGGTCCTAACTATCCAAATATGTGACGAAATAATAAAACTTTATTTGGAATTTAAGTATCATGTTGATTTGGCATAACTACAAGGCTACCTTTAATTTCATAAATACGGATATTTCTTTTGAACCTTAATATTAAATATACCTCATACGCTTTGCTAATCTGGTGCTTTACAGCATTTAGTGCAACCTCAGATAACAACGCTGGATCATATCTGTCAGCAATTCATGCAGAACGTAACAATGACTTTTCTTCTGCCTCAAAATTTTACTCACTTTCATTAGAAAACGATGCCTATAATGTTTTGCTACTTAATGGAGCTGTAAGATCAAACATAAAAAATGGTAATTTTTCAGATGCATTATTTTTTTCCAAAAGGTTAATAAAACTCAAAGAAGAGGCACCAATAACTTCACTATTGATGCTCACAAATGCCATTAAGAATGAAGAATTTAATAGGGCAAAATTATTATTAAATGAACCAAATCAATTCAATATATATTTGGAAGCTATACTAACCGGTTGGCTGGAAATAGGCGCTGGAAATATTGGGAAGGGGTTAAATTATTTCAAGGAATCTGAAAACGCCAAAAAGCTGGGTTCTATCTCACGAAATCACCTAGCACTTGCCCTCGCAATGGTAGGTGATTTTGAAAAAGCAGATGCCATTTTATCTAATTTTACAAATGGTTCTAATTTAATTGATCGAGAGTCAGTAATTGCCCATGCTCAAATAATGGCGCAAATAGGAAAGAACCTAGAAGCCGTTGAATTATTAGATAGGTTTTTAATTGGAAATGATGACCTTGAGATCTCCAAATTACGCCGTTTGATAGATGCTGGAGCACCAGTTAAATATGATTATATTACCAATTCAAAACAAGGGGCTGCATTAGCACTTTATACTGTTGCTAATGCAATAAATAACGAAAAAGACTATGCTTTATCACTCATTTATTCACGATTGGTGCATCATATAGATAATAAAAACATTGAGAACATTTTATTAATATCTAAAAACCTTTTGAATTTGGAGCAATACAAACTTACAATTGAAAATTACAATAATGTTCCCAACAATCATATTAAATTCAAGAATGCCGAAATAGGACGAGCAAATGCACTTTTTTTTCAAGGTAAAGAAGAAGGTTCGATCGAAGTTTTAATAGCCTTAGTAAGAGATAATCCGAAGGATATAGAGCTACACACAACACTAGGAAACTCATTAAGGCGCAGTGAAAAGTTCCTTGAAGCTTCAATTATATATAATGAAGCAATCCTTCTGATAGAGAATAAAGGCCTGAAGAGTTGGTTTGAATATTATGCAAAAGGTATTTGCAATGAACGTCTAGGAAATTGGGAATTAGCTGAAGTAGATTTCAGAAAAGCATTAGCAATAGAGCCCAACCAACCATCATTATTAAATTATTTTGGATACTCTCTTGTTGAAAAAGGAATACATTTAGAAGAGGCTCTAGACTTAATTAAACGAGCTGTAAGAGGTCAACCAAATGATGGCTATATAACAGACAGCCTAGGGTGGGCTCTCTATCGGTTGGAAAAATATTCAGAAGCTGTAATCCATATGGAGCGAGCCACAGAGCTAATGCCCTTAGATCCTATTATAAATGACCATTTAGGAGATGTATATTGGGCTGTTGATCGTCACACAGAAGCTGAGTTTCAGTGGCGTCGTGCGTTAAGTTTTGATCCAGAAGAAAAAGATGCTAAAAGAATTAATAAAAAATTAAATATTGGTTTAGACGCCGTCTTAATATCTGAAACTGAATGACCCCATCTTGTAATGAAAATTAACTCGTTCGCTGCAGCAAAGGTTAACTTGGCCCTCCATGTGCGAGGTTTAAAGTCAAATGGTTATCATGAACTACACAGTTTAGTAACTTTTGCCAATATTGGAGACATAATTGAAGTAAGAACTTCCAATGAGTTAAAGTTAACGATTGAGGGTCCTTTTGCTGATAATGTTCCAAAAGACACTGATAATATTGTAATAAAAGCTGCCAAATTTTTATTGCCAGATGGTAAAGCACATATTAATTTAATAAAAAATCTACCAGTCGAAGCTGGGTTGGGTGGAGGCTCAGCAGATGCTGCAGCAACGCTACGCTCACTATCAAAATTGTGGAATATACCGATTCCCAAAACACCGGAAGTGTTAGGGGCTGATGTGCCCATTTGTCTGTTAAAAGAAACAGCAATTGTTCAAGGTATTGGTGAAAAAATTACTCCGGTCTCTATTCCAAGTAACTTACATATTGTTTTAATCAAACCAAATATTGGCTTATCAACAGCGAAGGTTTTTAATAATCTTAAAAATAAACATAATGAGAAAATGTGTACTTTTAAAGGTACTGATTCAATTGAAGAGTTTGCAAATTATCTTAATAAATTAAGAAATGACTTACTTCAAACTTCAATTACTATTGTACCTCTTTTAAGAGATATAATTAATTTTCTGAATGTACAAAAAGGCAATTACTACACCCAAATGTCTGGATCTGGCACGACTTGTTTTGGCTTATTTGATGATGAGGTAAGTGCGATGAGAGCATTATCACAGGCAAAAATAAAATTTCCTAACATGTGGTGTAAGATGGTTAAATTAATTTAATTAACCCTAGAGACAACAAAGGATGTTAATTCTTTCAAAGTGGTTTTCATTTCACATTCCGGAAATATTTCAAGGTAATCAGCCGCCTTAGTGGCCCATATGATCGCCTCGTGACGGGTGTCATTAAGTGTACCATATTTTTTCATCAAAAATAAAGCTTGCTTTAGATCAGATGGTTCTTGCACACCTTTACCAACTGTTTTTTCCCAAAAAATAATTTCGTCACCAGAGGATTTATTTATAGCTTTGATAAGTGGAAGGGTTATCTTACCTTCTCGGTAATCATCACCAATATTTTTCCCTAAACTTTCCTCAAAGCCAGTATAGTCTAATAAATCATCTGTTAATTGAAAACTTATACCCAATGCTTTTCCAAAATTCGTAAGTGCATCAACATGGGTTTCATCCATATTAGAGATAATTGCACCAACTTTCGTCGCTGCTGAAAACAGAGCAGCTGTTTTTCCATCAATAATTTTAAAATAAGTTTCTTCATCAGTATTTATATTTTTAACAGCGCTCAATTGTAGAATTTCTCCCTCAGATATCGTAGCTGATGCATCAGCTAATACAGACAAAACCTTTAACGAACCCGCCTCAACCATAAGTTGAAACGATTTTGAAAAAAGATAGTCACCTACCAAAATAGATGATTGATTGTCCCACAAAAGGTTCGCAGTAGGCTTACCCCTTCTTTGTAAACTTTCATCAACTACATCATCGTGTAAAAGAGTGGCTGTGTGTATAAATTCAATCGCAGCAGCCAGTTTAACGTGTGAAGTACCATTATAATTGCATAAATTTGCTGCAGCTAAAGTAAGTAAAGGACGTAATCTTTTACCACCAGCATTAATGAGATGGTTGGCAAGTTTTGAAATTATTGGTGCCGTTTCTGACTTCATATAAGTATTGATTAAGCGATTCACTGAGTGCATTTCCGATGCCAGATACAACTGTAAAACTTCTATTGGATTATTTTTATTATTATTCATATTTTTCATATATAGTTTGTCTCGACAATGTAAACCATTCAGTCTTTAGTATTTTTATGAAAGAACTTATTAGAACAAATGATTTGACTACCATCGCACACATAAAATTACTTTTAACAAATGAGAGTATAGATTACTTTGAATTAGACGTCCATATGAGTGCGTTGGAGGGATCAATAAACATACTTCCTAGACGAATATTAGTTCCAGATAGTGCAATCGTTGAAGCTGAGAAGATATTATTGGATAATGGTATAGAACTAGCATGAATGTAACCAAAGTAGATTTGGGACAAACCACACAAGATGGTTTTCTTGGGGGTAGGGTAAATCTTCTACAACCTAAGAATGGATTCAGATCTTCTATGGATGCTGTTTTATTAGCGGCAGCTATACCAGCACAAAAAACACAAAAAATATTGGAACTAGGGTGTGGTGTTGGTGCTGTCTTAATGTGTTTAGGGGCACGCATAAGTAATTTAAAACTAAACGGTGTTGAAATCCAAAAACTCTATGCTGATCTAGCAAAAAAAAATGCGACCCTAAATTCAAAGGCAAATATTTACTGTGCTGACATTCAAAATTTACCCCAAGAACTACAAGAGCAAAGTTTTGACCATGTGATCTCAAACCCTCCCTTTTACTATAATAATATGGGCACTCATTCTAAAAATATAGGGAAGAATATAAGCCTGCGTGAAAAATTAAATTTGGCTGAATGGGTTAAAATTTCATCAAAACGCTTAAAACAAGGAGGTATGGCGACTTTATTAATTGGTGCTGAGCGTCTACCAGATATCTTAAGTGAAAGTACCAAATATTTTGGAAATATAAAGATAAAACCCATCTATTCACGACATAAATCTGATGCAAACCGCATTATAATTCAGATGAAAAAAGGTAGCAAAGGTACTTTTTCATTATTACCTCCATTAGTTGTTCATAAAGAACAGCTTCATGAAACTGATTCAAAAGATTTCACAGAAATAGCCACAAATATTTTAGAAAATGGGCACTCGATAATAATTTAAAGAGCTTTGTAGGTTTTGCATTCTACGGGCACTTTTTTGCCTAAACTACTTATTTAAAAAAAAGTTTTAGGTTTTTTGAACTTATTGATGTTTAATTGACCCATGATAAAAAAGGAGCATCTAAATTATGTCATTGAGTAATCATATAAAAAAATTAAAGCAAAAGCATAAATCCCTTAAAAATGAAATAGTAAGCGCTCAAAATAACCTTTCAATCAACTACGAAAATATCATACTGCTAAAAAAACTAAAGCTAAAACTCAAGGAAAAAATTTATCGGCTGGAAGAAAAATATAATTAGATAAACTTTTTTAAAATTAATTTTTAGCCTTTAATTATACTATATACTGGCCTCCATTTGCCGTTATTGTTGATCCTGTAATAAATCCAGCTTGATCAGAGGCTAAAAATATTACGCATCTGGCTATTTCAGAAGCTTCTCCCAATCTGCCAACAGGAATTTGAGAAATTATAGCATCCCGCACTTTTTCTGGAACTGCCTTTACCATATCTGTTGCTATGTAGCCTGGGCAAATTGTGTTAACTGTAATTCCTTTAAAAGCGCCTTCCTGGGCTAAAGCTTTAGAGAAACCTATGTCCCCAGACTTGGCAGCTGAATAATTAACCTGTCCCATCTGGCCTTTTTGACCATTTATAGAGGAAATATTTATTACTCGACCAAATTTTCGATCCCGCATGCCATTCCAAATTGGATGGGTCATATTAAAAACACCATTAAGATTTGTATCTATGACTTCTTTCCACTGACTAAAAGTAATTTTATGAAACATGGCATCTCTGGTTATACCTGCGTTGTTCACTAAAATATCGATAGTGCCTAGATCTTCTTCAACTTTTTTTATGCCCATCACACAAGAATCATAATCGGAAACTGACCATTTATATGTAGAAATTCCTGTGTCACGGCTAAAGTTTTTTGCGGCTTCATCATCACCAAAATATGTTGCAGCCACAGTATAACCCCCATGTTGAAGAGCGCTACTAATAGCGGCTCCAATGCCACGGGTACCGCCAGTAACCAATGCTATTCGTTTCATTTTAGTTCCTTCTATATAAATTAAAATCGCTCTAAACACATGGCGACACCCATTCCCCCACCAATACATAGTGTAGCAAGACCTTTTTTTGCATTTCTCTTCTGCATCTCAAATAATAGGGTATTCAAAATTCGACAACCAGATGCGCCTATGGGATGTCCAATTGCGATAGCGCCACCATTTACATTGACGATAGATGGATCCCAACCCATTTCCTTATTCACAGCACATGCCTGAGCGGCGAAAGCTTCATTAGATTCTATCAGATCCAAATCATTAACTTTCCAATTGGCTTTTTCTAAAGCTTTCTTAGAGGCACCAACCGGTCCAATACCCATTATAGAAGGATCAACCCCCACAGTTGCATAGGAAACAATACGAGCTAAAGGCTCGACACCTCTTCTCTCTGCTTCCTTAGCTGTCATCATCAACGCGGCGGCTGCCCCATCATTTATGCCAGACGCATTAGCTGCTGTTACGCTCCCTTCTCGGTCAAAAGCTGGTTTAAGCTTTTTCATTGTATCCATTGTCGCTCCATGCCGGATATACTCATCTACATTAACAATGATGTCACCTTTCCGAGTAGAAATTGTGAATGGAACTATTTCGTTTGCAAATTTTCCAGCTTTTAAAGCAACCTCAGCTTTATTTTGGGAAGAAACAGCAAATTCATCTTGAGTATCCCGAGAAATTTGCCATTTTTTTGCAATGTTTTCAGCCGTATTTCCCATATGATAACCATTAAATGCGTCCCAAAGTCCGTCCTTGATCATAGAGTCCACAAAAGCCATATCACCCATTTTTTGACCTGAACGCATTAATGCCACATGAGGGCTTAACGACATACTTTCTTGACCACCAGCAATAACGATAGAAGCATCTTCCAGCTGGATATGTTGAGCGGCAATCGCAACAGCTCGCAACCCTGATCCACACACTTGATTGATACCCCATGCAGCACTTTTAATTGGCAATCCTGCATTGATATGTGCTTGACGTGCAGGATTTTGACCCTGCCCAGCTGCCAAAACTTGGCCCATTATGGTTTCTGAAACCTCTGACTTATCAATACCAGATCTTTCAACAACCTCCTTTAATACCGCAGAGCCCAAATCATGAGCAGGTATATTGGCGAATGAACCACCAAAACTACCAACCGCTGTTCGAGCTGCAGATGCAATAACAATATTAGTCATAAATTAGTCCTCTTCATGTAAGTAATATAATTTGGCCAAAACTTACAAAATGATTCTAATAGTAATTTTATTTCTATTTTAATATAATTTATATAATTATATTGCGCAATAATTATTTTTTGAGACTTAAAATTTCTTATAGAGTCAGTTTGGTAGGTATTTGTAAAGTTAATTTTCAACTAAATTCCTAAATAGATCTTTTTGTATTTTTGACATTTAATAATAATAGCAACTATAACATAAATATATTTTTAAAATGAAGTGCTAGAGAAGACTATTATGGAAGAAAGATGTCCTTGGCCCGGTGATGATGCCTTATATATCCAATATCATGATACAGAATGGGGTGTTCCAGAACATAATAGTAAAATGCTTTGGGAAAAACTAACCTTGGAGGGATTCCAAGCTGGTTTAAGTTGGATAACCATCCTTAAAAAACGAGAATCATTTAGAAAAGCATTCGATAATTTTCAACCTGAGATTGTTGCCAAATATGATGAACTAAAAATCACTACTCTGCTTCAGAATAAAGGTATTATTAGGCACAGGGGGAAAATAGAAGCTACAGTCCAAAATGCAAAAATTTTTTTAGATATTGAGAAAGACCAAGGCTTTAATAATTTTTTTTGGAAATACACAAATCATCAAACTCTTCAGTCAAAGGTGCAAACACAATCTGAAATTCCAAACTCAACCAATTTGTCTGAACAAATATCAAAAGATCTCAAGAAGCTTGGATATCGCTACTGCGGGCCAACAATCGTTTACGCATTCATGGAAGCTGCTGGATTGGTAAATAACCACATGATAACCTGCTCACGTCACACAGAAGTACAAGCCAAGTAATCTTACAACCAATCAGGAAGATTATCTCTACTAATGATATCTTGGATACTAGGACGAGCTCTAATCACTTCAAATTTATTTCCGCTTACTAAAACTTCTGGAATTAGTGGCCTTGAATTATATTCTGATGCCATAACTGCACCATAAGCTCCAGCAGATCTAAACGCTAATAATTCACCTGGTGCCATATTGGGAATTGCCCGTTGAATAGCAAAAGTATCACCTGTTTCACATACGGGCCCAACGATATCATATTTTTCTAATTCGATGCCATCAGACGGTTTATTAACAGGCATTAAATCGTGATAAGCGTCATATAACGCTGGCCTCAACAAATCATTCATTGCTGCATCAATTATTAGAAAATTTCTCCCTTCACCTTCTTTAGGATAAATAACTGAACTAATCATTAAACCAGCATTACCCACAATCCAACGCCCTGGCTCCAGCTCCAACTCACAATCCAGCCCGTCAAAGATTTCTTTAATCAAGCAGCCATAATCATCTGGTGACGGGATATTATTGCTAGAACTCTCATAAGATATTCCTAAACCACCACCCAAATCTAACCTAAAAATATTATGCCCATCCACCCTCAACTCTTCTGTCAACTGACGTATCTTAGTGAAAGCATCTTTATATGGCTTTAAATCAGTTAATTGACTACCTATATGAACATCAATTCCAATAATTCTTATTCCTTGTAGGGAGGCAGCAAAAGCATAAGTTTTTCTAGCACTAACAATTGGTATGCCAAATTTATTCTCAGATTTTCCTGTTGAAATTTTAGAGTGAGTTTTAGCATCAACATCTGGGTTAATTCTTATAGTTATGGGAACTTCAACACCAAGTTCTGAAGCTACTTTTGAAATTTCAATTAATTCGGGTTCGCTCTCAACATTAAATTGTCGTATCCCCCCTTTTATAGCCAAACTTATTTCGTCACGTGTTTTACCAACACCAGAAAACACAATACGGTCACTTGGAATGCCAGCAGCTTTAGCCCGCAAATATTCACCACCCGACACGACATCCATTCCAGCACCTAAATTACCAAGAATTTTTAGCACTGCTTGATTTGAATTAGCCTTCATTGCGTAACAAATAAGGTATTTTGTACCAGACATGGCATTTTCGAAATCTCTATAATTTTCCTCGATAGAAGATTGGGAGTATACATAAAACGGGGTGCCAACCGATGAGGCAATATCACTAATCGCAACATCCTCGATATGGAGTTGGTCAACTTTATAATTAAAATTATCCATTAGACTCTTTCCAAAAGTTCTTATCAAAATTGATAACAACTAAATTTAACCCACTTGTAAAACAATTTAAACCCAAGGCGCCATATGAGATCACGAAGTTTAATTTATTATTATTTTATAAAAGAATAGATTAGTAAAAAAACTAATTTTGATTGTAGTTTTGAAACTAGAGCCAATACCTAATTACTAATTTTTTTTATACTCTCTGGTCTGGTTGGATCTCCTGCAACACCACAGGATACCAGCACAGTAAAGCAAATTATAAATGACAATTTAATCAATCTCATTTTGACATCTTCTTTTTCCAATTCACTATTTGTTTCTTTACTTCTTTTGGTGATGTTCCCCCGTAGCTGTCACGTGAATTAACCGAGTTTTTTATACCTAAGACTGAGTAAACACCTTTATTGATGAATTGATTAACTTCTTGCAGCTCACCTAAACTAAGGTCGCTCAAATCACATCCGTTTCTTTCGGCTATCTTTACTATTTGACCAGTAATTTTATGGGCCTCACGAAAAGGTATGTTTATATTTTTAACCAACCAATCTGCTAAGTCAGTTGCTGTAGAAAATCCTTTTGATGCTGCATTTTCCAAGATTTCTTTGTTAGGAGTTAATTCTCTTAGCATTCCACTCATTGCGGCCAAAGATAACAACAAAGTATCAGCAGCATCAAAAACTTGCTCCTTATCTTCTTGCATATCTTTTGAGTAAGTAAGGGGCAAACCTTTCATAGTAGTTAAAAGTGCAATTAACGATCCATTGATACGAGAACCTTTGGCCCTAATCAACTCAGCGGCATCAGGGTTTTTCTTTTGAGGCATTATAGAGGAACCACTTGAAAATCTTTCCGAAATATTAACAAATCCAAATTGTGAAGATGACCAAATTACTAATTCTTCAGAAAACCTACTTAGATGTGTAGCACAAATCGCAGAGGCAGACAAAAATTCTAAAGCAAAATCTCTATCAGAGGTACTATCTAAAGAGTTTGCTGTGGGTCTATCGAATCCAAGATTATCAGACGTATAATAACGATCGATAGGGAAAGAAGTCCCCGCTAACGCAGCGGCGCCTAAGGGGCATTCATTCATTCTTTTTCGCGCATCATGAAATCGTTCTAAATCACGTCCAAACATTTCCACATACGCCATCATATGGTGGCCCCAAGTCACTGGTTGAGCAACTTGTAAATGTGTAAAGCCCGGCATTATTAAATCGCCATAATGTTCGGCTTGATTAATAAACACTTCAATTATTTCATGTAATCCTTTTAGACATAAATCAATTTGTTGACGCGTCCACATTCTGAAATCTAAAGCCACCTGATCATTTCTAGATCTGGCTGTATGAAGCTTGCCTGCCACATCACCTATAATTTCGGCAAGACGGGATTCAATATTCATGTGAATATCTTCTAAAGACTCTTTAAACTCAAACTCCCCAGATTCAATTTCAAGCAGTATTTTTGATAAGCCTTCACAAATCAAATCAGCTTCTTTTTTATCAATAATCCCCTGCCTGGCCAACATTATCGAATGAACGCGAGACCCTTCAATATCCTGAGCATAAAGACGCTTATCAAAATTAATTGAAGCATTAATTCTTTCCATTAGCGCATCTGGGCCATCTTCAAATCGGCCACCCCACATTACATTAGATTTTATTTTATCAGTCATGATGTATCTTTACATAATAAGGCTTAGCCAACCCGTTTAAACATTTAAATCATGTAACCATATACTTTGACTTGTACTCAGGTGCAAATCAATTGACTCTAATAGCTAATTTGGTCAAATATTTCCCAGAAATTAAATTCAAAACTATCAAATAAACAGCAAAAAAATATTGCTTAAAGTTCAAAAATCAAGAAATGTATATTAATATTACCAGTGAATTTAATGCAAGCTTGAACGCAACCCATATCTTGCAAATAAGGAAGAAATCATGGCAAAACTAAAACAGATTATTAGTTACCCCAATCCAGATCTTAACGTTACTGATGATAATAAGGCGAGGTGGAATCAACCACAAACTAGAAGACACGGATACCATAATTTATATAGAATTCCTCGTTACTCAGTATCTTTCAGAGCTGCTGAAATACTACAGCTTGATACCAATATCGATGCCAGTATTGGAAGTCGCCCTGATGTAAAAAAACTGATTGAAACTGAACATTTCTCAGGGATGGTTGTATTAAAAAATCAGGAATTAATATTCGAAGCTTACGCTGATGATTTTCATCATACTCATCCACATACAATTATGTCGATTAGTAAAATGACGCTTAACTTAATTTGTGGTGAACTTATATCTAATGGAACACTAGATCCAAAAAAACAAATAAAAGATTATATACCAGAAATAGGAACAGGTTACGCCAACGCTACAGTACAGCAAGTATTAAACATGAACTTAGCTAATAACTACACAGAAGATTACAGCGACCCTTTTGCAAGTAGCTTTATACATGAAACAACTCTTGGCTGGCGTTTACCCTCAGATCAGATTCCTGAAGTAACCCAAAAAGAATTTTTATGCTCAATACAGCAAGTTGGAGATTCTCTGGAAAACACGACCGGATATGCAGATTACAAATCTGCAAATACAGATGTACTAGCTTGGGTGGCAGAGCGGGTTAGTAAACGCAGCTTACGGGATTGGATGATTAGCATTGTTGAAGCTATCGGAATTGAAGGAAATTGGCACATGCACACCGATAGAGCAGGGTTTCCAGTTGTGGATGGAGGTGTCAATCTTTGTACTAGAGACTTAGCGCGTTTTGGGCAGCTTTTTTGCAGATATGGAATGGGCGTAAATGGAAAAGCAGTAGGAGATAAAGATTATATTGAAAACACAAGAAAAAATCCTGGACCAAAGAATCTTCCGCCAAAAGACTTTTATAATTACTCCAATCAGACCATGACTAATGGGGTTTGGTTGGGCCATGGAGGTTATGGGGGTCAATTTATGTTAGCTAATCTAGATACAGGTATTTCTATATCATTCTTTTCTGTTTTGCAGAATAAAGATGCGATGGATTTGGATTATTCTGTGGGTATGGTCAAAATGATGGATAGTATTGCTCAGGATTATTAGGTCTTTTTCTTAAAGTATTCAAATCCAAATAAGGAAATGATAACCAGGAAAAAACCAACCCATTGGATTAAAGAAAAGAATTGGTCAAAAAGAAAATATGCAATAATCGCCGCAAAAATTGGATCAACTGAAGTTAACATTGAGGCCCTAGTCGCACCAATTCTTTGCATACCAGCAAAAAAGAAAGCCCAGGCCCCTATATTAAACGTCCCATTAATTACAATTGCAGCCCAACCTAAATTTGTTTGAGGCGGAAAATAATCATTAGTGAATAAGAGCGCTAACAACAAAATCAAGAAGCCCCAAAGAGTCAAATAAAACGTCGTAGTTAAGGCACCTATTTCATTGATAAGCTTATTTGATAAGAAAGTCGTAATAACTGCGCAAATCATACCTAGAACACTAAAAAAAATACCTAGGAAGCTAATGGTAGACTTATCATTTAGAATTAATAAAGCTAAACCAACTAAAACAAGGGTTATGCAAGTCCATTGTATTAAATTAACAAATTCCACACCCCGTAAATGATATATTATAGCAATAACGACAGGAAATAAGCACAGAATTAGAATTGATAGACTAATATCGATATACAGAATTGCCAAATATAATGCTACAATCATACCCAGAGCTAAAACAGCATTAAAAATAGAAATAATTATAAGGGATTTTGGTAAGAAAAATGAACTACGCGTTATTATCAGTAAACTGGTAAGTAAAAACAAACCAATTATACCCCTTGTCATTAGCAAGGTCATCATTCCAGCCCCATCAGAAAAGGCAAATTTAGCAGAATTAGGTAATAACGCTACACTTAGTGAAGCTAAGATAATAAAAATTATTCCCGTAAATTCTTTACTATTATTATGACCCATTTTTAGCTCACTCAAAAAATGGGCCCCTCAAAAGGAGCCCAAAATTAATTTATGCTATGTCAGATCAATCAGGAACCCATGAAGACCAAACATCACGGTTTGCTTCCATCCATGCAGCCACAACTTCTTCAAGATCCCCACCATCAATATCAACAGCTTTTATCATACCTGATTGCTGTTCATTTGTTAAATGTGCAGTTCTAAGTAATTGAACAACTTTTGGATGCTCTGTTTCCATTCCTGGACGACCAGCATTATATGTTATGTCAACATCCCAACCTGTCGCAGGCCAAGTCTTATTGTCATCAAATGCTGGTAATTCAACAGCAACCAAGTCACATACAGCAAAGATCCAATGTGGTGTCCAAGCATAAGCTATGAATGGTTCTTTTCTTTCACATGCTGCTTTTACTTCTGCCCAGTGAGCCGTCCCAGAACCTAGTTCTATAGCTTTGAAATTAACACCTAAAGCATCTAAACGCTCCTGGTCACTACATTCCCAAGCAGGTGTAGGGCATCCTAGTAGTCTACCTCTATCTCCAGTGTCCATTGCTTTAAATAGATCAACGTGATCATTCATGTCAGCTATTGTAGGATTATTTGTGATAGGTCCACCATTTGCCTGAATAAGGTAAGACGGGATAAAATAACTACTTGTTCCAATAACCCCAACATCACCAAGTTTTATTATGCTACCATCACCACCCCATTCTTTGATGTATATATCATTTGTGGTTGAGTAAGATGGCCAGCTTTCACAATGAAAATCTAGATCACCTGCGCGCTCACCTTCAGCAACACCTGGTCCAGAGGGCATAGTAATACGTTTTACTTTATATCCCATCTCATTTTCTAAAATATAATGATACACTTCACAGGTAACTGCGCCGCCAGTCCAATCTGGAACAGGAACTTTAAGCATTCCACCTGAAGAGGCCGATCCAGCAAAACCTACCGCAACAAGACCCGCAACCATAGCGGTTGCTATTCTAGTTTTTAAACTCATTAGTTTTTCTCCCTTTTGTTATTGTTGTAATTTTTTAAACTCTCAGCTTATTGTGAGTACACAATTAATAACTTAAAAACAAGTATACTGTCATATTAGCTCCCTATAATCCCAATGCCTTACGCTGATTGGCAGTCCACGCTTGCGTCAACCTATCAAGTAAAATCGCTAACAAAACAATCCCTATACCAGCGACCAAACCCCGGCCAGTATCAGCCGTTTCCATCGCCCTAAATACTTCTTTACCCAAACCTTCGCCCGCTATTAAGGGAGTGATAACTTGCATTGCTAAGGCCATTATCACAGCTTGGTTTACCCCAAGCATTATAGATGGTGATGCCATAGGTAATTTTACTTTAATCAAACTTTGAATTTCTGTAGAACCAAATGAATCTGATACCTCATTAATTTCCTTAGGTAATTCTCTTAAGCCCAAATTAGTCATTCTAACCATCGGTGGAAGTGCGTAAATTACAGTTGCTATTACAGCCGTTACGCGGTTACCTCCAAAAAAGTACAGCACTGGTATCAAGTAAACAAATGCAGGCATTGTCTGCATTGTATCAAGAATAGGTCTGAGTACTTGATCAACAGTTTTGTTATAAGCTGCTAAAACACCAAGTGGTAATCCTATAATTATGCATACAGCAACCGAAGCCAGTATTGCAGCGAGGGTTTCCATTGTTAATTCCCAAACACCAGATAATCCTGTGAAAAATAGCAAACAAAATGCTATAAGTGCAAACCACTTACCTGCTGAGAAATAGGAAATTACAAAAAAGCCTGCTAAAACATAAAACCAAGGTAACCCTGTAAAGAAACTCTCCAAGGGGTTTAAAATGTAAAAAAAGATACTTTCTTTTAGCCAAGTCGTAAAAGCATAAAAATTCGGATTTACAGTCAAGTAATGAACTGCCTCATCTATTGGTTTACGAATTGTAAACTGCCAATCCTTAGGAAAGTATCCAATCTCTAATATCCATGAATCCCAGGCTATAACGCAGAATATAACGATTACACTTGTTATTAAAAAACTAGAATTCCGGATCCAAATCTTGACGGATAATGCTAAGTTCTTGTTAAATAAATTGATTATCCTTTCTAAAATAAGAGCTAAAGAATAAGTAAGTGAATTACCCAAGACCCCAATTGATCTCCAGATCAAATCAATAGATTTCTCAAATGCAATAGCAATCCCATTACGGGCTAATCGTTGTGGTAAAAGCCGAAACATCATTTCTGTGTTATCTTTCAACATATCACTATCTTTAGGCTTACTCATTGCCAGAGATAACCTGTCAAATATTATAGCCATAAAGACAATGCAAATACCCCCCTCAACTGACCATCCAACCTTAAGTCTTTTCAAGGCTTTATAAACCTCCTCACCAAGTCCCCCAGCACCTATAAAAACAGCCAAAACAGCCAGACCTAAAGCCATCATGATTGTTTGATTTATACCCAACATTATTGAAGGCAAAGCTTGTGGAATTTGAATTTTAAATAATATTTGTAATCTTGTGGATCCAAAGCTTTCAGCAACTTCTATCGTGGTAGCTGGAACTTGTCTTATCCCCAGGTTTGTAAGTCTTACCACTGGTGGCATCGCATAAATAATTATCGCCATTGCTGCGGGAGGTCCCCCAATACCAAAAAAAACAATTGCCGGTAATAAATAGACAAATGAAGGCATTGTTTGCATCGTATCAAGAATTGGGCGGACACTTGCCTCTAAAACATCATTTTGAGAACAAAAAATACCCAAAATAATACCCAAAACCCCTGAAAATAAAACAGAAATACCCATTAATGCTAACGTAGACATGGCAGGATCCCACATATCCATCATTCCCCAAAATAGGATTCCAAATAAAGTAAATAAGGCCAATCTTAGTCCACCGTAATGTAGTGCTGGTAACACAAGAGCCAAAGTGACCACTGGCCAAGGCTTGAACCAAAGAAACATTTCTAATTGTTCTAGATAATATCCAACAAAATTAGATGCAGCGCGCGTGTATGTTTTCGCATGTGTGTGGAGCCATGTCTCACCGTTATTTATCATCAGTACAAAATCATATTTTTCGGATATAGCCTCAGGAAAAACGTATTTAAAACCAAATACAAACCAAACCAACACAGATATGAAAAGACCCAGAATGGTATAAATAGGTATAGAGTAATCAACACCACCAAAAGTTAGCGGCTTATTTATCCCAAAACTAGACGTTAATTCACTCATAACATATCCCAAAATTTGATAGTGTATAATTTTTAATTAAAAAGTCAGTTTGTAAAGCCAAAAAAGTAATTTTTGTACTTGCCCTTAGGTAATTATCAAACTTAAATGCATTTAACA
The DNA here is from genome assembly GCA_028112705.1 of Paracoccaceae bacterium. Classification (GTDB taxonomy): domain Bacteria; phylum Pseudomonadota; class Alphaproteobacteria; order Rhodobacterales; family Rhodobacteraceae. Next base: position 42,751 of record JAOGYN010000009.1, on the reverse strand, counting down.
TAGGGAAACAAAATATGTCAGAAGTTAAGTTAATTTGTAAAGATGTATGGAAAATATTTGGTAATAACCCAAAACGTGTACTAGAGAACCACGATCGCTCCAAAAGTCGAGCTGAAATTCAAAGTGAGACTGGGCACGTTGTTGCGGTTAAGGATGTTTCGTTCGAAGTAAAAAAGGGTGAATGTTTTGTCGTAATGGGTTTATCTGGCTCAGGTAAATCCACTCTCGTGAGATGTATCTCAAGATTAATAGAACCAACCGGGGGACAGGTGGTTATTGATGGCCAAGACGTCACAAAAATGGATAAAAAAGAGCTCCGTAATTTGCGTCGGCACAAAATGGCAATGGTTTTTCAACATTTCGGTCTGTTTCCACACCGCAGAGTGATCGACAATATTTCTTATGGGCTGGAAGTTAGAGGGGTGGGCAAATTAGAACGCACTGAGAAAGCAATGGAAATCCTAAATTTAGTTGGACTTGAGGGTTGGGACCAAATGTATCCACGAGAACTTTCTGGGGGAATGCAGCAGCGCGTTGGATTGGCAAGAGCAATGGCAGTAGATCCAGAAATATTGATTTTTGATGAACCATTTTCAGCACTTGATCCCTTAATTAGAAGAGAAATGCAGGATGAGTTGCTTGAATTACAAAGCAAATTACAAAAAACACTTATATTTATTACCCATGATTTTTTAGAAGCAATTAAGATGGGAGATAAAATCGCCATAATGAAAGATGGTCAAATTAGCCAAATTGGAACGCCTGAAGAAATTGTAGCAAACCCCATAGATAAGTATGTGCGTGATTTTACAGAAGATGTGCCAAGGTACAAGGTGCTTTCAGCGGGTAAGGTTATGCGTACCACAATACAAAAATCAATACCAAAGGGCTTTGATCCTATTCTAGATACAGCAAAAATTGATAGTCTTATCGATATTTGTGCGGATACAGATATTGCTCTGCCTGTCACCTGCAGTAATAGTGGAGAGATACTTGGAGAGATCGACCGATCAATAATTATGAAAGCAATGAATGCTCGGGGTTAAATACTTTGAATTACAAACTTTTAGGCAGTTACCTGATGGAAACGACTTAAATCTTGACGCTTCTGGAGCAGAAAAGGTAATTTTTTAATAATAATTAACAATCAAATTTTACCATTAGCCCGGAGAAAACCATGCCAAGCAAAAATAACTCGCTTTATTCGTATCCTAAACCATTGTCAGAAATACCTGAGGAATCTTTTACACTGCCATCATATATGTATACAGATACGGAGATTTATGAATTAGAAAAAGAAAAAATCTTTTATAAAACCTGGCAGTACGTTGCTCATAAAAGTTTGTTTTCAGAACCTGGTGACTACATAACTCTAAGAATTTGTGACCAACATATTTTTGTTATCATGGGTGATGATAATAAATTACGAGCTTTCTATAATGTCTGCCAACATAGGGCACATGAATTATTACCAGAGGGATCAGGAAACGTTGCAAGAGCTATTGTTTGTCCTTACCACGCATGGGCTTTTGAAAAATCTGGTCAATTAAGAGGCGCGCCGAGGTCTGAAAATAGGCCTGGTTTCAACAAAAAAGATTTTTCTCTAAAATCAGTGAAATTAGAGATTTTTTTAGATAGCGCCTTTGTCAACCTAGATCCTAATGCCCCTCCACTTTCAGAAATTGCAGGAGACCTTGAAAAAGATATCAGAGTACGCGCTCCATTTGTTAACAAATTGGACACCCATTCGAAATTCCTAGCAGATGATATAGGCATGACCAACATCAATGCAGGCTGGAAAGTAGTCGTTGATAATTATGTTGAGTGTTATCATTGCGAACATGCACACAAAGATTTCTGTGATATGATCTCTATGAATACTTATAAACACGACACTTTTGGGTTATGGGCGAGGCAATTAGGAGAAGATATAAACGATAATAATACTGCATATAAATTAAAGCCAAACGATCCATTTAAAAAATCCGCATTTTGGTTCTTATGGCCTAATACAACAATAAATATATTACCGGGAGCAGAGGTCCTAAATTTTGCGATCGTTCGGCCAACAGCGATAGATAAATGTCTATTTGAGGGTCATTCAATATCAGTATCAGGAAATTTTCATGAAGGCCGTCAAAAATATGCTGCCAATATTTTAGTGCCAGAAGATATTTCTTTATGTGAGAGTGTTCAACGTGGTTTGAAATCGAAAGGATATGATCAGGGCCCACTAATTGTTGATCCAAATAGATCTGGTAGGGGTGAGCATGCACTTCACCACTTCCACCGCTTAGTGCAACATGCGATGACATGATAGAAAGAATTGCCGTTGTAACAGGTGGTCTAAGTGGAATTGGCCTTGAAAGTGCAAAGGCTCTGCAGAAATCTGGGCACAAAATAATAATTGGATCCCGCAGATGCGGAGGTAAGCAATTTGAGTCTGTTCAAAAAATATTGGGTAAAAATAGTTTTTTCTTCCACCTAAATGTAGGAAATGAAAAATCTGTAAAAGAATTTACGAGCCAGATTAAAAAGAATATTGGAGACCCAAGCATTTTAGTAAATGCCGCTGGAATATACAGAGAAGCCCAAATCAAAGATGATAATACTGAACATTGGCATGATCAATTAGATGTTAATTTGACAGGACCATTTCTAATGACCAAAGAGCTACTGCCAGGGATGATTAATAAAAAATTTGGTAGAATTGTAAATATCGCATCAACTGCTGGCAAAGTTGGTGCAGCAGGATATGCTGGATACTGCGCTTCAAAAGCTGGGCTAATTGGATTAAGTAAAGTCACAGCACTTGAAGGTGCTCCATACAATATTTCTTGCATATCTGTAAGTCCTACTTGGGTTGAGACCCCAATGATGGATAGTGCTGCCCTTCGATATTCAAAAGAAAACGGTACAAGTCAAAATAAAGCCAAAGATGATCTAAAGAAAACAAACCCCCAAAATCGTCTTGTGCAGCCAAGCGAAATTGCCGCTTTAATTGCATTTGCCTGTGGAAGTGAGTGTCCAGCACTTACAAATGAAGATATCCAAATTAATGCTGGAGCTTTATGGTAATGGGACTAATAAATATAAAAATTAATGAAGACATAAGCTGCATCCAAGAAACTGGCGTAGCAAATTTTATGCGTTGTAACATTTGGCATGTTAAAGGACGTGATTATGATCTGGTCATAGATACAGGTATGGGACTCAACCCTTTAAAAGATTGGATCATGAAAGAAACAGATAGACCAATAAAAGCAATTGGTACTCATTCTCACTTTGACCACTCAGGAAGTATGCATGAGTTTTCTTGTCGTCTGGGTCATAGGGCTGAATCAGAAGCATTTGCCTCAGGTGGTCGTAGTGAGACTATATATCAAGGAGGTTGGACCAAAATAGAAATTGTTAATCCCAAAGAACATCCTAATTTTTCCACTCAAACTTTCAGTGTTAAACCTGCGCCCCTTACTGGATATCTTGATGAAGGAGATGTCGTAGATCTTGGAGATAAAGTATTTCAAATATTACATTTGCCAGGCCATTCACCCGGCTCCATTGGCCTATATGATGTTAAAAAGAAAATTCTATTTTCGGGTGATGCCATTTATAATGGCGAATTATTAGATACTCATCCGCATTCTGATAAACAAGTATATCGTAAAACCTTGGAAAGACTTCAAAAATTAGATGCTGAAATAATTCATGCTGGACATGAACCTTCATTTGGTAAAAAACAAATGGAAAAAATAATTAGTAAATACTTAACTGGAAATAATTCAATGTCAGATCCTGTCACTTGGTTTAATGAAATTTCAAAAAGTGGTGTCGATCATTATTCTGACCAAAATTGGTAAAATTAAATGTTTTCTCGGCAGTATTCTGTTAACACCTTAAGCCTTTTAATTTTTATAAGCTCTACCGCATGGGGGGTATATTGGATTCCCTTACGAGCCATAGAGGGCGTAGGTATATCTGGATCTTGGGCTGTCGTTATGCTTAATGCATGTCCATTACTCATCTTATGTCCACTTTTTATATTTAATTATAAAAAGATGTTTGGTAATTTTAAGACCACTATTTTTGCCTCGCTTATGATAGGCTCTGCATTTTCATTCTATGCGTATGGCTTGATTGAAACCACTATAATTAGAGCTACCTTATTGTTTTATCTATCACCAATTTGGGCCACAGCGATTGGTGTAATATGGTTAAATGAAAGCTTCACTAGGGCAAGAGTTGTTTCAATCGGCATTGGGCTTTTAGGATTATTCCTGCTGTTATCTCAGGCAAATTCCATGGAATACCCATTAAATGTAGGTGACTTATTTGCAGTTTTATCAGGTATTTGTTGGGCAATTGGTGGATCTACACTCAAAAAATATTCGTATACTCACATTCTATCAATTTCAACATTTGTATATATGTCGACAACGGTAATATCAGTTCTTTTTGCAATACTATTTTATATGGATCCGTTTCCCAGCATCACCGCAATCAAGGTGGCCTTTCCAACTGCAGCAATTTGGTCAATATTTGTTCTAGCACCAGCATTTATAGTTGTGTTTAAAATATCAACTATATTATTTCCAGGTCGCGTTGGAATCCTCATGATGTCAGAGGTAATAGTAGCAATTATAAGTGCGTCAATTTTAGTTCCGGAAGAGACGATGGTACTTATTCAATGGATAGGCGCAATAGGTATTGTTGCTGCCGCTTTCATTGAAGTATTTTATGGGAATGAATCCTCATAAAGTACTAGTTATTTAAAAGCAGTGAAGATGAGTAGACAATTCAATCCAAACCAAGTTTACTTCTAAAAGAGCGCATAGATTAAACAATAAATAATTAGGATCTCAATGCTAGAATACCAGAAAATTTTTGATACTTTTGACCTTAAGGAATTTGAGGATAGTGTTTTTTCAGGAAAAGAGCATGGTTGGAATGCTGCATATGAATGCTGTGACCGTTGGGTGAATTCAAATAAAATTGCCTTAAATTGGATTAGCTCTAAAAGTGAGTTTGAAAAATTGAGCTATCGCAGTTTAGAAGTTAAATCAAAGCAATTCGCAAATATGCTCATACAAAAAGGGATTAAAAATGGTGATGTCGTTGCTGGACTCTTGCCCCGAATACCCGAACTTTTAGTTGTAATAGTTGGCACATGGCGTATCGGTGCAGTCTATCAACCCCTATTTACTGCATTTGGTCCAAAAGCAATTGAGACCAGAGTATCAAAAAAAACTGGTAGTAATGCTAAAATAATTCTTACAGATTCTATAAATAAATCAAAGCTTGATGACTTGCCTAACTGCCCACTTATTATTGAAATTGACCGATCGAAGGATAGTGAAGAAAATTTTAATAAAAAATTAATAAAACAAAAAACAGATTTAAAAACAGTCTCTTTGACAAGAATTGATCCCTTTACGACATTATTCACGTCTGGAACAACAGGTAATCCAAAGGGTGTTGTTTATCCAAATGAAATGCTTACCGCTATTGCAGCTTATATGATTTATGGGATTGGTCTTCGTAAAACTGATTCTTATTGGTGCATGGCCGATCCTGGATGGGCCTACGGTTTGTTATATGCGGTTATTGGCCCTTTATTACTGGGGGCAACAACCACAATGTATGAAGGGGGCTTCACTACTGAGTCAACTCTCTCAGTGATAGAAAAACTTAATATCAATAATCTTGCTGCAGCGCCTACAGTCTATCGTTTATTAATGAGTGCCGATAAGGAACTAAAATTAAAACTCAAAGGAAAACTGCGCGTTGCTAGTAGCGCCGGCGAACCACTAAATCCTGAGCTTTCACGATGGGCAGAAAAAGAATTGGAAACTCCTTTATGTGATCATTACGGGCAAAGTGAATTTGGTATGACCCTAGCTAACCATCACGGTCTGAAACACAAACAAAAAAAGGGGTCAGCAGGGTTGCCTATGCCAGGCATGACAGTTGACATTCTTGATCAAGAAAATAATCCTTTACCCCCAGGTGAACCTGGGAATTTAGCAATCAATATAAGTGAATCTCCCCTATTTATGTTTAAAAGTTATGGATATGGAGCCACATCACCAATCCAAAAAAATTGGTATTTATCAGGCGATACTATGATGAAAGACAAAGAGGGTTATTATTTCTTTGTTGGGCGAAGTGATGATATAATTACATCGAGTGGTTACCGTATTGGACCTTTTGATGTAGAAAGTGCTCTAATTGAGCATCAAGCCGTTACTGAAGCTGCCGTTATTGGAAAACCAGATCCAGAGAGAACAGAGATTGTAAAAGCATTTATAGTATTACAAAAAGGATTCTCTGCATCCGATTCTCTTATAGTTGAACTTCAAAACTATGTTAGAAAAAGACTTTCAGCACATGCCTTTCCAAGAGAAGTTTCTTTTATTGATGAATTACCAAAAACACCAAGTGGTAAAGTTCAGCGATTTCTACTGCGGGGAAAATAATCAGTACAACCTTAGTTTTTCTCTTTTAACTTAACTTTACGCACTAGTCCTTCTTGTGCAACACTTGCTATTAGTAAGCCACTCTCATTAAAAATTTCTCCTCGGCTAAACCCACGGGCACCCCCTGTAAAAGGGCTATCCATTGTATATAAATGCCAATCACTGAATTGTGTAGGATTATGGAACCACATTGCATGATCTAGGCTTGCCGTCATTATGCCACCTTTAAACCAGGTCAATCCGTGAGGTCTAAGAGATGAACTTAAAAGATTAATATCAGAAGCATACGCTAGAAGACACTGTTGCTTAATTAAATTTAAACCCCTAGATCCAGGCATTCGAAACCATAGATGATTAATATCAGAGGTAGGTTCTGGATTTAAAATATCCCTTGGTTGTACTTCTCTAATCTCGATTGGCCGTGGTTTAATAAAATCATTTTGAAATCTTTTTGGGATTTTCTCTACAATAGTTTTTCTCAAATCAGCCCTATCTTTAAGAACATCTGGCCTATCAACATTGGGCATTTTATGTTGGTATTCCCAACCCATTTCATTTATTTGAAATGAGGCTGACATATTAAAGATTTGTTTTCCATGTTGTATTGCTATTACGCGCCTAGTCGTAAAGCTCCCACCGTCACGTGCTTTATCAACTTCGTAGATAACAGGAATACTTGGGTCACCGGGGCGAATAAAGTAAGCGTGTAACGAATGACATAAGCGATCCTCTACTGTTCCATAAGCAGCCGCTAGTGCCTGAGCTATGACATGGCCACCAAAAATTCGCGTGCTTGTTTCACCCCCAGTTCCAATGCCTCTAAATAAATTAACTTCGAGTTGTTCTAACTCAATTAATTTTAATAATTCGTTTGCTGGAACTTTCATAAGTTATTACTTTCCTCATTCCTTTTAGATAAATAAGTATCCGCAAAAGTTTTAAACCAATCAAAACTTTTTGGATTGGCCATAGAGTCTATATTAACCACTTCACTTGGATCGTTACCAAGTAAAAGCCTCTTAATTGGTACTTCTAACTTTTTCCCTGACATCGTTCTTGGAACTTCTTCTATTTGAACAATCTGGTTGGGAATAAAGCGTGCTGAAACGCCACTTCGTATTGATTCATTTATGGTATTGGTCACAGTGTCATTAAGGAATTTTTTGCTGGTTAAAACAACAAATAAAATCATAAAACTTTCTTGTCCCAAAAATTCCAAATCAACGACTAAACTATCTTGCACTTCACCTAGCGCCTCAACTGCTTGATAAATTTCAGATGATCCTAGACGTAAACCTTTCCGATTTATAGTTGCATCCGAACGGCCATAAATCACAGAACCTCCCTTTGGGGTGAATTCTATCCAATCTCCATGTCTCCATACACCTGGGTAAGTATCATAATAACTCGAGATGAGGCGTTTATTATCATAATCACCCCAAAAGTATAAAGGCATTGATGGAATAGGCTTAGTACAGACAAGTTCGCCCACTTCACCAATTATTTTTTGCCCTTTTTCATTAAAGGAGTGAACAGCAATTCCTAAAGCGCGCGCCTGCATTTCTCCATCTCGAACCACATCCATTGGGTTACCCATAACAAAAGCCGCAGCAAGATCAGTTCCACCAGAAATAGGTGCCAGCCAAACATCCGCTTTTACAGATTTATAAATCCACTTATATCCTGCAGAACTCAATGGAGATCCGGTTGATCCCACAGATATTAAATCATCTAAATTAACGGTATTAATTGGTTCTATCCCAGCTTTTAAGCAAGACAGAAAGAATGCCGCTCCCGCACCAAAATAAGTCAACCTTTCCTTATCAACCCATCGCCAAACTTCTAGCATATCTGGAAAATTAGGTGCAAAATCAAACATAACCACAGTGGCCCCTCGTGAAAGAGCAATCCACTGAGCATTCCACATGATCCAACCTGATGAAGTTAGCCATGAAAATCTATCCTGACTTGTCAAATCCATGTTTAACGATTGTGCTGCAGCAACTAATAAAACACCGCCATGACCATGCACAATTGGTTTGGGATTTCCTGTAGTGCCAGAGGAGTAAACAATCCATAGTGGGTGATCAAAAGGAACTTGTTCAGTTTCGAGATCCACCACACTATTAATTAGATTTTTCCAATTCAATACACCTTTAGGTAAATCATTACTTACAGGTAGAATTATTGTTTGTTCCAATGTAGGTAAGTTTTCCATGATAGTGTAAGTTATCTCTTTGCGATCAATCTTTTTTCCTCCGTAGACATACCCATCTTGTGCAATCAGAATTTTTGGTTTTATCTGCTTAAATCTATCTAGAACTGCAACATGTCCCATATCAGGGGCACAAAGAGACCATATTCCTCCCAAACTAGCTGTAGCAAGAAATGCAATTAAGGCAGTTGTGGAATTAGGTAAGATGGCAACTACTCTGTCACCCCTTTCAAGCCCAACTTTTCTAAACTGATCTGCAACACTTGCCACCTGTTGATAGAGCTCCGTCCACGTTAGTTCTACACGGCCAAAAGTTTCAGATTGACTAACAACAGCAATTTTATATGGAGTTATCTCTTTCTGTCGTAAAAGCTGATCGACATAATTTAGCTCACTTCCAGGAAACCATACTGTTCCTGGCATTTCTTTTTTTGCTAGAACTTTTGAATAAAGTTTACTTGCCTTAACATCAAAAAAATCCCAAATAGTTTCCCAGAAAAACTCAATGTCATCGACACTCCATTCCCAAAGCTCTTGATAGTTATCAAAGCACAATAAGTGCTCCGAACTCAGCCAAGATTTATATTTGGCCAACATAGTATTGGTGGATCTATTTTCGGATGGACTCCATAAAACCTCCCTCTCAATAGACATTAACAAAATTCCTCATAATAATTAAAAGAAATACCACCTTAGTTTATCATTGCTCCATGAACTAATGCCTTTAGTTCTGCTCTATTTGAATAACTGCTCGATGGTGACAATTGCGTGAAAAATACAACCGACATACTGTTTACTGGATCCGTCCAAAAAAATGTTGAAGCCATTCCTCCCCACCCAAAATCACCCACATTTCCTGGTATTCTTGTAAGGCCTGGATTTAAAACAACTGCACCACCCAATCCAAAACCCATTCCATCCATTGGTTGCTCAGCAAAACTCTCTGGACCCAAAGACGCTATATCTCCCCGTAAATGATTCAACCGCATAAAATTCAAAGTTTTTGAAGAAATAATACGCGTGTTTTTATAAATGCCACCAGCACAAATCATTTCACCAAACTTCATATAATCATCAATTGTACTAACGAGGCCTCCTCCACCTGAGAATAATAATGGGTTTCGGTAGGGTGTTGTGTCACGATGATCCACCAAAGTTAAGCTATTACCTTCTAATGGTGAATAAAGTGATGCAAATCGATCGATAGATTTAAGGTCAATCTTAAATGACGTTTCCTCCATTCCCAATGGCTCAAAAATTTCTTCTCTGAAAACCTTATCTAAGGTTTTTCCAGAAACAATTTCTATCACTCTTCCAAGCAAATCAGTGGAAACTGAGTACTCCCAGCGGCTGCCTGGCTTAAAGGAAAGGGGTAATTTTGATAGTTCAGTTACAGCATCTTTTAACGTAAAGTTAAACATCTCCCCCATTGTTAATCCAGCCCTCTCCATTTCTCCTGCCAGCAGTCCAGGATTAAAACTATAACTAAGACCGCTCGTATGCGTTAATAAATGATGCAAAGTGGGCGTATCACAGGTTTCAGTCTGATCTATTGAATTTGCATTTGTTACTAAAGATCGCATATTTTTAAATGAAGGAATAAATTCAGATACCGGGGTTTCAAGCGAGAAGAGACCTTTTTCCACAAGCTTCATTAAGATGACAGAAGTTATAAGCTTTGTCATAGAATAAATTCTGACAATAGTATCTCGTTCAAATGGCAATCCATCTGAAATATCTCGACTTCCAACGTCTGAATAAAAAACTTCACTCCCGTTTCTATTAATTAAAAGAGAGCTCCCAGGAAATTTCTTTTCATCAACATACCGCTGCATCCAGTCAGTTATTTTGTTTAATCTATCTGGATCAAACCCTAGCTTTTCAGTAGAATTAACAACCATTCAATCTAATTCCTCTATTCATTTTAAACATAATCTCAAATTGAAAAACAACTTAATTTATTAATTAATTGTTGCCACTATGCTGTTTTCTGAGCGTTAATTTTGAAACCTTTCCAGTAGCTGTCAAGGGTAGGCTATCGACGTAAATAATTTTATCAGGTATTTGCCATTTTGCTAAGTTTTTACCCAAATGTTCAAGAATGCTTTTTGAATCAGGTTCAATATCAGGTACTGGTACAACTATTAACAATGGTCGCTCATCCCATTTAGGATCTGGAATAGCAATTACAGCACAATTTGAAACGTCTGGATGTCCCATTGCCATATTTTCAACATCAATTGAGCTAATCCATTCACCACCAGATTTAATAAGATCCTTAGCTCGATCAGTTATAGTGAGAAATCCATCTGAATCAATTGTTGCTACATCGCCAGTTCCAAACCAACCATCAGCATCTATCGCATCTCGAGTTGCCTCAGGATTATTATAATAATCTGAGATAATCATGTTGCCTCGAACATACAGCTCACCATTTGAAACACCGTCATGCGGAACTTTATTTCCAGATTCATCTACAATTTTTAGTTCAACACCATAAACACGACGACCCTGTTTGACCTTCAAATCAATTTTTTCATTCATTGGTAATTTTGAATGTGCCGGGGACAATCTTCCATTAGTACCAATAGGGCTCATTTCAGTCATTCCCCATGCATGACAGACCGAAACACTTAATTTTTCAAAAGATTCAACCATATATCTTGGAACTGCTGATCCACCAATAATAGCTTCTCCAAAACCATTAGGAATACGGCCACGGTTCTCGATTTCACTCAGAAGACCTAACCAGACAGTTGGCACTCCCCATGCAGAAAAAACATTTTCACTATCCATAAGATCAAAAATACTTTTACCATCAAGATTAGGCCCAGGAAAGATAATAGATGCTCCAACAAGTGGCGCAGCATAAGCTAGTCCCCAAGCATTTACATGAAATAGGGGTACAACTGGTAATATTCTAACACCTGCCCGCATAGTTTCTGGAAATGAAATACCTGCTGTTAGAGAATGTAAGACAGTAGATCTGTGCGTATACAAAGATCCTTTAGGATTACCGGTGGTTCCAGAAGTATAACATAAACTAGAAGCTGTTTCTTCTGGAAATTCAGGCCATTCAATATTTGAATCTCCTTTCTCCAATACCTCCTCATAGCATAAAACATTTTCTAGTATCGTATCAGGCATATGATCTCGATCAGTCATTATTATATATTTCATATTAGAGGGAACTTTATCTTTTATACCTTCTAATATTGGAACAAATGTTAAATCCACACAAATTATTGAATCTCCTGCGTGGTTTATAATGTAAATCATTTGCTCAGCAGAAAGGCGTGGGTTTATAGTATGACAAACAGCACCAATTCCTGAAATTGCATAATAAAGCTCAAAGTGACGATACCCATTCCATGCTAATGTTGCTACCCTGTCACCTAATTTAACACCGAAAGATAACAATCCATTAGCTAGCTTTCTTACACGTGGGGCAGTTTCACCATATGTGGTTCTATGAATGCCGCCCTCTACAGTTACCGATATTATTTCAGCATCACCGTGAGTCTCTTCACCAAAAGTCAATATATCCGCTATACGTAACGGACGATGCATCATCATGCCCTTCATTACTATTCCCTGCCTATTTTTAATTTATTATAATCTCTAACCCATATATGTTGACACTCTTCAGAAGAAGAAGCTACCATTTTTAACACAAAGATGACGATTTTTTATGCGATTCAGTATAACTAAGAAGGCAAATTTTGTTGTAATATTTAGGATATCCAAACATTGAAACGAATTCATGAATTATTAAATAACAAGTCCCCTAACTCCCTCGCAATTATTGATTTTGAGGGATCAGAATATAGTTATTTAAAATTAAAACAAATGTCCTCTCTCCTAGCCAAAAAACTAATAGCACATGGTATATTGGGTGGGGATAGGGTAGTCCTCGTATCAGAAAACTCTGCTATGTATGCAGTTGCAATATTTGCTCTTAGTGAAATTAATGCATGGAGTGTTTTAGTAAATGCACGTCAATCAAGAAAAGAACTAACAGCAGTTATCCAACACTCAAAAGCAAAATGTGTTTTATTTACGACAGAATCTTCAAAAGATGCGAAAATTCACGCTAATTTTTTGAACGCAAAAACTATAGGAAAGTTAGATTGTGGACCTATAGTATGTACTTCAATTAATAAGCAAGAGCCTGAAGAAGTAATTAAAAATGGAGAACAGGTTGCAACTTTATTGTATACAACAGGTACAACTAGTGAGCCAAAAGGTGTAATGCTTACCCACAATAATTTACTTTTCAATGCTAGTAATTCTGCAAACTACATTGGTTTAAATTGTAACGATAGAGTTTTGGGAGTCCTACCAGGAACACATATATACTGCTTGGCATCAGCGTTCTTGCCTATAATTTTTGCTGGAGGCTCTATAAAATTTGTACCACGGTTTAGGCCAATTGAAGTATTAAAATTTTTAAGGGATGGTATAACCAGGTTTCCTGGTGTTCCTCAAATGTTTGCATCAATAATCGAATTATTGGATCAAAATAATGAAAAATTAGAAGCCCCTAAATTAAGAAATCTAGCTACAGGTGGGGCACCATTAGATCCAGATTTGAAAAAACAAATTGAAGAAATTTTTGGCCTTCAATTGAATAATGGTTATGGCATAACAGAAACTTCACCTACAATATCTGTTACAACAAATGAATATCCCCGAACAGATTTGTCTGTTGGTTTTGCTATGCCAGATGTTGAGGTCAAGATCAGAAATCCAAATCAAGAAAATATTGGCGAGATCTTAGTTAGAGGTAAAAATATAATGAAAGGTTATTATAGAGAACCAAAAATGACTAAAGATGCAATAACCCCTGATGGATTTTTTAAAACTGGTGATCTAGGTTATATTGAGCCTGATGGATCAATCTTTGTTGTAGGGCGATTAAAAGAATTAATAATTCGATCAGGCTTTAATGTCTACCCGCCCGAAGTGGAAGCAATGCTTACAAAGCATCCAAGCGTTTATCAATCTGCTGTGATTGGAAGGAACATAAAGAACAATGAAGAGATTCTAGCTTTCATTCTCACAGATGGAAGTATTACGGAAAATATATTAAAGCTTTGGTTAAAAAAGCAACTTGCACCATACAAAATTCCTCAAAGGATTTTTATTATTAGACAATTCCCAACTGCTGCGACAGGTAAAATATTAAAACATAAACTATTATCACATTTTGCAGATATACTATGAAACCCTCAACTTTTATTTGCTTGATTTTCTCGCCATACTATTAAGACGCCTGCTCCAACAATCAAAAGTACGCCTGGGAAAAGAGTATCAATCGGGAATTCACCAAAGAATATCCATCCAAACATAAATGCTGTTATTATCCCAAAATAAATAAAAGGAGCCAAAACGGAAGGTGGTGCCATCCTATATGCAATCATCATCAAAAGCACACCTATACCTCCAGTTATCGACATTATAAAAATTAGTACCATATGCCGAAAGGAGTGAATTGGCGTAAAATCGGTCATTAATGCCGCTAAAATAATTGCACCGATGCCTGCACCTATTGATGAATATAAATAAAGTAACCCATTTGAAATACTACGGTCAAATTTTGGGAGTGTGGAAATAGAAAATCCATATAAAAATGCCGCACAAATCGGTAGTAAGGCATAAACTGAAAAAGCATCAGTTCCAGGCCTTAGAATTAACATGGCGCCAAGAAAGCCAAGAGATAGCGCAGCCCATCTCCATATTCCAACTTTTTCTCCTATTATAACAACAGATAGAATAACAACAAAAAATGCGTTTGTTTGACCAAGCGTAGAAACAGTCGCTAAGTCCAAAACACCAATTGCTGAATAATAACACAGTTGGGCTAAAGCAACTGAAAATCCTCTAAAAAGTGCTAATCGCCATTGTTTAATAATCAAAGTTGAAAAATTTAAAGTGAGTTCCCTCGTATAAATTAAAAGAATAATGCTTGGTATTACTCCTATGACGTTCCTATATGCTGATAATTCTTGAGGGCTGTAGTGCTCTAATAAAATTCGAACAAACACTGCCATGATATCAAAACATGTAATAGCCAATAAAAGTATACCAATTGCTTGAAATGTTTTTTTACGTGCAGAAAGATTCGCATCTGGCAACAAAATATAATCTCAATCTATTAGATTTACTCTCAACTAAAGCAATGTATTTTGTATACACTAATAGCAATCCATTGTTACTTAAAAATATAAATTGCGTTTAATAGTTAAAAATCTTAATGAGCACCATGCGTATTTATTTATTTTTGATTATAAATTTAATAATATTCTTCCCAATTTCATTGTACTCCAGTGAATTAGAAATAAATGGTACAAATAATTCTAATACCAAATTCACCCCACCAAAGGAAATGATGAAAGAGTATTGGTCAAATCCAGTAGAAATGGAACGTACATGGAAAAGCTCAATCGTTCGAATTCCATATGGAGTTGGAAAATCAAAACTATCAAGCGTTGATATGATAGGTGAAGATTTATTTGAAAAAAATAAAAAGCTTCCAACTGTTATTTTTTTACATGGCTGTTATGGTATTCATTCTGGAACCCATCACAGAATTAAATTTTTAGCTGACAATGGGTTTTTAACAATTGCACCAGTAAGTTTTGCCCGCTCAAAATACCCAAAATCATGCGATATATATACTTACAAGGGCGGCCTTTATAGAGGGACGCTCAATATAAGGCGGTTTGATGCCAAATACGCAATAAAACAATTAAAAGGTTTTAACTTTGTAGATGAGGAAAATATAATATTAATGGGTCATAGCCAAGGTGGTGTTGCAACAGCGACGTTAAAATTTTCTGATGTCTCCCAAAAATTAAAAGGGCGGATTATTGAGGGATGGAATTGCAATCCTGATTCTTGGCCAGAATATAGCGGTATGAATGCAACCAAGCGTGAAATGGTTTTATCTCTGGTTGGTAAAGCTGACCCATGGTTTGCTTACTCAAATTATAAATTGGGCTGCGGTCCACTTCTAAATAAAGAAAACGGAAGCAAAGGAATTATCTATTCAGATGGCCATCTCCAATACGAGCATTCCTTATTAGAATATAAAAAACCAAAAAAAGATTTATTGGATTTTTTAAAAAAAGTTATTGCGAAATAATAAGATCGTAGTTTTTTACTTAGTTCCAATTACATTTGAAATCCAGGTGTTGACTTTGACAGCTCTATTTCTTCATTAGACATTTCTGTTTCAATATCATCAAATAATGGCGTTGATAAATAGCGTTCACCTGTATCTGGTAACATTGCTAAAATAACAGAACCATTTTTTGCATTTTTTGCAACATCCATAGCAACAGCTAAACTTGCACCACCAGAAACGCCAGTAAATATACCTTCTTTTGTGGCTAGTTGCTTAGACCAATAAATACTGTCCTTACCATTTACAGGTAAAAGCTCATCAAACAGGTTTTTATCAATAGCTTCTTGTAAAACGAGTGGTATAAAATCTGGTGTCCAACCCTGAATGGGATGTGGTTGAAAATGGGGGTGGCTAACGGTTGGTTCCCCATTTTCATTTCGTTCTTGAATATGTTGAGAGCCAACTATTGGGGCAACATCAGGTTCGCTCAAAACTATTTTTGTTTTAGGACTATGCGCTCTTAAAACCCTAGCTACCCCTGTAACAGTACCCCCTGTACCATAACCAGTCACAAAATAATCCAACTTCTTTTCACCAAAGTCATTAATAATTTCTTGTCCAGTAGTAGCCTCATGAATATCAGCATTGGCACTGGTTTCAAATTGATGTGCTAAGAACCAGCCATTCTTATCTGCTAACTCCTTAGCTTTTTTATACATACCTAAACCCTTTTCAGCTCTGGGCGTAAGAATAACTTTTGCTCCTAAAAACCTCATTAATTTTCGACGTTCTATTGAAAAACTATCTGCCATTGTAATTACTAGTGGGTAACCCTTTGCTGCGCATACAGTTGCTAAGCCTATACCCGTATTACCACTTGTAGCTTCGACCACTGTTTGCCCTGGCTTCAAATCTCCTGATCGCTCAGCAGCTTCTATGATATTCAAGGCCAGCCGATCCTTGACTGATCCTGCTGGATTAAAAGATTCAACTTTAACATATATGTCTATACCTTTTGGTGATAATTTATTAAGTCGAATAACTGGCGTATTTCCAACTGTCTCTAAAATTGACCCATATAATTTTTTTTGACCACTTGTCTTAAAAATTCCAGCATTATTTGACATTTCTTTTCCAATCTAAATATTTACATATCTTCAGTAAAAAAATTACATTAATCTATTTTATTTGACGCATTTAACCATGGAGATAATTACTTTTATTACACATTAACAGCCCTCAAAAAGAGAACAGTCAAGTCTAATGTACCCACAACTTATTACAATAAAGATAATTATTAACCATAAATCAATATAACAATTAATTTTGCACTAATGCAAAATGGAATAAATGGAACTCTAGCTGACAAAGTATCTCTAAAAACTTTCCAAAATATGACAATCCGTTGAATCTCTAAAATTATATCATTTGGCCTTAATCCAAGTTGCTTTAGAAGCAGAATAGGTAAGTTTTCTGATACCACTATTCCCAATCGACCCGCTCGACTTCTAGTCGTAACTGGCGTGATCTTTATAGCACTGATGAAAAAATCGGGTGCGCCAAAGCTTTTTGCTAAGCGATTATACGTTTCTAAATCAATCACGAATGGAGTTAATTACTTTTATAACTATTTTTAAATTCCATCGGGATCAGCCTGTACCCAAGAATAATTTAACCCCTTATATTCAATATACCCAAGGGCAGGGCTTAAAAGATGGCCTCCAGAAAACATTGTTTTTTCACTGGCTAACATATCTAATATTCTTCGACGTGACTTTCGTGCCAAATCTGGATCTTGATCAAAGACCACGCCTATTTCTGGATTATTAATTTGCAGATATTGCGCATGTATTATGTCACCAGCAATAGCAAACTGATCATTACCAGATGAAATCATAACACCTATGTGCCCCGCCGTATGACCAGGTAAATCTATCGCTGATAGTCCCAAACCCATATCTCCATCTCCAGATATTAAATTCAAATTGCCAGAGTAGGCGTTAAGGACATCAAGTGGTAATTTTTGATCACCTGGGTTATTTATGAAATTTTCTTTCTTATTCCAAAATGAGTGCTCGTCTTGTGTCAACGTTAATCCAGCATTTTTAAAAACTTGCTCACCTGTTTCAGATATCATTCCACCGATGTGATCTGGATGCAGGTGTGTTGCGATTATATCTGAAATATCATCATTCTTTACACCAACTTCTTCCAGGGCTTTTGATAGATCTCCAGCTGCAGGGCCAAAAAGAGTTCCAGCACCAGCATCAATCAAAATATTCTTGCCGCCAGATTTAACTAAAAATGCATTAAAATTTGTTTCAATTGCTTTTCTATTATTTAAATTTAATAACTCATTAATTTCAGAAGAACTGGTTCCAGAAAACGTTTCTTCCCCAAATTCAGTTTGACCATCTTTCAAAATAAATAACTCAATATCACCAATCATTTTCTTAACAGAATACATAAATTACAACTCCACCCCATAATTTTAAATTAATTATTCTTAAATTCTACTTTTTACTTATTTTAAATAATTTTCATTTTTATAGTTTTCCTCTTTGCTCAGACAACCATTATTATTATAAAATTTCCAACTTCCTATTCTTTTGCCATCTTTAAAACTACCTTCACACTCCAAATTTCCATTATCATGATAAGAAGAAAATTTTCCATCACGAAGACCATTTTTGTAGCATCCTGAGCCTAACAATCTTCCTGTGGGGTAATATGATTGCCAATCACCATGCATTAAACCTTTTTCCCAGTTTCCTTTAAAGTACACCTGACCATTATCCCAAAGATATTCCCAATAACCATTTTTTTCATTAAAAGCTGACAAAAAAATCTCCAAAAGGTAAGAAAAATTAAAATAAATATTACGCAACTATGAGAAATTAGCAATCAAATCTAAAAAACAATAATTTGATTGGTAAATAGCACTGAAGAACCAAGTTTATTAATCTCTTCACTTTAGTTTAAATATATAGTCTTCTTTTAATTAATATTTCTGATCTTAATCTTGAAGGATTTTATTATGGCAAGTCACTTAGGTTTCAGTGAAACCGTTTCCCCAAATGATCTCGTCATTAGAAACGGTATTTTTTATAAAAAATTCACAGATGTTCCATTTATTGGTGATGTTTCTGGTCAACAAAATGGCGCAATAATAAATGGAAAAAGAGACGGTTTTTGGGAATCCTATTATGAAAACGGTCAGCTTAACTGGAAGGGAAGTTATAAAGATGATTGTCTCGATGGGCCCTGGGAATATTATTACGATAATGGGCAATTATCCTACAAGGGAAATTATATAGGTGGAAAAGAAGATGGTGTTTTTGAACATTACAAAGAAAATGGAAAGTTTCATAAAAAAGAAAAGTGGAAAAATGGAAAGGTAATTTTTAAATAACTATCTGCAAGTTGCCTTCGCTTTAATAAGTTTAAGTTTGCTTAAAAAGAACTATGATCCAAAATTTTACTGTAAGTTTTAGGATCAATATTTCCCCCTGAAATGACAGCCACAACCTTCTTACCAGAAAATTGCGGTTTCATTGCTGCAGCTAAAGCAACTGCACCAGCTCCCTCAGCAACCAGGTGGGCTTTTGCTGACAAAGCCCGAAGTGCGGCCTCTGCTTCAGAATGAGAAACTACCACTACATTATCGACCAACTTATCCAGTAGAGGCCACATGTCGGGTAAAACACTTGTTGAGCCGATGCCGTCAATCCAACTCTTTTCTCGCTCAACTTTAACAGGCTCACCTTTGCTTTTTGCAGATTTTAATGGTGTTGAGCTTTCTATTTCACAGGCTACTATCAAGGGTTTTTTTCCAAGCGCCTTCATTGCTAAAGCTATTCCAGAAATCATACCTCCACCCCCAAAAGGTACGACAATGACGTCAACATCAGGGCATTGGGAACAAATCTCCAATCCAATTCCACCGTTACCGATTATTACCTCAAGCTCCGCAACTGGATGAATAAAAAACCCATCTACACCTGCTGATCTTGTCATCATTATTTCCCACCAATCAGAAAATGGTACAGTCGAAACTTTAGCTCCAAGATTTAAAAGGGCATTAACTTTAACCTTAGCCGCAGTATCTGGAACTATAACATGAACAGATAATCCTCTATTTTGAGCGGCTTTAGCAACACCTTGACCAAAATTACCAGCACTAGCTGTCACCACACCATTACTAAGATCTTTTTTATTGGCTGATTCAATTGCATTTGCACCAGCTCTTATCTTGAAGGAACCAAGTTCTTGCAAGCACTCTGCCTTAAGCATTAGTTTTCGGTCAGCGCACTCAAATGGTAGTAAAGGAGTTACAATTACATCATTTGAAATTCGATCAGCTGCTTCTTCAAAATCTTTCAAACTTAGTCGAAAAGCAGCCTCTGAAATTGAAAAGCTTCCCATAAAATTATCCTAGTTAATATTTTTTTCTAAATTTGTAATTAGAACACTTTATATGAAATGTATCAAAATCCAATGATTTAAATACGCTTTAGTTAAAAAAAATGCCCGCAAAATGCGGGCATTTCTCAATAATTTTCAATAGACTTTACTTAACTGCTTTTCTTGACGAAGTTGCTGCAGCCCAAATCATAAGGCCAAAGGCTATTTTATTTACAAAGTCAGCAATGTTATAAATACCATTTAGAGCACCTTCATTTACAACCTCTGCCGCATAACCATAAACATATCCTATTGGATAAATCGACCAGCCAACTAACACAATCAATCTCATCGCCTTAAATGCTGATTGAACACCCTCAGGTGCTTCAGATAATTTCTCCTGAGCATCACCTGCAAAAATTGCCCAAATGATGTAAATCCAACCGGCCATTCCGATAGCAAATGCTAACCATACTTGCATAGCGCCGATCTCTCCAAGGTATCCAAAAATTAACATCACTAATGAGGCACCAAGAAGCTTCCAAAATACATTACCTGCAACGGCTCCAACTGCTGCCAAAATCAAGTAAAATTCGATGATTTGTAATGGAACAGTGATAATCCAATCCACATATCTGAATACTGTAGGTGAAGCTTGAGTATCTACCCAAACACCACGCATATAAAAATAATGGACGGCAGCTACTAAAGTTACCAATCCAGCAACTGTTAGTGAGGTGCTCCATCCTGCTTCGGCTTTATTTGCTTCCATAAGAAAGAAAACTGTTGCAGCAACCATTGCAATAGATACTATCCAAAAACTTATACCTACGTAGTCAGTCTCACTTAAATTTGTAGCTGCTGATGCCATCATTGGCGTCAGAAACAGCACTATGGTTGGAATAGAAAACTTTCCAAACCTATTAACTAAATTAGTCATTTTATTTTCTCCAATTAATTCCAAATTAATTTTGCTTGCCATTGGCTAGCTATTTTTTAGATTCGATGTCATCATTAACAATTTAAAATAATAAGTTCTTAATAATCTTAGATTCACAAACTGTAATGAATAACGTGGCGTCAAATAGTAAATAAATCCTCACCGAAACATACTCCACCCAGTTTTTAACCTAAGTATAGTAGTTAAGAGACACCCAAAACTAAAAATATATGCTATTGTTGGAAAGTAACTAGGCAACAAGCATATCAGAATATAAACCAAAATTGTTTCTGCGCCTTCGGTTAATCCACTTAAATAATAAAAACCTTTTTTATCATACTCTTTTGACCTTATATTATTTCTTTCTGCTATTATTGAAAATGCAAGAAAAGTTGATCCTGTTCCAAAAAATGAGAATAACAAAATTAAGGCTGGTAGAGCATTTTTTGAAGGATCTAAGAATGCAAAAGCCACAGGTATTGAGGCATAAAAAATAAAATCTAACGAAATATCAAGAAATGCGCCCCTATCTGTTTTCTTATTCATACGGGCAACAATTCCATCTAACCCATCACAAATTCTATTAAAAATAATTAATAAAAGTGCTAACTTTAAAAATCCAAAGAATATGAAAGGCACCGCCATAAGACCAATAATAAAGCCAAATATCGTAATAGTATCTGCACTTATTCTTCTACCATTTAAGTATTTGGCAATTGGACTTAAAAAAAACTCAACAATTGGAAGTAGTTTATTATCAACCATTACTTCATCTCAAAGCCTTGAGAAGCTAGAAAAGCGCGCATGTGAGGTCTAGCTTGCGAACTAAGTAGGCCACTCATTTGTTCACTCCAACTCTGCGATTTTTTATTACCAGATCGCTCAGCATAATAATTGCGCACAATCTCATCATATAAATCGATTTGTTTTTCCTCATCATTTGAATCATAGGTATTCTCTTTTAGTATAACTGATACTGGAAGCCTAGGTTTAACCTCTGGATCCTCTGCTGGATAACCAATGCAAAGCCCAAAAACAGGGTAAACGTTTTTTGGCAAACTTAATAAGCTAGTAGCTAAGATGGGATCATTTCTAATTGCCCCAATATAACAAATACCCAATCCCTTTGATTCAGCAGCAACCACAACATTTTGAGCATATAAAGCAGTATCAACCGTCGCTATGATAAATTGCTCCATAAAGCCTTCTGTTGGGGATGTTCCATGTTTATGGCAACAACGTGTGGAACGATTTAAATCAGCACAAAAAACCAAAAACTCAGGTGCCGAGATAATTTGAGATTGACCGCCTGCCAATTTGGAAAACTTATCACGCTTATGTTTATCCGTAATCCGAATGATGGTTACACCCTGCAGAAAGCTTGAACTGGCAGCAGCTTGACCAGCTGAAATGAGTTGAACCAATAATTCGTTATCAATTTCTTTGTTAGTAAATTGTCTTATTGATCGATGAGCTATTAAGCTTTCAGTTGTATCGTTCATGCGAAGTTTCCTTATTATTAATACTAACCAATATTTTACGGGGTAAAAATTGCAACACCAAGATGATTCGAACCTCTAACCTTGCCCTTGGAAGGCAAAAGATCAAATGAACAATGGTGATCCCAGCAGGATTCGAACCTGCGACCCCCAGATTAGGAATCTGGTGCTCTATCCTGCTGAGCTATGGGACCACTCTTTTTAATTATAATAAATGGTTTACAAATGGAACTCTATATTGTTCTCATGGGAATAATTATGTAGAAATATACTTCTCGTTTTTGTAAAACTTAACCTGCATATATAATAGTAAATTCTTAAGCCATAATATTTTCTATTGCCGGAATAATTTCATCAATATCATTCACTGTTTTAGTTATCATTCCTTTGACAAATAAATTTCTATATCTTCTTTCAGAAGCATCAATTGCAATAATGGGTTTACCACTTGCAAAGGTGTGCCCTATTTCCCCTGCTGTTCCCGAGTCGATATCCCATCCTGTTATTAACGCAACAGTTATGTCAGACCCTTTAAGAGCATCTAAATCATTATTGAATATTCTATCTTTAGTTGCTTCACTCATTTCTGTTTTTTCTAATTCAGATTCATCAATTCCTGACTGATCTCTATGTGGAAGAAAACATTGATATCCATTACTCTCTAATTCTTTAGCAATATCTTCTAAAAACCTTGTTTCATGAATGTTAAATAATGGGCCCGCAATATATATACTTTTAATCATTATATAATCTCCAATACTTTATGAAATAACAAACCTTGAATTATATTTTCAACATAACCTTATAATAATAAGGAGTTATAAAGATACTAATAGTTTGTGTATATTGTTTTAAGTTGATCTATACTATTAGGAATGATCTGCTCTATTCAGCTGCAACAAAGGGTATAGCTAACATTTTTAATTCACTTTAAGACATTAAGCCTTTAGATCCTAAATCAAGAAACCTCTGACGCCTATCATTTATTAATTCAGCCCTATTCAATAAATTTAAAGCATCTAGCTCCTTACTTATGGCATCACCAACTGCTTTTATTGTTTTTTCTTTATCGCGCTGCGCACCACCCCTAGGCTCTTCCACAATTCCATCACAGACCCCCAACTTCAGTAAATCTTGAGCGGTAAGTCGCAAAGCCTCTGCGGCTTCACGCATTTTTTCTGCATCTTTCCATAAAATAGAAGCACATCCCTCAGGGGAAATTACAGAGTAAATTGAATGCTGTAACATTAAAACGCGATTAGCTGTGGCAAATGCAACCGCACCACCTGAACCACCCTCACCAATAATAACCGAAATTAAAGGGACCCCAATTTGTAGGCATTTTTCAGTAGATCGAGCGATCGCCTCCGATTGGCCACGCTCCTCAGCACCCTTACCCGGATACGCACCTGGAGTATCTACCAAAGTTATTACGGGCAAATTAAACCTATCCGCTAAATCCATCAATCTAATTGCTTTTCGATAGCCTTCAGGCCTTGCCATTCCAAAGTTCCGCTCAATCCTAGATTTAGTATCAAACCCTTTTTCTTGACCCAGAACCACAACAGGTTGATCATTGAAACGACAAATGCCGCCCATTACTGCGTGATCATCTGCAAAATTTCTATCCCCACTTAATGGCGTATATTCTTGAAAAAGCATGTCTATATAATCTCGACAATGTGGTCGGTTGGGGTGTCTTGCAACTTGACACTTTCGCCAGGGTGTCAAATTTTCGTATAAATTTACAAGTAGAGAGGTTGCCTTTTTATCCAATGCTGCTGCTTCTTTTTCAACATCCATTCCTTCAGAAGTTTTAGCTAAGGCTCTTAGTTCAACAGCTTTACCTTCTATTTCCGCTAACGGCTTTTCAAATTCTAAATAATTTTGCACTTTTCAAGGCCTCTACAACAATTTTCAAAATATCATTTTAGATAAATAAAATGTATCTATTTCTTACTCTAACATTAATTCAGATTGCCGGACAATGACTTCTGCCTGCTTGATTGAAGCAATATCAACAAGACGCCCTTTATAAACAGTTGCACCCTCACCACTATTTTTTGCTTTTTCCATAGCGGATAAAATTTCTCGCGCCTCAGCAACAGCTTCGTCAGATGGAGTGAATATTTCATTAGCCAACACTATTTGCTTAGGGTGAATAGCCCACTTTCCCACCATCCCCAAAGTTGCAGATCGACGTGCCTGAGCTTTAAATCCCGCATCATCAGAAAAATCTCCAAATGGCCCATCCACTGGTAATAATCCATTTGCCCTACAGGCTGCAACAATTGAAGTAGTAACAGTATGCCAAGGGTCAGAAAAATGAATATCACGATCACTTTCAATCTCACCATTTTCAATCATGTAATAATTGGATTGGGTTCCTCCAATCCCTGTAGTTTGCATTCCCATAGATGCAGCAAAATCTGCAGCTCCTAATGATAATGCTTGTAATCGCGAGCTTGATGAGGCGATTTCATTAACATTAACTAATCCTGCTGCTGTCTCTATAATCGCTTCAAAATTTATTCTTTTAGAAATCATTTTGGAAGACTCGATACTAGACACCAAAGCGTCTACAGCATAAATATCCTTTGAGTTACCTGCTTTTGGAATCATGATTTGATCAAGACGGCCATTAGTTTGCTCAATTAAATCCACCACATCACGATACCAATATGGCGTATCAAGGCCATTAATTCTCACAGATAAAGTTTTCTTTCCCCAATCAATTTCATTAATTGCCTTAATAGCATTTACGCGTGCACTTATTTTATCACTAGGTGCAACACTATCCTCTAGATCTATATTAATTACATCAGCTTTTGATCCAGCCATCTTCTCAAATAATGCAGCTCTTGAGGCTGGCCCAAATAACTGACATCTATTTGGTCTTGCGGGGGGCACTGGTTGTAAATGAAAACTCATCTAGATCTCCAATATCAAATTATAATTAATAATTTGTGATATATCGTTGTGGTCTTAGCCGCAACCACTCCATTAAAAGAAATAGATCTAAGATTTATATGGTGAGCCCTACAGGATTTGAACCTGTGACCCACTGATTAAAAGTCAGTTGCTCTACCAACTGAGCTAAGGGCCCACACAATGAGGTTACGTAGCGGTGGTGTAATGTTTGGTCAAGGGAAAATCTATATATTTATGAATAAGTTGGCTATTTACCTAAAATCCTAGAATGTTTATCAAATTGAATTATTATTAAAAATTTGTTAAATAACCCTAATTAAAGAAACTGTTTAAACCAAATTAAAGATTTTTACCTAAAAATAATCAATTTATTCCCAATTTAATATTAAGAGGAAATAAAAAAGTGCAGGAAATTCCATTTATCAAAATGCATGGACTTGGAAATGATTTTGTAATCATTGATCAGCGTGAATTACAAATAGACCTAAGCAAAGAATTAGTTTGTAAAATTTCAGATCGAAACAGAGGCGTAGGTTGTGATCAATTAGCTATAATTTTGGATAGCAAAGACGCTGATGCAGAATTAATTTTTTTTAATTCTGATGGGTCAAGATCAACAACATGCGGAAACGCTACCAGATGTATAGCTAAATACTTGATGAATGAGTTTAAGAAAACTGAGTTAAAATTAACTACAGGTAGTAAACTGCTTGTAGCCAAAGATCTTGGAAAGGGCATAATATCTGTAAATATGGGGCCACCTCAAATTGAATGGAATAAGATTCCCATATCAAGAGAAATCGATACTTTAAAATTACCAATTGAAGGAAATCCAACTGCAACAAGTATGGGTAATCCTCATTGCACTTTTTTTGTAGAAAACGTTGAAAGTATAGATCTCAAGAAACTCGGGCCAAAGTTTGAAAATCACCCTCTTTTTCCTGAAAAAACAAATGTACAGTTTGCCAGTATAGTGGGAAAAAATCATATAAGGTTAAGAGTTTGGGAGCGAGGCTCTGGCATTACACTGGCTTCTGGATCTTCTTCATGTGCTGTCGTTGTTGCAGCTGTCCGAAATAATTTAACGCAAAATACAGTGATAGTAGATCTTGACGGTGGTCAAATAGAAGTTAATTGGCAATCAGACGGAGTATGGATGACTGGCGCAACAGCTCATTCATTTAATGGCACTTTAACCAAAGAATTTTTAATCCAATGAATATACCCAAATTTGTAACCCTAGGTTGTCGCTTAAATACCTACGAGACAGAAGCCATGCGAGAACTAGCCAAAAATGAGAATATTGAAAATATTGCTGTTGTTAACACATGTGCAGTAACTGCTGAGGCAGTCCGCAAATCAAAACAAGAAATCCGTAAAATCCATCGAGAAAATCCCACAACTAAAATAATAGTTACTGGATGCGCCGCACAGGTAGAGCCAGAGACTTTTGCCAAAATGTCAGAAGTATCAAATGTTTTTGGAAACATTGAAAAAATGAAAACTTCAACTTGGAAAAAGCTATCTAAAGAGCTGAACTTCATTGGAAAAACTGAAAGAATTCAAGTAGACGATATTATGTCCGCTAAAGAAACTGCAGGACATTTAATTGATGGGTTTGGAACACGAAGCCGAGCGTATGTTCAGGTGCAAAATGGATGTGATCATCGATGTACCTTTTGTATTATTCCTTACGGTAGAGGAAATTCAAGATCAGTTGCCGCAGGAATAATCATTGAGCAAATTAAACGCCTTGTTGGAAATGGTTTTAAAGAAATTGTTTTAACAGGCGTAGATTTAACAAGTTGGGGTTCTGACCTACCATCAAAACCAAAATTAGGTGATCTGGTGCTGAAAATTTTAAAGCTGGTTCCAGATTTAGCAAGATTAAGAATAAGCTCTATTGATAGTATCGAAGTTGATGAAAATTTAATGGAAGCAATAGCGAATGAAGCAAGATTAATGCCACATTTTCATTTGAGTTTGCAATCTGGCGATAATATGATCTTAAAAAGGATGAAAAGGCGTCATCTCCGAGACGACGCTATTTTATTCTGTGAAACAGTCAGAAAAATACGTCCAGAAATTACTTTTGGGGCTGATATAATCGCTGGTTTTCCTACAGAAACAGATGATATGTTTGAAAATTCAATGCAATTAGTAAATGAATGTGATCTAACTTGGTTACACATTTTTCCCTACTCACCTAGACAGGGTACTCCTGCTTCTAGAATGCCGCAAGTGAATGGTATTAAAATAAAAGAGCGTGCTAAATTGCTCAGGAGTTTAGGGGCTACTCAAGTATCAAAATATTTGAACTCCCAGATTGGTAAATACCATAATATTTTAATGGAAAGTGAACGTATGGGAAGAACTGAGCAATTTGCTGAAGTTGATTTTCAAAATCCACAACAGCCGGGTGAGATTACTTTTGCCAAGATAGAAAAGTTAAATAATAACAGGTTAATGGTATAATTTGACCATCAAAGGTTTTAATTTTGTCACACTCTATTCTTTACTCATTTAGACGATGCCCTTATGCAATGAGAGCTAGATTAGCTATATTTAGTGCCCAAATAGAATACGAACATCGAGAAGTTTTACTTAGAGATAAGCCCTCCACCTTGCTTGAACTATCTCCCAAAGGTACCGTACCAGTCTTGTTAACAGGAAGTGGTAAATTAATTGAAGAAAGTATTGATATTATGAAATGGGCCTTAAACAAAAATGACCCTGAAAAATTACTTGATATAGATGATGAAAGTGATTTTAATAATTTTGTATTAACAATTGATAACGAGTTTAAAAAAAATCTTGATAATTACAAATATTCTAAAAAAGAAGATATGGATAAAATTCGTAGCAGGGACAGTGCTTGTAAATTCCTAGATGAATTGAATATCAAGCTCTTAGGTAAAAACTGGTTATGTGGTAACGGCCCTAAAATTTTTGATTATGCATTATTACCATTCATTAGACAGTTCGCCAACGTTGATCGTTCTTGGTTTGATAATCAGCCCTGGTCCAATATTCATAAGTGGCTTAATTTATTTTTAGAAAATGGTAAATTTTTGTCTATAATGCACAAATACAAAAAATGGGAAATACAACATAATCCAATATTTGTGCAAAAGTTTAATCTTTAAATGGTGTATCTACTACTTTACCCTTGCATACTATTTCATTTGGCATGTGAACACTAACTGACTGACCTTGAAGCCAGAAATTACTATCTATCATTGAGAGTCCAATATTTGATTTTAACCTCGGAGACCAAATAGCGGATGTAATAGCGCCCACTTTTTGTGATCCAACCGTTACTGGCCAAGGAACAGCACAAGTTGGACATTTGTCACCATCAAAAAGAACTCCTTTTATTTGTTGGTTAATGCCGTTTTTTGCAATTCTTTGAAGTTTTTCACGACCAATAAAATCTATTGAACCATCTAGCGTACAATATTTTTCTAATCCTATCTCCAGAGGATTATTAGCTCTTGTCATCTCATTTCCATAACTAAATAATCCTCCTTCGATACGTTCAATTAAATTAGGACATCCTGGTAAAATATTAAATTTTTTCCCAGCATTCCAAATAGTATCCCATAGTTTTTTTCCAAGATGAGAGCCCTTTAAATAAATTTCAAACCCGCCCTGCCTAGAATAACCAGACCTCGCAATCAACTGTTTTGTTCCACAAAAATTAATCCATCCAAATTTAAAAAACCCAATATCTCCTATGTTAGATCCAAAAATTTGAGTTAACAATTTTTCTGCTTTTGGACCTTGAACGGCTAACGGGGACACATCTGGCTCATCTACAATTACATCAAAACCTTTTCCTATCGCTAATCCCTTCGCATAAAGTAAAACATCAGAGTCAGCTATTGATAACCAAAAATGATTGTCATCTAACTTTAGAAGAACAGGGTCATTTATCAATCCAGCATCAGAATCTATTATTGGTACATACATACATTGACCAATAGAGCATCTCGAAATATCTCTAGGCGTCATCAACTGAATTAACTTGGTCGCATCTTTGCCTGTAATTTCGACTTGTCTCTGACAAGAAACATCCCAAATTTGAACGTGCTCTCTTAAGTGCCAATAATCTTCTTCAACAGTTGGCTGAAAGGCCTTGGGTAAAAGCATATGATTGACAACAGAAAAACCTCTAACGCCCAATTTCTCTACGCTGTCTGTATAAGGTGTGCGACGGATCCGTCGCGACATATTCAAACCATCTGACATTAACTTGACCACCATGTCGAATATGAATTTGGGTTTATAATTATAGGCATATGATAGGTACCCTCTGGATCTGGCATTCTAAACCTTAAAACTACCTGATCCATAATCTGCTCGAAACCTCGTTCCAACCAATATTGCCCAGTTTCAAATGTTAACTCATAAATCGATGACGGGTTTATTTTACTAGGTTCAATTTCTTGCTTGAGACGACCACCATCATCTATTTCCGTTTCAAAAATAGTTTGTCCATCAACTTCAATCAATTTAACCTTTATAGCACTAGCGTGTGATCCATCAGTTCCATTTAAAGTATGAGAGGTTAAAGTAGCCATTACTCTATCGAAGCCTTGTCGCGTTTATCAGATGTAGCGGCCACAATAGGACTTATTACGCCCTTACATTTAACGTTTATACAGGCCGTCTTTCCAGACTTCATTGCTCTTCGTAATGCTGGGCCAATGTCTTCTCTTTTAGTAACTAATTCCCCATACCCACCAAGTCCCTCAAACATCGTATGGAAAGGGATATCCCTAAAGTCTGTCGCAAAATGTTTTCCATTTGCAAACAACCTTTCTTGTTGCTGACTAATACAATCCAAACCACCATTATTATCGATCACAACCGTTATTGGCAAACCCTCTTGAAATGCTGCTTCTATTGAAAGACCACCTGACAAAAAAGCACCATCCCCACTTATAACGACAACATTTTGATCTGGGTGTAAGTTCTTTGCTGAAACTCCAAAACTCACGCCAACGCCTAATAAGGAATAATTCCCAGGATGCATAATGCCTCCAAGTTTTTGACCGTTCCAGCCTGCTATATTAACAGCAATTTCAGACCAAAAATGCGTATTTCCCCCATCAAAAATAAGCCAATCCTTTTCGCCTAACTCTTTTTGAACATCAAGACTAAGCTGTAATGGATGAATACGTGCATCTTTTTTTGTCTCTTCAGCAATATGCTTACTCCATTCTGAAACCCACTGCGCTCTTCTATTTTTTTGTAAATCAAACCAATTAAACCAGGTCTGTTCTATTTTTATCAACTCATTAAGAAATGCTCCTGGATCAGATAATAAAACTTCATCAGCAGCACGGTTATAATCCAATTCCTCATGGCTTCCGTTGATGCAGATTAAATTTGTGGTAACTGGAAAAAAAGGGGCATTACCAAAGTTCATTTGATTATCTAAACGACCCCCAATCATTAAAATAAGATCACTTTCTTGAATTGCCTTCTTAGACGGATGATATTGATGAAAATCTGCTAATCCCATATAAGCTTCGTTTTCTTCTCCTAATAGTTTCTGATGATAAGGAACATTAAAAATAGGTATTTTTAATTTGTTCCCAGCCTGATCTAAAAAACTTTCAGCGCCAGACCACCAAATCCCATGCCCTCCAATAATTATTGGCCTTTCGGCATGCTCAACCATTTTAATTACTTTTGATAATGAAGATGGATCTGGCCAGGCTCTCGGCAAGGCTCTAGGGCTTCTATTAAATGGTCGCTCATCTAATCCGGCATCAAAATAAAACATCGAAAACATGATATCAACTGGAAGACTAATATGAACTGGTCCTGGATACCCAGTTGTTGCCGCTACCCAAGCTCGGTCAACAAATTCACTAATTCTCTTCCCATCTGTAATACTTATAGAATATTTAGTTAATGGCGCCGCTATTGCTACGTCATCAATTTCTTTGAAGCCGCCAGATCCCTGGCGTTTTTGTGTAGAAGACCCAGTTATAAAAATAACTGGAGTTCTTTCACCCCATGCCTCCAACATTGCAGGAACTGCATTTGCAAAACCTTCTGGACCAACAAGGCAAACAGATGGCTTTCTTGTGATCCTAGAATGACCATCAGCCAAATGCCCAGCAACCTGCTCATGGGGGCAATTTATAACGGGCATCTGACATTCCATCATGCCTTCTAAAGCAGGATTGCAAAACCCACCGGCAAGAGTAAAAACATGTTCAACACCTTTTTCTTTGAGTGCTCGGGCTAATAATGCGCCACCTCTAATTTTCTCTTTAGTCATCCTTGCCCTCCAGAAAGCACTGAACTATTTATTTCATCTATTTGATTAATCCCTATTTGAGCCATCACAACATTGATATCCTCATAAAATATAGAAAGAATTTTTTCTAAACCAGGGCCACCAGCAGCAGCTAGTGAATGTAAAATTGGCCTACCCAAGAACGTGAAGTTTGCTCCTTTTGCCAAAGCTTTTACTACGTCACTTCCATCTCTTATACCGCTATCAAATGCGATGGGAAATTCATCCCCTACTGCATCACGGATAATTGGTAAAACTTCAATTGCTGCCGGAGCAGCATCTAGCTGTCGGCCACCGTGATTAGAAACCCAAATAGCATCCATCCCGGCATTTCTGGCTCTTTTTGCATCATCCACTGACAAAATACCTTTAACAATAATTTTACCTTTCCACATTACTCTGAGCTTATCTAGAAACTCCCATGTAGCCCCAATTCTAAGTGCTTTTCTATCAAACCTATCTTCACTTTCATTAATCAATACAGGCTTTGGTATACCTGCTAATAATGTTTTTAAAGACCATAAGGGGTGGCTAGACAGATCAAGAATTTGACTTAATCCCATTTTAAAAGGAACCTGAAACCCATTCCTCAACTCTCTCATCCGGCGTGAACCTTGCGGAACATCAACAGTCAAGATCAGCGTTTTATATCCAGCCAATTGGGCTTTTTTTGCAAGATCAAGCCCACTTTCGGCACCCGCAAAAACATATAATTGAAACCAGGCATTTTTATCACTTATGTTATGAATCTCTTCTAAACGTGTTGATGTTGCAGTTGATATCCCATGTGGAAAATTTCTCTCCTTCGAAGCTTTAGCCATTATTAAATCAGCTTTGGGACAGGTTAAATTACACATTCCCATTGGAGAAATTCCAAATGGCTGATCAAATTTTTGACCCAAAAATTCAGTTGTTAAACTACGTTTACTCACATCTCTTAAGGATCTTGGTAATAGCTTAATCTCATCAAAGGATTTTAAATTTTGCTTTACAGCAACTTCACGTCCAGTAGCCCCCTCAATAAAATCATAGATTAACTTAGGTAACTTTTTTTGAGAAAGCCACTTTACATCATTAGAATCAAAAATTTTATCAACGTTTACCATGAACCTTTTAATTAAATGAAAAACTACATAATAAAAAGAGTAAGTAAGTCAAATATTGCACATAAACTAAATATTCATTACGTAATTTATATATTATAAAACCAATTGTATTTAACTTAAGCCTAGCGCAATAATCACTATTAACCTTTGAGGAAAATTTTCTTGTCAATCCATAATACCCAGGTAGCAATTATTGGTGGTGGGCCATCTGGCCTATTATTAAGTCATATTTTACATCTTAATGGGATCGAAAGCATAATTGTTGAACGCCAAAGTAAAAGTCATGTCATAGGGCGAATAAGAGCTGGTGTTTTGGAAGCAGGCACTGTTCAGCTTCTTAGGGATGTTGGTTTGGGTAAGAGAATGGATAAAGAGGGGATACCACATGATGGGACGAGCATTGCATGGGAAGGGAAGGCCAGCCTTTTTATTGATGTCAAAAAATATACAGGTAAAAGCTTTATGGCTTATGGACAAACTTCCATCACTGAAGATCTATTTAAACAAAGAGAGATTGATAATGGACACATTTTTTGTGAAGCCTCTGAGGTAAAAATTAGTGATGTAGAAAAAACCCATCCTAAAGTTACATTTTTACATAACGGTAAAAAGAAAACACTAATCTGCGATTATATAGCTGGATGTGATGGGTTTCATGGAGTTTCGCGTCACGCAATTCCTCAAAACCATCAACGATCGTTTCAAAGAAACTATCCTTTTGGCTGGTTAGGAATAATGGCTGAAGTGCCGCCATACAAAGATGTCTTGTACGCATATCATAGTGATGGTTTCGCCTTAGCTTCACAAAGAAATCCAATGTTAAGTAGATTTTATATACAGGTAGATATAAATGACAAAATAGAAAATTGGTCGGATGACCGGTTTTGGGAGGCTCTAATTAAGCGCTTACCAGCAGATGTCACTAAACATATAAAGACTGGTCCATCTATCGAAAAATCAATAGCACCTCTCAGAAGTTTTGTGTCAGAACCAATGCAATATCATAAGTTATTTTTGGCAGGGGATAGCGCTCACGTAGTTCCTCCAACGGGTGCTAAAGGCTTGAATTTAGCAGTCTCAGATATTTATTATTTAAGCAGAGCTATTATTGAGGCTGATAAAAATAAAAACTATTCACATCTAGAAAATTATTCAAAAACAGCACTTTCAAGGGTTTGGGGTGCCATAAATCTGAGTTGGCGCCTAACTAAAATGCTACATATTTTTCCAGGCGAAGATCCCTTCGATGCACAGATAAGGCAATCTGATTACGATCTCTTACTTAAGTCTGAAGAATTGCAGCAAGCGTTAGCCGTCCAGTACATTGGGCTACCATTTAATCTGTAATAAATTTGTTTTGTAGTTGTATCCCCATATATCAGACTTACAAAGATATAAATTAGTATATGAGAAAACAATATGATATCAATAAGATTATGAAGACTCCAAAGCGTAATAACAATAAAGTATGTGTTTTTTATCATTATTTTGAAGCAAGTATAATTTATCTAGAAAATTTAAATTACTTTCTCAACAATGCATACCTAGAAGAATTAGATTTTCACATCTGCATTTCTGGGAAGTGTTCAGCAGAGTTAATCATTAAAAAAAATATAACATACCATTATGTAGAAAACAAAAATAATGACTATGGCGCTTACTGCGATGTTTTGCCAAAAGTTTTTATAAGGGGTGTTTATAAAGCTTATTTATTTATTAACTGTTCAACAAGAGGACCATTTTTCACCCCAAGCGATGAAAGTAAATGGTACCAACCTTTTGTAAACTTATTAAATAATGAGATCCAACTAAGTGGAGGTTCGATAAATATGTTATCCCCAAAGTCAAAATTCGTTAAAGATCTTCCTAAAATTACTGGCGCTTATTCCCATGTTCAAACTTCAGCATATTGCTTAGCTTCAAATGCAGTAGGCTTCCTGTTAAGTGATGGGTTTTACGATATATCTAAAAGACTTTCAAAATCAGAAGTTATCACTTACTATGAGATAGGGCTTTCACGACGAATTATACAAAATAATTGGAATATTTCTTGTTTATTAAAAGAATACCAAGGTCTAGACTTTAGAAAAAATCCTGAGGATATTAATCCAACCTCTTGGAGAGGCGATCCATTATATAAAAATGCATATTTTGGAACCACAGTAAACTCAGAAGAAATTATTTTTGTTAAGACACATAAACGTCGAAAGTTAATTAAAATTAAGAATTATTATCATTTTTTTTCTATGCTAGAAAAGTTATTTAAAGCACGCATAAATTAACATATCAGAGTGAAGGTTGTTTAATATTTTTCTGCCACAAGTATCAAAAGCTTTTAGTTTCAAATATATATTAATTTATTTCTGTTTTAATATACCGGTAAATCTTTTTCTCATTTAAAATAAATTTGTTAGATTACTATATACTTTTATAGATTTATTAATATAAAAATGCCATACATTCTCCCATACAATTAATGAGGGAAAGATGCGTAAACATCCAATATATGAATATCCAAAGATGAGAGCTCCCACAGCCAAAACTCCTTACTACACAATAGAGGTTCGTAAACCTTTAGAATTGGGTGAAGGAAAGGGAAATAGATTGGTTACCCGTAGCACTAAATGTACAAGAAAAACTGATGCCTGGGCCAGAGTTGAAAAAACAACAGAGAAAATTTGGGGGGAATTTGATGAACAGTTAGGAATAGAAAAAGATCCATTTGTTCTGTTAATTTCTGAAGGTTTGGAAAGAATTAGAGATAATAATACGGCCACGCCAAGATTAGATAAATGGAATATCTTTCATGATTTTCTTTTTGATCCAAAAAAACCAAATAATAATAAAATAAAATCAAATTCTTGGAGTATTAAGTCTACAATCAACATATCTAAATTTGACCAGTATGTGAGTTTTAGAAATTCTAATCCAGATTATTCGCCAAAGCTTAGAACTGATGAGGATTGGAATAATTCCAATTATGTACATGAACCCGTTCACCCAAAAGGTCAAAAGCCTATATTTAGTAAAGGATATATTTCAGAAAGTTATGAACAAGCTTGGAAATTATATTTCAATTCAACAACTAAAACTACAGCCCTCAATAAAATAAAAGAACCACCGCCATATTTAAATTTTATGCCTAGAGTAACTGATAGTAATGTAGATGCTAAAGAGTTTGTAATCCGTTATGGGAGGCAATGTGCTGTTACCAGTTACTTCTTTGCTTTTAATGGTAAAATTTCAAAAATAAATAATTTATTTATTTATTTAAACGATTTTGATGCCAAAGCTTTACAAATCTTGATGGACAATGATGACGGGGTTCTAGAATAGAGAGTGTCCAGAAGAAGGCTTAGGGATCACATATAAATCCCTCCAGAAAGTATTAGATTTTAGCACAATTCTTCTTTGTTGGCTGAAAAGATAAACAACAAAGAAGCAAGAAGAATAATCAAAGATGGTAAAATATTAGCTTTTAGCAGTAATAAATTTTAGTGGGTAAAAAAATATTAGTGTTTAAAAAAAAGCGCGTTGAATTGCGAGAACTGTATATAGCCTGTTAATATGAAATGGATTTGGATAATTTTTACTTCTACAGCCTTCAATTTTATTTAAAATTATGTATTGGATTAAGGCTCAGACCTTGTTGTATTATTATAAAATTGATTCATAACAACGTGACTTTCTGGCAAAGTTGAACCGCCATCAACAACAATAGTTTGACCTGTGATATAGGAAGCTTTTTCTGAAGCCAAAAATAGCATTGGATATGCAATATCATTTGGGATACCAAAATTTCCAGTGGGAATGCATTTAGCCATCTCCTCTAACTCCTCTGTAGTTGCCAGTTCAGACATAGCAGCCGTCATAATGTAACCAGGTTCAATACCATTAATCGTAATATTTTCTCTTGCATACTCCAAAGCAGCGGTCTTAATAAATGCGTTCATTCCTCCTTTTGACATCGCATAATGCGAAGTACCTGGCATCGCAACTTTTGGCCCAGTAACAGATGATGTGAAAATCATTCTTCCCATCCCTTGCTTTCGAAAATACGGGACGCAATTTTTGGTCAACCAAAAAGCCGCCTTCATATTAACAGAAAGTGTTTCTTCCAAAATATCATCAGACAAGTCATCAATGTTTCTTTGACCAAATACAGCGGCGTTATGAATACCAATATCTATACGACCATAAACATCGATCGTTTTTTTTACCATTACCTTTATGTTTTTGCTTTCTCCAACATCACATTGTACTAAAGTTGCCTCACCACCTCGCTTTTTTATATCTCTAACAGTTGCCTCACCATTTTCAATACTTCTGGTAGCAACCACGATTGATGCACCATTTTCAGCAAAAACTTTTGCAATACCTTCTCCAATTCCTTGACCAGAACCGGTTATAATTGCTACTTTACCTGTCAGATCCACATGCATTATGTACTCCTTAAATTAAAACTTATTGCAATTTATATTTATTCCACCCAACTAAATCTCTTAAGTCAAATACTTTCGTTAATACTCAATGGTTCTTAAATCTGCGTCAATGTCATGATTATTAAATACTTCAGATTAAATTGTTAGCACCCATTAGATAATCTGGTCGGCTCAGGATAAGGAATTAAATTAAGCCAAACATTCCTTTTAAAATTAATCTCAATGCTATTAACGTAACCAGCCACTTAAATACTCGCCGGAATGTTAATTCAGAAACCTTTTTAGTAACTCTCTTACCCAGCCAGGTTCCTATAAACCCAGCTATGGTTGCACCTATAATATGAGGTAAGTAAGTTAGATAATTAAATCCAAAGGTTGAAAAGCCAATTACTTTAAAAATATCCATTGATAACATACACGCTGCTAAAGTACCGGTAATTTGCAGTTTAACTAATTCTGTACGTAATATTGCTGGCTGTAAAAAAGCTCCAACACCAAATACAGTTGCTACAAATGAATGAATCATCCCAACTAATACAAAGATTTTAGAAGAACCCGCTGGCAGTTTAAAACTGCCAGCCCAAATCAAAAGTAAAAGCAAACAGCCAATTATTAATGATAACAATGCTTCCGGTATTATTATAAATGTATTTACTCCTAAATAAACACCGACACTTGAGCCGATAAAAACTGGTATAACCAAACGCCAGGCTATATCTTTCCAAAAAAAGAATATTCGGGCTACTAATGACGAAAATGCAAAAAGTGGCATCAAAGGTACTGCAATAGTCATAGGAAAGACAGCAGATCCTGAAGCTAGTAAAATGTACACACCACCAGTAGCAAATGCGGCATTGATAAATGCTGCTACAAAACCACCCAAAGTTATAATAATAATAGAAAAATCTATCAAATTATCTTACCGTTTCTACTAGCTGAGAATGGGGAGGTATCTTGATTTATGTTGTTAGACAAAATCATTTCTGCAATAATTTTCCCGGTTTTAGGTCCAGCTGTTAAGCCAATGTGTTGGTGACCATAAGCCAACCAAACATTTGATGCATTTGGAGAGACTCCAATTACAGGTAAACTATCTGAGGTTGATGGTCTGTGTCCCATCCAACGTTTTACATGACTATAAGTTAACTCAGGAAAAAGTTCCTGGACTTTTTTTTCTAATAATTTAAATGGCTTAGAACTTTGAGGTGCGTTCAGTCCTCCAAACTCTACAAATCCTGCACACCTAAGCCTTCCAAACATAGAGCTCATAATAAACTTTCCATCAGATACCACTATTGGTGATTTTAGTTTAATATTTGGCTCATAGTATTCAATATGATAACCCCGCTCAGATTCAAGAGGAATTTTTACTCCAAGTTTTTTGGTCAACTCTCCTGACCAAGCTCCAGTTGTTATCACCACTTTATTTGCAAATAAATTCCCTTGATCTGTTTTTAAACCAGTCACGTTTTTGAATTCATCAAATATGAAATCCTTCACTTCCAACTTTATTAACTTACCTCCATTATCTACAAAATTTTTACACAACTCCTTAATATACATTCCTGGATCTCTTATAGAGCCATGGTTCAAACACCTTACACCAAATCCAAATTTATTTTTCAAAGATGGGTCATAATCTGTCAATTCTTGATCACTTAACTCAACCGATTTATGACCGTTTAAGCGCTTAATTTCCCAGGAATAAGTATCATTTAAATAAGCTGTTTTATTTGGATACCCAACGATTAGATCCTCTTTGGTAATATACTTCTCTGCCGTTGTTCCAGTAGAAATTAACAAATGTTGATCAATACTATCATATAAAAGATAACTTAATGATTTAGAAATTTTTGAAACAGCATTTTTGTTGGAGTTTCCTAAGTATTTGTATAAGAATGGTATAAGTTTAGGTAGATATGTCCATTTTATGAATAATGGCTTATTTTTATTGATTAACATTTCGGAAGCTTTCGAAATGATACCAGGAACAGGAACTGGTATAATTGAAGCGGATGCTAAGATTCCAGCATTTCCATAAGAAGTTTCAGAAGCTGGTCCCTCTCGATCTATTAAAGAAACAGTCAGTCCAGATCTTTGCAACCAAATAGCTGTAGAAACACCAACTATTCCTGCTCCTACAACAAGCACATCACAACATTTTGACATAAATTTTCCAGTAATATTAACAATACTTATTAAAACGATAAATTACACTAATTTCAAACATAAGCTAAAAGTATTTTTTTAATTGATTTAATCATTTTGGCTCTTTTCACTTTAAAATAGGGTTTCAATAAGCTCTTTTGTATTCTCTTTTGTCATAGTAACTGGATTGCCTCCAACAGACGGATCTCGCATCGCAATATCAGTTATTAAATCAATATTCGGATTTTTAACTCCAAGCTCAGAAAGAGTTTTAGGAATATTTAAATCTTGACAAAGACTTTCAATAAAGTTCTTAAAGCCCGTAAACCCACCTTCTATGCCCAAGTAATTGGTAGCAATATTTATTTGATCCTCAATTTTACTACGATTAAAATCTAAAACATCAAGCATTATAACTGCATTGGTAGTTCCATGATGAGTATTATATATCGCTCCGATTGGATGGCTAATAGCATGAATAGCACCCAAACCCTTTTGAAAAGCTGTAGCTCCCATCATCGCCGCACTCATCAAATGAGCACGAGCGGTTAGGTTGGTTGGATCACTATATGCAAGTAATAAATTCTCCTTGATCAAGCGCATCCCTTCTAAAGCCATACCTTGACCCATTGGATGATAATGTGGTGAAGAATATGCCTCCAAACAATGAGCAAATGCATCCATTCCAGTGCCAGCTGTGATATTCTTAGGCATTCCAACTGTTAATTCTGGATCTATTATCACCGCTGATGGCAGTACCTTTGGGTGGTAAATAATTTTCTTTTCGTGAGTTATGGAATTTGTTATAACACTGGCCCTACCAACTTCAGATCCAGTGCCAGCTGTCGTTGGAATCGCTATAATTGGCGCAATCAAGTCACTATTTGCTCTTTTCCACCAATCTCCAACATCTTCAAAGTCCCAAATTGGTCTATTTTGACCACTCATAAAAGCAATCATTTTACCAAGGTCCAAAGCTGAGCCACCACCAAAAGCAATAATACCATCGTGTTGCCCTTCCTTATAAACCTCTACACCATCAATTAAATTGAGTTCATTAGGATTAGGATCTACCCGACTGAACAACGCCTCATCAAAGCCACTATCTGATAACAACCGTAGTGAGCGTTTTGTAATCTCTTGATTTGCCAAACCAGTATCTGTAACAAAAAGTGGCCGTTTGATTCCATGAGTTTTTGTTAAATCAGAGATCTCTTTTATTCGACCTTTTCCAAACAAAATTTGGGTTGGATAAGACCAATTACCTGTCAAAATCATATTTAGCTTCCTTAATGATAATTTCCTTTAACGCGCTCTTTAGTTGGATCAAAATGAGGAAACTTAACAACCTTAGCTTGAAGCCGTTTCTGCAAGCCATCTAGTTGACCAATTTCTAAATCCAAACCTAA
Source organism: Paracoccaceae bacterium (assembly GCA_028112705.1). Taxonomy (GTDB): domain Bacteria; phylum Pseudomonadota; class Alphaproteobacteria; order Rhodobacterales; family Rhodobacteraceae. The sequence goes on along the minus strand of JAOGYN010000009.1, from coordinate 1,736 downwards.
TTCAGAGTGATTAACATCCACCCTTGCTAATGCTATAACTTTACCAAGTATCGGTGACTTCATAGCCGATGTAATTTCACCAACTTGCGCTTTACCAACAAGAACACAATCTCCATTTGATGGAATTTCTCCACCAGCTAGATCAAGCCCAACCAATTTTTTTTGTGGCGATGCTTTGCGCGCCTCTATTGCACTTCGACCAATAAAATTATCCTCCTGGGTTTTTAAAGGTACTGTGAAACCAATGCCAGCTTCAAAAGGGTCAGTCTGATCACTAAACTCTGAGCCTGCAAAAATTAAACCACTTTCTGTTCTTAGCATATCAAGTGCTTCTAATCCAAGCGGAACCATGTCATATTTTTCACCAGCAGCCCAAATAGCGTCAAATATTTCGACTGCATCTTTTGGATGGCAAAACACCTCATAACCACGCTCACCCGAGTAACCAGTTCTACTGACAACAACACTTGGCCCGTGAAAATCTCCTAAACGACCTATAGTAAAACGAAACCACTCTAACTCTCTAACAGTTGCTTGTGTCGGAGGTGTCCAAATTACTTCGGATAGTATATCAACAGATTTTGGGCCTTGTACTGCTACATTATGGTGGTGATCAGTTGAGCTACGAACCCAAGCATTTAGACCTTGCTCTTTCGCAACTTTGCGTATCCATAAGCCACTATCATCGTTTCCACCAATCCAACGAAAATTTGTTTCGCCAAGACGGAAAACTGTGCCATCATCAATCATACCTCCATGGTCATAACAAATAGCAGTATAAACTATCCCACCAACCGATAATTTTTTCATATTTCTAGTTACACAAAGTTGCATTAACTCTTCTGCATCTGGCCCCGTAATTTCGTATTTACGAAGAGGCGATAAATCCATTATTGCAGCTCTTTCACGGCATGCCCAATATTCAGCTATGGCACCATGATTTGTCATTTTGTTTGCTAGCCAATAACCATTATATTCAGAAAAATCGCGTGTATGTCGAGCAAAACATTCATGAAATGCCGTTTGTTTAGTATTTTCCACATCAGCCTCCGGAGTTTTACGCCAACCAATTGAGCGTTTGAAATCTTCATTTTCTCTATAAGTTCGAACTTGTATATCTGTTGGATTCCAGCCATTTGCAGGATCAACGTCACATGGACATCCAGTAGAGATACAAACAAGATCAGTTAAAGCTTTTAACATTACAAAATCACCGGGCCTAGACCACGGTTCATCCATACCAATCGCATTCGTTTCATCTAGCATAGTGTTAAAGAAAAAATTGATCGCTGGCCAACCACCTCGGGGTTTAATATTAAATTTCGCAAGATCTATATTCATATTATCTGAGCAATTAACATGCCCTGGATAGCCTAAATCTTCATAATATCGCGCCGTACAGGCAAGTCCAAATGTATCATGTCTTCCACAAGTATCTTGAACAATTTCAATCAAAGCTTCTTGATCTGACGTCCAGTATTTTGAGAATATCCCTGGCGTAGGATACAAAGATCCCATTAAGGTTCTAGTAGTAGTTGGATCAATATCGCGCTCTAAACCCCTATCTAATGCTCGCAAACTAAATGCCTGGAAATCAGAACACTCGCGTCCCTGAACGTCCAAAACTTGAATATACTCTCCTTTTTTCACTTCATATGCTGTCGCACTTCCAGGTTGAATATTTAGATCTAAAATTGGATCTGCAATTGGATCTGGCGGTGCCATTCCACCCTTAC
>JAOGYN010000008.1:0-84684 GCA_028112705.1 Paracoccaceae bacterium | reverse complement strand
TACATTCGGGGATTGTTGCTCATTATGTTTTGAATTGTGGCACGCAAGAGCAAAGAGAACGATGGCTACCAAAGATGGTTTCAGGTGAGTTAGTTGGTGCGTTAGCAATGACTGAACCATCTGCAGGTTCAGATGTTCAAGCGATAAAAACTAGGGCAATCAAAGATGGCAACTCATACAGATTAACTGGGCAAAAAACATTCATAACTAATGGTCAACACGCTAATTTAATACTTGTGGCGGCGAAAACAAATCCGTCTGAAAAGGCTAAAGGAACGTCTTTAGTGGTTGTGGAAACTGATGGAGCAGAAGGTTTTTCTAGGGGTAAAAAATTAGAAAAAATTGGCATAAAATCTGCTGATACTTCTGAATTATTTTTTGATAACGTAGAGATTCCACCAGAAAATATTTTAGGTGGAGAAGAAGGACAAGGCTTCTATCAAATGATGCAGCAACTTCCTCAAGAACGCTTAATAATTGGCTGCGGGGCAGTTGGGGCAATGGAAGGGGCAGTTCAAAGAACTATCGATTATTGCAAGGAAAGAGAAGCATTTGGTAAGCCCATTATTCATTTTCAAAACACACGATTTAAATTAGCAGAATGTAAGACCCGTACTGTCGTTGCAAGAAGCTTTCTGGATAATTGTATCGAAGCACATCTAAATAATGAATTATCCGTTGAAACCGCGGCAATGTGTAAATACTGGCTTACAGATGAACAAAATCAAGTGATTGACGAGTGCTTACAATTGCATGGAGGATATGGATTTATGCAAGAATATGCCATTGCTGAAATGTGGACTGATGCAAGAGTACAGCGAATATATGGTGGCACAAATGAAATAATGAAAGAGTTAATCTCTCGAAACCTGTAAGGGGGTCTTATGACTATAACATTACATTGTTTTGGTGAAAGTGGTAACTCCTATAAGGCCGCATTAAGTTTGGAATTGTCTGGTTTAAAATGGACCCCAGAAAAAGTTGATTTTTTTAATGGAGCAACAAGAACAAATGAATTTAAGACACTAAATGTACTTGGGGAAGCACCAGTTATGGTTGATGGGAATACAACATTGACCCAATCAGGCGCTATTCAACAATACGTCGTAGATAAGTCTGGAAAACTGGGTGGGTTGCCAGAAGATAAGTATGAAATACTGAGATGGGTATTATTCGACAATCACAAGATGTCATCTCAAGCAGGTAATACAAGATTTATGATGAATTTTCTACCTGAGAAGCATAGAAGTGGGGAAGTAATAAAATTCATGCAGGGACGGTTAAGTGCTGCATATCATTTATTAAACTCAGCATTGCAAGATAAGAATTGGCTAGTAGGTAATAAAATTACAATTGCAGATATTGCAAACTGTGGGTATCTTTTTTATCCAGAACCATTTGGGTTTGATAGAAAAAAATGGATAAATATTGACAGATGGTTATCAAATATTGAAGAAACACCTGGGTGGAAACATCCTTATGATTTAATGCCAGGCAATCCAGCTGACAGACTTTAAAGTGGAGTAAAAAATGATAGATGCGTACATTTATGATGCGGTTCGAACACCGCGTGGAAAAGGTAAAAAAGATGGCACTTTGCATGAAGTTACAGCAGTTAGTTTATCCTCTAGGACATTAAATGAACTAGCTAATAGAAATAATTTGACCGGCCATGCCGTTGAAGACGTTATTTGGGGTAATGTTACTCAAATTGGTGAACAAGGCGCATGTCTAGCCCGTTCAGCTGTGCTCGGATCTAATCTAGACGAAAGCATTCCTGGAGTTTCAATAAATCGTTTTTGCGCAAGCGGTCTTGAAGCCGTAAATATGGCAGCTAACCAGGTAAAAGGTGGAGCAGGTGATGCCTTTATTGCTGGGGGTGTAGAAAGTATGTCCCGTGTACCTATGGGAATGGACGGTGGTGCAATAGCAGTCGACCCAGAGCTAACAATGAAAAATTACATAGTACCACAAGGAATTTCAGCCGATATAATTGCAACAAAATACGGTTTCTCGCGTGACGAATGTGATGCCTATGCAGTTGAAAGCCAAAATAGAGCAGCTATTGCAGAAGCAGAAAATAGATTCGCAAGATCTAGAATATCTTTGAAAGATCAAAATGGGTTAACTATCTTGGGAAATGACGAAATGATCCGAAAGACTGATATGCAGTCATTAGGGGCTCTCAGACCATCGTTTAAAGACATGGGAGAAGTTATGCCGGGATTTGATAAAATTGGTATATTGAGATATCCAGAATTGGAAAAAATTAATCATGTGCATCACGCTGGAAATTCCTCTGGAATTGCTGATGGTGCGGCTGCAATGCTAATCGGCAATAAAGAATACGGCGAGCAGAACAATTTAAAACCACGCGCAAGATTCAAAGCAACAAGTAGGATTGGAACTGACCCAACAATAATGCTTACCGGGCCAATTCCCGCAACAGAACGCGTTTTAAAAGCTGCTAGAATGAGTATAAGTGATATAGATTTATTTGAAGTAAATGAAGCATTTGCATCTGTAGTCTTGCGTTTCATGCAAGCCTTTAACGTTGATCATGGAAAAATAAATGTTAACGGTGGCGCAATAGCGATGGGACATCCTTTGGGTGCAACTGGCGCAATGATTTTATCAACCTTGTTAGATGAAATGGAACGCTCAGATAAGGAAACCGGATTAGCAACGCTCTGCATAGGATCGGGTATGGGTGCTGCAACAATTATTGAACGCGTTTAGAAAAAAATATTGTAACAACTTATCTGCTAATTATTAATTAAATAATTTGAAAGTTTTAGGAAAATTAAAATGACTGAATTCAATTATTCCATCGATTCTGACGGTGTCGCCATAATATCTTGGGACGTTCCAAATAAAAAAATGAACGTGATGTCTCTTGAAGGTTTAACAGAGCTAGACAACCTTTTTGATCAAGCACTTTTGGATAAGCAGGTAAAAGGAATTATCATAACTTCAGGTAAAAGTGATTTTGCAGGTGGCATGGATTTGAATGTATTGGCTGGTATGAAGACTTTACAAGGAGAGAACCCAGCACAAGGTCTATTTGATGGTGTCATGCAAATTCATAAATTACTCAGAAAAATTGAATTAGCCGGAATGAACTTTAAAACAAAAAAAGGGGCAAAACCAGTAGCTGCTGCGATAACTGGAACTGCAGCTGGGATTGGCTTAGAGTTACCATTGGCTTGCCATCGTATATTTGCGGTTGATAATAAAAAAGCGAAAATTGGCTTGCCAGAAATATTAGTTGGTATTTTTCCAGGAGCGGGTGGAACAACTCGATTAGTTCGAAAGCTTGGCGCTATGAATGCAGCACCACTTCTTTTGGAAGGAAAATTACTGTCACCATCAAAAATGAAAGTGGCCGGGGTTATTGACGTACTTACCAAGAAGGATGACCTATTATCTACTGCAAAAGAATGGGTTTTGACAGCTACAGACTCTGACTGTGTGAAACCATGGGATGAAAAAGGTTATAAAATGCCAGGAGGCGCGCCATACCATCCCAATGGCTTTATGACATTTGCTGGCGCATCTGTCATGGTTAATTCTAAAACTCAAGGAGCCTTTCCTGCCGCCAAGGCTTTACTATCAGCAGTGTATGAGGGTGCACTGGTACCATTTGATATAGCTCTAAAGGTTGAGGCTCGCTGGTTTACCAACATTTTAATGAACCCATCTTCAGAAGCTATGATACGCTCTCTCTTCATTAATAAAGAGGCTCTTGAAAAAGGGGCTGTGCGGCCTAAGAATATATCAGACCAAAAAGTACGAAAGGTTGGAGTATTAGGTGCTGGCATGATGGGAGCTGGAATATCTTACGTTTCAGCACTAGCAGGTATTGAGGTTGTTCTCCTAGATATGAAGAAAGAAGATGCAGAAAAAGGCAAAACTCATGCAGAAAATATTTTAAATGTAGGGATAAAACGTAAAAAAATTACTGAAGAAAAAAAATTAAGTGTTTTAAGTTTAATAAATACAACAACTGATTTTAAAGATCTTAGTGGTTGCGATTTAATCGTTGAAGCAGTTTTTGAAGATCCCGAGATCAAAGCAAGAGTTACTAAAAAGGCTGAGTTAATTGTTGACAAAGATTGCATTTTTGCCACAAACACCTCAACTTTACCCATTACTTCGTTAGCAAGTGCTTCTATTCGGCCTGAACAATTTATAGGAATTCATTTCTTTAGCCCAGTAGACAAAATGCTATTAGTCGAAATTATCAAAGGAAGTGCAACTGGTTCAAAAGCTGTGGCTAAGGCATTAGATTATGTTCGACAAATTAAGAAAACTCCAATTGTTGTAAATGATGCAAGATTTTTCTATGCCAATAGATGCATTATTCCATATGTAAATGAAGGAGCAATGATGGTCGCAGAGGGGGTAGCACCAGCTTCAATTGAAAATGCAGCGAAGCAATTAGGCTTCCCAGTGGGGCCATTACAGCTCACTGATGAAACTTCTATTGATCTTGGCGTAAAAATCATAAAAGCGACTCGAGCGGCTATGGGAAATGAATACCCTATAAAAAATGGTGACGAAGTGAGTTTTAAACTTTTTGAAAAAGGCAGATTAGGTCGCAAAACGAATGCTGGGTTTTACGAATATAACGATAAAGGAAAACGAACAGGATTATGGGCTGGTTTAAATGAAACTTGGTCGCTTAACAAACTACAACCAGAATTTGAAGATATAAAAAATAGATTGATACTAAGCCAAGTTTTAGAAGCTATCAAAGCTTTAGAAGAAGGGGTTTTAGAAGATATAAGAGAGGGTGATGTTGGAGCTATTTTAGGGTGGGGATTTGCACCTTGGTCTGGCGGACCTTTTGGATGGGTTGATATAAAAGGATTAAAAAATGTTGTAGAAATATGCAAAAAATTAACTTTAAAAGAAGGGGACAGATTCTCAGCCCCAGAATTATTAGTAAAAATGGCTAAAAATAATGAAACTTTTTATGGCAAGTATATTAAAAATAGGGAGGTCACTTAACTCAAGTAGCCTCTCAAGACTTAATACAGGTGCAAGCTAAGTTCCTCTAAACAATATAATTATACCTGCCAGCACAATGAACGTCACGCCTAATATAGCAGTTAAGTCAAGCATTTCACCAAATAGCATATACCCCCAAAACCCCGCACTCAGCAAAAAAGTATACTCAAAAACAGAAACGTAAGATGCTTCTGCAACCTGATAACTTCGAGTAATAAGTGCAACACCTACGACTGACACCAAAGCTTGAGAAATTATAATTAAATTAAACTTTGCATTAGGCCAAACAAAACCCTTCGTTAAGAAACTTGTTTCTCCAATAGCTGGAAAGATTGTAAAATATAAAAGACCGAGAAGACCATAAATTCCTAATGCTGCAAAAAATCCGAACGTTAAGACCTCTGTACTTTCATTTGGACATAAATATCTGGTTGTTAAGCCAAGCAAACCATAAAAAAACCCAGCCAGTAATGGTAAAAATGAAAAATAGCTTAACTCACCTACATCTGGTTTAAGTACAAATAGCACTCCCAAGAACCCAATTGAAACAGCTAAAATTCTCCAAACTCCAACTCTAACCTTAAAATATAAACTTGATATGATTAATACAAAAATAGGCGCAGTAAATAGGCCGGCACCAGCTTCAGCAATTGGGATAAATGATAATGCACCAAAATACATAATCATGGAAGAGGCACCAAAAAAGCTCCTAGTAGCAACTGCAAATAAACTATTTGGTTTCAAATTTAGGCGATAAACACGGGTAAAAATTACTATGATCGTGCAAACAATTATGGATCTAATTAAATGAAATTGCCAAAGGCTTCCATCTTCTGCAATATATTTGATTAAATTATCAACAAGACCTATCATTGACATGGCACTAATTACTAAAATACCTGCTAACATCAGCCGATTTTGCTCTAACTTTTCCACGATAAACCTTTATGATTGTTATTGCTAAAATTTGTCAAATATATAAACATAATGCGCTAATACCGACGAAATTATCGGCAATGATCGAAAGTAAGGATACAAAATGGGTTGGATGCAAAATGAAAATGGATTAAAAAAAAACAATGCTAATTATGTTCCTCTAACTCCACTATCTCATATAAACCGGGCAGCGCAAGTTTTTCCAAACAAAGACGCTGTAATTTATGGAGAGCATCGAAAAACTTGGTTAGAAACACGAAATCGATGCTCAAAATTAGCTGATATTTTAACCAACATGGGGGTTAAACCAGGAGATGTTGTTGCAACAGTAATACCAAATTTACCAGCACAAGTGGAAGCGCACTTTGGGATTCCTGCATGTGGTGCCGTATTAAACACTATTAACACAAGGCTCGAAGAACAAACGATTAGTTACATCTTTAGTCATGGTGAAGCAAAAGTAGTGTTAGTTGACACACAATTTCTAAGTGTTGTTGAAAGCGCAATAAGATTAATGGAAGAAACAGGACCCAAAATTATTGAGGTGGCAGATCCTAAAGCAGGTTTTAAAGCAACTGGTAAATATCCAGAATATGAAGAGCTACTAAAATCAGCTTCACAAGAATACAAATGGCTGATGCCTAAAGATGAATGGGAAAGTATTTCGCTTAACTATACCTCAGGTACTACAGGTAGGCCTAAAGGTGTTGTGAGTCATCATAGAGGCTCATACTTAATGACTATGGGGACTATTATAAGTTGGAAAATGACCCTCTACCCAAAGTATTTAACAATTGTCCCTCTTTTTCATTGTAATGGGTGGAATCATACTTGGATGATGCCTCTTCTGGGGGGCACGATCATATGTTGTAGAGATGTGACAGCCAAAGCAATTTACCAAGCTATTGCTGATGAAGGCATAACACACTTTGGGGGAGCACCTATCGTACTCAACGCAATCGTTAATGCTACAAAGGAAGAACAGAAAGTGTTTAACCATAATGTGGAAATTTTTACTGCCGGAGCCCCACCAGCTGCTGCTACATTAGCAGCAATTGAAAAAATCGGGTTTAGCGTTACTCAGGTGTATGGATTAACTGAGACTTATGGGCACGTAACAGAATGTCTATGGAATGAAGAGGATTGGGGTGATTTATCCGATATAGAGAAAGCCTCCATAAAATCTAGACAAGGTGTTTTGTTTCCAATGATGGAAGAAATAACAGTCTTAAATAAAGATACTTTAGAAATTGTACCAAAAGATGGAAAAACACTGGGAGAAATTGCGATAAGAGGAAACTCTGTGATGAAAGGATATTACAAGAATGAAGAAGCTACATTAGAAGCATTTAAAGGTGGGTTCTTTCACACTGGTGATATAGCAAAAACTCATCCAGATTCACACATCCAAATAGCAGATAGGGCAAAAGACATAATCATATCGGGCGGTGAGAATGTTAGTTCGGTTGAGATAGAAGGCGCACTAATGAACCATCCATCAATTAGCTTATGTGCCGTCGTTGCAATGCAAGACAAAAAATGGGGAGAAGTACCATGTGCTTTTATTGAATTAAAAGAAGGTAAAAATCTTTCAGAAGCAGAGACAATAAAATTTGTTAGAGGACAACTTGCAGGTTTCAAAACCCCTAAAAAGGTAATTTTTCAAGAATTACCAAAAACTTCAACAGGGAAAATACAAAAATTTCTATTACGTAAGCAAATTAAACAAACATGAATTATTTTTCGATATCTATCTTTAAATAGTATTTTTGATATTATCTTAAATTATAGCCCAGTTTAAAATTATATTGGATGTTAAAAATGACTGCATTAGAAAAGTATGAGCGTTTGGAAGCGACTGGGCTTTGGCGCGAAACAACAGAAAGTCAAAGCATTGAAGTACTGGTTACCTTTGGAAATGCGTCATTAATACTCTCTGACTTCACTGGCAGCCCCCTGACTCATTGGTCTCTACCAGCAGTAGTTAGAACCAATCCAGCAAAGCATCCCGCTATATATAGCCCAAATACATCTGGTGCAGAAAAAATAGAAATAGAAGATGAGGCGATGATTGAAGCCATAGAGGAGGTGAGAAGCTCTATCAAGCGCAGGCGACCAAGTCCAGGAAGGCTGCGGATTTTAACTTTATTAATCACGTCATTTTTTATAGCGGTTCTGTTGATCTTTTGGTTACCAAATATTTTAACTAAACACACCAGTGGTTTAGTATATGAAGAACAAAGAAAACAAATTGGAGAGCGCCTGATACAACAGATTACAAAGCTTTCAGGGCCACCATGTAAATTAGAATCTGACACAAATCCGTTATATCGATTAGAAAGGCGCCTTTTCCCAAATAGCGGTATAAAAATTTTAGTATTTTCAGAGGGGGTAAGAACATCAACTCATTTACCTGGAAAATTTATTCTTTTGAACCGAACAATAGTAGAGGATTTTGAAGTGCCCGAAGTTGTGGCAGGTTTTGCAATAATAGAAAAAACAATTCTTGATCTTAATGATCCAATGACAAAGTTACTTTCATTCGCTGGAACAAGCATAGTTTTAAGATTCTTAACAACTGGGAAGTTAGATAATAATGTATTGGCAGAATATGCAAAGTATCTTCTGTCTAAAGAACAGGTCATGCCTGATACTAAAATAATACTTAAAGAGTTTGAATTATCTAATGTGGATCCCAAGCCTTACGCTTACGCCAAAGATATTACAGGTGAAGCAACATCAAAGCTTGTTAACCAAGAAAATACTATTCAGACTAAGCGCGTTCTTTCAAAGAATGATTGGTTAAATCTACAAGCAATCTGCGGTGGATAAAACACCTCCTTTTAAGTATAAAATTTTATCCATACGGTTAGCTAAGTCGAGGTCATGTGTGGCAATAATAGTGGAAACTCCAAGTTTTTTACTCATTTTTTTTATCAATGTGAAAACACTTAAAGATGAGGCGGCATCTAAATTTCCGGTTGGCTCATCAGCTAGTAAAATAACTGGTTTATTTGCAAAAGCTCTACATAGTGCAACTCTTTGTTTTTCACCACCAGAAAGTTCAGCAGGTTTATGAAGAATTCGATCAGACAAGCCAACCTCATCAAGCAACTCTTTCGCAAAAATACCAGCTTCAGAACTATTTTTTCCTGCAGCCAATTGGGGTAACATTACATTCTCTAGGGCGGTAAACTCAGTTATCAAATGATGGAATTGATATACAAAGCCTACTTCATCTCTCCTGGTAATTGTTCTCAATTTTTCAGAGCTTTGCGTCATTGATTTTCCACATATAATAATCTCGCCACTGTCAAGGCTATCCAAAAGACCAGCTATATGTAAAAGAGTCGACTTTCCTGCTCCAGAAGGACCAACTAATGAGATCATTTCACCGCTCTTAACAAACATATTAATATTTCGAAGAACAGGCACTTCATGTGTTTTTAACATCTTATAAGACTTTGTCACTTCGCGAAGCTCTAAGTTGAATTCACTCATTTCTTAACGCCTCAACAGGATTCAAACGAGCAGCGCGTCTTGCTGGAAAATAAGTAACAATAAATGACAAAGAAATTGAAAGAAAAATAGCACCAACAACATCTTTAATTTCTAATCGTGCGGGTAATTTTGAAAGGTAACGCACCGATGGATCCCAAACTTCTGCACCTCTTAAACTACTTATCAAGGTGAAAATTTGATCAATATACACTACAAATAAACATCCTAAAAAAACACCACAAATGCTGCCAACAACACCAATCATGCTTCCACAAAGAAAAAATATCCTAAGAACTGATGCTTCTGACAAACCAATTGTGCGCAATATTCCAATATCTTTACTCTTATTTTTAACCAACATAATAAGGCCAGATACTATATTGAGTGAAGCAATCAAAACTAATATTGAAAGAATTACAAACATGACGTTGTCTTCTACTTCCAAAGCATTCAAAAATGCCCCAGATCGATCTTTCCAAGTCCAAAACAACGACCCTGGGTTCGCTAATTCCCGGAGTTCCAAAATTGTCTTATCAATTTGATCTGGGTTTGACACAAAAATTTCCAACACATCAGCACCGGAAACTTTATTCAAATAAACTTGAGCCTTATTAAAGGGCATATATATACGCGTATTATCAATATCATAACGACCTACTTCAAAAATATAAACTACTTCAAAATCTTGCACACGAGGCGCAGTTCCAAACGCTGTTTTTAATCCATCTGGTGAAATAAGTTTTAACTTATCACCAGGAATTAAATGTAATTGGCGAGCTATTCCACTTCCAATAGCAACACCATTATTAAAATTAGCTATTTTACCAATTGCGAGTTTCGGATTAGCTATTAATGGAATTTTTTTAAGATCGTTTGATCTTATTCCAAATAATTCGACACCCAAGTTGTTAGAGCCCTTCGTAGCCATAACCTGACCCTTAACTATCGGTGCAGCAAGGCTTACATTTGTTAAGGATGTCATATTGTTTGTCAAATTGTCGTAATTTTTTATTAAGCGGCTACTAATCCCATTTTGACTAAAATATGTTGGATTATAAATACTAATGTGAGCGTTTGCTCCCAAAATAGTTTTTACGAATTCATATCTAAATCCCGACCTTACCGCCAGGGTTACAATCAAAGCAAAAACAGCTAAAGTAATTCCAATAAATGAAATTAATGTCATTATAGAAATGCCACCATCTCGTCTTTTGGTTCGCAAATAAGCCCAAGCCATTTGCCATTCATATTTTGCAAAAGGTTTAGATCCGACCAAGAATAATCCTTTATAAATAAATTTATATAACTAATTCAACGAAGTGATTTATAAATATCAGTTACTTTTTTAATTGCAAGTTCAGGAGACAACTCTGTACTTACTCCAGACCTTCGAGAAGTGAGTTCTACAACCCCATTTTTGATACCCCTTGGACCCACAGTAATACGCCAGGGCAATCCAATCAAATCCATTGCAGCAAACTTTGTGCCTGCCCGTTCCTCTCTGTCATCGTACAAGCAATCAAAGCCAAGATCAGTAAAAGTTTTGTAAATACTGGAACACAAGTGATCTGTTTCATCATCACCTTGCTTTAGATTAACAATACCGACATGAAAAGGTGTGACCCCCTCTGGCCAAATAATTCCATTATCATCATGACTTGCCTCTATTATGGCACCAACCAAACGGCTAACACCAATACCGTGGCTCCCCATATGTACAGATGTTTTACTTCCATCTGCATTACTTACGTGGGCGCCCATTGAATCCGAATACTTAGTACCAAAATAAAAAATCTGTCCAACTTCTATAGCTCTGCTGCTGGTTTGCCTACCTTTGGGTACAGATTTATTATACTCTGAAACACTGTGGGTCTCATCTGTTCTAGCATAGGGCGTAGTCCATTCATTTACGATTTTCTGACACTCATCTATATTTTGAAAATCAACAATACGCTGACCTAATTGCAAATCTAAAATATTTTGGTCAAAAAAGACTTCAGATTCCCCTGTTTCTGCCAAGACTAAAAACTCATGCGAGTGATCTCCACCAATGGGACCAGTATCAGCACGCATTGGGATCGCTTTTAATCCCATTCTTTCATAAGTTCGAAGATAACTTACCATATGTCTATTGTAAGAATGTATCGCGGCATCTTTATTAATATCGAAGTTATAACCATCTTTCATATAAAATTCCCGCCCTCGCATCACACCAAAACGTGGCCGTCTTTCATCTCTAAATTTCCATTGGATGTGATACAAAGTTAGCGGTAAATCTCTGTAACTATTAACATGAGAACGAAAAATATCTGTAATTAACTCTTCATTTGTTGGACCATAAAGTAGATCTCGACCATGGCGATCTTTTATTCTCAACATTTCTTCACCATAGTCATCATAACGGCCACTTTCTCTCCAGAGATCAGCTGATTGAAGTGTCGGCATTAACATTGGTATATGGCCAGCTTTAATTTGCTCCTCATGTACAATAGCTTCAATCTTTTTCAAGATTTTAAATCCCATGGGAAGCCAAGAATATATTCCAGAAGCTGATTGCTTAATCATTCCAGCCCTAAGCATTAATCTATGACTCACGATTTGCGCTTCTGTGGGGTTTTCCTTTAATAATGGTAAAAAGTACTGACTTAAGCGCATTAGAAACTCCAAAAATAATATTTTCTCCAACTTAAGCGATTGACTAGTTATGAGCAAGTAATGTCAGCATCTAAAAACAAAAATATCATTGTATTAAAATAAACCAATGATTATCATTGAAACATGAAATATGACTTCTTAATTATCGGTGGAGGCATTGCTGGGATATCATTAGGTGGCAGATTAGCGCCTAATGGATCAGTGTGCGTTTTAGAAACAGAAGACTCAATTGGTTACCATGCCAGTGGACGTTCTGCCGCAATGTTTTTGGAAAACTACGGAAATGATATCGTGGTAGAATTAAACAAAGCAAGCACACCTTACCATAAAAAAGGCGGCTATTTAACTGATAGAGGTTTAATGAGCCTTGGCCGATTACAAGATAAAGATAGTTTTCTTGCTGAAATTAATGCCATGAACTTGGAACAAATAAGTATTAGCGAAGCATTAGATCTATTTCCTATTATCAATACAAAGTCTGTAGAGTATGTCAGTTTCCTAAAACAAGCCCCAGATTTGGATACTGATAAGATATTACAAGATTTTGCAAAAATGATCAGGCGAAATAATGGCATAATTAAAACTAAAACAAATGTAAATAATATAAAAAAATTAGCAAAATCCTGGCAGGTTGAAACAAATAAAGAAAGTTTTGAAGGAACTGTCTTGATAAATGCAGCAGGCGCGTGGGTCGACGAAGTTGCTTTAATGGCTAATGTGCAGCCCTTAGATTTCGTCCCAATGCGTCGATCAATTGCTCGTGTTCCCTCGCCTACAGCTGACAGTATTGGCAAGTGGCCAATGGTACATGGAGCTGGAGACAGATGGTATGCCAAGCCAGATGCAGGCGCTTGGTTAATATCGCCATGCGAAGAGGATCCAATGCATCCACACGATGCATTTGCAGATGATATGGTTTTGGCAGAAGGAATAGATCGATATAGTAAAATGGTTAATCATGAAATCACCAGCTTGCAAACCAGTTGGGCCGGATTAAGAACTTTTTCTCAGGACCACGCTCTAGTAATCGGCTTTGACAAAAGTACTAGAGATTTTTTTTGGTTTGCCGGTCAAGGAGGGTATGGTTTTCAGACAGCCCCTGCTGCATCTCAGTTAGCATCAGAGCTAATCTTAAGCAATTCTACTAGTTTAGCTAAAGGCACTATTAAAGCACTATCGCCCAAGCGATTTAATTAAATAAAATATTAATATTTAAAAAGTTCTTGCGAACAAATGGTGAACATAATAAACAAGCTCATGGAAAATATAAATTTATTTCATAGCAATATTGAAAACACCAAACCTTCAATCAACTTTATTGGAGATCTAAACTTATCTCTTGGCAGAATACATGAAATATTTGGCTTCTCACGTGCCACATTAGCGTTAATAATTGCTCAAAATACGGCTAATCATATTTTTTGGATCCGTACAGAATGGAATCCTGATAATTTAAATGCCGACGGAATTACAAACTTCATAAACCCAGGTCGATTAACTTTTATTAATGTTAAAAATTTTACTGATATGCTTTGGACTATGGAGGAAATATTGAGAACAAGCTACATTCCTTTAGTAGTTTGCGATTTACCTGAAATTCCAAATTTCACTGCGGTAAGGCGGTTACATTTAGCCTTAAAATCAGACATATATGAACATAAAAAATGCTTAGGACTCTTGTTAACACCAAAAAATGGGGGAGCAAGAGGCGTCGAAAGCAGATGGAAAGCCACCGCTAATCACAGTAAATTCTATACAGCATGGCATTTAGAATGTTGCAAAGCTCAAAATATAAAACCAGGGAAATGGGAAATTATAAAAAAAGAGGGGTTCGCTAATTACCAAACAATAAAATTATAATAAATTAATTAAGATGCTAAACTATAAAAAAATATCGCATATTATAAACAAACTGGTTATTGAAAACTTAATGTTCAAGAATAATCTTGATATAAAATGGAATAAAATGAAATAAAATGACACTTTGGTCTCGTATAGCAACAGCCTTATCGTCACTGGCAAAAGGCGAAAGCTTATCAGATGTATTTGAAAAGTTAAAAACCCCCCCAGAACGCACAGTTGCATTTGCAATTGCCATAATTGCGTTAAGTGCCAAGATGGCAAAAGCAGATGGCGAAGTTACCAGAGACGAAGTAACAGCCTTCAGAGAGGTGTTTAATATTCCAAAAAAAAATGAGAGCCAGGCTGCAAAAGTTTTTAACTTGGCAAGGCAGGATGTTGCAGGGTTTGAAGCATATGCGACCAAGATAGCAATTATGTTTAAAAATGATCGCCAATCTCTAAGTGATTTAATTGAAGGTTTATTTCATATTGCTTTGTCAGATGGCAATTATCATCCAGCTGAAAATGCATTCTTACAGAAAGTTTCTGAAATATTTAGTATACCAGAAATAAATTTTATAAGAATTAGATCAAGATTTGTCCCTAATGCACCTAAAGATCCTTATGATATACTTGAGGTTGATCCGAATACGCCTGTTGAAGAAATTCGAAAATCATGGAGAAAGCTCGTGAGGGAAAATCATCCCGATCAAATGATTGCTCGAGGTGTCCCAGAGGAAGCACTAAGAATTACAACCAAAAAACTAAGTGATATCAATGTAGCTTGGGCAATAATAAATCAAGGAACAATTCAAGAATAATAAATAATGTTAATAAAAATAGTGTAATTAAATAATACTAACTATCTTGAACTTATCTAATAATGCGACATATGAGTAGTAAGTAATTTTAAAGGGAAGATCATGTATTCAAAACTAAATAAAGCGCAAATGAAAGAATTAGTTAGAGACAATAATGATCTCGGTGGAACTCCTATAAAAAATTTACCTCAATGGAATCTAAACGACCTATATACCAGTGAAACCTCCGAAAAATTAATCGAGGACCTGAAATGGTTAGACGAAGAATGCATCAGATTCGAAACCGATTTTAAAGATAATTTAAACAAACTATCATCAAATAGTTTTTTAAATTGTATTTTAAGATATGAAAAAATTCAAAATATTTCTGGTCGAATTATGTCTTTTGCTGGTCTCAAATATTACCAATCCACAACAGATAATAACAGAGCAAAGTTTCTTGCAGATATGCAAGAAAAAATAACAAATTCCTCAAGTAAATTAGTATTTTTCTCATTAGAAATAAACCGTTTAAATGATGAAAAATTAAATTCCTTACTAAAAAACAATACTAAATTGTTTCGTTTTAAACCAATTTTTGATAATTTACGGAAAATGAAGAAACATCAATTAAGTGATGAATTAGAAGCATACCTTCACGATCAATCAGTAGTGGGTGCATCCGCTTGGAACCGCCTTTTTGATGAAACTATTGCTGATTTAAAGTTTACTATCTCAGGCGAAGAACTAAACATTGAAGGTGCATTAAACCTTTTTTCTGATAACGATCGAGAAAAGCGTGAAATTGGAGCCCAAGAGGTCGCTAAAGTTTTAAATAAAAATATTAATATTTTTTCTAGAATTACGAATACTCTAGCTAAAGATAAGGAAATTGAAGATCGTTGGCGAAAAATGCCTAATCCACAATTTGAACGGCATCTTTCTAATGACGTTGAGCCTGAAGTGGTCGAAGCTCTTCGAAATGCCGTTGTTAATTCTTATCCTGACACCTCCCACAGATATTATAAATTAAAAACTAAGTGGCTGGGTTTGGAAAAGATGGAAATTTGGGACAGAAATGCTCCTTTGCCAAACCAAGACACAAAAGTTATTAGCTGGGATGAGGCCAAAGAAACTGTATTAAGTGCATATAAAGATTTTGCACCTGAAATGGCAGCGATTGCAGAACCTTTCTTTCAGAAAGGTTGGATTGATGCCGCGGTTAAACCTGGTAAGGCTCCAGGTGCCTTTGCTCATCCAACAGTTACAAATGTGCATCCTTACATAATGCTGAACTATTTGGGTAAGCCTAGGGACGTAATGACATTGGCGCACGAGCTTGGTCATGGTGTACATCAAGTTTTAGCTGCAAGTCAGGGAGAGTTATTAAGCTCCACGCCCCTTACTTTAGCAGAGACAGCATCTGTATTTGGGGAAATGTTAACATTTAATAAAATTTTAAGTAACGCTAAAAGTACTATGGAACGCAAAATCTTATTAGCAAGTAAAGTCGAAGATATGATTAATACAGTCATTCGACAAATTGCTTTTTATGATTTTGAATGCAAGCTGCACGAAGCTCGAAAAAAAGGTGAATTAACTTCTGATCAAATAAATGAAATTTGGATGAGCGTACAGGCAGAGAGTTTAGGGCCTTGCTTTAATTTCATGCCGGGTTATGAAACTTTCTGGGCTTATGTACCACACTTCATACACTCGCCATTCTACGTTTATGCTTATGCTTTTGGGGACGGTTTAGTAAATGCACTTTATTCAGTTTATGAAGAAGGTACGGCAGATTTTGAAATGAAATATATTGAAATGCTCAAAGCAGGCGGATCTAAGCATCATTCCGAACTGCTTAAACCTTTTGGGCTAGATGCTAGCGATCCAAAATTTTGGAATAAAGGTTTATCAGTTATATCCAGGATGATAGACGAACTGGAGAAAATGGAGGAGTAATAAATAATATTATTAAATGAAATTAATCACCTACTATGTTAGGGATTAGTTTCGATCAACATACCTTTGTTAATAGCCAGTTCGCGCATCTTGATTTGCAGTTTTTCAAAAGCACGGAATTCAATTTGTCTTATTCTCTCTCGACTTACATCATACAAATTTGATAATTCTTCTAAGGTTAGAGGTGGTTCTTGTAACTTTCTTTTTAAGATGATGTCTTTCTCACGATCATTTAAAATTGTTAAAGCTTCAGTGAGTAATTCACGTCTGTTGTCTAACTCATTCTTCTCTTCATAGTTTGCTGCTTGATTGGCTGTTTCATCCTCCAACCAATCTTGCCATTCTGCAGCACCTTCACCATCAGTCATCACCCGCGCATTTAAAGAAGCATCTCCACCCGTCAGTCGTCTGTTCATTGAGACGACTTCTTTCTCTGTAACATTTAAATCTTTTGCTATCTTTGCAACGTTATGGTCACGTAAATCTCCCTCCTCTAACGCTCCAATTCTATTCTTTGCTTTGCGAAGATTAAAAAATAACTTCTTTTGTGCACTAGTTGTACCCATTTTAACTAATGACCATGATCTCAAAACGTATTCTTGTATGCTAGCTCTTATCCACCACATTGCATAAGTAGAAAGCCTAAAACCTTTATCTGGGTCAAATTTCTTAACCGCCTGCATCAATCCTACGTTTGCTTCAGAAACTATTTCAGAAGTTGGCAACCCATATCCACGATATCCCATAGCAATTTTTGCAGCCAATCGAAGATGAGATGTAACCATTTTATGAGCCGCTTGACTGTCACCATTATCGACCCATTTTTTGGCGAGAATGAACTCTTCCTCTCGCTCCAACATGGGAAATTTCTTAATTTCCTGCAAATACCTTCCCAAACCATGCTCTGGCGAGGGGGCGGGTAAATTAGTGTAGCGCATTTCCAACTCACTTTAAATTATTCAATATTAATAGGTATATAAGGACTACATGTAAAAAATCCAAGGTTTTCAGCGTATTTTTTTTAAAATAGCATCCAATTCTATCAAATCCTTCGGAAGATCACTGTTGAACGAAACAGGTTCATTTGTGACCGGATGGATAAATGCTAATGATGTCGCATGTAATGCTTGCCTTCTGAAATTATCTAAAAATTCCACATCTTTTTCCTCTAAAGACTTTACCTTAAATTTTCGTCGACTTCCGTAAACTGGGTCACCAATTAATCCATGCCCTATATGTGCTAAATGCACTCGAATCTGATGAGTTCGCCCAGTCTCCAACCAACAATCTAACCTTGTAGCAGATTCACCATAAACAACTTCGTTTTTACATCGGGTAACCGCCCTACGACCTATGTTATCAAAAACTGCCATTTTTTTTCTATCAAAACGATGCCTCGAGATATTACCTGAAATCATTAATGTTTCTGATTTTTCAAATTTAATTTTCGGATGGCTATTAAGACGAGTATCTAACTTATTTATAACACCATAACAAAAAGCTTTATAGTGACGTGATATAGAATGGTTTTCAAACTGAGAAGCCAAACCTGAATGTGCAACATCCGTTTTAGCTACGACTAGTAATCCACTAGTATTCTTATCAATTCTATGAACAATACCAGGGCGTTTTCTGCCGCCAACTCCCGACAAACTTGAACCACAATGAAACATCAAAGCATTTACTAAAGTTCCACTTGGCGAACCAGGCGCTGGATGGACCACCATTCCAGCAGCCTTATTTATCACAATTAAGTGCTCATCTTCGAAAGCTATGTCAATTTTCAAATCCTCTGCAGAAATGTTTGTAATTTCTGGCGCTTCTAGAGTGATTTCCCAATTGCTATTTGGAATAACTTTTGTTTTCAGAGTAGCTACTAAACCATTATCAGACGATATTACACATCCAGCTTCGATAAGCTTTTTCAAACGGGATCTGGACAATGTGTATTTTTCCGAAACGGCATCAGCAAGAGCTTTATCTAAGCGCTTTGCTGTCTCTGGAAATAATGTTATCTCTAAAACCTGAGAAGGGTACGAATTCATGTCAAAAACTCCAGAAGATTTTATTGAGCCCAAAAATTTAAGGTTTTTAAGATTATTAGTAACGGTACTAACTATAACAATGATTTGTGGTATTATAACTTTAGTTTTCTTGATTGTCATTAAAATGAAAGATTTAAATAATGACTTTTCAATCAACATACCAAAAGAAATAATCTTACCAAATGATAAAGTAGCAAAGGCATTTACTAAAGGAACTGATTGGTATGCGATAGTGACAGAAAGTAATGAGATTTTAATCTACGATAGTAATACAAATAATATACGACAAGTAGTTAAAATTAAATGACGCATTTGTCTAAAAATTTCTAAGAGGATAACAATAATATGTCTTTACCAACAGAATTTTTCGACGAGCTTCGAACACGGACGTCAATTGCTCAGGTGGCTGGTAGAAAAATTTCATGGGATCAAAAAAAAACAAATATCAATAGAGGCGATTATTGGGCTCCCTGCCCCTTTCATCAAGAAAAAACAGCATCATTCCACGTTGATGATAAAAAAGGATTTTATTACTGTTTTGGGTGTCAGGCAAAGGGTGATGCTTTGAGTTTTATACGAGAAACAGAAAATGTTAATTTTATGGAAGCTGTAGAAATTCTAGCCCGAGAATGTGGAATGACAGTCCCGGCTCAAGATCCTAAAGCAGTTGAAATATCTAAAAAGCGCGACTCACTTTCAGAAATTGTTGAGGAGGCAAATATTTTTTACCAAAATCAGCTAAAAAGTGAAGCTGGTCATATCGCCCAAGCTTACATGAAGAAAAGACAATTGAAAAAAGAATGGCAGGTTATGTTCCAAATTGGCTTTGCTCCCAACAACGCTAATCAATTAGAAAAACACCTTTCAGCTAAAAATATCTCTGTAGAAAAAATGATTGAAGCGGGTTTGGTGGCAAAATCGGATGATGGTAAAAAAACCTATGATCGATTTAGAAATCGAATAATTTTTCCAATTAAAGACATTAGAGGGAAAAGCATAGCTTTTGGTGGACGGGCGTTGGATCCAAACGCGCCCGCAAAATATATAAATTCTCCTGAAAGCTCACTGTTTGATAAGGGTAGAACTTTATACAACCATAAGAATGCCCGTGATAACTTAAAGAAGGGTAACCATTTAATTGTTGCAGAAGGTTATATGGATGTCATTGCATTGACTGCCGCAGGTTTCAATGCAGCCGTAGCCCCATTGGGGACTGCCATAACAGAGAGCCAGTTAAGAATGATGTGGCGATTAACTGACGAACCTGTGATTGCCTTGGATGGAGATCAAGCCGGCATTAACGCAGCAATGAGAGCTATTGACCTAGCTCTACCTTTATTAACTATTGGGAAATCTCTGCGTTTTGCTGTCCTACCCCAAGGTCAGGACCCAGATGATATAATCAAGTCAGATGGTAAAGAACGAATGAAGGAAATTATTCAAAATGCCGTTCCAATGATTGATTTACTTTGGCAACGCGCATTGGAAGGGCAAAATCTTGATAGCCCTGATCGTCGCGCTGCTTTTGATGCTTCTCTAAAAAATATAACAAAAAAAATACTCGAACCTACTATACGAAATCATTATTTTGCAGCATTGAAGGCAAAAAGATCTGACCTTTTAAGAACAACTGGCATTACAAAGTCTAACATCTTTACTAAAAATAAGAAAAACACGTTTGCCACTATAGGTGCTAAATCATCCACCTTAGCAACAAAATCTTCAAACGAAAAAACTGTAAAGTCTGTAAGAGATGTGGTTATATTTGCAATATTATTTACTCACCCAGAATTAATGAAAGAATTTTCATACCGCCTTGAAAGAATGGAATTACAAAATAAAAATTACATTGAATTACGCAACCATATCTTACAAAATATTGATAACAAACCAGAGGAGATAATTAATTTATTAAATACAAAATTTTCAAAATTAATTAAAGATATACTGAACAATCCGTATGTAAAAATATCACCAGCCCTACAAAAGAATAATCAAAAAACAATGGCTATAAAAATTTTAAAAGAAGAATTCACCAAGCTCGAGACGTCAGAAGGAATGAAAAAAGAAATTCGAGATGCCATCGAAGATTTAAACTCTGCTGCAAGTGAGAGCTTAACTTGGCGCCTAGGTCAGGCCACTGATGCGCGCTCTAAAGCCCAACGAAGTACGCTAGAAGAAGCGCAAGAGGCTGGCGAGGACAAGGGTGAGATGACTGATTTCTTACAAAATCTAATTGATAATGAAGCTTGGGTCAAAAAAAACAAATAATAATCATTGCGACTCCTTGATTCGCATAGTTGATTCGGTTCTAAAGTAAGTGATTCGTTAAAAACAAAAACCTAGGAGATCAAATGGCTGCCAAAGATGCCGAAATTGCAAAAAGTGAAGATCAAAATGATGGTGAAGGTTTAGACATCAGTCAAACTGCAATTAAAAAAATGATCTCAGAAGCAAGAGCAAGAGGTTACATCACGTATGATGGTTTGAACAAAGCTCTTCCACCAAATCAAGTTAGCTCTGAACAAATAGAAGACGTAATGTCCATGCTCTCAGAGATGGGTATCAACATTATTGAAGATGAAGACTCAGACGAGGCAGAAAATGCTGTAGTAGTGGTCGACGAAGGTGCCCGTGGAGTTGCTCTTGCTGGTGCTGGCGCTGAGAAACTAGACCGTACCGACGATCCAGTACGAATGTATTTGAGAGAAATGGGATCAGTTGAATTATTGAGTCGTGAAGGTGAAATCGCCATTGCGAAGAGAATCGAAGCTGGCCGAAACACAATGATTCTAGGCCTTTGCGAAAGCCCATTAACCTTTCAAGCAATCACTATTTGGCGTGACGAGTTATTGGAAGAAGATATTCTTTTAAGGGATGTAATTGATTTAGAAACTACATTCGGAAATACATTAGACGAAGATGGAGAAAGCTCATTAATCCCTCCAGAAGTCCCTCCAACACCTTCAGCTACAAAGAACGTTGAAAATAACCCAGAATATGATGCTGATGGAAATTTAATTCATTCTGATGATGATGATGATGAAGACGAGGAGCAAGCCAACGTTTCTTTGGCAGCTATGGAGGACGCTCTTAAGCCGCAGGTTTTAGAAACTCTTGGGCAAATTGCTGGCTATTATGAAGCCTTAGCTGCCATGCAGAAAACTAGGATGTCTGCAACTTTAAATGTTGCAGATAAATTTTCAGAAAAAGCAGAGAAAAAATACCAAGAATTGCGATTAAAAATCGTAGATCTAGTTAATTCTCTTCATTTGCATAACAATCGTATTGAGGCTCTAATTGACCAACTATACGGGATAAACAGACGTATAATGTCAATCGACAGTCAGATGGTTAAGCTTGCTGATCAAGCACGTATTAATAGAAGAGAGTTTATAGAAGCTTATCGAGACCGTGAATTAGACCCTACCTGGTTAAAAGATATTTCAAACAAAACTGGTAGAGGATGGTCTGCCCTCATTGAAAGATCCAAACCAAAAATTGAAGAGCTTCGTGAAGAAATGTCACAAGTAGGGTTATATATTGGCCTAGACATTTCAGAATTTCGGCGAATAGTAAGCCAAGTTCAAAAGGGCGAAAAAGAAGCGCGACAAGCAAAAAAAGAAATGGTTGAAGCAAATTTAAGATTAGTTATTTCGATAGCAAAAAAATATACTAACAGAGGACTACAATTTCTCGATTTAATTCAGGAAGGCAACATTGGATTGATGAAAGCTGTTGATAAATTTGAATACAGAAGAGGTTATAAATTCAGTACCTATGCAACATGGTGGATAAGACAAGCAATCACAAGGTCAATTGCAGACCAAGCTCGAACAATCAGAATACCAGTCCATATGATAGAAACAATAAATAAATTAGTGCGAACTGGTCGACAAATGTTGCACGAAATTGGAAGAGAGCCAACACCTGAAGAATTAGCAGAGAAATTACAAATGCCATTGGATAAAGTTCGAAAAGTAATGAAAATTGCTAAAGAGCCTATTAGTTTGGAAACACCAATTGGTGATGAAGAAGACAGCCAATTGGGGGACTTCATAGAAGATAAAAATGCTATTTTACCTTTAGACTCTGCGATACAAGATAATCTAAAAGATACGACAACTAGGGTCCTTTCTTCTCTCACCCCAAGAGAAGAAAGAGTGCTAAGAATGAGATTTGGAATTGGAATGAATACAGATCATACACTGGAGGAAGTTGGTCAACAATTCAGTGTTACTAGAGAAAGAATACGTCAAATTGAAGCAAAAGCATTAAGAAAATTAAAACACCCTAGCAGATCGAGAAAATTAAAAAGCTTCTTAGAGCAGTAAACAAAACTATTATTTAAGTGCAATACTCGCTCTCGTTTACTTTATCAAATCTCGTTAACTTATATCGTACTAATTCTGTTTCTCCGACCCCTTGACTTATATAAACTACCGGAATGTCTGCCTACCCAACAACAACAACATTTTTTTCACTTTTCAGATTAATTTTTTCAACTAATATTCATGGAACATTACAAAGCCTTGATGGAAAGCTGTCTCTAAAAAGATATCTGTGAGGTTCATTTAAAGCCCATACTTTGGAGCTGGAACCTAATAACCAAGAAACACGCCCAATCATTGCGTAATCTGTAACTGCAACCCATTCTGCCATTTTCAGATGGGTTTGAAATTCAGGTTTAATCCGTTCCCAACCTCTCATTTGATTGAATGGATTGTCACCCGAAAAAACGACAACGTATGGATTCATTCCTATTATTAATACAAAGATGGTTAAAAATGACCCAAAGAATACAGTTAAATTACTCCAGAATTTGTGTAAATTTTGCAAACCCAACACAGTTAATATTGCTATCCAAGGAAATATAATGATCATCCAGTTTCCTTGAATACGTTTTGACAGTGAATGATTTAGAAAATAAAATATAATCAGTAAATGTACCCATAAAACCAAACTCCTGAATTCGTAATTTTAAAAAACCCAAAAACAGCAAATACAAACACAAGTGGCGTTGTAAATATTACAAACGATAAAAGAAATTCAAACAGGAAATATAATTCCACTGTTTTATTCAATAAACGTCCAAATTGCTTTTCTAAACCAATCCAGTCATTTTCATAGTTCCAGTAAATTGAAGGTGATAATATTAATAGTCCTATCGCGACACCCATCCATATAAATGGCGATCTAAGTTTCCCCTGCCTCTATTTAAAAAAAATGCACCATCCAAACAAAGCTAAGATATAAAATAATGTATTAAATTTTGATAAAATAGCTAAAGCAGCAAAAAAAACCCACTAGTAACCAGTACCATGGGTTTTATTAAATAGACCTTCCAATGTTGCTCAGAAGGTACTGGTCCAGAATAAAATTAAGGGGGTGTCTGGCGTCGAGATAAAACCTAAACCCATAACAGGCACCATTATATTGAATAAGAGTACTGTCATCAAGATTCGATCTCTTCCACCAATCAAAAAACCATTCTAGCGATTAAAATACTGACAAGAAAAAAAGCAACATAGGTTAAAATTCTCACAACTATTACCGTTTCACCAAAAACAAATTTTCCAGCATAAATCCACCATGCTATCATTGGGACATGATCGTAATAACCAAAAGATATAGAAGATGACCAAAGATTATAATAAACCTCATCGTCAATTAATTCAAAATAAAATGCTAAAAAAGATAAAACAGAAAAAATCAAAACGCTGTTATGATTGCTTTATTTATTTAAAAAATAGCTCTTTAAAACTTTTGTTTATAAACTAAAATAAAATAAAACTACATATAGTGTTATCCGTAAATAAAAACTCTACACAAAATCATAACGGTTGCATATAGTATGACTAATGATTTTAACACCTATTAAAGGACTTCAATATGAGATGCCCATTTTGTGGAAATGTTGATACACAGGTGAAGGATAGTCGTCCAGCTGAAGACCATGTGGCAATCCGAAGGAGACGCTTCTGTTCAGCCTGTGGTGGGAGATTTACCACATATGAACGCGTTCAGCTAAGAGATCTTGTAGTAATAAAAAGAAGCGGCAAACGTGAAGACTTTGATCGTGACAAGTTAGAACGCTCAATAAGAATTGCGTTACAAAAGAGACCAATCGAAATTGATAGAATAGATCAAATGATAAGCGGAATTGTTAGACGGTTAGAAAGTATGGGCGAAACAGATATTTCTTATGAAAAAATTGGAGAAATCGTAATGGAAACTTTAGCTCGAATTGATACCGTAGCCTATGTCAGATTCGCCAGTGTTTACAAAAACTTTCAAGAAGCTGATGATTTTGAAGATTTTGTCCATGAATTACGGCCACCAACAACCGAAGAATAATGACTACACAAAATACTATAGATAAAAAGTGGATGAGTGTGGCTCTTTCTTTAGCAAAGAGAACTAAAGGGGCGACTTGGCCAAATCCAAACGTTGGTTGCGTTATTGTAAAGGACGACAAGCTAATAGGCCGGGGCTGGACAGCACCAACAGGAAGGCCACATGCAGAAACTCAGGCCTTAAAGAGTGCGGGTGCAGCGTCAGCTAACAGCACTGCTTACGTGACCCTTGAGCCTTGTGCCCATACAGGTAAAACGAAGCCATGTACGTCCTCACTAATAAGAGCAAACGTTGCACGGATAGTTATAGCTACCAGGGATCCTGATCCAAGAGTTTCAGGTCAAGGTTTAAAATTATTAAAAAATGCAGGAATTTCAATTACCGAAGGAATCTTAAAAGATGAAGCGTGTTATGAGCATTTTGGTTTTTTTAATCGAATTTTGAATGGAAAACCTAAAATTACTTTAAAACTTGCCACCTCTTTAGATGGGAAAATAGCAACAAAAAATAATGAAAGTAAATGGATTACAGGCGAAAGATCAAGAAAACTTACCCATCTTTATCGTATGCAGAGTGACGCTGTAATGATTGGATCTCGTACGGCCATAATGGACGATCCTTCCTTGAATGTGAGGCATATAACCACAAAACAGCAACCTGCGAAAATCATTATTGATACAACCCTAAAAACACCCTTAACCAGTAAGATCTTCCAATCTGCAAATGAATTCAAAACTATTATATGTTGTGGACATAATGTAGATCAAAGCCTGGTTAGCATTTGGATCAATCAGGGTAGTAAAATCATTAAATGCAAAACCAACATGGACGGTAAGATTGATTTAATAGACGCCATGAAGCATTTAGGCACAATTGGCATCAATAATATCTTTTGTGAAGGGGGAGCTTCACTAGCTACCAGTCTTCTAAAAGCGGACCTAATTGATGAATTTATTTCAATGACTTCTGGCTTGTTAATAGGTGCAAACGGCAGATCAGTAGTTGGAAATTTTGATAACTTATCCATATCAAAACTGCCAATTTTAAAATTAAGAGAATCTTATAAATATGGACAAGATGTTGTATCTATTTGGAGTAAATCATAAGACTACTTAAACCTATCATGCTAGTAAGACCATTCTTGCTCTTTCAGCTTACGCGATGTAAATCACATTTAGACACATTGAAACAAAGCGAGGGAAAATATGTTCACTGGAATTATTTCTGATATTGGTGAAATCTCAAAGTTAACGAACAATGGCGATGTCAGAGCACGCATTAACTGCAATTATTCAACAAAAAATATTGATTTAGGTGCCTCAATAGCTTGCGATGGGATTTGTTTAACTGTGGTAGATCGCAGTACAGACGAAAAGAACTGGTTTGAAGTAGATATTTCAGCTGAAACCGTATCACGTACAACAATTTCAGCACCTAAAAATGGATGGAAAATTGGTCGGAAATTAAATTTAGAACGCTCTCTTAAAGTTGGTGATGAATTAGGTGGACATATTGTTTCAGGACACGTTGATGGAGTTGCTGGTATTAAAAGTATTGAAACTGAAGGCGATAGTACACGCTTAACTTTTAAGGTCCCCAAAGACCTTTCTCGTTTCATTGCACCTAAAGGGTCAGTCTCTTTAAATGGTACGTCCCTGACCGTTAATGAAGTAGAGAAAAATATATTTGGGGTTAATTTAATTTCCCATACAAAATCAGAAACAACTTGGAATAAAGCGCAAGTCCATGATTTAGTAAATTTAGAAATTGATACTTTGGCAAGGTATGTTGCACGATTAACAGATGTTGAGTATTAGTTCACAAAAAAGCAAGTTCTTGCATTCATCCAAAACATCCATCATAGGGTTCTAAGAAAATTATCTGAGGTTCTTTGAAAATGGGCAATTCTTCCCTAAAAATGAAATCCGCATCCAGACTTTATGCAGTTCAAGCCCTGTTTCAAATGGAAGCGATAGATCAGGATTTGGAAGAAATAAAAGCTGAATTTCAAAACTTTCGAATTGGTGCGGAATTTGATGGAATTTTATATAATGAAGCAGATATAAAATTTTTTAAAGATATAGTTGATTCCGCAGTAAAAAACCAATCTCAAATAGACCAGATGACTGATAAAGCATTAGCAAAAAACTGGCCGATTGACAGAATTGATCCTACCATTAGAGCATTGTTTCGAAGTGGAACAGCAGAGCTATTTTTGGGAAAAACACCAGTGGCTGTGATAATTAATGAATTTGTTGATATTGCAAAAGCATTTTTTCCAGAAGGAAAAGAAGCAAAATTCGTAAATGCTGTATTAGATCAGATATCAAAAGATATGCTAAAAGAAAGTTCTTAATTATATTAATCAGAAAACACATAAAAACGTCCTAATTTTGTCGAAAAACTACAATTTAGTATTTTCAAATAATCAATACTAAAAAAAAAAGTTTGTTCTATGCGTGTGATTGTCTCATTTACGGCCCTTTTGCTGTCAGTTATATTTTTGCAGTTAAGTACTGGAGGTTTAGGACCTCTGGACGCCTTATCAGGAGTTCTGATGGGCTTTAGCTCTTCAGAAATTGGATTATTAGGCTCGGCACATTTTTTAGGATTTTTTATAGGATGTTGGTGGGCACCTAGGCTGATGGGTGCCATTGGGCACAGTCGTGGGTTTGCCACGTTTGTCGCATTTGGGTTAATTGGAATTTTAGGACATACCTTATCAAACCAACCATGGGTTTGGATAATTTTAAGAATATTTTCTGGCCTATCAGTAGCTGGCTGCTATTCAATTATTGAAGCATGGCTCCAGGCTAAGCTTAAAAATAAAAATAGAGGTCGGTCCCTTGGAGCCTATAGATTAGTTGACATGGGTGCATCACTTTCTGGCCAACTTTTAATAAGCATATTAGAACCCGCATATTATTTATCATATAATATTTTGGCTTTAATATGCACTGCGGCGTTACTTCCCCTTACTCTAACAAGAGCAAAGCAACCAGAACTTCCAATCACACCAAAATTGAGACCAATTGCTGCATACAAATTATCACCATTAGCCATTTTTGCTGCAATTGTCGCTGGGCTAACTGGCGCATCTTTCAGAATGATTGGACCAATTTATGGGTTACAAGTCGGATTAGAAGTAAATCAAATAGCATTGTTTTTAGCAGCATTTATTTTTGGGGGTGCTATAGCACAATATCCAATTGGATGGATTGCAGACAAATTTGATAGAAGGTGGGTCTTAATAATATTATCTTTGGCTGCAATTTTCTCTTCATCTCTAACCATAATAGTTAGTAGTCAGGGTACAATAGCCATCTTTTTTGCAGCATTTATTTTTGGGTTTATAACCTTTCCAATTTATTCAGTTGCTTCAGCTCATGCAAATGATTTTGCAAAACCTGCGCAAATGGTAGAGTTAAGTGCAGCATTGATTTTTTTCTTTGCGTTAGGAGCAATAGGAAGTCCAATTTTGTCAGCCAAGTTAGTGGAAATATATGGACCAAATGCCCTGTTTGTATTTATTGGATTAGCTCATGTCATATTGGTAATAGTAAGCATAGCGAGGATGAATGTAAGACCATCTGCTGAAATTAAAACAAGTTATAGATACACTCCTAGAACAAGCTTTGGTATTGCAAAATTAATTCGAAGAAGATGAATTAATAAATATTAATGAAAAAGATGGATCTTTTTAAATCTGTTCGTTAATTGAGACTTAACAAAATCATTCCAGAGGCCCAATGGCACGAATTCTAATAACTTCAGCAATTCCGTACATAAACGGAGTTAAGCATCTTGGTAACTTAATTGGTAGCCAGTTGCCTGCTGATCTATACGCCCGATACAATAGATTACGTGGAAACGAAGTAATGTTCATTTGTGCAACTGACGAGCACGGTACTCCTGCAGAATTAGCGGCGGCTAAAGCTAAAAAACCTATTGAAGAGTTTTGTGCAGAAATGCATAAAATGCAAAAAGAGTTAAGTGAAGGTTTCAACCTTTCATTTGATCATTTTGGCAGATCTTCTTCTGAAGAAAATAGAAAACTAACTCAACACTTTGCAGGACAATTAAAGAAGAATGGCTTAATCGAAGAAGTAGATGAAAGTCAGATCTATTCAAAGACTGACAAAAGGTTTTTACCAGATAGATACATCGAAGGAATTTGCCCAGAGTGTAAATATGAAAATGCCCGTGGCGATCAATGTGAGAATTGCACAAAACAGTTAAATCCAATAGATCTTCTTGAGCCACGTTCAGCAATTTCTGGATCAAAAGATTTAGAAATTAGAAAAACAAGGCATTTATATCTCAAACAATCAAAATTAAGAGATAGACTGGATAAATGGATAAAAAGCAAAAAAGACTGGCCCATACTAACAACTTCAATCGCACAGAAATGGCTTCATGATGGCGATGGGTTACAAGATCGAGGTATTACGCGGGATTTGGACTGGGGCGTGCCTGTAAAAAATGGCACAGAAGACTGGCCTGGAATGGAAGATAAAGTCTTTTATGTTTGGTTTGATGCTCCGATTGAATATATTGCTGCAACAGCTGAATTTACAAATAGTCAAAACCTTGATGATGAAGCCTGGGAGAGATGGTGGCGCACAGATAAAGGTGCTGAAGATGTTTATTACGTTCAATTCATGGGTAAAGACAATGTACCCTTTCATACCTTATCATTTCCAAGCACACTAATGGGATCAGGTGAACCTTGGAAATTAGTAGATTACATCAAATCGTTTAATTATTTAAATTATGATGGTGGTCAATTCTCAACTAGCCAAGGACGTGGCGTATTCATGGATCAAGCTTTAGAGATTTTACCAAGTGATTATTGGAGATGGTGGTTGTTAAATCACATACCAGAAAACTCAGATAGCGAATTTACTTGGGAGAACTTTCAATTGAGTGTCAATAAAGATTTGGCAGATGTTTTGGGAAATTTTGTTAGTAGAGTAACAAAGTTTTGTCGATCAAAATTTGGGGAAGAAATTCCTGAAGGCACCCATTTTAGGAGTATCGAAATAGCGTTTATAGATGACCTTCAAAAACGATTGAATACTTATCAAACCCATTTAGATGCGTTAGAGATTAGAAAAGCATCTAATGAATTACGTAAAATCTGGGTCGCTGGTAATGAATATCTCCAAAGAACAGAGCCTTGGTCCATTTTCAAAAGTGACCCCAAAACTTCAGCAATGATCATTAAACTATCAATAAACTTAATAAGACTTTACGCTATTTTATCAGAACCATTTATACCAAATGCCTCAAAAGAAATCATGGCTGCGCTCAATTGTAAGAACTGGGATTGGCCAGAAAGTGTGAATGATGCATTGCAAATATTACCCTCTAGTCACAGCTTTAAGGTGCCAGAAGTTTTATTCAAAAAAATCACAGATGATGAACGTGATAATATGCAGGAAAAGTTTTCAGGTATTCAAATTTAAAACTAAAATTATAATAAATTTTTGTACTTAAAGGCATTGCTTATGTTAAACAAATCGCTATGAAATACCATATAATTATCTAGTCATCGCGGGCGTGATGGAATGGTAGACATAACAGACTTAAAATCTGTGGGCCTTGTGCCGTGGGGGTTCAAGTCCCCCCGCCCGCACCATCAAAAGTAGAATTAATAAATTCTATTAAAAATTAATCATATAAGTCACCTAGGCCCATTCACCTTTGCGGAAAACAGCCACACGGCTTCCATCAAATTGAATACCATCTATATCGATATTTTTTGATCCGATCATCCAATCTATATGGATCATGCTAGAATTACCGCCAAGTTTTGAAATTTCATCTTTAGAAAGATTTTCATCTCCCTTAAAACACTTTGAATAACATTGTCCTAAAGCTATATGACATGCAGCATTCTCATCAAACAAAGTATTATAAAATAATAGTCCTGATTGTGAAATTGGTGAACTATGTGGAACTAATGCAACTTCCCCAAGACGACGGGCACCATCATCAGAATCTAATATTTTAAGTAGCACTTCTTGTCCCTTTTTTGCTTTAGCATCGACAATCTTACCATTTTCAAATCTCACCTGAATTTTATCAATCAAAGTGCCTTGATGAGAAAGTGGCTTTGTAGAACTGACCCAACCTTCAACTTTAAATGCATGCGGTGTTGTAAAAACCTCTTCGGAAGGAATGTTGGGATTACAAGTAATGCCATTTTGGGCTATAGTCGCCCCACCCATCCATTCATGCTCATCTGCAAGCCCAACAGTTAAGTCAGTGTCAGGACCCACAAAATGAAGAGAAGAAAATTTCTTACCATTCAACCAATTACACTTCTTCCGAAGCTCTTCATTATGAAGTTTCCATTCAGCAACAGGATTTGTTGAAATTACCCGCGATGCCTTAAAAATTGCATCTGCCAGTTTTAATTGAGCTTCATTTTCTGATAAATCAGGGAACATAAGTTTCGCCCAAGCCAACCCAGGCCAAGCAATTAGATTCCAATTGACATCAAATTGCGTAATTCGCTCTCGCGCTGGCTTGTAAGCGATAGAATTAGCTTTGTTAGCCCGTCCAATTTTATTAGCATTTTGATTTGCTAGGAGCATTGGATCATCTCCAACGATCGCCATTCGGGCGGTATTATTATCAAAAGCTTCCCCCATTCCTTTGTAAAGCCAATGAGCCGCCTTATCAAAAGAATCATCATTTGCATAATTGTAACGGGCTAATGTTACTTCATTGTCAGAAAACAATGGTGTTACTAAACCAGCACCAGCTGCATAAGCATGGACGGCTACTCTACGCACTAAAGGCAGTGCCTCAATAGGGGCAGTTAAAAGTAAATCCTGACCTGGTTGAAGACCTAAACCCGTATGCACGGCTAGTTTTGCAAGCTTATCAATTTTATCAGCATCTATTTTAATTTTATTCAAAATCAAATCTCCATTTTCATTACATCTCACTTACAAAAAATATTCCAAGCTTTCTAGCAAAATATATTATTAACAATTCTTTTTTAAATTGACTTTTAGTAATGTATGAAAAATAAATTAATAAAAATTCCTATGTACAACTGTGTAAACTCTTAAGACAAACTATCGACAGGTAAAATAACTGAAATGCAAATTTTTGACGCAATAATTATTGGAGCTGGGTTTTCAGGTCTTTATCAATTGCACTCTCTTCGAGATAAATTAGGATTAAAGGTTAAAGTACTGGAAGCTGGCGAAGGAGTGGGTGGCACCTGGTATTGGAACCGTTATCCTGGTGCTCGTTGCGACACAGAAAGCAAAGCCTATTCATATTACTTCTCAAAAGAGCTTTACGAAGAATGGAATTGGTCAGAGAGATACCCTGCTCAACCAGAGATAGAAAAATATCTCAATTTTGTTACTGACCGACTAAATATGCGTAAAGAAATTCAATTTAATGCCCAAGTGACCGACTTAATTTTTGATGAAAACAAACATTTATGGCGTGTATTATTAAAGAATAAAGAACAATATTTTGCAAAATTTGTAATTTCTGCAGTAGGTTGCCTGTCTTTTGCTAATGTCCCAACCATTCCCAACAGAGACTTGTTTAGTGGGGAAGTTTATCATACTGGTAATTGGCCAAAGAAAAATCCTAATCTAAAGGGTAAAAAGATTGGAGTAATTGGCACTGGGTCTACCGGAATTCAAGTAATCCCAGAAGTGGCAAAATTAGCGAAGAAACTAACAGTCTTTCAGCGAACTCCCAATTATAGTGTTCCAGCAAATAACTACAAACTAACCGAAGCCGACCAAATTAGAGCTAATGAAGAGTTTAATAAATCAAAACAACTTATGTTGCAGCACAGAGGTGGACACCCCTGGAAACATTCGAATAAGGCAGCAAAAAAAACGAATTCAGTAGAAAGAAAGAAACTTTATGAAAAAGCGTGGGATAACGGTGGCTTAAGTTTTCGCGATACTTTTTCAGATCTAAGTGTGGATCTTGAGTCAAATAATACAGCCTCAAACTTTATTAAAGACAAAATAAAAAGTATCGTACACGATCATCATACAGCAGACCTGTTAACAGATTTTGACCATCCATTTGGCTCAAAAAGACCCCCCATCGATACGAATTATTATGAAACTTTTAATCAAAAAGATGTCGAACTAATTAATATTCGAAACAACCCAATTGAATCATTTGTGAGTAACGGTCTCAAAACAAGTAAACAACATTATGAGTTGGATGTAATGATATTTGCAACAGGTTTCGACGCACTAACCGGTACTTTACTAAATATGAATATAGAGGGAAATAATAACATTAAATTGAAAAATGTTTGGAAATCTGGACCTATTACAAATTTAGGACTTCTAATACCAGATTTTCCAAATCTATTTGTAATTACTGGCCCTGGGAGTCCGGCAGTGCTGACCAATATGCCCCGAGCAATTGAGCAGCACGTTGAATGGATTACTGAGTGCATTCATTTTATGATAACAAAAAACTATCAAACAATCGAAACCACAAGCAAAGCAGCAGATAAATGGGGCAGAACTGTCCATGAAGCAGTAAACGACACTTTCTTTTTATCAGCGAAACATTCCTGGTATTTAGGTGGAAATATTCCAAATAAACCTAAAGTTTTTATTCCTTATGCCGGTGGACTCAATAAATATCGTGAATTATGTGATATGGTAGCTTTAGCCAAATATGACGAATTTATATTTACACAAAAAAAATAATACCATTCAAGGTTTACTGATGCATATTGATCATAAGTTCCCTATTACATGGATACCAATTACAGGCTTCAAACCAAAATGTTTAGGCATATCACATTGTCCTGGTAAATATCCAATCAAGGCAGAAAAAAAAGAGAACTTATTTAAAGATCTTACAAGTATTACTGATCAGAAAATTAAGTGCATTATTACTCTGTTAAGTAAAGAAGAACTGAATGTTAAAAAAATAACTCATTTTGAAGAAACAATAAGAAATTTCAGTTTTAAACATTATATTGAAGAAATAGACGATTTATCCGTTCCATCAGAAGCTAAATTAATTAGATTCAAATCACTGATCCAAAGTATAGTTAGTGAAATAAAATTGGGTAATGCTGTTCTCATCCACTGCAATGCGGGTTTAGGTCGATCAGGATTGGTGGCCAGTATATTATTAAAAGAAATGACTAACGAGAGTAATCCTGTTGAGTATGTCCGTAACTTTCGTAAAGGAGCAGTGGAAAATCAAAAGCAAGAAAAATTTATATCAAATTGGCAAATGATTACAGTTTAATCAATCTAGTTTTTTCAGATACAATCGAATTAACAAATAACTATACCAAAGCAGTTAATAGACATAATATTAAACACCATAATTAAAAAGTAATACTCTAATACGGTAATATAATTCGTTATTTAAGTGTTAATTTTTTCTTTTACGACCAGTAATCAAAACACAATTTAGCAATTAATTCCTATATTATCGAATATACACGCAGAGTTCATTTTCTTGTAAGTTATATTATCAAGTACCACAAAAAGTTTTATAACTCTCATCTATTTGAGTTGGTGGATTTTCATAATTCTCATGGCCAATTGATAGCTTAAAAGGGTTTTTAAGGACTTTAATCAGTTTAGAAAATGGATTTAAATCATTTTGATAAGCACTGTTAATAGCTTCTTCAACGATATGATTACGAGGAATGTAAATAGGATTAACTATATTTTGAATTTCTCCTTTTCCATTCTTTTCTCGCCTTTTTTGTAATTTCTGATGCCAAGTTATTGCCTGAGGATCGTGGTCCATCCAAATGCAAAAAGATTCAAAATTCTGCTCATTAAGCACCAAAAAACTTTTAGTAAAGTCTAATCTTTTATCCTCTAAGAGTTTAAGAAATTTTTTCGCAATAGCCAGATCTTCTGCATGTTCATCATTGTTGAGTCCAA
The DNA here is from genome assembly GCA_028112705.1 of Paracoccaceae bacterium. Classification (GTDB taxonomy): domain Bacteria; phylum Pseudomonadota; class Alphaproteobacteria; order Rhodobacterales; family Rhodobacteraceae. The sequence continues at coordinate 49,647 of JAOGYN010000008.1, read as the reverse complement.
GCTTTAACCTCATACCCTTAAGCCAATATTTCTCGTATATCATAATAAAATTTTCAACAGCATTAGTAGCTTTTTGAATTGCTTTTTCTGAATCTGAATCAATTAAAGGTAATAATGTTTCTGCTAATCTGGCAATGTTCCATTGAGCTACGTATGGTTGATTTTGATAAGCATATCTTCCACTAGTATCGATTGAACTATAAACTCTTTCTGAATGGTAAGTGTCGATAAAAGCACAGGGACCATAATCTATAGTTTCGCCTGAAATAGTCATATTATCAGTATTCATTACACCATGAATAAATCCAACATTCATCCATTTAGCAATAAGCATTGCCTGTCTATCTGCAACCGCTATCAAAAACTGCAAATAGGGATTATCAGCTTGGAATGCCTCTTTATAGTGCCTGTTGATAGCATAATCTGCTAATTTTTTTATTTCTTGTTTATTACCTCGAGAAGCTACAAATTGAAAAGTTCCTATACGCAAATGGCTGGAAGCAATCCGCGTCAAAACTGCTCCTGGTAACCTTTCTTCTCGATAAACACTCTCGCCAGTAGATACTGCAGCTAAAGATCTTGTAGTGGGTATTCTTAAAGCATGCATTGCTTCTGAAATAATATATTCACGTAAAACTGGACCAATTGCAGCTTTACCATCTCCGCCACGAGAGTAAGGTGTCCTACCAGAACCTTTTAATTGTATATCAAATCGTTCTCCATTTTCGTCAAGTACTTCTCCTAACAATACGGCCCGACCATCACCCAATTGAGGTGAGTAACCTCCAAACTGATGCCCTGCATAAACCTGTGCTATACTTTGAGCGCCATCAGGTTTAATATTTCCTGAAAATAATTGTGCACCTTCAGGGCTATCAAAATATTTACTGTTGAAGTTAAACTGATCACTCAAAGTCTCATTAAAACACAATAAGGTAGGGTTAGGTACCTGAACCGCATCTACAGGGCTATAAAAACCAACTAAATCACGAAAATAAGTATTATCAAATTTAATACATGTTCTTAGGTATTCTAAGTTATCCATTTTTAAACTTTAGCGCATTTACTGATTTCATAGCTAATTCTATTTCCCTAATAGCAGTCTGTATCATTGAGCGCATAAAAAATATTTCGATATCACTTTTATCAAACGAAACAATAGCCATCATCCCTGCAATCTGTGTCTTGATCACTCCAGCTAGAATCGGTTCAACAGGGCATAACCTTGCCATAACATCGTAGGCCTTTGTGTCATTTAATGATAACCGTACCCAACCATCTGTTTGCTCAGTAATGGCCGCATCTTGAGAAAGTAGAGTTTGTAAACTTTGCCCACTACAATTAATGATAAGCCACAGATCAAGTCCTGCCCAAATTATCTTTATATTACGATTACTTACTTGTTGATTTGAATCAGGTAAAGGAAGGTTAAATTGATTTTTTAATTTTTTTGAAACATCTATATTTTTTCCTTTAAAAGGCATTATTGAAAAAATATTTTCACCGGTAGCTAACGATAAACTCATATCACCATAGGTCAATGGTAAACCTAATAACAAATCACTGTTTTTTAACAATTTAGCCATGGACTCTGCTCCCTGTTGCATCAAGGAATATTGGTGAAGTAAGCTCAACAAGAATCTCTGAATTTCTCAAATGATCCACCATCTTTAATGTTTCCCCATGACGTTTATGACCGTTTTTAATGAGAGCCAGGGCAATTGATGTATTTAGTGTCGGCGAATAACAAACACTTGTTATATGACCTTGATCATTAATTCTTTTTGGATTCTTATCTACTGGATAAACATGAGCACCAGCCAAAATAACATCTTCCTTATTTATGGGTTTTATTCCCACAAGTTGCTCTCTTTCTAAATCTACTAAACCAGGACGAAGAGAGGACACCTGTCCAATACAATCTTTGCCTTGATTTATCATTTTTTTCATCCCAATATCTTGAGCCGTAGCACGCCCATCAATCTCAGCATGCGTTATAAAGCCTTTTTCAATTCTTAAAACATTTAATGCCTCCATACCATAAGCCCCCCCCTCTACAAGTTCAGCTTCAGATACTAATAATCTCATCATTGCATCTCCATAACTCGCTGCAACTGAAATTTCATAGGCGTGTTCACCAGAAAACGATATTCGAAATAAACGCGCAGCAACTTCACCCACATTAACTTCAAGAAAACTCATAAAAGGCATTTGAGCATTTGAAATTTCTTGTTCACAAATCTTATCAACCAAGTTTCTAGCTTTTGGTCCAGCTATAGCGAATTGTGCCCACTGCTCAGTAACAGAAATCACTTGTGCATCAATATCAGGTCTAAGTACCTGAAGAACAAATTCCAGATGGCGCATTACTTGACCTGCAGCAGCAGTTGTAGTCGTAATAATGTAGTGCTGTTGGCCTATCCTCGCACAAGTACCATCATCCATAACATGTCCATCTTCACGCAACATTAGACCATATCTAATCTTACCCAACATCAGTGAAGAAATTTTATTAGTGTAAACAAAATCAAGCAACATGGCGGAATCAGGTCCTTGCACGTCAATTTTTCCTAGGGTAGACACATCACAAATCCCCACAAAATTGCGAACCATGTTGACTTCTCGATCACAAGATTCACGCCAATGTAATTCACCTTTCTTGGGAAACCAATTTGGTCGCATCCAAAGCCCAGCTTCAATATTAGGTGAACCTCTCTCTTCATTGAAATTGTGAGAAGTCGTTTTTCTTATTGGCGCAAATCGTTTTCCATCTCCTCCAGCTCCCAATGCCCCAATTGGTACAGGTGAGAAAGGAGGCCTAAAAGTTGTTGTTCCAGTCGAGGAAATTGTTTGACCCGTTAATTCAGACATAACACCAATAGCATTTACATTTGAATTCTTTCCCTGGTCAGTTGCCATACCCTGTGTAGTATAACGTTTCATATGCTCGACAGAAGTCATACTTTCTTTTTGCGACTGCATTAGATCTTTGACAGTTACATCATTTTGAAAATCTAACCATGCACGACCTTTACCATCTACTTGCCAAAGTGGTTCACAATTATAATCTTCATTTTCAGTTTCAGGAACACGAATATTTTGAAATTTAACACCTAATTCCTTTAAAATTTCTCTAGCCCGAAATACTCCAGATGTCATAGCCATTTTTGTACTAAATACGCCATTTGCTGAGCCAGCAACTTCCATATTGGGTACAGCTCTAGGACGCGACAAAAAACAGTTTATAGTTTCATTCCAAATAGGTTTATTATTCATATGTGAAGTTAAGTGAATTGAGGGATTCCACCCACCTGAGATAGCCAAGCAATCACACTTTAGCTTAGTGATAGTATTACCACTTCGAATGGTGACCGCAGATAAAGTCATTGGCCCATTGGTGTTAACAATAACACTATTAGTAAAGCACTGAGTGTTTTTTATCTTTTCAACTTTATCGCGACTGTCAACATAAGCTATGACCTCCACGCCTTTAGATTGTAAATCAAACACAGTTCTTCTTGCATCATCATTGTTACCAAATACTATTATTTTTTTACCTGGAATGACCCCAAATCTGTTAAGAAATGTTCTTACAGCACTTGCCATCATTATACCTGGACGATCATTATTTTTAAAAACAATTGGTCTTTCAATAGATCCCGAGCACAAAACTGTCTTTTTTGAAACTATTCGCCAGAATATACTATCAGGCAGATGATCTATAACCTCACTTGAATATTCCCCTACTTTTTCTAAAGCAGAATATGTGCCTCCATCATAAACACCCAAAATAGTGGTTCGGGTCATAACCCTCACGTTTGGCATCTCACGTAGTTTTAACAATTCATTTTGTGCCCATTGAGAGCATTCTTGTCCATCAATTTTAAATGTCTCACTATTAAGTCGACCACCTCCAACAAAATCTTCATCAGCTAATATAACTTGAATTCCAGTTATCGCAGCAGTTTTAGCGGCTAGCAATCCAGAGGGACCCGCACCAATTATCAAAACATCACAAAAAGCAAAAGCTTTTTCGTATACTGAGTTATCTGCCATTGGAGAAAGCTTTCCTAAGCCGGCTGCACTTCGAATAACAGGTTCATATAGTTTTTCCCAAAAACTTTTAGGCCACATAAACGTTTTATAATAAAACCCTGCTCCCAAAAAAGGAGATAAAAAATCATTAATACGAAGGAAATCAAACTTAAGTGACGGCCATCTGTTTTGCGATGTCGAAATTAGATTATTATATAGCTCCAGTTCTGTCGCTTTTATATTGGGATTAATCTGTCCATTTCTCAGAATTGAAACAAGTGCATTAGGCTCTTCAGATCCTGCAGTTAAGATTCCTCTAGGTCGATGATACTTAAATGAACGGCCTATAATTTTTACGCCATTTCTTAATAACGCTGACGCTAACGTATCTCCCAAATAACCAAAATACTTTTTATCATCAAAGGTGAAGTAAATCTTTTTAGAATTACTGGTTGGTTCTAAGTTTTTAAGTTTCATTCTCTGACCTTTTAAACTTTGCATCTCTGGCCAGCTCAGTGGACATAATTTCATGTGTATTTGTATCACGGCTAACTAAAAGCCACCCCCTGCAACCATATTCATGAGACCAAAGCTCTTCGTTAATTCCAGCAATATTATCTCGAATATACACGTACTCGTGGAAAGCAGCTAATCCCGCTCCAGCGTCAGGCCTATCAATTAATTTTGATGAACCTTCATAATGAAACTCTCGCAAATCACGTTCACCGCAAATAGGACAAATTATTCTCATTCAACTTCTGCCTTAGTGTAAGTTTGGTGTAGCACCGGTTGCTTCCTCATCTAACAAGTAACCTTTTTCAAATCGGTCTAAACGAAATTTTGCAGCTACATCATGGTGTGTATCAGTGGCCAAAAGATGCGCAAAGCACCAGCCTGAGGCAGGTGTCGCTTTAAAACCACCATAGCACCAACCACCGTCTAAATAGAGCCCTGTTATTGACGTTTTATCAATGATTGGGGAACCATCCATTGTCATATCAACAATCCCCCCCCCAACTTCTTAATACCTTGGCTTTACCAATCATTGGCATTAAAGCCATTGCGGCCTCCATTACATTTTCTACAGCAGGCAAGTTTCCACGGGCAGCATAAGTGTTGTACTTATCGATATCACCACCAAAAACCAATCCACCCTTATCTGATTGAGAGATATAAAAAAGCTCAGCTCCCCAACTAATTTCACAGTTAATGCAAGGTTTTAAGCCTTCTGAAACAAACGCCTGCAACACGTGGCTCTCTATTGGTAATTTCAAACCAGCCATACTAGCAACTTGGCTCGTCCTACCTGCCACAGCCATACCGACTTTGTCGGCCTTAATTATTCCTTTGTTTGTTTCAACTCCAGTGATGGTTCCATTGCTAATGACCATTCCAGTCACTTCGCAATTTTGTATAATATCAACTCCAAGGCGATCAGCAGCTCTAGCATATCCCCAAGCAACAGCATCATGCCTCGCAGTACCTCCACGTTTATGCAAAAGGCCACCATAAATTGGAAATCTAGGATCTCCTTGATTAACATATGGAACAAACTCTTTTAACTGTTCCTTGCTTAACAATTCGGCATCATCTCCTTGGCTAATCATCATATTTCCACGGCGTGCTAAAGAATCCATCTGCCCATCAGAATGCCCTAAACTTAGGATACCTCTTTGTGACATCATCGTATTAAAATTAAGTTCTTTTTCCATTCCCTCCCAAAGCTTGAGAGAATGGGAAAAAAACTGGGAGTTTCCATCTAACAAATAATTCGCTCTGACAATTGTTGTATTTCTACCAACATTTCCACTACCAAGGTATCCTTTTTCAAGAACTGCCACATTATTAATTCCATGATTCTTTGCTAAATAATATGCAGTAGCCAAACCATGGCCACCTCCACCAATTATAATAATATCGTACTTTTTCTTGGGCTCTGGTGTGCGCCAGAATGGTTTCCAGCCGCCACCTCCACTTAAACCGTTTTTAAAAATTTGCCATGCAGAATAATGCATTTTACAATACCAATCACTTCAAATATTTTAATCATAGATTCAACACATGGATCAAGATCAAATAAATCTATCTTTTTTATAAAAAAATACTTACCATTAAAAACTATGTTAGCAATACCTCAACTGACAAATGAGTCGTTAATAATTTAATTTTCTGAAAAGAGTCTCTTGTGGCAAAAAATACAGATATTTCATTTCGAGATAGTGTTAATCAAATGTTTAACCAAGCAGTAGATTTAATGGATTTACCAGACGGTTTGAAAGAAAAAATTCGAGTGTGTAATGCGACGTATACAGTTAGATTTGGAGTTAGGTTACGTGGGGAAATACACACATTTACAGGTTATCGTTCAGTGCATTCTGAGCATATGGAGCCAGTAAAAGGAGGAATTCGTTACGCATTAAGCGTAAATCAAGATGAAGTAGAAGCTCTTGCTGCGTTGATGACTTTTAAATGTGCGTTAGTTGAAACACCATTTGGCGGATCAAAGGGTGGTTTGTGTATTGATCCCAATGAATGGGAGGAGCATGAGTTAGAACAAATCACTCGCCGTTTTGCGTATGAATTAATTAAAAGAGACTTAATCAACCCTAGCCAAAATGTACCTGCTCCAGATATGGGCACGAGTGAACGTGAAATGGCATGGATCGCTGATCAGTACCAACGTATGAATACAACGGATATTAATGGCAAAGCATGCGTGACAGGCAAGCCATTAAATGCTGGTGGGATCGCTGGAAGAATAGAGGCAACTGGCCGAGGCATACAATATGCTCTTCGTGAGTTTTTTAGACATCCTGAAGACGTTATCCTAACAAACCTAGAAGGTTCATTAAATGGTAAAAAAGTTATTATACAAGGTTTAGGAAATGTTGGATACCATGCTGCAAAATTTTTAAGTGAAGAAGATAATGTCAAAATTATCGCAGTAATAGAGAAAGATGGAGCAGTCATTAATAAAAAAGGAATTAATGTTGAAAAGCTTCATAAACATTTAAATATTCAAAATGGTGTCAAAGGTTTTAAAGACGCAACTTATGAAAAAAACGGTGAAAAAATTTTAGAGCTTGAATGCGATATATTAATTCCAGCAGCAGCTGAAGGTGTCATTCATCCAGGTAATGCAAAAAATATAAAAGCCCCCTTAATTATTGAAGCAGCTAATGGTCCAATAACAGCAAAAGCAGATATTATATTAAAAAATCGTGGTGTAATTATAATTCCTGATATGTATGCAAATGCTGGTGGAGTTACTGTTAGTTATTTCGAGTGGGTTAAAAATTTAAACCATATAAGATTTGGTAGAATGCAAAGGCGCCAAGAAGAAGCACGGCATCAATTACTCACAGATGAAATCAATAGATTGATGCATGCCTCTGGTATCAAAGAGCAATTGTCTAACAAATTTACCAAAGCCTATTTAAAAGGTGCCGATGAGTTAGAGTTGGTCAGATCAGGTTTGGACGACTCAATGCGGGCAGCATATCAAAGCATGCGCGATATTTGGCACAAACGAGCCGATGTTGAAGATCTAAGAACCGCTGCTTATTTAGTTGCTATCGAACGTGTGGCAGAAAGTTACCGAACTAAAGGTTTATAAGCAAAATAAAAATAACTGGTTATCTCCCAGTTGGAATAATTTCATAACCTGGTTCTTCTGGCTCTTCATCAGTCAATTCAGAAGGAAAGCCTAGCGCTTGTATTTTTAATCCTGTTTTATCCTCAAGTCGACGAATAATATTAGGTGAGAGTTCTCTTGGTCCATATTTTTCAATTGCATCTTTAAAAATATCTATCATTAAAGGATTTATTTCTAAAGGAACATTGGCGCGATCTGCAACCGCCTGAAAAATACCTATGTCTTTTAAAACTAAATCCATAGTAAAACTAATGTCTCTACTTCCGTTTAGGATCACTTGGCTTTCAGTTTCGTGGACAAATGAAGTGCCAGAGCTAATTCTCATAGCCTCATAAGTTGTATTTAAATCCATTCCTGCTGCCTTTGCTACTACCAAAGCCTCCGAACAAGTAATTAAGTTCGCAGTTGCTAAGTAATTTGTCAAAACTTTTAATATTGAGGCTGAACCAAGTGGACCAGTATGCAGAATTCGGCGCCCCATTTTCTTAAGTAAAGGAAAAATAAATTCAAAAGTTTCTCGTTCACAACCAGCAAAAATACTTATATTCCCAGTATCTGCTCGATGACAACCACCTGACACGGGGCAGTCAACAGGCTGCCCTCCTTTATTCTTAACCAAAGCACCAAGGCGCTTAACCTCTGCCTCATCTGTTGTTGACATCTCCATCCAAACTTTACTGGGCTTAATAGAATTTAATAAACCATCAGCACCTTCCATTACAGATGCTGATATTGATGGGGATGGTAAACATGTGATGACAACGTCACAGATATTCATCATTTCTCTGGGAGAGTTTGCAATAGTAGCGCCAAAGCCTTTAAATTTTTGAACTAAGTCTCTGTTCAAATCATGTACGTACAAATCCACTTTATTTCTTAATAAACTGCCACTTAGCTTGCTACCCACATTACCAAGTCCAATAAATCCAACTTTCATTTTTTTCTCCATATTACTGCATACCTTTTTCAATCATTCACAGATCAATATCACTCATGGATCGTCATTATTTCACTATCATTTTTTTTTATTTTAGCTACTGCTGGTATCTTTGCCTTTTCAGAAGGTTCACCCACCGCAAGTATCATTATAGGTTTTTCTGATCTAGGGCGTGCCAGCAATTCATTTAAAAATCGCATCGGATTTGGAGTATGCGTTAGAATTGAAAGTCCCGCCTTATGTAGAGCAGTGATTAAAAATCCAGATGCAATTCCAACACTTTCAGGAACATAATAGTTTTTGTATCGGGTCCCATCATCGAAAAAGCCATAACGCTGGGCAAAAACGACAATCAACCATGCTGCATCTTCAAGATGTGGTTTACTCTCATTTGTTCCTATAGGCTCCAATGCTTTCAACCATTCATCTCCAGCACCTCCAGAATAAAAACCTTTTTCCTCAATTTCCGCTGCCCTGCGAATTTTAACTTTCATTTCATTATTACAAATTGCAACAAAATGCCAAGGTTGGTGATTAGCACCACTTGGAGCTGTTCCAGCTGTTCGAATAGAATTTTCAATTATACGTCTGTCTACTTTAGTTTTTTTGAAGTCTCGGACTGAATGCCTTCTAGACATCCAATCATAAAACTCCTCAGATTTGTTTAATCGTTTTTCCTCGTCCCAATCAAACCGATCCGGTAGTGACAGAGCTTGATAATCTAAACCATTTTTAAAAAACATATTTTCTCCAAATATTAAAAAATAATTTTAATTGATTTTAAACTGCAAAGATCAAGATTTAAAAGGAAAAAATGATATTTTCTAACTAGATATTTTTACCCACAGGTAATCCACAGGTTTTCCAGATTGCTAGAATCTTTTAGTTAGTTCATAGACTATTATAGGAGATTTTAAATGACCGAAATATCAACGTTCCCAAGCACTATAAACATATCAAAAGAATCTGCACCTCATAACATAGAAGCAGAGCAAGCACTACTTGGTGCCCTTCTAGTTAATAACGATGTATATGATCGAATTGCAAACATTGTTAATGAAAGTCATTTTTTTGATCCAGTGCATGGAAAAATTTTTGAGGTAGCTGCTACACGTATTAAAAATAACTCTTTAGCTTCTCCCGTAACGTTGAAAGCATTTTTAGAAGATGACCCTGGTTTAAATGAGCTAGGGGGAAGCGGTTACTTAGTTAGACTTGCTGGCGCTTCAATTTCAATATTTGCAACCCGTGATTATGCTGAATTGATTAGAGAGCTTGCTACAAGACGTTCATTAATTGAAATTGGAACTGAAATTGCTGGTCAAGCAGGAACAATCGATGTCGATAACCATCCAAAAGAGCAAATCGTTGAGGCAGAACAAAAACTATATGAATTAGCAGAAACGGGCCAAACAGGCTCCGGTTTTCAAAGTTTCTTGAAAGCCATTACGGATGCTGTAAACATGGCAAATTCCGCCTATCAACGAGAAGGAGGTTTAGTCGGCCCATCAACAGGTTTTACTGATTTGGATAAAAAATTAGGAGGCTTGCATAAATCTGATCTACTAATTCTAGCTGGCCGTCCCTCAATGGGTAAAACAGCACTAGCTACTAATATTGCTTTTAACATAGCAAAAAAATATAAAAAAGGTACCCTTCCAGATGGTTCTGAGGGAGCAGTTGACGGCGGTGTTGTTGGATTTTATTCATTGGAAATGAGCGCAGAACAACTAGCTGCACGTGTTTTATCTGAAGTGGCAGAAGTGCCATCTGACCAGATTCGACGTGGCGATATGACAGAAAAAGAATTTAGAAGATTTGTAGAAGCCGCTAAGTCATTAGAAGCTTGCCCATTGTTCATTGACGACACGCCTGCTCTGCCAATAAGTCAGCTTGCAGCTCGTGCAAGAAGATTAAAACGAACAAATGGCTTAGATGTACTCATAGTAGATTACCTCCAATTAGTGCGACCAGCTTCTTCAAAAGATAGCCGTGTTAATGAAGTCTCAGAAATTACCCAAGGTTTAAAGGCAATAGCAAAAGAGCTTGATATCCCTGTTATTGCTTTATCACAACTCAGCCGACAAGTAGAAAACCGAGAAGATAAAAGGCCGCAGCTAAGTGATTTACGAGAATCTGGTTCGATTGAGCAAGACGCTGATATAGTTATGTTCGTCTATCGCGGTGAGTATTATAAGGAACGTGAAAAACCAAATGACCACGAAATTGAGAAAATGGCAGCTTGGCAAGCAGAAATGGAAGAGTTACACGGAAAAGCTGAGATTATAATCGGAAAACAACGCCATGGTCCAATTGGTACGATAGATTTAAGCTTTGAAGGCCAATTCACTAGATTTGGTAACCTAGCTAAACCTTGGCAAACCCAAAGCCAGGACGACGGATTTTAAGTTAAATAGTATGTTTAAGTTAAAAAATTAGAAAACTTTAATTCGTAAAGAAAAGCTGGTAATATAAGTTTTGAATAAGATCAAATTTAGAATTAAAATATACGTCCCAGGATGCAGAAAGAACTGAATTCTATTAACATACACTTTAAAATAAAAAACAGGAAACATTAATGTCCAGTGGAACCCTCACAGTAGACTTAGATTCAATAAAATCAAATTGGCTTACATTAGATTCCATGTCTACTAATACTGTTGAAACAGCAGCCGTAGTAAAAGCAGACGCTTATGGTCTTGGAGCAAAACAAATATCATTAGGATTAGCAAAAGCTGGCGCCCGAAAATTCTTTGTGGCGAGTGCAGAAGAAGGGAAAGAAATTAGAGCCACTTTAGGTGAAGAAGCTATAATTTATATTTTCTCAGGACATATGGCTGGCAAAAGCTCAATCTTGCAACAAAGCAAATTAATCCCCCTCTTGAACTCACCAGAACAAAATATTAGGCACCAGCAAAACCTACCTACTGAACCATTTGGAGTGCAATTGGATACAGGAATGAATAGGCTTGGTTTTGAAAGAGCAGATTTCACTGAATTTCTGGAGCTTTATAAAGAAAAAGCTCCAGAATTAGTTATAAGTCATTTGGCATGTGCAGATAATAAAGACGATCTTCAAAACGCAAACCAATTAAAAGCTTTTTTAGAAATGACTTCAGAACTTAACTGCCCTTTGTCTCTCGCTGCAACAGGGGGCATTTTTCTTGGAAAAGAATACCACTTTGATATTTGCAGACCTGGAATTGGATTATATGGAGGAGCACCTTTCAAGGAAGCAAAAGCAGTAGTAAACCTTTCCCTTCCAGTGATTCAAACTAGAGCTTTAGCTCCTGAAGAAGCGGTTGGTTATGGTGCTACATGGACAGCACATCGACCAAGTTTAATTGCTACCTTATCTGCTGGTTATGCTGACGGACTAATTCGTGCAATGTCTGGTAGAGCAGTCGTTTATGCAAATGGAATCCCATGTCCAATTGCCGGACGAGTATCAATGGACTTAATAACAGTCGATGTGACCCATTTGACCGATATACCAGAAAATATGGAAATACTTTGTGAGCAACAAAGTATAGACCAACTTGCGGATGAAGCAGGTACTATTGGATACGAAATTTTAACTAGTCTTGGAAATCGTTATAACAGGAGTTATACTGGGGTTTAACTATTCAGATTTAGGCCAATGACAATATATAAATCAATCTCATCATTTTTTAAACCAATTGGAAGTTCAACATTAGATCTTTTTCAAATAATTGGTAAAATTTTTATTTACATTTCAGAAACTCTAATTCATTTGGTGCGACCTCCATTTTACTGGAGAGAGTTTGCATCATGCATTTTTAACATCGGTTATTTGAGCTTGCCTGTTGTTGGCTTGACAGCTTTATTTACTGGAGCAGCCCTAGCTCTACAAATCTATTCTGGAGGAGCGCGGTTTAATGCTGAGTCAGTAGTACCATCTATTGTTGCCATCGGAATGGTTAGAGAACTAGGTCCCGTATTAGGTGGTTTGATGGTAGCTGGAAGGGTTTCCGCTAGTATAGCCGCAGAAATTGGTACAATGAAAGTAACAGAGCAAATAGATGCTTTAACTACATTGTCAACAAACCCCATGAAGTACCTTACAGTTCCTCGGGTTTTGGCTGCAACTCTTTCTTTGCCTATTTTAGTAGCAATTGGAGATATAATAGGAATCCTTGGAGGTTATGTTGTAGCGATTAATCGATTAGGTTTTAATAGTGCCACATATCTTAACAATACTTTAAGTTTTTTAGAAAGCAGTGACATAATATCTGGATTGGTAAAAGCAGCCGTATTTGGTTTTATAATCGCTTTAATGGGCTGCTATCATGGTATGAATTCAGATCGAGGCGCACAAGGTGTTGGAAAGGCCACTACTAATGCGGTAGTATCAGCAAGTGTATTAATACTTACTACAAACTATCTTTTAACAGAATTATTTTTTTAGAATGGCAGGCTTTATGATATCAGTTAAAAAAATAAAAAAATCCTTCAATGAAAATATTGTTCTGGATGGTATTAGTTTGGATGTGTCTAAAGGAGAAAGTATGGTTGTTATAGGAGGTTCAGGAACAGGGAAATCTGTTTTATTAAAAATAATCCTAGGACTTATCAAACCTGACAGTGGTAAAATTTCTATTGAAGGACAGGATATCTTAAATATTGGAAGAACAAAATTTCTTGATCGCTTTGGAATGCTTTTCCAAGGAGGAGCATTATTTGATAGTTTGAATGTATGGCAGAATATAGCGTTTAGGTTAGTTAAGGGTCAGCATCCCATGAAAAAATCAGATGCTAAGGATATTGCTCTACAGAAATTAAAAAGAGTTGGATTGAATCCAAACGTTGCAGACCTTTTTCCTTCGGAGCTTTCAGGTGGAATGCAAAAACGTGTGGGCTTAGCAAGAGCAATTGCGAGCAGTCCAGAAATCATATTCTTTGATGAACCAACTACTGGTTTAGATCCAATAATGGCTGGTGTCATTAATGAATTGATTCGGGAAATAGTTGTAGAGATGGGAGTGACTGCCATCACAATAACACATGATATGACAAGTGTTCGAGCGATAGCTGACAGAGTTGCTATGATACATAATGGTCTTGTTCAATGGACAGGACCAATCAAGGATTTAGAAAAATCCAATGATCCTTACTTAAACCAATTTTTGAATGGAGATTCAAAAGGACCCATAGAGGCCATTCGTTAAATGCTCAAAAGAAAATAACTAGTATCCTGCAATGGGTAACTTAATATTTACAAATGCTAAGTGAAAATAATGACTAAAATTGTATACAAATGTAATTCCTGTAATGAAACTACCAAAAAGTGGTCAGGAAAATGTGATTCATGTGGCTCTTGGAATTCATTAGTCGAAGACACCGGGCTATCAATAGGACCAAAAGGAAAAACCCTTGGTATTCAACGTGGTCGGTTAATTCCATTAAACACAATTAATTCATCAGAAACTCCACCCAAAAGAATATTATCAAAAATCTCTGAACTCGATCGGGTCCTTGGCGGTGGTTTGGTCCAAGCCTCAGCTATTTTGGTAGGAGGTGACCCAGGAATTGGGAAATCAACTCTTTTATTACAAGCGGCGGCAAAGTTTTCAGAAAATGGTCTTAAAACAATTTATATCTCTGGGGAAGAGGCGGAAAGTCAAATAAGGATGAGAGCTCAGCGATTACAGTTAAATAATAATACCTTAAAACTTGGAACCGAAACAAACTTACGTGACATCCTTACAACCTTAGAAAATGAAAAACCTGGCCTTGCAATTATAGATAGTATTCAAACACTGTGGGCGGACAATATTGATAGTGCACCTGGTTCTGTTTCCCAAGTAAGGGCTGCATGCCATGAGTTGGTACTTTTTGCAAAAAAAAATAATGTAGCTATTATTCTAGTGGGTCATGTTACAAAAGATGGGCAAATCGCTGGTCCAAGAGTAGTTGAACACATGGTTGATACTGTTTTGTATTTTGAAGGTGATAGAGAACATCAATTTAGGATCATACGCTCTGTAAAGAATAGATATGGCGCAGCAGACGAAATAGGAGTTTTCGAAATGACTGGGTCTGGACTCTCAGAAGTTCTAAACCCCTCAGCTTTTTTTCTTTCAGAAAGGGAAAACCCAGTTCCAGGTTCAGCAGTTTTTGCTGGTATCGAAGGTACTAGACCTCTCTTAGTAGAAATACAGGCTTTAGTTGCTCCCTCTACTTTGGCAAGTCCACGTAGAGCCGTCGTCGGACTAGATAGCAATCGGCTCTCTATGATTTTGGCAGTATTTGAAGCAAGATGTAATATAAGCTTTTCAGGTATGGATGTGTACCTAAACGTGGCAGGTGGTATAAAAATAAAAGAGCCTGCAGCTGATTTAGCAATCGCTGCAGCATTGTTATCAGCTATAAATGACACACCAATTAAAAAAGAAACAGTAATTTTTGGTGAGATTAGTTTATCTGGTGCATTGCGAGCAACGTCCCAGGCTGAGAAACGCTTAAAAGAAGCACAAAAACTTGGTTTTAATTTTGCAATTGCATCTAGTTTAATCAAAACCAAACAAGGGTCAAATATTAAACTTTTAAAATACAATGATTTAAATGAATTTGTTTCTGAACAAGTTAAATCAAAAGAGCTATGAAAAATAATCAGATGTTTAAGGCAGAAGGTAGAAGTTTGTGATGGATGGAATAACTGTAGTTGATTTGAGTATTCTGATCATAATTCTGTTATCCGGTACTTTAGCTTATTTTCGTGGATTCATTCGAGAGGCCTTATCTATTAGTGGCTGGGTTGTAGCAGCTATAGTAGCTTTTACCTTTGCACCTAATTTTAATCCAACATTAAGATCTATTCCTTTTCTTGGCGATCTACTAAAAAAATCTTGCGAAATCTCTATCATCACTTCGTTTGTATTACTTTTCACGATCAGCTTAGTAATATTTTCATTTTTAGTCACATTTTGTTCTTCTTTTGTTAAGAAAACTTTTATAAAATCTATTGACCGTGGATTAGGCTTTCTATTTGGCCTCTGTCGAGGGGCCTTGATCATTATAATTTTATTTATAACTTATCAGCAATTTAAAACACCTTCTCAAGCGATAGAACTCATTGAAAGATCTGTATCACAAAAGGTACTTAGTCTTTATAAGGACCAAATTGATGAATTTATGCCAAAAGGTCTGCTAAGTTCCACATTTACGCGATATGAAGAGTTAATGTTAAATTGTAAATTATATAATTAGAAATTACCCACAACCCAAAAGGTAATCAATAAATGGAAAAGCCTGTCGCCTTAGTTATTGGCGCTTCTAGAGGTCTCGGTTTTTTTATCAGCATCGAGCTCGCTAAGTTAAATTACCATGTAATATGTGTTGCACGAACTGTTGGCGGGTTGGAAGACCTCGATGATAAAATACAAAAAATTGGAGGTACAGCCACGCTAGCACCGCTTGATATAACAGATAAAAAGGCTATCCAGCACCTTTGTCACAATATTTTTCAGCGCTGGAAAAAGATTGATATATTAATTCAAGGAGCCGTATTTGCAGCGCCATTATCTCCAGTGGAACACATAGATGATAAAGATATGCAAAAATCAATCGCAACAAATTTAAGTGCAGCGCAAACAATCATATCAATGACACAACCTCTACTTAAAGTAGCAAAAAAAGGCATTGCAGTATTTTTTTCTGATCGTAACTTAAAAGAAAAATTTTTTGGAGCATATGGTTCCACAAAGGCAGCCCAAATTTCATTAGTCTTAAATTGGAAAAAAGAAAATTCTAACAATTCCTTAAAAATACTAATTCTCGAACCAAATGCTATGTCTACAGCCACTCGGGCAAGGTTTCATCCTGGCGAAAACAAAAGCTTACTGATGTCTCCTGAAGATGAAGCTAAGCGTTTAACCAAAATAATCACCCAAGCTTACGTTTCTTAGCTTTTTCTGCATATGGGTTTTCACCAGATTTAATTATTAGGCGAATCGGTGTGCCAGGCATATCAAAGTATGTTCTCAATCCATTCACTAAATATCTTCTATATGATTCAGGTAATTCAGCCGCCCTTGAGCAGAAAACTATAAAAGTAGGTGGTCGGGTTTTTGCTTGTGTCATATAGCGTAATCTGATTCGTCGTCCACCAGGTGCAGGCGGTGGGTGGGCTTCTACAATTTCATCTAACCATCTATTTAAGCGAGCAGTAGGAATTCTAATATTCCAAACACCATATGCCTTAATGATAGCTTCATACAATCGATCTAAGCCAGCTCCAGTTTTTGCGGACACATAAACCAAAGGCGCTCCCTTCAATTGAGGAAGCAGTCTATAAAACTCTTCCAATAAAATCTTAGATTGTTTTTGTTTTTCTTTTTGTAAATCCCACTTATTTACGGCCACAACAATCGCACGGCCTTCACGTTCAGCCAAATCAGCAATTCGCAAATCTTGCACCTCAAATGGGTTTTCAACATCTAACAAAATAATCACGACTTCAGAAAAGTTTACAGCTCTTATTCCATCAGAAACTGATAATTTTTCTAACTTTTCGTTTACTTTAGCTCTTTTTCTCATACCAGCGGTATCAAAAACCCTAAATTTAGTCCCATTCCAATCGATTGAAACAGAAATAGCATCTCGGGTGATTCCAGCTTCAGGGCCAGTCAGTAATCTATCTTCTCCCAAAATTTTATTTATAAGAGTTGATTTACCAGCGTTAGGACGACCAACAACTGCCACCTGTAAAACTGAATTAATTGGAATAAGGCCGTCTATTTTATCATCATCTAAGTCTTCATCAAAAACTGGTAAATTTAACTCGGGTTCTATTTGGTTTGTTGCAGAATTTTCTATAATCGGTTTCAACACGTACATTAATTCGTCTAAACCAACGCCATGTTCAGCCGATAGCCGAATTGGCTCGCCTAGGCCCAAACTATAACTTTCATAAAATCCAATATCGCCGGCCTGTCCTTCACATTTATTAACAACAACAATGACATTTGCCGCACGCTTTCTCAAGATTTCTGCAAAAAACTTGTCAGCAGACGTCAAACCAGTTCTTCCATCTATTACAAATAAACATAACTCGACATCATCAACTGCCCTTTCTGTCAGACGACGCATTCGGGCAAGTAAGGAATCATCAGTTATGTTTTCGAAGCCTGCCGTATCGGTAACTGTAAATTTTAATGGACCTAGACGCCCCTGTCCTTCGCGCAAATCTCTTGTCACACCCGGTTGATCATCAACCAAGGCCAGACGTTTACCAACCAAACGGTTGAACAAAGTTGATTTACCAACATTTGGACGCCCTACTATTGCTAGAGTAAAACTCATATAATCATACCATCCTAAAATTTATTTTCATTCAAACGCCAATAATTGGCCTCTTTGATTTAAAATATAAAGCACTCCATTAACAATTGCTGGATGCGAAGCGGCACCATTAGATAAGGGAATTTGATTTAAAATTTTACCTGAAATAGGACTGAATCCACGAAGAAATCCATCACTCGAAGCTACCCATAATTTCCCTCCCGCTAAAACTGGGCCAAAGTGTGCAAAACTCTTGTCACGGTTTTTCTTATTTGGATATTTGGGTAAGTTTATGGACCAAATCAAATCTCCAGTAACTCTATCTAAACGCTTCAAGTCTGCGATATCAGTAACAATGAACACCGAATTATCAACAACCCATATTGGAGAGTAAGAACCGTCTTTGTCAGTCCACTTTCTTACTCCAGTACTTCCATCTAAGGCAATTAATCTTCCACCTTGATTGGCAGTATAGATAATATCTTTAAAAACGACTGGATCACTAGTTACGCTATTAATATTAGATCTGGCACTTCCTTTACGCGTTGTGGAAACTGATGCGCTCCATATTCTTACCCCACTATCTTTTAAAACAGCTGTCAATTCACCACTATCAAACGGCAACAAAGCCAACCTCCCATAGCTTGTTATGCTTGAACCACCAAGGAGCATAGCACTAGCTAAGGTAGATTGTTGCTGCCATCGTATCCGACCTGTATCCACATCAATAGCAAAGGCCTGACCATTAGCGGTTATAACAAACACCTGATTGTCAATAATCGTCGGAGCGGAGTTTATTGGAGCCTTAAAGCGTTGCTTCCACAAAATAGCTCCATCATCAGGCGAAATAGCAAAAAGTTCACCAAATCCTGTGGTTGCAAATAATTTACCTGCTCCATACGCAACTCCCCCAGCTGAGGTATCAGATTCGGCATCATACGGAGGAGTTAAATTAACTTTCCATTCAATTAAACCCATATTTGATATTTTAAAAACCACCGACCCTGAGTTCATTACAAAAATTTTATTATTTGAAACTATTGGATCAGATGTTAATCGAAATTTTGAACTATTTCCCTTACCAATTCCAACTTTCCAAACTAACTTTGGATCATCTGAAAAACTGGGGTGAACTATTCTATGTTGTGAATTGCCATTTCTATGGGTCCAACTGTCGTAATTTTTAGATTTGGGTAAAAATATAGGCTTAGATTTATTTTTGTCATCCGGCTTATCTAGCTCTACACCAGAGCTAAGTGACTCACTCATTTCTAATGACACATCTAACCCAAAACGTTGTCCATCTAATGTATCTTCCGCCTCACTACAGCTATTTAAAAACAACAAACCACTAAATAGACAAATAATTTGTGATATTTTATTTATAAGATTCAGCATTTTCTTTTATCAATCTTGAACATCTGCGCCTTTGGGCTCACTTAATGTTCTTAATAAATCAGATGATCTTTTAGCTTGACCCTGGCTAATGGTCGGTTCTTGAAGCAAGTTAGTTAAAGTAATAGCTGCATCATTAATTTGTCCAAGTTGTATTTGAATTAAAGATGTCTCTTCTAAGGCAATATTTCTAAATGCAGAACCTGGCTGAGTGTAAGTTTGCAATTTCTCAAGTTTCTCAGTCAAGTTACTATCAGACAGTAAAATCGATTTAAAATCTGCAGTTTCTCTATAGATGCTACTATAATCAGAATTGAATGATACATCTTCAAGAACTTTAATCGCATCCTCAATATTTCCAAGCTCAACAAAAGTATTTGCTTTTATTAATTGAACCAATGCTCTTCCATCTGAATATTTTGGATCAATGTCTTCAATCAAGGGTAAACGAACGTTGAGATCCAGCTCCATTAGACGATACAATTCGTCACCTAAATTTGCCGCACGTTTTTGATCAGATATTTTTCTATATTCATTGAACGCAGCGCCACCTACTAATAAAACAACGATAAGCACTGCCACCCAGGCATATTTCTTGAAAATTTTAAACAATCTGTCTCTTCTTACTTCGTCAGAAACTTCCTCAATAAATGAATCAGTATCACTCACATTTCTCTCCAATAATTATTAAAATTGCGTTTATCCCTTGTTAGGCAACAATGCCAAAAGAAATAACTTATTTTAAAAGTGTTTTTCAATCTAAGTTATATATTTTAACAACTTATTTAAGCTATTAATACAAAAAAGAGAAGTGAGTATCTTAAATATTATAAAAAAACCGTAATTTTTGGTTTTCCTAACCCAACGACAATTTGGTTAAGCTACTTGCCTAAGCGAACTTTCATGCATATGTACTGATGATATATAAATTATCCAATATAAGTGTCTAAAAAAATGCGATTTTTTCCAATATTAACGGCAATACTAATATCAACGGCTTTATACTTACTCACATTCGAAAGAGATTCTCTAGTTGCAATGGCAGGTGGAGAGATCACCGAGAAAAAGGAAAGTGGATACCTCCCAGCTCAAAAACCTGATGCAATATCAGTAAAAGTATTACTTTCTAGCGCCAAAATTGTTGAAAGTGGTGTGGTTGTGAGAGGTCGTACTGAAGCAGCCCGTAATGTGGTGGTTCGCGCACAAACTTCAGGATTGGTAATCAGTCAACCTCTCTCAAAAGGTATAAGAATAGAGGGAAATCAACTACTTTGTGAATTAAATGTTGGCACGCGCTCTGTAAGATTAGCAGAAGCAAATGCGAGGCTGGTAGAAGCACAAGTTAATAATAACGCGGCTTCAAGGTTAGCAGAAAGTGGATATGGTTCTGAAACTAAAGCAATTGCAAGAAGAGCTTCGCTGCAAAGTGCAGAAGCAAATGTTAAATTAGCTGAAAAAGAGATAGAGCGTTTAAAGATCTACGCTCCTTTCTCTGGATTACTTGGGTCAGATGTCGCAGAGCTGGGTAGTCTTTTGCAGCCAGGTTCAGAATGCGCAAGAATAGTTAAACTAGATCCAATAAAACTCGTAGGTTTTGTAGCAGAAACAGAAGTAGATAAACTATTACTTGGCGCTGTCGCGGGAGCGCGTTTGGCTAATGATAACATAGTTCAAGGCCAGGTTACGTACGTAGCTGTAACCGCTGATCCAATGACACGAACTTTTAGAGTTGAAGTTGAAGTGCCTAATCCAAATGGTATAATTCGTGCAGGTGGCACAGCTGAAATTTTTATTAGTACATCTGGTGAAAGAGCACACTTACTCCCTCAATCAGCAATGACCCTAAACAATAATGGAGACTTAGGAATTCGTGCAGTAGTTGATGGCTTGGCGAAATTTTACAAAGTTAAAATAGTTCGAGATACAAGTGACGGAATTTGGTTATCAGGATTACCCGAAAAAATTGAAGTCATCGTTGTTGGCCAAGAATATGTGATAGATGGTCGTAAAGTTTTAACGACTTATCAGGAGTAAATCGATGAATTCCTTAGTTGATTGGGCCATTTTTCGTGCAAGAATGATTATTACTTTTGTAGCAATGTCAATTGCAGCAGGAACCTTTGCATATCTTGGACTTCCCAAGGAAGGCTCACCTGACATTGATATACCTGTGGTTTTTGTTTCAGTGCCGTTTGTGGGGATTTCGGCTCAAGATAGCGAAAAACTTCTAGTAAAGCCGATGGAAACCAACCTAAAAGAATTAGACGGAATTAAACGTATGACCGGCCTAGCAGCCGAAAATTATGGAGCTTTAATTCTGCAATTTGAATTTGATTGGGATAAAGACGCTACTATCGCAAATATCCGTGACAAAATGTCAAAGGTAGAAGCAAGTTTTCCTAATGGAGCAGACAAATACACTGTAAATGAAATAAATTTTTCACAATTTCCAATTTTAGTTGTCTCTCTTTCTGGAGAATTACCTGAACGAACGCTATTGCAGGCAGCAAAAAACCTACAAACTGAGGTGGAAAGCCTACCGGAAGTATTAGAAGTTGGGTTAGCAGGGCATAGAGATGAAATGTTGGAGGTAATAATAGACCCACTTCGCCTTGAAAGCTACAATGTTACAGCAGGTGAACTAATAAGTGTCGTGACAAATAATAATAGGCTAATCGCTGCAGGTAGCGTTGAAACTGAGAGTGGTGCTTTTAGTGTTAAAATTCCTTCATCGTTTAACGAGGCACAAGATGTTTACAACCTACCTGTGAAAGTAAATGGCGACAGTATTGTTACATTAGGAGAGCTTGCAGATATAAAATTAACTTTTGAAGATTTGAGAGGAACAGCCAGGTTCAATGGCGAAAAAACTGTAGCACTCCAGATTATTCAACGTAAGGGATCTAATATTATCGACACTGTTGCAGTCGTGAAAGAAAAAGTTCTAGCTGCACGAGAGAAATGGCCAAATGAACTTAAACAAAGTGTTAGTGTAAATTTTGCTATGGACTTATCAAAAGAAGTAGAAGGCATGGTGGGGCAACTTGAAAGTTCCGTTTTGACAGCTATTGCACTAGTAATGATAGTTGTACTGGCCTCCTTAGGGATGAGATCTGCGCTACTCGTAGGATTTGCAATACCAACATCATTTTTATTATGCTTCGCGCTAATGGCTGTCATGGGGATATCAATTTCAAATATGGTAATGTTTGGATTAATTCTAGCAGTTGGAATGCTGGTTGATGGTGCTATAGTGGTGGTGGAGTATGCCGACAAACGGATACAAGCTTCAGTTGAGCCAATGAAAGCCTATGGTGACGCAGCGAAACGTATGTTTTGGCCAATTGTTAGCTCCACAGCAACTACTCTATGTGCGTTTTTGCCAATGTTATTTTGGCCAGGAGTTCCTGGAGAATTTATGGGAATGTTACCAGTAACATTAATATTCGTTTTATCTTCATCACTAATCGTAGCATTAATATACCTGCCAGTTGTTGGCGGTGTAGCAGGAAGACTTTCCCAAGTCTTTGAGCTGAGAGCATTAAAGTTAAGAGAAAGACATTGGTTGTTCAGAATTTTTACAATCTTGTTTGGAACTGCTTCACTATATGCTGGCTTAATGCAATTAATAAATCCTACTTACCTATTTCAAAATTTATCAGGTGAGCAAAGTATCCAATCATTTATTACAATTGCCATAACAATTTTAGTGGGATCCTCATTTATTTCAATTGGTGTAGGTTCTATTAAGCCCCTCAGAATTAAAAAACGTATTGATAGTGAATATAGAAGAACGGTATTTGGAAAATTTATAAGCCTATTAACAGGTAATCCAATCATGCCAATCATTTCAATTGGTTCAGTAATAGCAACTATAGTACTGATTTTCACGCTATTCTCGCAAAGTGGAAAAGGGGTCGAGTTTTTCGTCGAAACGGATCCTGAAAGAGCTATTGCTTACATTCAGGCCAGAGGAAACCTATCAGTTTACGAAAAAGACAACATTATGAAAGAGGCTGAAAAGCTGATTATTGATGTAGAAGGAGTGAATTCAGTATTTGCATTTGCGGGCGATGGCGGTTTGGATCAATTTAATCCAGAAGGTCCACCTGGCGATACGATAGGGCAAATCCAAATTGAGTTAACTGCTTGGGACAAACGTGCTGCCGGCTTAAAAGGCAAGGATATATTAATAACTCTACAAGATCGCCTTAACACTATTCCAGGAATCAGGTCAGAAATCAGAGAACAAGAAATGGGACCAGGATCATCTAAACCAGTGCATTTGCGAATAAAAGGTAATGATTTTGATGCGCTGACAAAATCAGCAAATACTGTGCGTGAAGAATTTGAAAGAACCAAAGGGTTAATCAAAATTGAAGACAATCTACCTGAACCAGGGATAGATTGGCAAATAGATGTTGATGTTGAAAAAGCAGGGCGCTACGGGGCCGATGTTGTTACTGTGGGTGTTATGGTGCAACTAGTCACTGGCGGATTATTACTTGATACAATGAGAGTAGACAGTTCAGATGAAGAAATTGATATTAGGGTTAGGCTACCAAAAAAAGATAGACTTTTAAGTACGATTGATTCCTTAAAGGTTCGAACTCCATCAGGTTTAATTCCATTATCAAATTTCATATCTCGAACTCCAGTGAAGAAATTAGCGCAAATTAATAGAGTAGGTGGCGAAAGGTATTTCGACATCAAAGCAGATGTAGAGCCCAATCTTAAAAATGCAACAAACACTTTAATTACACCAACAGAACGTATTTTACTTTTAACTGAATGGTTGGAAACCAAGATGCCACTTGAAAATGGCATCTCTTTTGAGTGGACAGGAGACGATGAAGAGCAGGCAGAAAGCCAAGAGTTTCTGCAAAGTGCATTCATGGCAGCACTTGGATTGATGTTTGTAATTTTGTTAGCCCAATTTAATTCCTTTTATAACTCGGTCCTAGTTTTGTTGGCTGTAATACTATCAACCACAGGGGTGCTTGTGGGTATGATGGTGATGGATCAAAACTTCTCAGTTATTATGACAGGAACTGGTATCGTCGCTCTAGCAGGAATCGTCGTAAATAATAATATTGTATTAATTGATACATATCAGGAATACTCAACATACATGCCAAAACTGGAAGCAATCGTAAGAACAGCAGAAGATCGCATTCGTCCAGTTTTATTAACTACTATTACCACAATGGCGGGTCTAACTCCTATGATGTACGGCCTGTCACTAGATTTTTTTAACGGTGGATATACCGTTGATAGCCCAACAGCACTTTGGTGGAAGCAATTGGCGACAGCCGTTGTCTTCGGTTTAGGGATTGCAACAGTATTAACTCTTATTTTTACACCCTCTATGCTTGCCCTTCGTGAATGGGTAAAACGAGGGTCTTATGGTATTTATTCAATATTCAGAATAAATATTATTCGTGATGCTCAAGGGAGAAAATTGAAAGAAGATTTTAACCTTCGTAAGTTAGTTAAAAATAATAGAGAGCAGGAGATTTTGTGGACTTTGGATGAAGAATAAGTTTAAATACCCATAATAATTTCTTAATTATGGACTTTAACCTCTTGCTCATTTGCTTGCCGTTTCCACATTTTACTGTAACGGCGTTTTAAATCTAAAAGTTCAATGTGTGTTCCTTGCTCTACAATTTCACCATTTTCTAAAACAACGATAAGATCACTCTTAACTATTGTTGAAAGTCTGTGGGCAATGGTGATTACCGTTCTGTCTTCTAACATTTTATTTAAACTGTCCTGTATGCTGTTTTCAGTCTCAGTATCCAACGATGATGTTGCCTCATCTAATAACAAAATGGGAGGATTTTTTAGCAATGTTCTGGCAATACCTACCCGTTGCTTTTCGCCTCCAGATAATTTTAACCCCCGTTCGCCAACTGTCGTATCATATCCATCAGGTAAATTAGAAATAAATTCATGAATTTTTGCAGCTTTGGCTGCCTCTATAACTTTATCATAACTTGCTTCAGTATTTCCGTATGCAATATTATAATAGATAGTATCGTTAAATAAAACAGTATCTTGAGGAACAATCCCAATCGCCGAATGAAGACTAGACTGGGTAACCTCTTTAATATCGACACCATCAATAAATAAAGCTCCCTTATCCGTATCATAAAATCTAAATAACAAACGCCCAATGGTTGACTTGCCAGAGCCCGACGTTCCTACGATAGCAATATTTTGACCAGCACCCACAGATAAATTAAAGTTCTTTAAGATTACTCTATTTTTCTCATACCCAAATGTAATGTCCTTAAAGTCGATCAATCCTTCCCTAACAACCAAATCATATGCATTCTCATCATCAGTAACTTCAGGTGGTTGCTCGAGAAGATCAAACATCTCACTCATATCGACAAGTGCTTGTCTAATTTCTCTATAAACCGTACCCAAAAAATTTAAAGGCATCGTAATCTGTATCATGTAAGCATTTACCAATACGAAATCCCCAACCGTAAGGTCACCACTCTGCACACCAAATGCAGCCATCACCATGACAGTCACTAACCCACTTGTAATAAGAAATGCCTGTCCAAAGTTTAAAAATGAAAGTGAGTAAGATGTCTTTAATGCTGCAGCTTCATATAACCGCATAGAGGAATCATATCTGGCTGCTTCCACTTTTTCGGCATTAAAGTATTTGACCGTTTCAAAGTTTAAAAGGCTATCTATAGCTTTCTGATTAGCATCAGTATCTTGCCTATTCATTTCTTGGCGGACTTTTAAACGCCACTCCGAAACAGTGAATGTGAACCAAATGTATAAAGAAATTGTCACTAATATTACTGCTAAATACCAAACATCAAATACGATAAATAAAATAGTAGCAACTAATGTTAATTCAATTAACAAGGGAATAATCGAAAAAAGCATAAATCTTAATAAGAAATCAACACCTTTCACACCACGCTCAATTATTCTACTCAGACCACCTGTTTTTCTAGAGATATGATATCGTAAGGATAGTGCGTGGATGTGTTCAAAAGTTTCCAATGCCAAAGACCTTAAAGCCCTTTGCCCAACTCTGGCAAAAATAGCATCTCGTAACTCACCAAATCCAACACTAGATAATCTAAAAAAACCATAAGCGAACATTAATCCACCAGCGCCCAATAGTAACATCAATGCATCATTAGACTCACCAACTTTAGCTAAACCATCAACAGCAGCTTTAAATAAAAATGGCGTGGCAACGGCAATTATTTTTGAAAGAGTTAAAGCTAGCATGGCAAGAACAACGCGGCGTTTCACCCAAAATTGTTCGCTAGCCTTTGGCCAAAGATAAGGCGTAACTCTTTTCACAGTGCGCCAATTAGAGCTTGTAGATCCAGTGGTTTTGTTTTTTACGGAGTTTGACATAAATTCTCGATACCTGCGTTAACTAAGTAGTACTCAATTGTAAATTTTTAATGCAATTAATTATTCAATACTACTATTCTGGCAGCTTAAATATCTGACCCGGGTAAATCAAATCTGGGTCCCTAATTTGATCTTTATTAGCGTGATATATTCGAACGTATTGCATACCTAACCCATATGTTTTCTTCGCAACGGCCCATAAAGTATATCCTGGTTGAATTATAACTGTCGACAATCCAATCCCTAGATTTGGGGAGCTTTCTTTGTTATTATTATTTTGTAGTGCCGCCATTCTTATTGCGACGTCTGAAGTTTCTTTTTGAAAAGGGGTTTCGGTTCTTGAGGTTACTACCCCATCAGAATCTAATTGGTCTATACGCAAAATATACACACCTGCATCTATCTCCTCCAGATCCAAACTCCAGGTGCCATCTGCTTTTATTGAGCTAGTTTTTATCGGTTTATTATCCACATATATGCGTATGTGTTGGTCCTCTATGCCTCTTCCTGTCAATAGAACCTCGCCTTCTTCATCATAAGAAATAGCATCAATTATAACGTCTAGTACTTTAGGAGCATTATTTTGTAAGGCAGGTGAAATTACTCTTATTTCTTTTGAAGACACAATTGCTATTGAAACATCAGTAGTTTCAGAATCATCTGATAACTTAGAATCCAATTCAGATGATGAAGTAGAAGAAGTCGGCTTCAACTTTACTTCATCATTAGATGAACCACTACTTGCTGTAATAATTGCACTGGCGCTTTCACTAGCACTAGCACTGTCATTAGCACTGGCGCCGTCACTAGCACTAGCACTGTCACTAGCACTGGCGCCGTCACTAGCACTAGCACTGTCACTAGCACTGGTAGTTGATGTTTCTTCTTGAATACCCGTTTTCAAAATAGGGGTAATTAAAACCGTTTCTTCAGAAGCAACCACTCTTCCGTCAGAATGTGTGGTTCTCAAGGTTAAGGAGCGTGGTGTTTTAGAAATACCAATGTCCAAGAAAGTAGCAAAGTCACCGTTATTATCTGGAATTATTTTCGAAACAACCTTTCCATCAATTATGATATCCAAACTTTCCCCAGCTAAACCTTTTCCAACAATAGTAGCAGAGCCTGATTGATCTATACTAAATAAATCAAATTTTGGTGCTGGAATCTTTCTTGGTTCTATACTTGCATTTTCAGACGGTTCATTCGTTTCAACACTTTCAGACTCAAGTGACTTAGTAACTTCGTCGTTATTCTTTGATTCTTCTGTCTTAGTAATTTGAAGTTCAGTACTTTCAACAGCATTATCAGACGTTGTTTTAGAAGTAATAACCGGGTCATTTCGATAACCTATTACAGCTATCAAAATACCAATTATTAAAACTAACAATAACGTTATATTTTCTGTAGAAATTAGCTTATTTTTCACTATTTACTCAATCCATACGTCTATGTCTAAAAAGTCTTAGGGACTCTAAGGCCCATTAAGACTTGTTTATTTTTTCAATTAACATCATCATAACATAATTAACAGAACTATGACAAACAAGACTTATGGATTATTTGCAATGAATTCTTTTAAATTTTCAATTTGTGTATTTTGCGGATCACGCTTTGGGAAAAATAAGGAGTTTAAAAAAGCAGCAGAAGAAACTGGTCAGATGTTAGCAAAAAATAGATGGCGGTTAGTTTATGGAGCCGGTGATATTGGGCTAATGGGAGCTCTTGCCAAGAGCTGTCAAAATAATGGTGGAGAAACATTCGGAGTTATACCTGAGCATCTCTTGCAAAAGGAGGTTGGCAAGACTGATCTAACCTCCTTTATTGTGACAGAGAACATGCACGATAGGAAAAAAATAATGTTCACAAATAGTGACGTTATTGTGACCTTACCTGGTGGGGCAGGATCGCTTGATGAATTTTTTGAAATCTTAACGTGGACTCAATTGGGGATAAATAAAAAACCAGTCTATTTGTTAAACATTGACGGCTACTGGGATCCTTTAATCCACCTAATAGAACATATGATCAAACAAGACTTTGCTGATTCAGATCTATTAGGCAAATTTCAAATTACGGAATCTGTTGCAGATTTAGAGACAAGCTTGCAAGCACTCCATTAAACAACGATGTTATTGTCTATTTTTACTTAGAACCTAGTCGCTCTGCTACATTCTCCCAATTGACCAATTTTTCAAGAAAGTTTGCTAAATATACTGGTCGCTTATTCCTGAAATCAATATAATAAGAGTGTTCCCAAACATCACAGCCTAGCAATGCAACTTGATTAAAACAAAGGGGGTTCACACCATTTTCAGTCTTGGTTATCTTTAAACCACCATCAGTATCAAGCACTAGCCAACACCAACCAGAGCCAAACTGACCAACACCAGCTGCACAAAATTCCTCTTTAAATTTCTCGACTGATCCAAAAGAGTCTTTTATCCTACTTTCCAAATGAGATGGTATATTCTTTCCTGATGGACCCATCATTTCCCAAAATTGATTATGGTTCCACAACTGAGAAATATTATTAAAAATACCATTTTGAGCCACTGTCTCATTGTTATAAGTCCCAGTGATTATTTCCTCTAAAGTCTTTCCTTCCCAGTCTGTGCCAGCAATCAACTTATTACCGTTATCTACATACGCTTTATGGTGTAAGTCATGATGAAACTCTAAAGTTTCTTTACTCATCCCCAAATCAGACAGTGCGTCGTGCTGATAAGGTAGTTCTGGAAGATTAAATGCCATTTTTATTATCCTTTTTAACTATAACTCGAGTTTCAATTACTTAATTACTTTATACATTAGAATTTTTTATTCTGAAAGGTTCTTTACCTTTTAATATACCGAAAATATTAATAGTCACCCCCATTGTCTTCAGTCTTATGTTTCATTTTAACCTTTTTCTGTCCAGTGCCATGATATGGTACTTGAATCTTAATAATCCCAGCATTTTTAAATTTTAAGCTCAAAGAAAATAATTCATTTACTTTTAAAACTTTACTGATGCCCATCAACATAACATGACTTCCACCTCGCTCTAATTTAGTATGACTTTGCGCACCTATTTTTAATCCTTCATGAACGTGAACCATCTTCATTATATCACCTTCCATCTTGTGCGTATGAAGTTGAGACATTTTTGATATATCAGTAACTACTGATAACAATTGATCATCATAATTACCATTATTATCAATTGTCATAAAAATCGCACCTGATTTAGCCATTGGTGTGCTAGTTATCGCAAATGCATTCTTAACAAAAATATCAGCTTTAATAGGTAGTGCAAAAATTAAAATGAAATTCAAAGTGAGAATAAAAATCTTCATTTGGTCTTTCCTTTGCAGAAGTTTGGCTAAGTAACTTTATTAAATATTCAACTTATTATTTGATAAGGCTATCACAATAAAGACTTAAAATTCAACTTGCAGAAGACGCATTTTCTTATAGCTACAATTTGACGTAACGTCGTCACAAGTTCCATTGACAAGTCATATTAATATATCTGAACGTTTGATTATACATAGTGGGGGAGTAGTTATGGATAGTATAAATCAGATTTTAATAGTGGGTGGTGGTGCCGGTGGCATTGCAACAGCCACAAGTCTTCTAAAGAGAAATCGTTCATTGGAGATAACTATCATTGAACCATCCGATGATCATTACTATCAACCTGGTTGGACAATGGTTGGCGCAGGTATCTTTAATAAAGAAGAAACCCGACGCGATACGATCTCTGTATGGCCATCGGGAGTTAAACGGATTAAAGGATCTGTGACTAAATTTGAACCAGAGCAAAACTTAGTTACATTGTCGGATGGTTCGTCTCTCAAATACAAAATTCTTTTGGTCGCGTGTGGTTTAAAACTAGATTGGGAAGCAATAGAAGGGCTAACTGAAACCCTTGGACAGAATGGAGTAACTTCAAATTATCGCTATGATCTCGCCCCTTATACCTGGAAACTTGTCCAAGAGATGAAGGGAAAAGAAGCTATTTTTACCCAACCAGCAATGCCGATAAAGTGTGCAGGAGCACCACAAAAAGCAATGTACTTATCTTGTGATCATTGGTTGAAAAATAGTCAGCTAGACGAAATGAACATTTCTTTTTGCAATGCAGGCCCAGTGCTTTTTGGTTGTGCGCCCTACGTTCCACCACTTATGGAATATGTAAAAAAATATAAAATTAACTTAGATTTTGGTCATAATTTAGTGAAGATAGATGGTGCAAATAAGACCGCTTGGTTTAAAGTAAACAAGGAAGACTCCGAGGCGGAAGTTATCGAGAAAAAGTTTGACATGATACATGTCTGCCCACCACAGTGTGCCCCTGACTTTATAAAATCAAGTCCAATTTCAAATGAAGGTGGCTGGGTAGATGTGAACCAAGCCACACTTCAACACACAAAATTTCCAAATATTTTTGGGATTGGAGATGTTACATCAACTCCAAATGCTAAAACTGCAGCAGCAGTTCGAAAACAAGCACCAATAGTTGCATCAAATATTATGGCAGTTATTGCTGGAGACAATCCAAAACCTGAATATGATGGTTATGGTTCTTGTCCACTTACTGTTGAGAAAGGAAAGATAATTCTTGCTGAATTTGGTTATGGGGGGAAAGTGATGCCTACTTTTCCTTGGGACTCAACGAAACCACGCCGGCTAGCATGGATTTTAAAAAAATCAATATTACCAGCTGTGTATTGGAATGTAATGCTTAAAGGCCGAGAATGGCTAACAAAACCTATTAAAACATAATAACAAAATTAAATTAAATACTAAAGAAACCGGCCCACAATTAATTGGTCGAAATATATTAACAATAATAAAATTAATTAATGGAGGATATTTATGAATTTAAGACCAGACCCAACCTTTCATGCCACTGCTGAATTAGCTATGAAAGCACCCGCTGAGAAACTAGCATTTACCCTGATGCTCAGCCCAGATGGGACAAAACCTGATGGGTTAGCAGTTATTGATGTTGATCCAAAGTCAAAAACTTACAGTAAGATATTACATAGCTTATTTATGCCAAATTTAGGTGATGAATTCCATCATTTTGGTTGGAATGCGTGTTCAGCTTCATTATCACCTCTTACTGGCCATGCATTTCTGGAGCGCCGATATTTAATAATTCCAGGAATAAAATCATCACGTATTTACATTATCGATGTAAAAGAACCACTAAAAGCCAAAATTCATAAAATCATTGAAGCTGATGAAATTATGGCTAAAACTGGTTACTCTCGTCCACACACTATCCACTGTGGCCCTGAAGGTATTTATGTTTCTACGCTAGGTGGCGGTGGAAAAGATGGAACCGATGGTCCTCCAGGAATATTTATAATGGATTGTGAAACTTTTGATATTCTTGGTCGATACGAAATGGACCGAGGGGCACAGGAAAAAGGGTACGATTTTTGGTGGAATTTACCACGTAATTATATGGTTAGCTCTGAATGGGGTTTACCTCCTCAATATGAGAACGGTATTGTTGCTGAAGACCTTTTAAGCAATAAGTATGGTCACTCTATTCACTTTTGGGACCTTCGGGCAAGGAAAAATGTCCAAACAATAGATCTTGGTGCAAATCATCAAATGGCATTAGAAATTCGCCCAGCCCATGACCCAGTCAAAGAATATGGCTTTTGCGGTGTGGTTGTAGACACCTCAAATCTTGAAGGCGCTGTATTTACTTGGTGGCGAAAAGAAGATGGAACTTTTGAAGCTAAGAAAACTATAACAATACCACCCGTAGCTGCAGATCCTAATGATTTACCAGAGCTATTAAAAGGTTTTTCAGCTGTTCCACCATTGGTCACTGATATTGACCTTAGCTTAGACGATAAATATCTCTATGTTGCTTGCTGGGGAACTGGAGAAATGCATCAGTATGATGTAAGTGATCCAATGAATCCAGTCCTCAACGGTAAAGTTGAAATTGGAGGAATAGTAACTAAAACCAAACATAAAAATGGAAAAGAATTTGGTTATGGGCCACAAATGCTAGAAGTTAGTCGTGATGGTAAACGAGTATATTGGACAAACTCTTTATACTCCAGCTGGGACGACCAGTTTTATCCTGGCGAACGTGGCGGAGCAATGGTTATGGCTGATGTAGCCGAAAATGGAGATTTCTCATTAAATAAAGACTTTTGGGTTGAATTTCCAGAAGGCTATCGCTCACATCAAATTAGACTTGAAGGTGGCGATTGCTCAACTGACAGTTTCTGTTACCCTTCAGTATAATAAATGGAAAATTTGAATAGTTTGGCGGCCCTTTGGGGGGCCGTCATTTTTTCTGGCATTTATCATGGTTTCAATCCTGCAATGGGTTGGCCTCTTGCAGTATCTGCTGCACTTTTTGAAGGAAAAAAATCTGCCTTATTTAAGGCAATAATTGCACTAAGTATTGGCCACCTACTATCAATGCTAATAATTTTACTGCCATTTTCCATTTTAACCTCTTTTATTGTTTGGGAGAGTGAAATTCGAATGTTCGCTGGCGCATTGGTTGTCTCACTTGGGGTTTACCTTTTAATAAATAACAGACATCCTAAGTTTTTAGCACGGATACCCCCATCAAAGCTTGCCTTATGGTCTTTCTTGGCAGCGTTGGCTCACGGAGCTGGATTAATGTTAGTCCCAATATTTCTTGGACTTTGCGCACCAGAGGATTTTGATTCTGGTCATGAAGCAGCAAGACAATTGATGGGGAGTAAAATAGGGACAGCACTACTTGTTGCGATGGTACATACTTTAGCTATGTCTTTAATTGGTGCTGGTTTAGCTACATTAGTATACTTTTGGCTGGGTTTAAAATTTATATCAAAAACTTGGTTTAATCTAGATGCTGTATGGGCAGTTAGTCTCATACTTGTAGGAGCCATTGGCTTCTTTACAGCATTTAATACCTAAATGCTGTACTTTTAATTACTAAAGGTTTGTATAATAAAAATTTAAATACCAGTAATAGGGACAAAAAATAACATACTGTAAATTTTAAATAGCTATCTGAGCTTTTGCAATTTCACGTTTTACTTTTAGGGCTTTTTCGGATAATTCGTCATCCTTCGCCTTTGCCATAAATCCATCTAAACCACCCCTGTGATCCACAGTTCTAAGAGCTGCAGCAGATACACGGAACTTAAACGAGCGGTCAAGTATATCAGACAAAATCGTTACATCATTCAAATTTGGTAAAAAACGGCGTTTAGTTCTATTTTTTGCATGGCTCACATTATTACCAACCATTACACCTTTTCCTGTTAGTTCACAGCGACGCGACATAGCATTTGTCCTTAAAATAATTTCAACCAATTACAATAGTCTATTCGAACGCCGTAGATAGGCCCTCAAACTTGAATCGTCAAGAGATTCATATCGTTCTTAGGAGTTATTTTTAATAATAGTCTTTAAAATAGTATCTGCTGCTCTGTCTGGCGTGATTTCTCCGTCTAAGACAGCATTGCCCAGTCTTTTTCTTAAAACCGTAATTTCACTATCAGCTTCAAAATTTTCGAGTATTCTGTTTTTCAACTCGGAATTAAACCAATTAAGTGATTGATACTTTCTATTTTCAGCCCACAAGCCATTTTGGTGTCTCCATTCATTTAATTTTTTAACTTCATCCCAGGCATTAACCAAACCTAATGATTGCAAGGCTGACAAAGCCATAACTTTTGGAAAACCTTCTGGATCAATTTTTCGTTTTCGCAGTAACCTCAAGGCGCCAGCGTAGTCAGCACATGTTCTCATTGCGGTTGCTTCAAGGTCTCCATCTGCTTTATTTACCAAAACTAAATCTGCAATTTCCATAATACCCCTTTTTACTCCTTGGAGCTCATCACCACCACCAGGAGCTATCAAAAGTAAAAATATATCTGTCATTTCCGAAACCATAACTTCTGATTGCCCAACCCCAACAGTTTCAACAATAATTATATCAAATTGCGCGGCTTCACACAGCGCAATAGCTTCTCTAGTACGAAGAGCAACGCCCCCTTGTAAATCACCACTAGGTGATGGACGTATAAATGCTTTTGGCTCTCTCGATAACAACTCCATTCGAGTCTTATCGCCAAGTATAGAGCCTCCAGACCTTCTAGAAGTCGGATCAACAGCCAAAATGGCTACTTTCATACCTTGATTGATTAACATCATTCCAAAGCTTTCAATAAAGGTCGATTTTCCAACCCCAGGAGTTCCCGTTAAACCTATACGTATTGATTTTTTTGTATTATTTGGGAGAGTATCCATTAAAGATAAAGCTTCTTCTCGATGATCAGCGCGAGTACTTTCAACTAAAGTTATTGCTCTCGCTAAAGCACGTCTATTACCTGCCTTAATTTCTTCTCTAAGTTTACCTACTTCTCTCAAACTTAAGACTCCCTAAAAATTAAAGCTAAACCATTAATACAATGACACTTTCCTGTAGGTTTTGGTCCATCATCAAAAACATGCCCAAGATGTCCACCACATCGATTGCGATGAGCTTCAGTTAATAACTTTACAAAATACCAATCGTTGCAGTAATTCACATTTACTGTAATTAGAGCCCAAAAACTAGGCCAACCCGTACCACTATCATATTTAGTTTTAGATTCATAAAGTAGTAAATCAGATTTTTTACCATATAAACTGTTGAAAAAAGGTCGTTCTGTTTTCCATTTACGTAAGATTTCAAATTGAACTGGAATTAACAATTTTCTCCAAGTTCTTTCAGAATACACAATTTCAAATGCGGCTAAACATTTCATTGGGTTTATAGTTCCAATTATAAAAACAAAATAAAAAATCAAGAAACGACATCGATTTATCACTCAGCTCTTTCCCTTCTCTATTTACATCGATTAATTAGTGCTAAACTATCATAATTACTTCTTCAACATAGGTGCTTTTAAAAAAAATATGCAACTTTGGATTCTATTAACGATATTTGCAGCCTTTATTCAGAATTTTAGATTTATGTTACAAAGAAATCTTCACTTTTCTGGATTAACACCAACCAGCGCAACATTTGCTAGATTTATTTTTGGTGCGCCAATTGCACTTTGTTTTCTCATATTCCTCTTGCTTAATTTAGATTACCAGTTGCCAAAATCCCAACCAAAGTTTTTTTATTTTTCATTAATAGGTGGCTTATCTCAAATTTTTGCAACTATCCTTACCATAAAGCTTTTTGCAAAACGAAATTTCTCTATCGGTATAATATTTACAAAAACAGAGATAATTCAAACAGCCATCATTGGATTAATATTTTTAGGTGAGGTGATATCTTTACACGCAGGACTAGCAATTTTGATCAGTTTTGGTGGCATAATATGTCTTTCCAAACCAAAAACAATTACACTTAGGTCACCAATAAGACATTACTTCAATCAAACCACTCTTTATGGCTTAAGCGCAGGCGC
Organism: Paracoccaceae bacterium; assembly: GCA_028112705.1. Lineage (GTDB taxonomy): Bacteria > Pseudomonadota > Alphaproteobacteria > Rhodobacterales > Rhodobacteraceae. The sequence continues at coordinate 13,496 of JAOGYN010000008.1, read as the reverse complement.
TTTTTTTGGTGTAAGTGCAGTAGGATACAGAGGAGCTTCACTTTCACTATTAGAAGGTGACTTTATCATCAGGGCAGCCACGACACTAGCCTTTGTCACTATTTTCCAAGCAACTATAATGGCGGTTTGGTTTACTTTTAGAAATAAAACAGATGCATTCCAAACATTAAAATTATGGAAAACATCTGGTTTAGTCGGACTCACAGGGGTTTTGGGAAGCTATGCCTGGTTTATGGCTTTCACATTACAAAATGCAGCCTATGTCCGTGCTTTGGGCCAAATCGAATTAGTTTTTACTTTTATAGGTTCTTACTTTTTCATCAAAGAAAAACACACAAAAATAGAAATCATTGGTATTATGTTAATTATTTTAAGTCTTTTACTATTATTAAAAGTATTTTGAAATATTATGCTCGCTCTGAATATTCAAAAGTTTCGGTATTTACTATAATAGATTCTTCTGGGCCGACAAAAGGTGGAATCATGATACGAAGGCCATTATCTAATATAGCAGGTTTGTAGCTATTGGCAGCTGTTTGTCCCTTTATTGCAGGTTCGGTGTCTTTAACCACACAAGTAACTTTCTGTGGAACTGAAATATTTAACGCCTCCTCACCATAATATTCAATAGTCACCATCATACCATCTTGAAGGAACGGCCTACGTTCACCTAAAAGATCTGACTGCAGCTCTATCTGTTCATAAGTTTCCATATCCATAAAAACCAACATTGCACCATTTTCATATAAGAATTGTTGGTCTTTTTGATCTAACCTTGCCTTTTCAACTTTATCATCCGATCTGAACCGTTCATTAAGCTTGGAACCTGTTCGCAAATTTTTCATTTCAACCTGAGCAAAGGCACCACCTTTTCCAGGCTTAACATGATTAACTTTGACAGCAATCCAAAGACCTTCGTTATGCTCCAAAACATAACTAGGTCGAATTTCATTTCCATTAATTTTGGCCATTGATCACCTTTAATTTAAATAATAAGTTTAACTCGACATATATCGGTGCGCTTTTAGGTAATCAAGCACTCAAGAGATCATAAAACCCTAAATACAAAAAGACATGCATTTTAAGCATAGCTGATATGCAATAATTACATAACAAATTATTATTGTTTCGTGCTAAAGAGTTCGGAACATAGATTTAAACTCATAATTTAAGGTAAAGAAATGCGCGATCATCATAACGACTTAGCTTGGACAAACGATCAAGGTTCTAGATCAAGAAAGCTATTTGCAGCTGTGGTATTAGCAGCTTTAGATGACGCAATTGCCGATGATAAAAAATTTGGAAATGGGCCTGAAGTTATAGCTCGTTGGGCAAGATCTCGAGATGGACGGGAAGTACTTTCTTGCGCAGGTATTGATCCAAACGAGCGGGTAGTTGACGGACTAATGGATTTTGTTTCTAAGGGAATAAGAACTTCTGTTGCGCTATCGCGAGAAGAGAGCGAAAGACGCAGCCAATTAGAGGCCGCTTAAAAGCCTTAAAATTTATCTTTTATAAAAAAAATTATCACATCTGTGGATTTGGATTAAAAGTATGGCCATCGACAGCAATGATTTGACCAGACACGTATCTTGCCTCTCTACTGGAAAGAAATACTGCCATTTCAGCGATATCACTGCCCTCAACCCATGTTTGCATTGAAGTGCCCACAGAGTATCCCTGATAAATTCTGTCTCTGGATAAACCAGTCACTTTTGATTCACGAGCTAATACACGCTCCATTCGCTCTCCTTCCACCGCACCAGGACAAATAGCATTAACCCTTATGCCAAAAGACCCCAGTTCCATAGATAAAGTTTTCATAAGTCCAATAACGCCCCATTTCGCCGCACAATAAGGAGAGCGATTTGGATAGCCATACTGTCCAGCAGTCGAAGATGTTATATTTATAACTCCATATTCCTGGTTTTTAAATATTTTAGCTGCATACTTTGTGGCAATAAATGTTCCATCTAAATTCACACTTAAACAATTCTGCCAATCTTTGAGAGAAATTTCATCTATGGCGGCGGTTGGCCCTGCTATCCCAGCATTTGCACACAAAACATCTAAGCCACCCCAAGATTGCATTATTTCACAAAATAAATCACGCATACCGACTTCATCACAAACATTGACACAACTACCTTGAACTCCATCCGGCAGGGCTTTTAAGGCTTCTTGGTTGATATCTGTGACCCACACAGAGGCATTATTTTTTAAGAAACAATTAGCCATCGCAAGTCCTATACCATCTGCTCCTGCTGTAATTAACACACGTTGCTTCATCTAGGTTGCCCCACATACCTACCTACACCCTCTGGTTTAAGAATTTTAGAATGAGCAATAGTTAATTTAGTAAGCCTTTCTTGTATATGATTAGCAGCTTTACTTACTTTGCGTGTAGTCAAACTCACGTGTAGAAGTATGTGCTCTCCAGTAGCTAGCAATTGACCTTCTCCACCCAACATCTCATGGAATATATGAATTTTCTTGTCTGTACTATTAAGACAAGTCGTTTGAATGGAAATTTTTGAACCTGCATGAACTTCTTCTATATGTCGTATATGTGTTTCTGCGGTAAAATAGCTACCACCAGTTTTGATATAATTAACATCACAACCTATTTCTTCCATAAATTTATCTGTAGCATCACAAAAAGCCTGTAGATATCTAGCTTCATTCATATGACCATTGTAATCAGTCCAATCTAAAGGCACTACACGCATCGCCGTAAGCAATGGCACATTAGGGATACTGGTCTGAACTAGACTAGTTTCTTTATCATATTGATTCAGTGTTTTGCCAGCACCCCAATTTTGTCCCTTAAGGGCTCGCAAAGTAGCAACTAGGTTATTATCTCTAATTTTTTCTAGTTCTCTCGCAGAAAAACTTGAGGATTGTGTGTCGCATTGATCACCCACCATATCAACAAACTCATCAGTTAACTCTGGTACATCCATCAATTTGGTCCAAGGCCACTTCAAGCAAGGACCAAACATCGCAAGCATGGCCCTCATTCCACCCTCGCCTCCCGCCAAATGAAAAGTTTGCATAGTACCCATCTGCGCCCACCGAAGTCCCGGACCAAAAGCAATCGCTGCATCTAATTCTTCAGCGGTCGCAACCTTGTCATGCAAAAGCCAAAGAGCTTCTCGCCATAACGCTTCTTGAAGTCTATCAGAAAGAAACCCCTCAATTTCAACACGGCAGTGAAGGGGATGCATACCTAAACTACTTAATAGTTCTTTTGCCAATTCTATATATTTATTGTTTGTTTTCTTTCCTGCAACCAATTCAACTAATGGTAATAAATAAACAGGATTAAATGGATGCGCTACTATTAGGCGCTCTGGGTATTTCATTTTACTTTGTAGATCACTTGGCATTATTCCTGAGGTAGATGATGCTATGATACCAGTTTTATTTACAGATTCTACTTGTGCATAAACAGATTGTTTAATCTCCAATCTTTCAGGGACAGCCTCTAAAATAAATGATGCACTTTTAGCCGCTTCTCCAATAGTTTTGCAAAATTTAACAGAACCAGGCTCTGGCATTTCAACGTCTGAAAGCCCCGGCAGTGACCTACAAGCATTTTCAAAAACTTCTCCAATTTTTCTCTCTGCGTGTACATCAGGATCATAAATTTTAACATCCCATCCATTTAGTGTGAACCGTGCAGCCCAACCACCACCAATAATTCCACCACCAATAATTGCTACAGTTTTTTCCATATTTGTTAATCCTATATAACCATTTAAGAACTTTTGAGAATTTTTTCTGAATACCAATTTGCAAAAGCAGCCACATTATGTTCCAAATTTGGAGAAAAAGGTCCTTGTTTAGCTTCAGGCGAACTTAATCCAGCAAACTGATTTTGCAATGCGACAAGATCTTCCTCCAAAGCTGTGTCCATTCTATCATAATAAACCGCTGCAACTTCTTTAAAATTTTGCTTTGCTATTGTATCCGGATGAAAACAAGTTGATTGAGTAACAACACATGTGTGTTCGGAAATTGGTCGGGCTTCGTAAACCCATAAAGCATCATTTGAACACGCAAATGTCATTGTCGGAAACATCCAAGTATAACGGGCACCCACCAACGCGTCATCTTTTAGCCCAGGCATATTGCCAAACGCAAAATTTTGTTGACTTTCAAGTAATCCGCCTGTCCCGTCCGTTTCTCCAAATTGCGTTGCAAAGTTTCCAGTCACAATATCACCTTCTCTAGGCGTATGATAAACAGCATCAATACTATCTCTATGCACAAACGGAAGATGATAATACTCATTGAAAACATCTAGGAAACACTTCCAATTAAAAGGAAATTCTCTCGTCCATGTTCTGGTAGTTATCATCTCAGATAATGGCCAACTTTCATGCAACAGAGCAAAGTTTCCCAACCAATCATCAATATCTATTGGTTTTTCTTGAAAACTGATGAACAGAAAGCCCAATCTTTCAACTAAATCATATCTTATTAAATCATTAGAACAGTCCTGAAATGAGATTGATCTCTCCATCCTTGGTGCCGCAGCCAAAGTCCCGTCAGTTCGATACAACCAACTATGAAAAGGACACCTTATTCCCTTTATAGTTCCAGTTCCTTCAAGTAGCTTAGCACCTCGGTGACGGCATGAATTAGCTAGTGCATTAAGTTCATTCTCATTATTCCTTATTAAAATAACTGGTCTATCAATTATGTCTAATGCCACATAATCTCCGATACCTAAGAGCCTATCTGCTCTTCCAATTGGCACCCATCCCTTATCAAAAATAGAATTTCTTTCAAAATTCAAAGCTTCCGATGAAGTGTAAGCTAAAGGAGGCAAGCAAAATGCATTTTCCACCGGACCTAAGCATGAAGATAAACTCTCTTTCATAAAGTCTGAAACCATAAAAATCCCCTAAAAATAGAATATAAAAAATTAAAAATTTGGCGTTTGCTTAGTCAAATTTAATCTTTTTCTAACTTCGTCTGGACCTATTAATTTAGCTCCTAAATCCTTCACGATACCTGCCGCCCGGTGCACTAAGCTTTCATTTGTTGCCAAGACACCTTTTTCTAACATCAGATTATCTTCTAAACCCACTCTTACATTTCCACCTGCTAACACACTTGCTGCAACGTATGGCATTTGATTTCGACCAAGACCAAAAGCAGAAAAAGTCCAATTTTTAGGGACATTATTCACCATAGCCATAAAAGTGTTTAAATCATCTGGCGCGCCCCAAGGGACACCCATACAAAGTTGGACTAAGGCGTCAGACTCCAAAATTCCATCTGCAACAAGTTGTTTGGCATACCAAAGATGTCCAGTGTCAAAGGCTTCAATCTCAGGCTTGACTCCCATTGCTGTCATTTGTCGACCCATTTCCTGAAGAACTCCAGGGGTATTTGTCATTACATAATCTGCTTCTGCAAAATTCATTGTACCACAATCTAATGTGCAAATTTCTGGCAAGCATTCTGCAACATGCGCCACGCGTTCTGTTGATCCTACCATATCTGTTCCAATTTGATTAAGTGGCAATGGAGACTCAGCTCCACCAAATACGATATCTCCACCCATCCCTGCCGTGAGATTAAGAACGACATCTACTGAGGAGGATCGGATCAAACTCGTAAGTTCACGATAATATTCCAACTTGCGTGATGGTAGGCCTGTTTCTGGCTCGCGAACATGACAATGAACCACTGCCGCTCCTGCTTCTGCAGCAGCGATAGCGCTACCAGCAATTTCTTTTGGGGACCTTGGCACATTTGGAGATCTGTCCTGAGTAGAGCCCGATCCTGTCACCGCACACGTAATAAAAACTTCTCTATTCATTTCCAATGGCATATCAGCACTCCTTTCCAGAAACCAAAAATGATTTCGACAATTTGAGCAACCCTGAAAATGCAAAAATGCAAAATAATTAAATAAATTATTCCAAAACTAGAAGCAATAGGTGAATTTTAGATTTCTAATATGGCATCGGGTACTGCCTATGCGCTTCATCAATTTTTTTTAAAATTTCTGGGTTAAGCTGCAAAGAACACGATTCGAGTGCATTTTTAAGTTGAGTGTTTTTTGTAGCACCAATAATTACTGAACCCATGAAAGTGCGTGTTCTGCAAAATGCTAGAGCCATTTGACATGGATCAAGGCCAAACTGCCTCGATATCTCAAGGTAAGCTTCAGTAGCCTTAAATACATTTTTCGTAACTCTCCCACCCAGATTATTAGCTATCGACATCCGTGAACCTTCAGGGATTGCTCCATTTTGGTATTTACCACTTAATAACCCAGCGGCTATAGGCGAGAATGATAATAAACCAACTTTTTCGTGATGACATAATTCTGCAAGATCAGTATCAAATAACCGGCATAATAAAGAATATTCGTTTTGTATAGAAATCACTCTTGGTAAATTATGTTTTTCACTAATTTTTATCCATGTTGCAGTACCCCAAGCACTTTCATTTGAAAGTCCAAAGTGTCGTATCTTTCCCTCTAAAACTAACTCGTCAATCACCTCTAGAACTTCCAAAAAGTGGCATAGAGCCTCATCTGTAATTTGATTTGATGGATCAAACGTCCAATTTTGTCTGAACATATAGGATCCTCGATTTGGCCAGTGCAACTGATAGAGATCTATATAATCTGTCTTTAAATTTTTAAGTGAATTTTCTACAGCAATTTTTATAGAGTTTTTAGAAATCTCATCTCCATTTCGAACTGCTTGATAGCCTTTACCAGACACTTTTGTAGCAATTACCAGATCAGTCCGCCTTTTCGATTTACTCAGCCACTCTCCAATAATTTTTTCTGAATTCCCTTGCGTCTCTTTTGATAAGGGATTCACTGGATACATTTCTGCAGTATCAATAAAGTTAACATTGTAATCTAACGCCATATCAATTTGCTCAAATGCTTCAGTTTTACTATTTTGTGTTCCCCAAGTCATCGAACCCAAACAAAGCTCAGATACTTCTAAAGCATCCATCCCTAATATTTTCTTTTTCATTTTTTATCACCTTAATTATCTTTTATTTACACTTAAAAAATTTTCACTTAATCAGTTTGGATTTAATAGCCCCGGCCACGGTCAACCTCAAAAAGTAGTGGTTGGTTTGCTACAATTCTTCGATAGTTAGATGCAATAGTTACTATTGCATCGTCTACGTTCCAACCTGACACATGGGGAGTTATGACAATCTTTGGGTGACTCCAAAAAGGATGCTCTACTGGTATTGGTTCTTTTTGCATCACATCTAAAGTTGCACCTTGTAAAATTCCATCATTAAGAACTTTTAACAAATCTTGTTCAACAATAAGCGAACCTCTACCAATATTTATTAAAACTGCTTCTTTTTTAAATTTTTTCAAAATTTCTAAATTTAATAATCCACTTGTTTCCTTTGTTTCGGGCAAAATTCCAATGGTGTAATCAGCCACAGATGTAGCTTTTATCAAACCATCCTTTTCGTTATAAGTTTTGATTCCAGAGATATGTTTTTTGGTCCGACTCCAACCCACAACTTCAAAACCAAATTTTTTCAACATTAGTGCTATTTGCATTCCTATTAAACCCAATCCTAACACACATACGGTTTTTTCGCTAGTTTTTGCTGGTTGATATTGCTCCCACACCTTCTGAGTCTGGTTATTACTGTAATCCCGAATCCGTCGTTGATAGGCTAAAATCTCAGCCAAACAGTACTCCGCCATCTCTATAGCCTGGACTTTACTACTCATACGCGAAATTTTTATATTTTTAGGCAAGTCGGAGCTCGATACCATCTTCTCCACACCTGCGCCCACTTTTTGAATTAATTTTAGATTCGGTAAGTTTTTCAAAGTATTTTTATCCAAGGTTTTTATGACAACTGCCATGATAACTTCAGGCATTTGATGATCGGCCGATCCACAGATGATATTTACTCCTGGTAAATCAGAAGCAATTATTTTTTTTAAGTCAGAATCTAACATCCAAGTTTCATCACACAAATCTATAAGTATTGACATAATTACCTCTGGCTAATTTTCCAATTAGGATTAATCCAAGTTTCGGAGTTTGAAGCAGATAGCAAACTTTTACCCAGAATATGATCTGCTGCCTTCTCTCCAGTCATTATTGAAGGTGCATTTAAATTACCATTCGTAATTCTGGGAAAAATTGAACTATCAGCCACCCGTAGGTTCTTAATACCAATTACCTTAGTTTCCCAATTCACTACAGAATTCTTGTCAGTTTCAGAACCCATTTTGCAGGTTCCACAGGGATGATAAGCGCTCTCTGCTTCATTCTTAATAAAATCATCAATTTCATCATCAGAATTTACATGAGCTCCAGGTTGGATTTCATGTTTTAAATAGGGTTTAAAGGCATCTTGAGAAAAAATCTCTCTAGTTAACCGAATACATTTTCTAAAATCCTTCCAATCTTGTTCAGTTGACATGTAATTAAATTGTATTTTTGGAGGATCTAGAGGATCCTTAGATTTTAAAGTTATTTCTCCTCTAGACGGCGATCGCATTGGTCCCACATGGGCCTGAAATCCATGCCCTTCACTACTTGCTTTACCATCATAACGAACAGCGATTGGTAAAAAATGATATTGAACGTCTGGATACTCAATGCCTTTATCTGACCTGATAAAGGCCGCACTTTCAAACTGGTTTGTAGAGCCAGGACCAGTTTTAGTTAGCAGCCAACGGGCACCCACGTAAGCTTTGCCCCAAAAATTCCAATACTTAAACAAGCTAACTGGTTTACTGGCCGCCATTTGCATATAAACCTCTAGATGATCTTGTAGATTTTTTCCAACTCCAGGACGATCAACAACAACATCAATCCCATGTTCACGCAAATGGGAAGCAGGACCAATTCCTGATAGCATTAAAAGTTTTGGTGAATTAATCGAAGAGGCAGCAATGATAACCTCTTTATTAGCCTTTAATAGTTTTTCCACTCCATTATGAGAAACCTCAACACCTGCTGCACATCCATTATTTATTTTTATTTTTAAAGCCAAGGCTCGAATAATACGACAATTTGCACGTTTTAGCGCAGGTCGTAAATAAGCTTTTGCCGCAGACCATCTTTGTCCTTTATAAACATTCATATCATAAGGGCCAAACCCTTCTTGCTGATAACCGTTGTAATCGCCTACTTGATGGTAACCAGCCTCTTTTCCAGCACTAATAAATGCTTTAACTAATGGGTTCGCTCTCTGTCCGCGAGTAACATGTAGTGGTCCATTATTACCACGCCAGGAGCTATCCCCCCCATGCCCTCCAGAGGACCAATTTTCCATTTTTTTGAAATATGGTAAAACATCTTTATATGCCCAACTTTTAGCTCCACTTTCCGCCCAATAGTCAAAGTCTTTTGAATGGCCCCGCACATAAATCATACCATTGATCGATGATGACCCGCCTATCACTTTCCCTCTAGGGGTGGCCATACATCGCCCATTCAAATTAAGCTCTGGTTCTGATCGAAAACCCCAATCATAACGTGACATACTCATGGGATAGGACAAAGCACCCGGCATGTTGATTAACGGACCTGCATCAGAACCACCATGTTCAATAATCAATACAGAATGCTTTCCACTTTCTGACAAACGGAAGGCTAAAGCACAACCAGCACTGCCTGCGCCAACAATAATATAATCTGCTTCCATCAACTTCTCCAATAAATTTAATTCTTTGTGGTAATCGGTGTGGGCGTTTTAGATTTTGAGTTTAATTTTGCTTCCCTATAGGAAATAAATGTTACTGCCAAAATTATTACTCCACCACCAATTAAAACAAACACGTCTAAAGGTTCTGCAAATACAAGTAACCCCAACGAAGTAGCCCAAACCAGCTGAAGAAAATGTATTGGTTGAGTTACCATTATTGGCGCCACTTTTAACGCCCTCGTCATAGTATAATGACCGCCCGTTGCAAAAACAGCAACAAGTGCCAACCATGCGACCTCTTCTGCAGACGGTGTGACCCACTGAAGAATTGCAAATGGAGCAAGACCAATTGTAACAAAAATAGTCAGCATACCGACTATGACGATTGGATCTTCAGTTTTTGTCATAAATTTTGTGAGTAGGTAACTAATTGCAAACAACGGCGCCGTGCACAATTGAGCCAAATGACCAATCTCTATCTCTCGAAAACCTGGTCTTAAAATAATTAGCGCTCCCAGAAAAGCAATAATAACAGCTAATACTCTCCTCAATGCTAACTTTTCACCCAAAAAAAGGGCAGCCCCTAATGTAACAAAAATTGGGGACACATAACCAATTGCGGTAACTTCAGCTAACGTTATTCTAGCCATCGCATAAAACCATAAAATTACACCAAGTGCATGCGAAAATCCCCTTATTGCAAAAATAGAATACACAAATTTAGAACGCTTTTTCTTAAACATTTTATGCAAAAAAGGCACCATTAATACGGCCCCAAACAGATATCTAATAAATGCCGCTTCAGCAGCCGGTATACTTGATCCCACGTGTCGCACGATGCCAGTAACAGCTACAAACATTAGCCCAGTAATTACCATCCATATTATGCCAGCAACGATATTTTCTTTTTCTTCTGCACTATCCATTACGGTAGCATTTCCCTTAGTTGAAGGAAGACGCAAGCCAAAAATACAAAATATTATATTTAGTCAATCTAATTTAGAATATTTGGTCTGGGAAAAACTTTTTCAACCTAATGTCTGCAGCCCTTGCATGTCCTTCCATACCCTCAGTTCGAGAAATTCGCGCAGTTCTTATAGCTTGCTCTTTCACTGCATCCTTAGATGAGCTTTGCCAAGTAACTATTTTTTGAAAATTATGGACCGAAAGACCACCAGTATACCTAGCAGATCCAGATGTGGGCAAAACATGATTGGGGCCTGAAACTTTATCTCCAAACGATACAGTGGTTTCTTCGCCTAAAAATAAGGAACCATAGGCAGTGAGACGGCCTAACCACCAATCTAGTTTATCTGCATGTATACTTAAATGCTCAGGCGCAATTTTATCAGATTCTATCACAATTTCTTCACGGTTTTCGCATAAAATAATTTCTGCATAATTATTCCAAGCTTCATTCGCATTCTTTTTATTTATTGTAGGAAGAGTACTAATTAAACTTGGAACAAGTTTTAAGACTTCCCCACAAAGCATTCGGTCTTCACTTAACAACCAAACTGGGGAATTGTAACCGTGTTCTGCTTGGCTAACCAAGTCTGTGGCAACTAACATTGGATCAGCATTTGAATCCGCAATTATCAAACTATCCGTAGGACCCGCAATCATATCAATACCCACTCGACCAAACAGTAACCTTTTAGCCTCAGCAACAAACTGATTGCCTGGACCTACAATAATATCTGCAGAGGGTACACCAAATAAACCAAAAGCCAGAGATGCAATACCTTGAACACCTCCTAAAGTTAAGATGGAATTAGCTCCGCAATAGCTTGCTGCATAAATTATTTCATCTGGAATTTGTTTACCATCTCGAGATGGTGAGCATACTGAAATATGCTTAACTCCTCCCATTTTTGCTGTTGCTACAGTCATAATAGCTGATGCAATATGACTGTAACGTCCCCCTGGCACATAGCAACCCGCAGAATTTAAAGGGATTAATTTCTGTCCGGCAAGTAAACCAGGTCTTATTTCAACTTGAAAGTCGTTAATTGAATGTTTTTGTGCTGATGCAAATTTTTCCACATTTTCTTGAGCATATTTAATATCATCTTTTATAACATCAGGCAAAGTGGTTTCTGCATTATAGATTTGCTCGTCTGAAACGCGTATCACACCAAAATAATTATCTAGTTTTTGGGAAAATTCTTTAACTATTTCCTCTCCGCCCAATTCTATTTCTTTAAGCATATGCGAAACTATCGACGTAGTATTATTATTTTCCTCAGATATTTTTTTACTAGCACTTTTTAAATACTCAATCATAAAAACCTCAAACAAAATATTCTTAACAGAAAAACTTATTCACAGAACAAAGCAAGCCTAGCTATTAAAAGAACATTAATTTACAAGTTACCAAAATCAAATATTCTGATTTTCGCAATTTTGACTTGGCATTATTAATGGGATTGTTAAAATCTAATTAGATATTAGAAAACGAGGTCATACATCATGCATTCGCCACTAAATTTTACATTAGATGAATTTCAAGAAAGAATAAAAAAAACTCGCCAAAAGATGATTGAACGTCGATTAGATATGTTAATAATTTCTGATCCATCAAACATTAATTGGCTTACGGGGTATGACGGTTGGTCTTTCTATGTTCACCAAGCTGTTATTCTTACTCTAGAGGGAGAGCCTATCTGGTGGGGCCGGGGAATGGATTCTAATGGCGCCAAGCGTACTGCTTTTATGCAAACTCAGAATATTTTTGGATACGACGATACATATGTTCAAAACCCAGAGAAACACCCCATGTCAGACTTAGCAAGTATTATAAAAGAACTGAAATTGAATAAAGGACTCATCGGACTTGAGATGGATAATTATTGGTTTTCAGCTTCTGCTTTCTTAACGTTAAGAAAAGAATTAAACGTTGAATTTATAGATGCAACAGGTTTGGTTAACTGGCAAAGAGCCATTAAAAGTAAAACTGAAATCACTTACATGAAGCGAGCAGCTAAGATTGTTCAGCACATGCACGAAGTTATAGTGGAAAAAGCAGAAGTAGGATTGCCAAAGAATGAATTAATCGCTGATGTTTATCACGCATCAGTCATGGGTGTTGATGGTTTTTGGGGGGACTACCCTTCAATGGTTCCAATGGCACCATCTGGTATGGACGCAACTGCCCCACATTTAACTTGGAATGACCAACCAATGAAAGAAGGCGAAACTACATTTTTTGAAGTAGCTGGTGCATATAAAAGATACCAATGTCCACAATCTAGAACATTATTTTTAGGATCCCCTCCTCAAAAATATTTGGACGCTGAGAAGGCTGTTCTAGAAGGTATAGAAGCTGGATTGGAAATGGCAAAACCAGGAAACCAATGTCAGGATATAGCTCATGCATTTAATAAAACACTTAACAAGCTAGGGTTTGAAAAGGACAGTAGATGTGGTTATGCAATAGGTGTCTCTTATCCACCAGATTGGGGTGAGCGTACAATGTCATTTCGGGACGGAGATACGTCGATTATGCTCCCCGGTATGACATTTCATTTCATGCCAGCTTTATGGTTAAATGATGGTGGCTTAGAAATTACCGAACCATTTGTAATAACTGATTCTGGTTCGGAATGTCTTTGTGAAACTCCTAGAAAAATGTTCATTAAAAATTAATAAATTATGTATTTTTAAATAAGTTTAAAAAAATTCATTTTTACATTCAGAAATATGATTATATTAAATTTTTATCGCATAAAAAAGTTTTATGTACTTGAACCTGACATTCAGCGGCATTACTCTAGTAACTAACGAAAATGAACAAAGGAATTAAAAAATAGCCC
>JAOGYN010000007.1:0-89903 GCA_028112705.1 Paracoccaceae bacterium | reverse complement strand
GTTCAGGTGAAGTGGTGTTACCGATTGACTTTGACATTTTGGTGCCTTTTTCGTCCAATGTAAAACCATGAGTTAACACGCCATGATAGGGCGCTCGACCTTTTGTTCCACACGCTTGGAGCATCGAAGAGTGAAACCACCCACGATGTTGATCTGTTCCCTCAAGGTAAAGATCAGCTAACCCATCCGAAGATCCATCCGTTCTGTCACGTAAGACAAATGCATGAGTAGAGCCACTATCAAACCATACATCTAATATATCAAAAACTTGCTCCCACTCTTCAGGATTGTACTTTTCCCCAAGAAACCGTTTTTTTGCTCCTTCTTTGTACCAGGCATCCGCTCCTTCTGTTTTAAAGGCTCCAACTATTCGACTATTTACTTCTTCATCTTTGAGAATAAAATCATTATCAGTAGGTGCGGCATCTTTTTTAGTAAAACACGTTAATGGAACTCCCCAAGCACGCTGTCGTGATAAAACCCAGTCTGGTCTACTTTCTATCATGGATCGTAGCCGATTTTGTCCAGTAACTGGGGTCCATTTAACAAGTTTATTAATAGAATTTAATGCTCTTTCGCGAATGGTTTCCCCATAAGTGTTATCACCGCCAATTTTTTTATCAATAGCGGCAAACCATTGAGGAGTATTCCTAAAAATTACGGGGGCTTTTGATCTCCATGAGTGAGGATAACTATGAATTAATCGCCCTCTAGCTATTAAACTATCGGCTTCTACAAGTTTGTTAATAACTGCTTTGTTTGCATCACCTTCTTTACCTTTATGATTAAATACTTTTAGGTCAGCAAAAAATGGAACATGAGATAAAAATTCGCTAGCTTCGCCAATATTATGGGTAAGTCGATCTATCCAGCCTCTTTTTACAAAACAATCATAATCATCCGCACCATGAGAAGGCGCTGTGTGAACAAAACCTGTTCCAGCCTCTTCATTAACATGATCACCTTCAATAATTGGAACATCATAATCCCAAAATCCATTGGCATCTTGTAGAGTATTGAATGGGTGGCTGCAAATTGCTTCATTAAGCTCATCATTGTTCACATTTTGTATTTTTTGAAATTTTGTTACGCGGGCTTTTGTTAATGTTTCTTCTGCTAATGAATTCGCGATAACATATAGATCATTCACTTTGGTCCAGCTCTCTTGCTGCGTTTCTTTCACAACATAAATACCATATGAAATACCTTTATTATAAGCGATCGCTTTATTAGATGGGATGGTCCATGGAGTTGTTGTCCAAATAACTATTTTTACATTTTCTAGTGCTTTAGAACCCTTTATTATTTTGAATGGGACCCAAATTGTATCTGATTTGTGATCATGATATTCTATTTCTGCCTCTGCTAACGCAGTTTTTTCAACAGGAGACCACATAACTGGCTTAGATCCCTGAAATAAAGCACCGTTCATTAGAAACTTCTGAAACTCCTCAGCAATTACCGCTTCTGCAGAAAAATCCATTGTTAGATAAGGGTTCTCCCAGTTTCCTATAACTCCTAAACGTTTAAATTCTTCCTTTTGAATTTTTACCCAATCAGATGCAAAATTTCTACACTCTTGTCTAAAATCAATTATTGGAATATCGTCTTTATCTTTTCCTTTTTGACGATATTTTTCTTCTATTTTCCATTCAATTGGTAGTCCGTGACAATCCCAACCTGGGATGTAGGGAGCATCATTTCCTAACATTTGTTGTGAGCGAACAACCATGTCTTTAAGTATCTTATTTAATGCATGCCCAATATGCAGGTTGCCGTTTGCGTAAGGCGGTCCATCATGTAAAATAAATTGCTTTCTTCCTGTTCGTTTTCTTAAAGTATTATATACATCAAGTTTTTCCCAGTGTTCTAACCAGACAGGTTCACGCGTGGGCAGCCCTGCACGCATTGGGAAGTCTGTTTCTGGTAGGCTTAAAGTATTTTTGTAGTCCACGTTATTTTTTGACGTTTCAGAACACATTAATTAAGTCTCCGGTAGAAATTAAAAGTTTCAAGATTTTGTGCGCATAGTCAAACGCTCATGCCCAACATTTTTAACAAAGTGCTGGAGAAATAATTCGAAAATACAATCCCAATAATGACGACATACTTTTTTATAAACCAACTGTTGTGTTGCGTAAAGTGACATATTCTTGGTAAAAAGCATAAATCACCATTTGAAGGCCTTGGCACAACAATCAAGCGTCGATAAGAGGTTAAATATGCCAAGATACGCTTTTAAAATTGAATATAATGGAAAAGGGTTTGCCGGTTGGCAACGCCAAAAAGATCATATTACAGTTCAAGGAGAAATAGAAACTTCATTGCGAAAGTTAGATCCTGATATTTCTTCTATTTTTGGAGCAGGTCGAACAGATGCTGGTGTTCATAGCTTTGGGCAGGTAGCCCATTGTGACTTAACAAAAAAGTGGGAAAATTTCAAATTAAAAGAAGCACTAAATTTTCACTTAAAACCGCAAAGGATAGCAATTTTAGATGTAAAAGCAGTACCGGATGACTTTCATGCCAGATTTTCTGCAATTGAACGCAAGTATTTGTTTAGGTTGATTTCGAGACGTTCACCATTAGTTTTAGATAGTGGATTAGCATGGCATGTTAGACATGAGTTAAATTTAGAGCCCATGCTGTTAGCAAAGGAGAGCCTCATTGGAAAGCATGACTTTACTACTTTTCGATCTACTAGCTGTCAGAGTAAATCACCAATAAAAACTATTGAAAGTATAAAGATAACGAAATTGATGTCTACTTATGGACATGAATACCAGTTTGAATTTTGTGCTCCAAGTTTTTTACACAATCAAGTTAGAAGTTTAGTTGGAACCCTGGAAAAGGTAGGATCGGGTATGTGGCAAGCCGAGGATGTAAAGAATGCACTCTTAGCTAAAGATAGATCTTTATGTGGTCCTGTCAGTCCTCCAGAAGGATTGTATTTAACAAATGTAATATATCCAAAAAATCCATTCTAACGTCGTTGAGAAGACGGTGGGCCCCCAAATTTTTGAGAATAACAAGTGGAAAAATGTGCTGATCCAGAAAACCCAGTGGCTAGTGAGATTTCAGTAACAGATAAAGATGAGTTCCTTAAGAGGTTTTTTGCCATTTCCAAACGTAGACCTCGATAATATCCCATAGTTGTAATATTTAATTTAATTTTAAATAATCGATTTAACTGCCGCTCTCCAACCTGAGCTATTCTCGATAGTTCTAATAAATTTAAAGGATCAGAAATGTGATTTTCCATTGCTCCAATGGCATTCAATATAGCCTGATCTGTCACACCTATTCTCTCTACTAGGCCGGCCCTTTGAGGTCCTGCAGCTGGACGAAAGTCAGTATGCATAAACCAATCGCTTACTTTACGAGCAAAAGAGTGACCGTGATGTTCAGTAATTAGCGAGTGCATTAAATCCAATGGAGCAGTGCCCCCAGCACATGTTACCCGTTTTCTATCAAATATGTACAATGATCTTTCTAGTAATAAGTCGGGCCACCTTTCTAGCATTGCCGGTGCGTGTTCCCAATGAACTGTCATTCTATAACCATGCATCAAACCCGCGGCTGCAAGTAAATATGGACCACCTGATATTCCTCCTACTATTGTTTTTGATCTTGCTAATCTCCTTAATGTATCAAAAAGAGCAGTATTTTCTAATTTTTTTGGATTTCCACCAGTAATAACTAAAACTAGATCAAATATATCTGATGTAGCATCTTTGGTTTGGATTATAGCACCACTGGAGCTTTTGATTCTACTACTTTGGACTGCTATATCGGTAACCTTATATAATTCATTTTCAGCTAATAGGTTAGCAGCCCTCAAAGGTTCAATAAGGCTCGCGTAGGACATCAATGCAAAGCCTTCCGTAAGTAGAAGGCCAATACTGTAAGGTTTATTATTTAAGTTACTGTCCATTTTATTATACTTTCAGTCTTTTTTAATAAAGTCTATATACGGTTTACTTTTTATATTTCTTAGAAGAGTGAAAGGGTTATTAATGAGTTTTTCAGCATTCAAAATACTAAAAGAAGGCCTCACAGGTAACCGAGGGTGGACACCTCATTGGAGAGAGCCTTCGCTGAAAAAAGAATATGATGTAATAGTAATAGGGGGTGGGGGTCATGGCTTGGCAACGGCTTTCTATTTGGCCAAAGAGTATGGCATTACAAATGTGGCTATTTTAGAGAAGGGTTGGATTGGTTCTGGTAATATTGGTCGAAATACGACAATAATTCGCTCAAACTATATGATGCCTGGTAACCAACCGTTTTATGAGTTTTCCATGAAATTATGGGAAGGTCTAGAGCAGGATTTTAACTATAATGCAATGGTCAGTCAGAGAGGTATTTTGAATTTATCTCATTCAGATGGCCAACATGATGCTTACGCTAGACGTGGAAATGCAATGCATCTAACAAACTCTGGAGCAGTTTTATTAGATAAGTCAGGTGTTGAGAAAATGTGCCCTTTTTTAGACTTTGATAATGCTCGCTTTCCAATAAAAGGGGGTATTTGGCAGCAGAGAGGTGGATCGGTTCGACATGACGCTGTGGCTTGGGGTTATGCTCGGGGTGCAGACATGCGGGGTGTGGATTTAATACAAAATTGTGAGGTTACAGGATTTCAAATTAAAAACGGTATTTGCCTTGGGGTAGAAACCACTCTTGGACCTGTGAAAGCAAAGAAAGTGGCTATGTGTGTGGCGGGCTCGTCAGGTATCTTGGCGGAAAAAGCAGGAATGCGTTTGCCAATTGAAAGTCATGTTTTGCAAGCTTTTGTGACGGAAGGGCTTAAGCCAATTATTCCAGGTGTTATAACATTTGGAGCTGGTCATTTTTATGTTAGTCAGTCTGATAAAGGTGGTTTAGTATTTGGTGGTGATATTGATGGTTACAACTCCTATGCGCAGAGGGGTAATCTTCCAGTTGTAGAGGATGTCGTTGAGGGTGGCATGGCTATCATGCCAATGATTGGACGGGCACGTTTGTTAAGGAGCTGGGGAGGTATTATGGACATGTCTATGGATGGATCCCCATTTATAGATAGAACTCACATTAATGGACTCTATTTTAATGGTGGGTGGTGTTATGGAGGTTTCAAAGCAACTCCTGCAAGTGGTTTTTGTTATGCACACTTGCTCGCCACTGATGATTCTCATGCTCTTTCGAAACAAATGCGTTTAGATCGTTTTAGATTAGGTGCTCAATTTGATGAAAAGGGTGTAGGTGCTCAACCAAACCTACATTAAGGGATAAAAATGATAATAAACCATCCAGTTCTTGGTCCACGTGATGCATCAGAATTTGTTTACCTTGGTGATGCCTCATTGATTGATAGGCCTGATCCATCAGATGAAAATGCTTCAGAATTATTTTATGAATACCAGTATTTAAGAGACAATTTAGCAGGGCCTATGCAAGAATTGTGGTATCATGAACAAGGCGATCGAAGTTGGCTTGTTGTGACAAGAAATACAATTACTCACGAAATTAGTAATGTTGAATTGGCTCGAAACATTGCTCGCTCAAGAGGTCGATCCAAATGAATCAAGCAGATAGGATACCAGGTGGGTTAGTTAATCGTGATACCCCAATGGATTTTTCATTTAATGGGAAAAAACTTCAAGGCTATCAGGGTGACACCTTGGCTTCAGCATTACTTGCTAACGGTGTCAGGTTGTTTGGCCGTTCATTTAAATATCATCGTCCCAGAGGGGTTTTCACAAGTGGATCCGAGGAGCCAAATGCATTAGTGGAATTGAGGAGAGGTGCTTTTAAAGAACCTAATTCTAGAGCAACTGTTATAGAATTATTTAATAATTTAGAAGCATCAAGTCAGAACCATCGAGGGCCCTTGAATTTTGATTTAATGGCGGCTACTGATTTATTTTTGTCACCGTTTCTGGGTGCGGGTTTTTATTATAAAACATTCATGTGGCCTGCTGCTTTTTGGGAAAAAGTGTATGAACCCATTATTCGTATGTCGGCTGGCTTAGGTTCTCTGTCCAAGTCCGAAGATCCTGATTGTTATGATAAGGGGTTTTTGCATTGTGATATTTTAATAGTAGGCGCTGGACCCGCTGGAATTATTGCCGCACTGGCGGCAGGAAAAGCTGGCGCCAAAGTTATTTTGGCAGACGAGGATTTCCTAATGGGCGGACGATTAAATTCAGAGCTTTTAGAGATAGATGAAATGTTAGGACCGGATTGGGCAAGAAAAGCTATTGAGCAATTATCTAATATGAAAAATGTTAGGCTAATGAATAGAACAACCATCTATGGTTCTTATGATCATGGAGTATTTGGGGCTTTGGAGCGATGTACAGATCATTTGTTGCATTCTGATGGCAAGCCGCGACAAATTTTGTGGAAAATTTATTCTAAAAAAAGTATTTTAGCCGCTGGAGCAATAGAAAGGCCAATTGCGTTTGGTAATAATGATCGGCCTGGAATTATGACGGCTAGCGCTGTTCGCGCCTATGTGAATCGTTGGGGTGTTTTGCCTGGAAAACGAACGGCTATTTTTACAAATAATGATGATGGCTGGGCGACAGCAAAAACTTTGTCAGATAGAGGATTAGAAGTTACCGCTGTTATCGATAGTAGAAAATGTGATCCTGTTGAGAATATACCTGGTGCTTCAATTATTATGGGTGGAAAGATTGTTAATACTGCTGGGCGGAAAAGAATTAAAAGTATAAAATTGGCTAATGGTCAAACTATTCTTTGTGACTGCTTAGCCATATCGGGTGGATGGAGTCCAAATGTCCATCTGACTTGTCATCAAGGGGGTAAACCAAACTGGAATTCTGACCTAAATGCTTTTGTACCTGGGGTGAATTTAGCAAAAAATATGACAGTTGCTGGTTCAGCCAATGGGTTTTTTAATTTGCAATCAGTATTAACTGAAGGCTTAAAAGTGGCAAATGATGTCCTTCACAATCTTGATATCAAGGCAAGTAAAATTAAGGTCCCTTCATCATCAGATGATAGGACAAAATCATCAGCTTTTTGGTATGTTAAAGAATCCACTAAAAGGGGTTGGGTCGATTTGCAAAATGATGTGACAGTCAAGGATATTAAGCAAAGCCATGCAGAAGGATTTCGATCTGTTGAGCATATGAAAAGATATACTACTATGGGTATGGCGACCGATCAGGGGAAGACATCAAATATTCTAGGTTTGGCTATTATGGCGGAGTGCACTGGTAAAACTATTCAGAACACTGGAACTACCATTTTTCGTCCACCCTACACTCCTATACCACTTGGTGCGTTGGCTGGAAGATCTAGAGGGAAGAACTTTCGACCCTATAGATTGACGCCAAGTCATAAATGGTCTGAGGAACAAGGGGCAGTTTTTGTTGAGGTGGGAAATTGGATGAGAGCGCAATGGTTTCCAAAAATTGGTGAGAAAACCTGGAGAGAAACTGTAGATCGAGAAGTTTTAGCAACCAGAAATTCAGTTGGGGTTTGTGATGTTACAACTTTGGGTAAGATTGATATTCAGGGAAAGGATGCAGCTGATTTCTTGAATATTGTTTATGCGAATGCTTTTGGGAAATTGCCAATTGGTAAAGTGAGATACGGCTTGATGTTACGCGAGGACGGTATTGCGTATGATGATGGAACAACGGCAAGAATAAACGATCATCATTTTATTATGACAACTACCACTGCGAATGCTGTTTTGGTATTTCGACGTTTGGAATTTGTTAGACAATGCTTATGTCCAGATATGGACGTTCATATTATTTCCACTACAGATGCATGGGCGCAATTTGCAGTTGCGGGTCCTAACGCAAGACGACTATTGGAAAAAATTATTGATAAAGATTATAACATTTCTAATGAAAATTTCCCATTTATGGCTTGTGGTGAAGTGACTGTATGTAATGGTACCCGTGCTCGATTGTTCCGAATTAGCTTTTCTGGTGAATTGGCATATGAATTGGCTGTTCCAGCCAGATATGGCGATGGTTTGATTAGAGAATTAATGAAGGCTGGAGAAGAATTTGATGTAACTCCATACGGAACTGAGGCGTTAGGCGTTATGCGAATTGAAAAGGGTCATGCTGCTGGAAATGAGCTAAATGGCCAAACAACGGCGTTAAACCTTGGTTTGCAAAAAATGATTAGTCAAAAGAAGGATTGTATTGGAAAGATATTAGCGCAAAGACCTGAAATGAATAAGGAAGATGAGATAAGATTAGTTGGCTTTAGACCAATTAATAAAGGTGATAGATTAGTTGCGGGCGCGCATTTCTTAGATAATGGTGTTAAAGAAATAATTGAAAATGATTTGGGGTGGATGTCGTCGGTATGTTATTCACCAATTTTAGAGGATTATATTGGATTAGGGTTTATCAAAAATGGTAATAAACGTATTGGTGACACCGTTCATGCTTATGATAAAATGAGAAACAACTCTGTGGATGTTAAAATTTGTTCTTGTCATTTTGTTGATCCAGAAGGAGATAAGCTTCGTGGCTAGTAAATTTTTATCACCTATCTCTCCTTTAAATGGATACTCAAAAGAATTTGGTGAGAATATTTTAGAGGAAGTAACTGGTTTAGAGATAATTTCATTAGCAACATCTGTTGAAAACCAAAAATTACTTGACCAAAGTATTACTAAACTTTTGAATATAAATTTACCTTTAACAGGAAAATCTAGTATTTCTGAAGATAAAAAATCTCGAGTTATTGGACTTTCAATGGATCAATGGTTAGCTATTTTTGAAAGTGATGAGCGTGACTCAGAAGCGATTTTTAAAAATGCTTTATCTGACGATGTCTATTTAACTGCACAAACTGATGCTTGGGTAATTCTTAGAATAAGTGGACCTTTAGCCTTGAAAGCTTTAGAGCGGGTCTGTCCCATAAATTTGGAACCAGATGTATTTTTAGAAAATGATATTGCGCGAACTATAATGGAGCATTTGGGAAGTATTGTAATCTGTGAAAAAGGAGGTTCCTATTTAGTTATGTCAGCAAGCAGTTCTGCTAAATCATTTTTGCATGCGTTGGAAACATCGTTACAGAATGTGAATTAGCTTAAAGGTGAATTTGATCGGTTAAAGTTAATCATTTCAGGATTTTTTTGACAGAATTTGTTTAAAAATATGTGAAATGACTTTTTTGAGTAACTAATGGTCGTAATTTTTAAATTGAATTTAAAAAAAAATAGTAATATTTCATCTTTTATAGACAGGAAAGGTTTCAAAAATGGCTCCTCTAGATCAGGGTAAAGGCGTTTGGAAATCAGGAAAAGGCAAAGGACGACATTTGCCAAAGGGCCGCCAATATACGGATAGTGCCTTAGTAGATGTAAAACTTTTGTTGAAAAATCACAAAATAAGTAGAGATTTATTAATTGAGTTCTTGCATTTGATTCAGGACAAGTATGGTTATCTTTCCTCTGAACATTTGTGTGCTTTGGCATTTGAGATGAAGTTAAGTCAAACAGAAGTTTATGAAGTTGCAACCTTCTATGCACATTTCGATGTAGTGAAGGAAGGAGAAATTACGCCACCAGAACTGACTATTCGCGTTTGTGATTCTTTATCTTGTGAATTGCAAGGTGCACAAGATTTAAAAAAAGCATTAGAAAAAGGTTTGGATTCTTCAAAAATTAGAGTGCTACGTGCACCCTGTATGGGGCGTTGTGATACAGCACCAGTATTAGAGATTGGGCACAATCATATAGATTATGCTGATGAAGAAAAAGTGAAAGACGCAATTGAAGCTAAAGATATTCATGCGCATATCCCAGAATATGAAAAAATTGAAAAATACAAAGCTAACGGTGGATATGAAAAATTGCTCGAATTGCGAGGAGATGGTGACCCTGAAAGATGTCAAGATATTCTTCTGGAATCTGGTTTGCGTGGCCTTGGTGGTGCTGGATTTCCAACTGGAAGAAAATGGTCGTTTGTGCGGGCAGAAAGTGGCCCGAGATATTTAGCTGTCAACGGTGATGAAGGTGAGCCGGGAACATTTAAAGATAGGTATTATCTGGAAAGACAACCCCATGTGTTCTTGGAGGGTATGTTAATATCAGCCTGGGCTATCAAAGCAGATAAATGCTTTATATACATGAGAGATGAGTATCCTGCAGTTCTAACAATACTTAGGAAAGAAATTATTGCACTAGAAAATGAAGGAATTGTTGAAAAAGGTTACATTGATTTAAGACGTGGTGCTGGTGCATATATATGTGGTGAAGAAAGTGCGATGATTGAATCCATAGAAGGGAAAAGAGGTTTACCAAGACATCGTCCACCCTTTGTTGCTCAAGTTGGAATCTTTGGGAAGCCCACTTTAGTAAATAATATAGAAACTTTATATTGGGTATCTAAAGTTCTTAGAGAGGGTCCTGAAATTTTAAGTGGAATTAAAAAAAATGGAAGAATAGGTTTAAGAAGTTACTCAGTTTCTGGTCGTGTAAATAAGCCTGGAGTTTATCTACTGCCATCGGGGTCAACAATTACTGATATAATTGATAACGCTGGAGGAATGATTGAAGGTCATAGTTTTAAAGCGTACCAGCCTGGAGGACCATCAGCAGGACTGTTACCAGCGTCCATAAATAATGTACCAATGGATTTTGATACATTGCAAGAGCAAGGAACCTTTATTGGGTCAGCGGCAATTATTATTTTGTCTGATAAAGATAGTGTCAAAGAAGCTGCCTTAAATATGTTGCGATTTTTTGAAGATGAAAGCTGTGGGCAGTGTACACCGTGTAGAGTAGGTTGTGAAAAGGCTGTAAAATTAATGGAAAAAGATAAATGGGATACGGGTTTGCTTGAAGAACTTTCTTCAATGATGATAGATGCCTCGATTTGTGGTTTGGGACAAGCGGCACCTAATCCAATTAGACTAACAATAAAACATTTTTCGGATGAAATATAAGATGACTGATTCAATCCAATTTACTTTAGATGGAAAGGTCGTTTCGACCAAGGATGACGAAACCATTTGGGAGGTTGCCAAGAGAGAAGGCACCTCGATACCCCATTTATGTCATTCTGGAAAAAAAGGGTATCGTAGTGATGGAAATTGCAGAGCTTGCATGGTGGAGATCGATGGTGAGAGAACTTTAGCGGCATCATGTATTCGAAAACCATCTGCAGGGATGATTGTTTCTTCTCAGAGTCATAGAGCAATTTCAGCACAAAAAATGGTAATGGAACTACTAGTGACTGACCAACCTGTGAGAGAGCAAGCTCACGATAAATCTTCCCATTTATGGAAAATGGCAGATCAGCAGGATATCAATCATAGTAGATTTCCACAAATGAAGTCTGAAAACATACCGTTACTGGATAATTCTCATGTAGCCATGAGTGTTAATTTAGATGCTTGTATCCAATGTAATTTATGTGTCCGAGCTTGTCGTGAAGTTCAAGTAAATGATGTTATTGGAATGGCAGGACGTGGGCATGAAAGTAAAATTGTTTTTGATTTTGATGATCCGATGGGGGAGTCCTCTTGTGTAGCATGTGGTGAATGTGTTCAAGCATGCCCTACAGGCGCATTGATGCCTTCCTCTGCTGTAAGCCATGACCAAATTGGAGATAGTTCTGATTATGATGAAGAGATTAAGTCTGTTTGTCCATTTTGTGGAGTTGGATGTCAGGTTAGTCTAAAAATAAAAGACGGAAAAGTTAAGTGGGTTGATGGAATAAATGGACCGGCTAACGAAGGTAGATTGTGTGTCAAAGGCCGTTTTGGTTTTGATTACATAGATCACCCTCACAGAATTACAAAACCTATGATTAGAAGAGGTGATGCACCAATAAAAGGTTTGAATGTTGATCCTGCTAATCCCTGGACACATTTTCGTGAAGCTACTTGGGATGAAGCATTAGATTTTGCCGCCAATGGTTTGTCCAAATTGCGATCTGATAAAGGACGAAGAGTGGCAGGATTTGGATCAGCAAAATGTTCAAATGAAGAAGCGTACTTGTTTCAAAAATTAATTAGGCAAGGATTTGGACATAATAATGTCGATCATTGCACTAGATTATGCCACGCATCATCCGTTGCGGCTTTAATGGAAAATGTGGGATCAGCTGCGGTAACAGCAACATTCAATGAAATAGAAAATGCAGATGTTGCAATTGTTATAGGTGCCAATCCAACTGAAAATCATCCAGTTGCTGCAACTTATTTTAAACAATTTTCCAAAAGGGGTGGAAAATTAATTGTCATGGATCCCAGGGGTCAGGCACTTAAGAGGCATGCGTCACATATGCTTCAATTCCGTCCAGGTGCAGATGTAAGCATGTTAAATGCAATAATGAATGTTATTGTTGAAGAGGGACTATATGATCAGCAATACATTGAGGCATATACGGAAAATTGGGAAGCAGAAAAAGCTCATTTAGCTGATTTTACACCAGAGAAAATGTCTAAAATATGTGGAATAGAACCAGATATGTTGCGTGATGTCGCTAGAACCTTTGCAGGAGCGAAAGCAGGAATGATTTTCTGGGGAATGGGCATCAGTCAGCATATTCATGGAACTGATAATTCACGATGTTTAATTTCACTTGCGTTAATGACAGGGCAAATTGGGAGACCTGGATCAGGATTACATCCATTGAGAGGGCAGAATAACGTGCAAGGTGCATCGGATGCGGGAATGATCCCCATGTTTTTACCAGATTACCAAACAGTAACTGATGATGGCGTTCGTTCGGCTTTTAATGATATTTGGGGTTCTGATGTTGATTTTTCTGCTGAGAAAGGGTTGACTGTAGTAGAAATTATGGACGCAGTTCATGAAGGAGAAATCCGAGGCATGTATATTTTGGGTGAAAATCCAGCCATGTCTGATCCTGATGTCGATCATGCTCGAGATGCGCTGGCGATGTTGGAGCATTTGATAGTTCAAGATATCTTTGTGACAGAAACAGCTAATTATGCAGATGTAATACTACCTGCTTCTGCATTTGCAGAAAAATCTGGGACTGTGACCAACACGAATAGACAAGTTCAAATGGGTAGGCAGGCTGTTTTACCACCAGGTGAAGCAAAGCAAGATTGGTGGATAACAACTGAGTTGGCAAAAAGGCTAGGGCTTAATTGGAATTACACCGATCCTTCACAAGTTTTTTCTGAAATGAAATTAGGTATGAAGTCTTTGGAAAACATTACCTGGGATCGTTTGGAAAAGGAAGGTGCTGTTACATATCCATCTTTATCAAAAGATGATCCAGGTCAGCCTATTGTTTTTGGAGACGGTTTTCCTCGAATTGATGGGCGTGCTAAGTTTACGCCAGCAAATGTTATAGCACCTGATGAAACACCAGATTTGGATTATCCAATGATTTTAACAACTGGTAGACAATTAGAGCATTGGCATACTGGATCTATGACGAGGCGTTCAAGCGTTCTTGATGCAGTTGAACCTGAGGCTAACTGTTCAATGCATCCAAAAACAATAAGAAACCTGGATGCGATGCCTGGAGAAATGGTCAAACTATCCACTCGTCGAGGTGCTATTGAAATTATGGTAAGAGCCGACAGAGGAATTTCTGAGGATATGGTATTTTTACCTTTTGCTTATGTAGAGGCAGCGGCAAATATTCTAACGAATTCTGCATTAGATCCTTATGGAAAAATACCTGAGTTTAAATTTTGTGCCGTAAAAGTTGAGAAGGTGGAAGATAAAATAGCTGCTGAATAATGCTTTAGTCATTAATAATCTTGTAATGATTTAACGCCGATCTCACCTTCATGCCACTTTTGAATGGCAATGGCGACTGCAGCGCTCGCTGCTAATGTAGTGTAATATGGAATTCTATCAGATAGGCATACAGCGCGCATAGATCGAGAGTCTTCGATTGCTTGAGTGCCTTCGGTGGTATTCATTACCAAGTCAATTTCTTTATTTTTCATCATGTCTACAATGTTTGGACGACCTTCATGAACCTTATTTATTGAAATTGATTGCAGATTATTTTTAGCTAAATATCCTGCCGTACCCTTAGTTGCTATTATTACGAAACCTAATTTAGTTAGAGCTTTGACAGTTTCTATTAGTTTTTGTGATTTGTCATTATCTCGAATAGATATGAAAACATTACCCTTTTTAGGTAATTCTATTCCAGCTCCCAATTGAGCTTTAAAAAATGCTCTCTCAAAATTAGTATCTCTGCCCATGACTTCACCAGTTGAGCGCATTTCAGGGCCCAATAATATATCGACACCAGGAAACCTATTAAATGGTAATACGGCTTCTTTAACACAGAAATGTTTTATGTTTGGTGATTTTAATTCAAAATTTGTTAAAGGTTCCCCTGCCATTACCCGAGCCGCAATAGCAGCAATTGGGCTGTTTACAGCCTTTGCTACAAAAGGAACAGTTCTTGAGGCACGTGGATTAACTTCAAGAACAAAAATAACATCATTCTTTATTGCAAATTGAATATTCATTAACCCAACTACATTTAATGCGAGTGCTAAAATTTTTGTTTGTCTTTCAAGTTCGTCTAGTGTGAGTTTACTTAAGCTATAAGGGGGTAAGGAACATGCACTATCTCCAGAATGTACGCCAGCTTCTTCAATATGTTCCATAATGCCAGCTACATGAACAGTTTTTCCATCACTTATCGCGTCTACGTCAACCTCTATAGCGTTTGTTAGATAGCTATCTAAAAGTACAGGGCTTTCCCCGGAAACAGTTACTGCATTATTAATATATTTTTTTAATTGAGTATCATCTCTTACTATTTCCATAGCCCTACCGCCAAGAACATAAGATGGGCGGATAACAAGAGGGTATTTTACCTCTTTTGCTATTTCAAAAGCTTGTTTTGGGGAATATGCAACACCATTAATTGGTTGTTTTAACGAAGATTTATCTAGTAGTTTTTTAAATCGTTCACGATCTTCTGCTAAGTCTATCGCGTCCGGCGACGTTCCAAGAATCGGTATTCCTGCTTCTTCAAGCGCATTCGCTAATTTTAATGGTGTTTGTCCACCAAACTGAACAATTACGCCATGTAATTTACCAGATTCTTGTTCTACTCTGAGTATTTCCATCACATGTTCAAAAGTTAATGGTTCAAAATATAATCTATCTGAGGTGTCATAATCAGTTGAAACAGTTTCGGGATTACAATTTATCATTATTGTTTCATAACCCTTAGCAGTAAGAGCAAAACATGCATGACAACAGCAATAATCAAATTCGATACCTTGACCAATTCTATTAGGACCACCGCCTAAAATAACTACTTTTTCTTTATTTGATGGCTTAGATTCACATTCAACATAGCCCATAGCTGAAATTTCATATGTAGAGTACATATATGGTGTTTGAGCTTCAAATTCTGCTGCACAAGTGTCAATTCTTTTGAAAACTGATTTTATCCCTAATGATAGCCTTTTAGCCCTGACTTTTTCTTCAGTTAATCCAGTTAAGGTTGAGATGCGTGCATCTGTAAATCCATACATTTTTAGGTTATGCATGTCTTGGGCGTTAGTTGGTATCCCAGTAACTTTTACCTCAGCTTCGATGTCTACAATCTCTCTAATACGTGCAATAAACCAAGGATCATAGGAAGTGCATTCAATTATCTCGCTGTCTGTTAAACCCTCACGAATAGCTTGGGCGATCAGAAGTAACCTATCAGGTGTTTGTTGTGAAAGTACCTTAATAATGGCAGTTTTATTTGATTTTTGTGGAATCTCAATATCATCAAAACCTGTTAATCCAGTTTCTAACGATGTAAGAGCCTTTTGCAAACTTTCGTGAATGGTTCTACCAATCGCCATTACTTCCCCAACGGATTTCATAGCTGTGGATAAATTTGGCTCAGATCCAGGAAACTTTTCAAATGCAAACCGAGGTATTTTTGTAACAATATAATCTATGCTGGGTTCAAAGCTTGCAGGCGTAACTTTGGTTATGTCGTTATTTAATTCGTCCAAAGTAAAACCAACAGCTAATTTTGCAGCTATTTTTGCAATTGGAAATCCTGTTGCTTTAGAAGCTAAAGCGGACGATCGAGAAACTCTTGGGTTCATTTCTATTACAACCATTCGACCTGTTTTGGGGTCAATGGCCCACTGGACGTTTGACCCACCTGTTTCAACACCAATTTCTCTTAAGACAGCTATGCTTGAATTTCGCATCATCTGATATTCTTTGTCGGTCAGGGTTAGGGCTGGCGCTACAGTTATACTATCACCAGTATGAACACCCATTGGATCTATATTTTCAATCGAACAGACGATGATTGCGTTATCAGCCTTATCTCTGACCACTTCCATTTCAAATTCTTTCCAGCCTAAAAGGCTTTCATCAACTAGAATTTGATTGACTGGGGAAGCATCTAAACCTGTTCGACAAAAATGCTCATAATCTTTGCGATTATATGCGACGCCGCCACCATTACCACCTAATGTAAAGGCTGGGCGAATAATCGCGGGCAATCCAATTTCGGGTAAAATATCAATTGCTAGCCTTACACCAGCGGTTATATCACTTGAACCATTTTTGCTAGTAGGCGCAGTAATGATAGCAGCTTTTGGGTTTTCAAGATTTAATCGATCCATTGCCTCACGAAATAACTTTCTATCTTCAGCCATTTCGATGGATTTGCGGCTTGCTCCAATTAACTCGACATTATATTTTTCTAAAACCCCAAGATCATCCAAAGCAAGTGATGTATTAAGAGCAGTTTGACCGCCCATAGTTGGCAGCAATGCGTCTGGTCTCTCTATTTCAATAATTTTCTCAACTACTTCTGGTGTGATGGGTTCAATGTATGTTGCGTCAGCCATATCCGGATCTGTCATAATTGTAGCAGGATTCGAATTAACTAAAATTACTTTGTAACCTTCTTCTCTCAATGCTTTGCATGCCTGGGCACCAGAATAATCAAATTCGCAAGCTTGACCTATTATAATAGGACCAGCCCCTATAATCATAATTTTCTTTATATCAGTACGTTTTGGCATAAATTAATCCAATTTAATTTGTGATATTTCTGACCTATCTTGCACAAATTATTTTTTGTTATAGTCGTCGTATCTTTGGGTGCAAGTTATTTCAGATTAATATTTTTAATTGGCAATGTTTAATTCTAAAAATTTTGTTATTTTAAACACACTGGTAATAATCCATTTATTTATTTGGGGTAGTTCTCTTGACTTCTCAAGTTAACCAAGGTGTATCGGCTCTTAATGTAAAATATTAGGATTAGTTTTATGCATATCTACCGCAGTCATACATGCGCAGACCTTAATTCGTCCAACGTGGGTGAAAATATTCGTCTATCAGGTTGGGTTCATAGAGTACGTGATCATGGTGGAATTTTATTTATTGATTTACGCGATCACTACGGAATGACCCAGATTTTAGCTGATCCAGATAGTCCAGCTTTTAATGTAGTGGAAACGTTGCGTGCAGAGTGGGTTATTTGCATTGATGGAAATGTAATGGCTAGAGATTCCAATCTCATAAATTCAAAATTACCAACGGGTGAGATTGAAGTTTTTATAAAAAATATTGAGGTGTTAAGCGCCTCTGAGGAATTACCTTTACCAGTTTTTGGTGACTTAGATTATCCTGAGGAAACTCGCTTAAAATATAGGTTTTTAGACTTGAGAAGAGAAAAACTGCATAATAATATGATATTGCGTTCTAATGTAGTGAAATCAATAAGGTCTCGTATGAATGACCAAGGTTTCAATGAATTTCAAACACCCATTATTACTGCAAGTAGTCCAGAGGGTGCTCGAGATTTTTTGATTCCATCGCGAATTAACCCTGGTAAGTTTTATGCGCTTCCACAGGCTCCTCAGCAGTTTAAACAATTAATTATGGTTGCAGGGTTTGATAAATATTTTCAAATTGCACCATGTTTTAGGGATGAAGATCCTAGAGCTGATAGATCTCCAACAGATTTTTATCAATTAGATATGGAAATGTCGTTTGTTGAACAGCAAGATATTTTTGATACTATTGAGCCAGTTTTAAAGGGTCTAATGAAAGAATTTGGATCAGGGAGACCTACCAATCAAACTTGGCCTCAGATTTCTTATAAAGATGCATTATTATGGTATGGTTCCGATAAGCCTGATCTACGAAATCCAATAAAAATGCAGATAGTTAGTAATCATTTTAGGGATTCAGGTTTTAAGATCTTTGCAAATTTGTTAGAAAACGAAGGAACTGAAATTCGAGCAATTCCCGCTCCAACCGGTGGGTCAAGAAAATTTTGTGATCGAATGAATGCTTTTGCTCAAAAAGAAGGACTACCTGGCATGGGGTATATCTTTTGGAGACCTGGTGATGATGGCCTAGAAGCTGCTGGGCCTTTAGCAAAAAACATTGGTCCAGAAAGAACTGAAGAGATTAGGCTTCAATTAGATTTAAAAGAAGGAGATGCTGCATTTTTCCTCGGCGGTAAAGCTTCTGCCTTTGAAGGAGTAGCAGCGCGAGCAAGAAATGAAATTGGTTTAGAGCTTGGATTAACAGAAGAAGCTTCCTTTGAATTTTGTTGGGTTGTAGACTTTCCAATGTATGAAAGAGATGAAGAAAGTGGTAAATTAGATTTTAGTCATAACCCATTTTCAATGCCACAAGGCGGTTTAGCGGCTCTCAATGATCAGGATCCAACTGCGATCTTGGGTTATCAATATGATTTGGCATGTAATGGTTATGAATTACTCTCAGGAGCAATAAGAAATCATCAACCAGACATTATGTATAAAGCATTTGAATTAGCCGGATACTCTAAAGAAGATGTTAACGAACGATTTGGAGGAATGGTTAAAGCCTTTACCTATGGCGCTCCACCTCATGGTGGTTGTGCAACTGGAATAGACAGGCTCGTTATGCTTCTAGCTGATGAAACATCTATTAGAGAAGTAATAATGTTTCCGATGAATCAAAAAGCTGAAGACCTAATGTTGGGCGGTCCGTCTGAGCCGACCAACGAACAACTGAGAGAGTTGGGCTTGCGGATTATTGCTCCAGAATAATTATTTATCGAGTGTTATACTATTAAAATAACTTACGTGCATTTAAAGCAGCTGAAATAGTACCATCGTCGAGATAATCTAGTTCTCCACCTATAGGCACTCCCTGAGCAAGTGAAGTTATTTGAATTTGATCATTGTGTAATTCGTCTGCAATATAGTGGGCAGTTGTTTGTCCGTCGATTGTTGAATTTAGTGCGAGTATAACTTCATTGATATCTTCGGTATTCAATCGATATTTTAATTTTTTTATACCTAGATCTTCTGGACCAACACCATCTAAAGCAGAAAGAACACCTCCTAATACATGATATTGGCCTTTAAAACGTCTAGATCTTTCCATGGCCCAAAGGTCTGCTATTCCCTCGACAATACAAATTTGACCATTATTTCTTTTTTCATCGGAACAAATTTCACAAAGCTCCGCCGCACCTATATTTCCACAATTTATACATTCACGAACATTTGTTGCTACATTTTTTAATGCATCAGATAAAGGATTAAGTAAAATAGATTTCTTTCGTATCAAATGCAAAACGGCTCTTCTAGCTGAACGTGGACCAAGCCCGGGGAGTTTCGCCATTAAAGATATTAATCTTTCAATTTCATTGTCATCAGCTGGTTTCATATCAAAATGGTAACTTCATTCCTGGCGGAAGGTTTAAACCTTCTGTCAGTTTAGATAATTCTTTTTGTTTTGCCTCTTGCCCTTTAGTAAGTGCATCGTTCAATGCGGCAATAATAAGATCTTCAACTACTTCCTTTTCAGATGCGATAAGGATAGTTGGATCAATATCCAATGATTTTACCTCACCTTTTGCGTTTGCACGTATTTTAACGAGTCCTGCCCCAGCCTCACCATGTACTTCTACTTGCTCCAAATCATCTTGAATTTGCGCCATTTTACCTTGCATTTCTTGCGCTTTCTTCATCATTTTGGCCATGTCACCTAAGCCACCCAATCCTTTTAACATGTGTCTCTCCTATCTTGAATCTAAGTAATATATGAAAGTGTCAAATTTCTATTCGTTTTCTTCAAAAGGATCCCATTCTTCCTCTTGAGATATAAGTATATTGTCATTATCTGAATTTTCTAACGGTAATTTTTGCACGTGAACTTCATGTATATTAGATCCAGGAAAATTTTCTAAGACGGATTTAACCATTGGGTGTTCCATAACCTCCAAATGAAGATTTTGTTTACTGGCATCACGCTTTTCTGCTATTGTAGGCCCCCCACCTTCGTTAACAATAGTAATACCCCAATTTTCTCCAGTCCAAAATTTTAGTTTTTTTGCCAAACGAGAGGGTATATCAATGCTTGCTTCTTGTGTTAATTGAAATTCAATTCTACCTGGTTGATATCTTACTAATCGGAGATAGTTTTCTGTTTCCACTAATAGTTTCATATCGCGATTAAACCGAATAAGTGAGACAACATCCTCAAATTTTTTGAATTGCTCTAATGGATCTTCAATTATTTCTTTAACCTTGGCAATTGCAACTCCACTTTTTGAGCTAACTATTGATGAGGTCACTGTACTTTTATTATCACTCTTTTTTTTTACATCGCCAACCTGCACCTCAGGATAACTATTTTTTTCCAATTTTCGTATCAATTCGTCAGGGCTAGGTAACTCTGATACGTGAGTTAAACGTATTATGGCCATTTCGGCGGCCATCATAGAATTGGGGGCAAAAGATATTTCTTCAAGAACTTTCAACAACATTTGCCACATTCTAGTTAGTGACCTCATAGATAATTGATTAGAAAATTTTAAACCTCTGTCACGTTCATCTGTTGTTACGGTCGGATCTTCTGAGATATTTGGTGATATTTTTACCACTGAGATCCAGTGGGTAACCTCTGCTAAATCTTTAAGTATAACTATTGGATCCGCACCAGCGGCATATTGAGCGGATAATTCATTTAATGCAGATAAAGCATTCCCTTCCATAATTAGGGAAAACAAATCTAATATTCTTGATCTATCGGCTAACCCAATCATTTCACGCACTTGTTTGACAGAAGTTTCTTCAGCCCCATGCGCAATTGCTTGATCCATCATTGACATAGCATCGCGTACAGATCCTTCAGAAGCTCGAACAATGATAGATATAGCAGCTTCAGAAATTTTTACCTGCTCTCTATCCGCAATAGATTTCAAATGGGTAATCAGAATCTCTGGCTCAACCCTTTTTAGGTCAAAGCGCTGACATCTTGATAGGACAGTTACGGGCACTTTTCTTATTTCAGTTGTAGCAAAAATAAATTTCACATGTAATGGTGGCTCTTCCAAAGTTTTTAATAATGCATTAAAAGCGCTGGTGGATAACATGTGCACTTCGTCAATTATATAAATTTTATAACGGGCAGATGTCGTGCTATAATGTACTGAGTCGATTATTTCTCTTATATCTCCAACGCCTGTTTGGGATGCCGCGTCCATTTCTATCACGTCAACGTGCCGACCTTCAATTATAGCAATGCAATTTTCACATTTTCCACAAGGATCTGTTGTGGGTTGCCCAGTTCCGTCAACGCCAATGCAATTCAATCCTTTTGCGATGATTCTTGCTGTGGTTGTTTTTCCTGTTCCACGTATTCCAGTTAAAATAAATGAATGTGCAATCCGATCTGCCGCAAAGGCATTCTTAAGAATTCTAACCATGGTGTCTTGCCCACGCAACTCAGCAAAGCTTTCAGGTCTATATTTTCTTGCTAAGACTTTGTAGGGGCTACTTTTCTCTGACATTTATTGACTTTCTAGATTCTATAATACCAATCTATCGTGCTTATAAATTAGCGACAAGGTAAGCCCTGAAGAAATTTTTCAATAACCAAAAGCTTTAGCTAAATAAAGCTTTCTTAGTGAGAGGTTGGACAACGACCTAAACGATTCTCGTTGCGGCTGCTTCCTTCCGGATCTGACCGGGTTGGCGAGGCGTTCACCCGCGCCAACCTCTCCAACAACACATAATATGAAGTTAAAAATTTTTCAAGGGATGTAAATTGCCTTTATAATGATCGTATGTCAAAGATAACAAAATGGAAAAATTATGCTCAATAAAAAACTTGTAACTTTTGGTGAAACCTTCTTGGACCGATCTGGAATTGATCGCTCTGATCAAATGAAAATAAGTGAATATCGAGAACATACCTCATCTAAGTATTTGCTTTATTGGCGTGGAAAGTTACCAGTTAAATCTGATGAGCGGGATCAATTATGTTGGGTGAATAAGGATCACCCATTAGTTTTGGATTATAATGAGACATTAATTTTCTTAGGTTTAGACATCAATATTCCAATTTTCTCAATTGATATTTCTAGTTGGATGCCAGAGGGTTACGATCCTGAAGCTGCAAAAGCTTTTTTAGATCAAAATATTTATAATCACCCGGCCATGCCAAAGAAATCTCATTTTGCTGAGTTGAGAGGTTTTATGAATAAAATTTCAGCACAAGAAGCTGAAATTTCAGTTATTGCACGTGGTATGCATTCCTGGCATCAGAGTAATTCTTTTTGTTCAAAATGTGGTCATGTGAGTATCCCAATGCATTCTGGGTGGCAGCGAGATTGTAGTTATTGTGAAATCTCTCATTTTCCTCGAACCGATCCAGTAGTGATAATGTTAGTAACAAATGGTAATAATATTCTGCTTGGTCGTAGCCACGGATGGCCCGAACGAATGTACTCTTGCTTGGCTGGGTTTATGGAGCCTGGTGAAACTATAGAGGCGGCTGTAAAAAGAGAAGTTTTTGAAGAAACTTCCGTTAAAGTTGGAGCAGTAAATTACCTAACTAGTCAGCCATGGCCTTTTCCTGCTTCTCTAATGATTGGATGTGTTGCTGAAGCAACTTCAACAAAAATATTGGTTGATCCAAAGGAAATTGAAAGTGCTATATGGGTTAGTAGAGAGGAAATGTTGGAAGTCTTTTCTGGAAACAACCAATTCATGTATCCAGCTAGAAAAGGTTCTATTGCTCATTTTATGATAAAAAAATGGATGATGGGCGATATAAAATAAATTTCAATACTACGTGAACTGTCAAAGCATTTCGGTATTTGCAGAGAAGCTACCAAGCATTTTTATATAAGTACTATAGTATGATAGTTCTTCTAACGCTAATTTTACATTTTTATCATTTGGATGACCTTCTATTTCAACAAAAAACTGTGTTGCGGTAAACGACCCATCAAGCATATAACTTTCTAATCTAACCATGTTTATTCCATTTGTGGCGAAACCTCCCATAGCTTTATATAGTGCGGCAGGGATGTTTCTGACTCGAAAAACAAAACAAGTTTTTATTTTTTTTTCTTTAACGAACTCTTCTTCAGGTTCTCTAGACATTATTACAAAGCGGGTTGCGTTATGACTATTATCTTCAATACCTTCTTTTAGAGTTTCCAGTCCATATATGTGACCAGCCAATGCTGTTCCCAACGCGGCAACAGACGGATCTTTTAATTTAGAAACATGCATAGCTGCGCCCGCTGTGTCGCCCCAAGATACGGCCTCTAAATTGAATTTTCTTAGAAATTCTTGGCATTGGCCTAATAATACTGTATGGCTTTTAGCTATCTTTATATTTGTTAATTTTGCACCTGGAAGCGCAAGAAGATTGATTTTTACTCTTACAAATTCTTCACCAACAATATGGAGATTAGATTCTGGTAAAAGTCGATGCATATCTGGGACACGTCCATAGGTTGAGTTTTCCACAGGTAACATCGCTAGATCTGTTTTGCCATTTCTCACTGCCTCAATAGCATCTTCAAATGTTTTACAGGGTATGGCTTCCATATCTGGTTTAGATTGATTACAAGCTTGGTGCGAATAGGCCCCAAGTTCACCTTGAAATGCGATTTTTCTAATAGTCGTCATAAATTGATCCAATTTGGTCTAAGGGCGTTTAGTCGCGGTTTGTACACCTTGCATAGCCTGTTGGGAAGACGTTAGAAGAACTACGGAGAAAATCTTTTTGGCTATCGCCATATTAGGGAGCATAAATTCGATGTTTGACACGATGATACTGACCAAAATTGTGGC
The DNA here is from genome assembly GCA_028112705.1 of Paracoccaceae bacterium. Classification (GTDB taxonomy): domain Bacteria; phylum Pseudomonadota; class Alphaproteobacteria; order Rhodobacterales; family Rhodobacteraceae. Next base: position 65,825 of record JAOGYN010000007.1, on the reverse strand, counting down.
CGCGTTCTGTGGTGCATTATTGGTTTTTTTATTCGCATTATGGTTGGCTGAAGGCCTATATCATGTTGGAGGAGATAGTCATGGGGGGCATAACGAAGCGGCTTATGTAATTGAAGATGATACTGAGATAGTTGAAGAGACTATTGAAGAGGTTGATTTTGAAATAATTTTAGCTTCTGCAAACCCTGAAAAGGGAGCGAAAGTTTTTTCAAAATGCAAAGCTTGTCATAAAATTGCAGATGGTGCTAATGGAACAGGCCCACATTTATATAATGTTGTAGGGAGAGAGATTGCTGCAGTATCTGGCTTTGGTTATTCTGGAACTCTAGTGGAAATGGGAGGTGTTTGGGATGCAAATGCCTTAAATGGGTTCTTAGAAAATCCAAAAAAATATGCACCTGGAACTAAAATGGGTTTTGCAGGTTTAAAAAAGGAAACTGATAGGGCAAATTTAATTGCCTATTTAGCTAGTGCAAATTAAATTTAGGTCAGCCATTAATTTATATATTTAGGAAATTCAAAATAATAATCCAATGTTTATTTACCTTGGCGAGTTTAACGCTAAAATGATGAAAATAATTAAAAAGAGATTATTATGAAAAGTGTTACTAGTATACTGAATTCGAAAGAGATTTTTTTTGCGACTTCTGGTAAAAAGTTTTTAATTATTACTATATTTATATTTTTATTGCTCCAAATTCACAGTCTTAGGGGCGAAGAAATTACTAAGGCGCATGGAATATCGACTTTTGGAGATTTGAAATATCCAGTAGATTTCAAACATCTGGATTATGTAAACCCAATAGCTCCAAAAGGTGGAGAGTTCTCCACATGGGCGTTTGGGACATTCGATAGCTTATCACCATATATTTTGAAGGGAAACTCAGCGAGAGGTGCAACATTATTTTTTGAAAGCCTAATGACAGGTACGGCTGATGAACCAGATGCAATGTATGGATTATTGGCACAGACAATCGAATACCCAAAAAATAGGCAATGGGCTATTTTTAATATTAACCCTAAAGCGAAATTTTCAGACGGCACTTCGGTAACGGCCAAGGATGTAGTTTTTTCTTTTTACACATTATTAGAAAAAGGCGTGCCTACTTTTAAAGTTACTTTCTCTGATTTTGAAAAGGTGGAGGCATTAGGAGAGTATAGAGTTAAGTTTACGTTCAAGAAAGGCTCAAATACTCGGGAGTTGCCTCAAGCAGCAGCGGGTTTACCAGTTTTCTCTAAACAATATTATACTGAGAATGATTTTTCTAAAAGTACCTTAAAGCCACCTGTTGGTTCAGGTCGCTATGGTTTGAAAAGCATAAAACCCGGCTTATCAATAACTTATAAACGAAGAAATGATTATTGGGGAGAAAATTTGCCCATAAATGTGGGGCGAGATAATTTTGATACTATAAAAATGGAATATTTTGCTGATTATATTTCTGCTTTTGAAGCATTCAAAGGTGGTGCTTATAATTTTAGGGAAGAATATTCCAGTCAGGTTTGGGGTACATCATATAATTTTCCGGCGTTGGAAAAGGGTTGGGTTATTAAAACACAAATTCCAGATCAAAACCCTTCAGGTACACAGGGATTTTGGATTAATTTGAGAAAGAAAAAGTTTAAAAACCCTAAGTTGCGCGAAGCAATCGGTATGATGTTTAATTTTGAATGGTCAAACGAAGCACTGTTTTATGGTATTTATAAACGCACAGATAGCTTTTGGGAAAACTCCTACTTACAAGCATCTGGAATTCCAACTCCAGAAGAATTAATATTATTAGAACCATTAAGAGAGCATTTAGATCCCTCCATTTTTAAAAATCCAGCCTTTGTTCCTGTGGTTTCTAAACCAAAAAAGTTGGATCGGGCTATCTTACGAAAAGCTGCTAAATTGTTAGAAAAAGCTGGTTGGGAGCTTGTTGATGGGAAACGAGTAAATAACAAGGGAGAGGTTTTGAGTATTGGGTTCTTGAATGATGGGCCATCATTTGAAAGAATAATAAATCCATATATTGAGAATTTAGAACGTTTAGGAATAAATGCTTATTTAGATTCTGTTGATAATGCTCAGTCTAAAGAGCGTGAAAAGTCATTTGACTTTGATATTACTACTCGCAGATATGTTATGTCCTTGACACCCGGCTTAGAGCTTCGCTCACGTTTTGGAAGTAAAACTGCTAATAAAAAAGGATCTGCTAATATTTCAGGTGTATCCAATCTAGCTGTTGATGATTTAATAGGTAAAATTGAAGGAGCACAAACTAGAAAAGAATTAAACATTGCAGTAAAAGCACTAGACAGAGTGCTTAGATCAATGCATATTTGGGTCCCACAATGGCATAATTCAAACCATAACCTTGCTTATCTAGATGTGTTTGGTAGGCCCAAAAACTTACCACCCTTTTCAATTGGGGAAACTGATTTTTGGTGGTATGATAAAGACAAAGCTGCATATTTAAAATCTGTGGGTGCATTATAAAAAGGTTTTATTAATTGAGCGACTATATTTTAAGACGATTATTATTAATGATTCCGACTCTTTTTGGCATAATGGTAATTAATTTTGCTTTGATTCAATTTGTACCTGGTGGACCTATTGAGCAAATTATTAGTCAAATTGAGGAAGGAGGTAGTGCAACTGATAGATTTGCAGGTGGTGCTGATAGCCCAAATTTTGCCGAAAATAGTAAATATGAGGGAGCGAGAGGGTTACCAGAAGATTTTATTAAAGATTTAGAAAAGCAATTTGGTTTTGATAAACCTGCACATGAGCGATTTTTTTTGATGCTTGTTAATTACTTGAAATTTGATTTTGGGGAAAGTTACTTTAGGTCAATTGCGGTATTAGATCTTATCTTAGAGAAGATGCCAGTATCGATAACGTTAGGCCTCTGGTCTACATTAATTGCTTATTTAATTTCGATACCATTAGGAGTAAAAAAGGCGATTAGAGACGGCAGTCGTTTTGATACTATAACTTCTGCATTTATTATTGTGGCTTATGCGATCCCAGGGTTTCTTTTTGCAATATTGTTATTAGTAGTATTTGCTGGAGGGTCTTATTTTCAATGGTTTCCTTTAAGAGGTTTAACTTCTGAAGGTTTTGAAAATATGTCGCTTCTAGGGAAGTCTTTGGATTATGCATGGCATATCACCTTGCCAGTGCTTGCTGCGACAATAGCAAGTTTTGCAACACTGACCCTGCTTACAAAGAATAGTTTCTTAGATGAGATCAAAAAACAATATGTAATAACGGCTCGATCAAAAGGATTATCTGAAAATAAAGTTTTTTTTGGACATGTTTTTAGAAATGCGATGTTAATAATAATAGCGGGATTTCCAGGTGCGTTCATAGCTATATTTTTTGGCTCTAGTTTAATTATTGAAATAGTTTTTTCCCTGGATGGTTTAGGTAGGTTGGGATTTGAAGCAGCATTGAATAGAGATTATCCAGTATTATTTGGCACATTATATATTTTTGGTATTATGGGTTTGTTAGTGGGCTTAATTTCTGATCTGATGTACATTTTTGTTGACCCAAGAATAGATTTTGAAAGCAGGGAAGTTTAAAATGGCTGCTTTTACGTTGAGCCCTCTGAGTAAAAGAAGGTGGAAAAACTTTAAAGCAAATCGTAGAGCTTATTATTCACTCTTGATTTTTGTATTTCTTACAGCAATTGCGTCGATGGCCGAATTTGTTGCAAATGATAAACCGCTCATAGCCAGTTATCGAGGCGACATTTTTTTCCCAGTATTTTCTGGTGTTGTAACGGAGGATGAATTCGGGGGAGATGAGGGTTTAATTGCGCAATATAATGATCCGGCTATTCAATGTCTCATTATAACGGGTGGGCTTACTGAATGTTATGATGATCCAGAAGTTATAATAAACGATATGGATGCAGGTTTAATCACTAATCCAGATATTCTAAAAGGATGGATTATTTGGCCTATTATACCTTATAGTTTTAATACTATTAATCATGATGTAGTTCCAGCTCCTGGTGCGCCGAATGAGCACCATTGGCTTGGAACGGACGATACCACTAGAGATGTGTTGGCTCGAGTGATCTATGGCTTTAGGATATCTGTGGCCTTTGCGGTAGTAGTAGTATTTGTAAGCTCAGCGATAGGTATCATTGCTGGGGCGATTATGGGTTATTTTGGTGGTTGGATTGATTTAATTTTTCAAAGAGTAGTTGAAATATGGGCGAACATTCCTAGCCTTTATATTATAATTATAATGTCTGCTATTTTCTCGATGTCTTTTACACTTTTAACTGTTTTAGTAGCACTTTTTAGTTGGACTGCTTTAGTTGGAGTAGTGCGAGCAGAATTTCTCAGGGCACGTAATTTTGAATATGTTAGAGCAGCTAGAGCACTTGGTTTATCGAATTTTAAAATAATTTTTCGCCATGTTCTTCCTAATGCAATGGTGGCAACCGTAACAATGTTACCATTTTTATTTACTGGTGCGATTGGAGCGTTGACATCACTTGATTTCTTAGGGTTTGGTCTTCCTCCTTCATATCCATCTCTAGGCGAATTAGCTCTCCAAGCTAAACAAAACTTACACGCTCCATGGCTAGCCTTCACTGCATTCTTTGTGATTTCTGCTATGTTATCTCTCTTAGTTTTTATTTTCGAAGGAGTGCGAGATGCTTTCGATCCTCGGAAGACTTTTTCATGAATAATATATTATTAGAAATTAAGAATCTAAGTGTTTCATTTGGTAATGAGAGAAATGTAGTTGATGACATTTCATTTAAAATCAAGAGAGGTGAAACAGTTGCAATAGTTGGTGAAAGTGGGTCTGGAAAATCTGTAACAGCACTATCTACTGTTGATTTACTGCCTGATAATGCCAAATTGACTGGCTCCATTAAATATAAAAACCATCAATTGTTAGGTGCTTCTGAAAAAGTATTACAAAGGGTGCGCGGTAACGATATTAGTTTTATTTTTCAAGAACCAATGACATCCTTAAATCCTCTTCATACTATATCAAAACAACTTAGAGAGAGTATAAATCTACATCAAAATATTAATCAAAAGGAATCCAATAACCTTATATTAACCCTTATAGAAAAAGTTGGGATAAGAGATCCTGAAAAACGTTTGAATGACTACCCACACCAACTTTCAGGCGGACAAAGGCAAAGAGTAATGATTGCAATGGCTTTGGCTAACCAGCCAGATTTATTAATAGCGGATGAGCCAACAACGGCGTTGGATGTTACAATTCAAGCGCAAATTCTAACACTGATTAAAGGCATTCAGCAAAAAGAAGGAATGGGCCTCTTATTCATTACTCACGATCTGGGTATAGTGCAAAAGATTGCTGATTTTGTTTGTGTAATGCAAGCTGGGAAGATTGTTGAAGCAGGCGCTACACGAGAAATATTTAATCATCCAACACATAAATATACCAAAATGTTACTTTCTTCAGAATTGGATCATAGCCCTTTAAATAATCTAAACTTTTCAAAAAAAATACTTGAAACCCACAATTTAAAAGTTTGGTTTCCAATTAAAAAAGGTTTACTTCGAAAAAATGTTGGAAATATTAAAGCATTAAATAGTGCCTCCTTTAAAGTTTGCGCTGGCGAAACATTGGGAATTGTGGGTGAGAGTGGCTCTGGAAAAACGACACTTGGGCTGGCAATTATGCGCCTTATATCCTCTTCTGGTAATGTGAGCTTTGCAGGTAAATCTATCAACAAAATGCGCGGCAGAAATTTAAAATTTCTCAGGCGTGATATTCAAATGATTTTCCAAGATCCATATGGAAGTTTATCTCCTAGAATGACTATTGGTCAAATTATTTCCGAAGGTTTGGTTATCCATAGTTCTCTATCCTCTTCAGAAATTGAAAAAAAAGTTTTAGCAATATTAATCGAAGTTGGTCTTGAAACATCTATGGTTAGTAGGTACCCACATGAGTTTTCTGGCGGACAAAGGCAACGGATAGCAATTGCACGCTCTATGATCTTGAAACCAAAATTAGTTATTTTAGATGAACCAACTTCGGCATTAGATAAAACTGTTCAAGTGCAAATTGTTAAATTACTACGCGATCTGCAGCAAAAATATGGATTAGCATATATATTTATAAGTCATGATCTCAAAGTTGTGCGTGCTTTAAGTCACAACGTTATTGTGATGAATAATGGTGATATTGTAGAAACAGGTGAGGGAGTTAAAATCTTCAACTCTCCTGAGAGCCCGTATACTAAAAGTTTAATAAATGCTGCCTTTGGCCTGGCTGTAAATAATATTTAATTATTGAAACTTAAATCACTTTAAGTTGGCCCTTGAGCTTGGCAATTTTTAAAATTGCGTGCTAATAATTTCACACAAACCTTAAGAGCTTTGCTCTTTGTTAAATTAGAAAAAGTTGCTTCAAAACCTCTAGTTTTATTTATTACTTTCCGCTTAGCACCCTCGAGCAATGAAAGCTCATGTAATGCTGCTTTTAATAGTGATTTTTCTGCTTGGAATTTTGTGTTATGGAGTCCTAAGTTTACTTTCCAGTTTTTTATTTGTGGACTGCTATCTCGAGACACAACAATCAAATCTCTAGAATTATTAAGTTTTTCTGATGAATTCATATCAACTATATCTATTATTTTTGTTACTCTTTCTGGAGTTTCAATTTTAACGGTCTTTGCAATATCTAAAGCCATTGCCAATAAGATATTGTTGCTTTCAGAATCTGTTCTGATTTTAGGACGTAAGCTTTTAACTACAATTATGTTATTTGGTTGATCTTTTGGAGTTTCCTGAAATAACCGCATTGGCGGTATTAATTCTACATTTTCTAAAGTTCTTTCAAAGCCTAAATCTAGTAATTTTGCAACTTGGATATTTCGAGTTCGTGTGGATTTTCCACCAAACACAGTTGCAATAACTCTTTTCCCATTTCTTTCTGCAGAAGCAACCAAATTAAAACCAGCTTTACGAGTATACCCAGTCTTAATGCCATCTGCACCTTTATAAGCGGCAAGAAATTTACGATTAGTATTTCTAACTTTTTTGGTAGCAATAGTTGTTTTTCTTTTGAACATTGGATAATAACCTGGAAAGTCATACATAAGATGTCTTCCCAAAACTGTCATGTCACGGGCGGTAGATAAATGTCCCTTTTCTGTTAACCCATGGGCATTTTTGAAGGTTGTCCGGGTCATCCCAAGGCTTTTTGCTGTTCTGTTCATGCGGCGAGCAAATGCAGCTTCTGAGCCAGATATAGCTTCTCCAATCGCAGTTGCTGCGTCGTTTGCTGATTTAACTGCTGCAGCTCTTAATAGGAGTCTTAGTGTAATTTTTTGACCTACTCTTAAGCCTAGTTTAGAGGGTCTTTCGTTAGCTGCATTGCGGCTTATTTTTACCTTTTTATCTACGTCTATTTCACCATTTTCAATTGCTTCGAAAGCTATATATAAAGTCATCATTTTTGTTAGTGAAGCTGGATGCAAACGAGTGTCAGCATTACGAGATCGTAAAACTTTTCCAGAACGAGCGTCCATTACCATATCAGCATAAGGCGCTGCTTCTGCTAATAAAAATGAAGCTACCAGAAGACATACCGTATACAGGTACAATTTTTTAATTTTTAGCCAGGTCTCCAAAAAGCCCGCCCTTTTCTGCCTCTTTGCTGCATTTATCGCAGTCTTGTTATATTAATGGCTAACATATGAAATAATTATAGTAAATAACTAAGATTACGTCTAATTTTCTTAATTATAAGTAGCCATAAATCTATGGTTCACTGGAAAATATAAATTAGGATTAGATTTAAGTTTAAATTAAATCAAAGTAGTGATTTGATATAATTTATTAGTCCTTATATATAGCACCTGAGTGAGTCGGTTTTAAAGTAAATTGGAGTTTTGCGGTTTGATAAAAATAACCTCTACAGTGGGAAGTAATGATGATGGAGATACTATTCTTGCATCTAAATCCCAATCTAAAACGGAAAAACCACCGTTATACAAAATATTATTATTGAATGATGACTTCACACCTATGGAATTTGTGGTTTACGTTCTTGAACGATTTTTTGGGATGAATAATTCTAAAGCAGCTGAAATTATGTTTGCTGTACATAAAAATGGCTTGGCAGTAGTGGGGGTATTTGCATTTGAAATTGCTGAGACAAAGGTAGCGCAAGTTATGGATTGTGCCTCACAAAATCAGCACCCGTTGCAGTGCACTATGGAGAAAGAATAAGCATGTACCTATTTATTAAAAATGACAAGACAGCATAGATTATTAGAAGTAATTAATTTCAGTAATATTTGTCTTTCAGAAAAAAACAATTTGACTGTTATAAATGCTAAAACCGATGTACCTTACGGGTCTTTTTCTTCTGCTAATTTAATACTGGTTCAATCATTTGCCACTTTTTATGATGAATTAGATACCTTTGGTTATACAGTTTCTGTGGAAATGACTCAAAATACCGATGTTAGTATCGTGCATATTCCAAAATCAAAAATTGAAGGTTATGGTAATATTGCAAAAACAATTAAAATGACAAATAACTGTATAATTGTGGATGGTAATAAAAAAGATGGTATTGATAGTTATTTAAAAAAAATAAGTAAAATAACAGAAATCTCAAATATATCGATTAAAAACCACGGTAAAGCTTTCTGTTTTGATCCAAAAAAAATTGATGAAAAAATTTTAAATGGATGGGAAAAAGATGCTAATATAAAAAAGAATGAGGATGGATTTTTTACAGCTGAAGGTATGTTTTCATCTAAACGAATTGATAAGGGAAGTTACCAATTAGCCGCATTCTTTAAGAATATGTTAAAAGGTCGAGTAGCTGAATTAGGGGCTGGGTGGGGATGGTTATCAGTCGAAGCATTAAAACAAAACATAGATAAAATAGATATCTTTGAGGGATTTTACCCTAGCATGCAAAGTGCGAAATTAAACATTAATGATCCTCGCGCAACGTTTTATTGGATCGATGTAATGAAAATAAATGCCAAAAGGCAGTATGATATTGTGATCATGAACCCGCCTTTCCATTTGGGTCAAGCGTCTGATTCAAGTGTGGGTAACGACTTTATTACAAAAGCCACTGAGATGTTAAATAATAATGGTACTTTAGTAATGGTAGCAAACAGACAGTTGCCGTATGAGAAAAATATATCTAAATTATTTAAGAATGTTACAATAAGCCATGTCCAATCAGGGTTCAAAATAATTCAAGCAAAAAAACCAAAGAATTTACTCAATAGGTAAAATTTAAAAATATTATAAAAAGGGTATTTTATGTCTTTTTCGATTTTAGGGAAAACAGCTATCGTAACTGGAGCTGCAAATGGTGTCGGATTAGCAATAGCTCGACATTTTGTCCAAAATGGAGCAAATGTAGTTTTTGCCGATTTAGACGAAGATAAGCTAAAAGAAGAAATTCATTCTTTAAAAAATGAAAAGGGTCGTGCGATATTTTTTTCAGGGGATTTAAGGGAAAAACTAACGCAAGCTAATCTATTATCAGCGGTGATTGACGAATTTGATAGAGTGGATATTTTAGTTAATGCTAGTAGGCAGTTCCTAACATCAGACCCTCTAAATTTTGAGGAAGATTCTTTTGAAATATTACTTAATCAAAATTTAATAACGAATTTACGTATAAGTCAAATGGTTGCAAAAAGGATGATATATCAAGCTAAAAATGTTGAAAATTCTCAAACTGGTATAGGTAGTATTGTTAATCTGACATCCATGGCTGGACGCCGCGCCCAACCTGAAATTTTAGGGTATTCTGTAAGTTGTGCTGCAGTTGAGCAACTGACTCGCTCGTTGGCAGTCGCATTGGCAAGCTATTCAATAAGAGTTAATGCGGTTTGCTTTGGATCAGTTATGAGTGGTTCTTTAAAAGAGGCTTTAAAATTCAATGAGGGAAGTCGTGATAAAATAGTGGCTGCCACTCCATTAAATAGAATTGGAGAAGCAAAAGAAGTCGCTGATGCCGTTCAGTACCTATCTTCAGAAAGTGCTTCTTTCGTGACGGGTCAAATTTTAATGGTTGATGGGGGACGAACTCAGATTGATGCAACCGACGTTTTTATTCATTAGGATCATTGTTAAAATTAATTTTAATTAACTGACCGAATTAATTTCTCTAAATTATTTAAAAAGTCTGAGCGATTTTTTTTTGAAAACATAGTTCCTTTACCTTGAAGAAAATTATTTTCTGAACGTAATTCATACATTAAATTTCGTGTAGCTAATACTGGTCCAATATTACTTGAATCTAGTTTTTTACCATAAGAAGTTAAAACAAGTGCACCTAATTTTATAACATCAGAGGCAAGTGGAATATCATTCGTAATAACTATATCAAATCTTTGCACATGACTTGATATCCACTTGTCGGCAACGTCAGGGCCACTTTCCACTATGATATTTTCTACCATAGGGCTTGTGTTTGGCTTTATTCCTCCATTTGAGACAATAATAACTTTGATTTTATGACGCAACCCTACACTGATTGTTTCATTTTTAACTGGACACGCATCTGCATCAATATAAATCAATTTTTTGCCCCATCAAAGTCAGTTGGACGACCCTATTATCTGTATCTTGTGTTACATAACTTTACTTACTTCCCTAACGATAAAGAGCATCTACGTGAAAAGAAATATGTTCTTCCATAAAGCTTGAGATGAAAAAATAACTATGATCATAACCCTCTTGAATTCTGAAGGTTGCGGCTTGCTTGCGTTCAATTATAGCATCAATTAGTGCTTCAGGTTTCAGTAAATCCCAGAATTGATCAGAAGAACCTTGATCTATTAAGATGGGTCCAGGAAAGCCTTTTTCCTTCATTAAAATACTAGCATCATGTGCCTGCCATGTGGTTTTATCTTTTCCTAAGTAAGCATTAAATTGCTTAACCCCCCAGTCGCTATTGGTAGGGTTAGTGATTGGAGAAAAAGCTGAAACACTACAAAATGTATCTGGAAGGGTGAGTGCAATTGTCAAAGCACCATGTCCTCCCATAGAGTGGCCAGTGATTGATTGTCGATTTCTATCTAGTGAGAAATTGTTGAACAATAATTCAGGTAAACTTACAGTAATGTAGTCCCACATATTAAAATTTTGTACCCAGGGATTTTGTGTTGCATTAACATAAAATCCTGCTCCTTGTCCTAGATCAAACGCGTCATCGTCAGCTATAGCTTGCCCTCTTGGAGAGGTGTCTGGGAAAACTAAGGCTATTCCGTGTTCGGCAGCCCAGTTTTGGGCCCCCGATTTTGACATGGCATTTTCATGTGTGCATGTTAGGCCTGATAAATACCATAAGACTGGAACAGGATTATATTTTGCCTCTTCTGGGAGGAATAATCCAAATGTCATGTCACAATTAGTTGATTCCGAAAAGTGTGAATAAACTCCTTGAATACCTCCAAATGCTTTAATTTCTGATAATTTTTCCATTAGTTTCCTCTTTCAATGTTTTAATTAGGGGTTATTTTATTTTTAGTTAAGTCTAATTTTATGATAGCCTTTTGAACATTATAAAAGCATCAATTAAACCATCATTTGGATGATTAAATGCAGATGGTATTTGACCAACTATTTTGAAACCTTCACTTTCCCAAAGTTTAATTGCCCATTTGTTGTTACTAACAACCAGGTTAAATTGCATTCCCTTAAACCCCATTTCTTTAGCTAAATTTAAACTGTGGTTTAGCATTTTTCTACCAATTCCATTTCTAGTCTTCGTAGCCATTACAGCAAAACCACAGTTGCAGATATGGTTGCCACCGCCTTCTTGATTGGCACGCATATAGTAAAGGCCTAAAATTTTATTATGAATTTCTAAAACATAACAAATATTTTTGCCATGCATCCAATAATTTAATACTGATCTACGTGGTAAATTTCGGTCAATTGCGTAAGTTTCACCATTTCTGATTATTGGTTTTAAGATTTTCCATATTTGCTCTTCATCATCAATTTTTGATTTTCTTATTAGAAAATTTAGTTGGTCAGTATTTATAATTTCCTTTTTATACATTTCAGGAACCTTTAAGATTTTACTTACGTTATGATTTTTTATATTAACTAGTAGGCAACCTATTGTGTAAAGTGCTTATGAAATGTTAAGTTTTCGTAATTGATTACCTATAATTTTGGAATTTGACCATGTTTTCTTATTATAAATATTTGACCTTGATTGGTATAATGCTCTTTACAACTTTAAGTGGTTGCGAGGACCTATATTTTAAGGAAGAGGAAATTGTAGAAACTGAACCAGTATATATTTGTGATGAATCGGCCTTCACTGATTTAAAAGGTCAAAATAAAGAAGCATTAGAAATTTTATTGGATATAATTGGATTTAATGGTGAGAAACGTTTAATCCCACATGATAGTTTTATACCAATGGACTTCTCACCCAATCGGTTAACTATAACTTTAGATGAAAATAATGATGTGAGTCGAACTTTTTGTGGCTGAATACCATTAAACACCAACATCGATAATAGCATTTGCTAACGTAGCAACGGTATTTTTGTTTAAACTCGCAATATTTATTCTACTATCTTCAATCATGTAAATAGCATGTTTTTTTCTAATTTCTATAACCTGCTCTTTGCTTGCGCCGATGAGTGAGAACATACCGCGATGTTTGCCCAAAAAGTCAAATCTGTGGGATCCTGATAGTATTCGTAGCTCTTTGACTAACATTTTTCTAATTTCTAACATATTTAATCTCATACCTTCTAACTCATCTATCCAGCTTTTTTTTAAATGTTCATCATTCAATATTAATGAGACTAACTTCCCACCATGATCTGGTGGAAATGAGAAATTTTGTCTATTCAAAAAAGCTAAAGTGCCTTGTGATAATATTTTGCATTCTTCATCTTTTGAAATAGTAAATATTATACCAGTGCGTTCTCTGTAAATGCCAAAGTTTTTAGAACAACTTGCTGCTAAAATCATTTCATCACATTGCTCTGCTAACAAGCGAACCCCATAAGCATCGTCAATTAAACCATTGCCAAATCCTTGATAGGCAATGTCAATAAACGGCAGTAATTGTTTTTTATTCAAAAAGTCTACTAATTCTTGCCATTGCTTTTGATCAAGGTTTGCGCCTGTCGGATTATGACAGCAACCATGTAATAACACTATATCACCAGGTTTTGCTCTGTTTAGACTTGATATCATGCCATCAAAGTCTAAATCACAAGTATTTTTGTCAAAATAAATATATTCTTCATGGTCCATATTTAGAAAATTTAAAATTGAAATATGATTTGGCCAAGTTGGGTTTGATATCCATATTTTTGCTTTTGGTGAGGCTATTCTTATTAGTTCAAACCCTTGTCTTATAGCACCAGTTCCTCCTGGTGTATGTGCTGCAGATACTCTGTCATCATCAACACTGTCAGCTAATATTAAGCCCTTCATTGCTTTGAGGTAACTTAGGTCACCAGCAAGCTTAGTATAAGCTTTTGTTTCTTCTTTAAGCCATAAAATTTTTTCAGCTTTTTTTACAGATTCCATTATTGGTGTTTTACCCAATTCGTTTTTGTAAACGCCAATTCCAAGGTCTAGTTTGTTTTCACGGGTATCTTCTGTAAATATTTGCATCAGATCTAATATTTTATCTGAAGGCTGTTGTTGGAGGTTTTCTAACATTGTTACCCTTTATCCACCTTTAAATCTGGATACATTCCCCATTCACTCCAAGATCCATCGTATAGAGAGTGATCCTTATAACCTGCTCGTTCCAGAGCCAAGTTCAGAATTGCAGCAGTCACACCTGAGCCACAAGTTGTGATGATTGTTTTGGAAGTATCAACGCCATTATTAGTTAAAATTTCTCTTATTTGAGTCTCAGACTTTAAAGTTCCATCTCTATTTAAAAGAATTTCATAATGGAGATTTTTAGACCCAGGTATATGACCTGAACGCAAGCCAGGCCGTGGTTCCATTTCATCTCCTTTGAACCTAGGGATACTTCTGGCATCTAAAATTGTTGCAGTGGAAAGTTTTGACGAAGCAGCAACCTGGGTGACGTCTTTTATGAGACTTGCCTGATATTGTACCGTTATATGACGATCCCGCAACAGTGGTTTTTTGTTATCAATTGGATGATTTTCAGATAGCCACTTTGGAAGACCTCCATCAAGTACAGCAACATTTTTTTTCCCAAATAAGCGAAACATCCACCAAACGCGTGCTGCAGAGAATAAACCGTACCCATCATAAACAACAATCTGATGTCCGTCACCAATACCTAAAGCTTTCATTCTACTTATGAATTTCTGTGAAGTGGGTACCATATGTGGAAGATTACTTTGAATATCACAGATTTCATCAATATCAAAAAATCGTGCACCTGGTATATGTTTTTCTTCATATTCTTTGAAGCCATCACGCTTCATTTTTGGTAAGTACCAGCTTGCATCTATAATTCTTAAATCAGGATCGTTTAAATGCTTAAGTAACCATGATGTTGAAACTAATACTTGTGGATCATTTGATAACATTATGTAACCATAGTTTTCTTTTAAGTGTATGTTCGCTTATTAAATGTTACAATACTTGAGTTGAGTTCATGAACTAAATCTTCAAATTTTTTTACTAGCTTAGACTAACCATATATTCAGAAAATTTAATTATGTGAGCGCAATAGTCTCGCTTTCTGTTTCTGCCAGTCTCGCTTTTTTTCAGTCTCACGCTTGTCGACATTCGTTTTGCCTTTAGCAATTCCAATTTTTATTTTAGCGGTACCTTTGTGGTTAAAATATAACACTAATGGAACTAAGGTCATTCCTTCACGAGCGCCAGCAGACCATAATTTGGATAGCTCACGCTTTGAGACAAGTAATTTACGCTTCCGGCGCTCGTCATGTCTGAAAGTTTTTGCCTGATTATATGGTGCTATATAACTGTTAATTAACCACAATTCACCGTTCTCAACATTAGCATAACTTTCGGCTATATTACTCCCACCTAATCGTAATGATTTAACTTCTGAGCCTTCTAGAATAATCCCACATTCAATGTCATCCTCTATCGCATAATTGTACCTTGCCTTGCGATTTTCAGATGCTATTTTATAGTTTTCATTATCATTCATATTTTACCTGCAATCTATAGTTGCAAAAATTTAAAGCCGTAATCTTTTTTTCTAAATTATTAAAAGGTCATGGCCTTTTTGTTTAATTTTACAAAATACCCGCGAATTTCATAGCATTCTTTATTTTTATTTTGGTATCATCATGTAATTGTATCAAAGGTGATCGAACTTCTGTCGAGCAAAACCCAAGAAGAGATAGTCCATATTTTACCCCACATAATCCGGGCTCAGTAAAAATGGCTTGATGTAAAGGCATCAATTTGTCTGTGATTTCTAATGCTAACGAAAAGTCCCCATTCAGCGTTGCTTCTTGAAATTCTGAGCATAATCGTGGAGCAACATTTGATGTTACTGAAATACAACCTATTCCGCCGTGTGCATTAAATCCAAGAGCAGTAGCGTCTTCACCAGATAATTGTATAAAATTTTCTCCACAAGTTATACGCTGTTGTGGAACCCTTGATAAATCTCCAGTTGCATCTTTAACACCAATAATTCTCGGTAATTTCGATAGTATTCCCATTGTTTCGGGCGACATATCAACTGCTGAACGACCGGGTATATTGTAGATAATTATTGGGATATTTGCCGCGTTATGTGCTTGAGAAAAGTGTTCAATTAAACCAGCTTGAGTGGGTTTATTATAATAAGGTGTTACGACTAGGCCAGCAGTTGCACCAACAGATTCAGCATGCTGCATGAATCTAATTGTTTCGGCTGTGTTATTTGAACCAGCACCAGCAATTATTGGTACCCTGTTGGCACTTTCTTTTACAACTTGCTCTACAACCATTTCATGCTCAGTATGAGTAAGTGTTGGACTTTCACCTGTAGTTCCAACGGGTACTAATCCCTTAGAACCTTCAGAAATTTGCCAGTTTACAAGATTTTTGAGAGCAATATTGTCAACCTCACCATTTGAAAATGGTGTCACTAAAGCCGTAATCGATCCTTTAAACATATTTATTGCTCCTAAGCTTAATATTTCCAATTTAAAATATAAATAAAATAGTTTCTAGTATGAACTGCCAAGAAATTGCTAATAAATCAAGTGTATGTTAGTGGTTTGCTACTAAGAAGGGTGCCAATGCTATTATTTAAGTCAAATCAAAGTAGGGCGTTGGTATGGGTTTTTTTCTATTTTCTTTCTGTAGATGTTGGTTTTTCAGCAAACCTAGTTGCAGAAAAAAAAGTTATGAAAAATTTGATCTTAGCTGTTGATAGAGAGCAGTGGAACACTGCAGAAGAGTTGTCAAGAAAACTTAATGAGCCAGCCGTAAAAACCTTCATAAGCTGGGTGAAATTGCGTAAAGGATTTGGCTCATTTAGGGATTACCAGTTTTTCTTAAGCAATTATTCGCATTGGCCTGGTTTGCAAATTTTAAGACAAAAAGGTGAAGCGAAGATATCAAAAAAAACAACACCAAAAGAAGTGATTACATATTTCAGTAACTCACAACCGTCTACAGGATTTGGAGCAATTTGTTTGATAGAAGCTTACCAAAAAATACATGATAGTGATGCCGCGGTTAGAGAAATTAAGCGTGCTTGGTCTGAATTAAGTTTAAAAAAAAATGAATTTAATTTTTTTATAACAACACATGGTAGTTTAACAGTACCCTTTGTGAATGAACGCAGTGAATTTCTTTTATGGAATGGCATGACTAGGGAAGCCAAACGACTTTTACCATATTTAAGCAAAGATACTCAAGCTTTAGCTAAGGCTAGGATCTCTCTTAGGCAGCAAAATTATGGTGTGGATGTTTTGATAAAAAAAGTACCACCCAACTTAAAATCAGATCCAGGCTTAGCATATGAGCGGTTTTTATGGCGGGTAATGAAAGGTCGTTCAGAAGGAGCAAAAGAAATTTTGACGGAACAAAGTATTTCTAAGTCAACACTAAGTGTTCCAAGCAAATGGTCTCGCAAAAGGCGAGATTATGCAAGACAGGCTATGAGGGACAATAAACCAGAGTTAGCGTATTTTTTGGCATCAAATCATTTTGTTCTTGGTGGGTCTGATTATGCTGATTTAGAATGGTTATCGGGGTATGTCAGCCTGAGAAAATTAAATAAACCAGCACAAGCAATTGCTCATTTTAATAATTTTCTGAATGCAGTGAAGACTCCTATCTCATTGGGGCGTGCGGGGTATTGGTTAGGAAGAGCACATGAGGAAATTAATGAATTAAGGCTAGCAAGATACTATTATCGCCTTGGCGCACAAAATCAAAGTAGCTTCTATGGCCAATTATCAGCTGAAAAAATTGGTGCGAAATTTGAGAGTTCTCTAGTCTCGTCTGAGATTAATACTGAAATATCTATAGAGAAATTTAATAAAACTGATATTTTTCGTCTAGCTGTTCTTTTTTATGATTCAAACGCAGATATTTTATCTAAAAGATTTTTTTTACACTTTGCAGAAGGCTTAAATGTGCATGAACACCGGCAGTTAGCTGACTATTTATTAAATCAAAAGAGTGAATTTCTTGCGTTAGCAATTGCGAAGCAGGCAGCTAAAGAAGGTAGGATTTACTCTAATGCATATTACCCTGTGCATGAACTAGCAAAGTTATCATGGAAAATTAGACCGGAAATTTTATTAGCAATAGCTAGACGTGAAAGTGAGTTTAATTTGAGAGCTAAGAGTGGAGCTGGTGCAAGAGGATTTATGCAAATTATGCCTGGAACAGCAAAAAAAGTATCGGCTGATCTGAACTATAAATACTCTTCAAAGAGATTGATTACTGATTGGGAATATAACGTAGAGTTAGGAGCTGAATATCTAAATTACTTAATGGGTAAGTATGATGGATCTTTTCTTTTAAGTTTTGGTGCATATAATGCTGGCCCGACTAGAATGGACAGTTGGGTAAAGCGATATGGTGATCCACGAAATAAGGATGTCGATTACATAGATTGGATTGAGCATATCCCGTTCAATGAAACAAGAAACTATATTATGCGAGTTTTAGAAGGTGTGTTGATTTATAGAGCTAAATTACATGATAACATGAACTCTTCTGTGAAAATAAGGTTAACTCGAACACCTTGAGCTTTTTATCAGCATAATTTGAAATTATTGAAGAAAAATTATCTTTATTTTTTTTGTGGGGAAAGTTGCATAAAAAGTCCAGCTAAGAGTAAATAAATGCTTGATAAACTGAGACCAAACAAAACAATTGGACCGGGGTCAAAATCAACCCAAGCGGCCAAACCGGCACACGCTGTCCACAAGAAGGCGGTTGGTAGAGTTACCAAGCGCCATCTTTTTGTTCTTACTGGATGGACGAATTCCACTGGGAGAAACATTGATAAAGTAAGAGCAATGACAATGCCCAAAATAATCCAAAAGTTTGGCTCTAGAGCAAAAAAGACTAGAATTACCATATTCCAACAAGCAGGAAACCCAGAGAAAGAGTTGTCTTTAGTCTTCATTCGTGTGTCGACAAAATAAATAACACTTCCAAATGTAATTACTATTATACAAACCCATCCAGTCCAATCCTTATCAAAAAGCCCACTTTTAAATAGTGCAAAGGCTGGAATAAATACGTAAGTTAAGTAATCTATAATGAGGTCAAGTAAATAACCGTCATACTGTGGAGCATATTTTTTTACGTTATACTTTCTCGCTAACGGCCCATCTATTCCATCAACAATAAAAGCAATGACAAGCCAGACAAACATAATGTCCCATTTTCCATCGACTGCTGCTAACATAGCTAGCATTGCAAATACGGCCCCAGTGGCAGTAAATAAGTGGACAAAAAGTGCTCGAGTTTTATGCATCATCAATTACTAATAAAACCAAAAGTTAAAGATTGCAAAGCCTTCAAGCCTTCGGATGAGCACTTTTATATATTTCCATTAACTTTTCTTGATTAACGGCTGTGTAATTTTGAGTTGTAGATAACGAAGAGTGACCCAACAAATCTTGTATAGCACGCAAGTCACCACCTGCTTCTAATAAATGTGTAGCAAAGGAATGCCTCATCGCATGGGGAGTTGCACTTTCTTCTAGGCCTAATTTTCTTCTAGCTTTTTCTGTTACTTTTTGAATAATTCTTGGGTTTAATGGGCCTCCTCTTACACCAATGAATAATGGTCCATCTCTAGTAGAGCTAAACGGACAAAGTCTGATATATTCATTTACACAATCAATTGCTATTTTAATAACTGGGACCACACGTTCTTTATTATTTTTACCTTTTATTCGCAAAACTTCTGTTAGAGGTGCATCTGATTTTGTCAGGCTTAAGGCTTCCGAAATTCTAAGGCCACAGCAATATAAAAGAGTTAATACAGCACCATCACGTGCTGATACCCAGTCAAGTTTATTTTGCGATTTAACAGTTAAAATAAGGTTTTTAGCAGCATTTTTTTCTAAGGGCCGAGGTAATTTATTATGAAATTTTGGTGATCGAACAGCTAATACACTTGTGGGTTCAAAGTTTTCTTGTTCGCCAAGCCAGATGAAGAAACCTTTGATTGCAGAGAGTTTTCTAGAAACTGATCTAGAAGAAAGGCCGTTAGTTCGTTCAAATGCCATCCAAGCTCTCATATCAATTAATTCTATAGTTTTCAATTTTGTAGGAGATATCTCGTTTTGAAAATGTTTTGACATGAATTTTATAAAATTGAAAACGTCGTTTCTGTAAGCGATAATTGTTTTGTTTGATCTCCCACCCAATGATTTCAACCAGGTAAGCCAATCCTCTACTAAGTTGGAGGTTGCTGATCTTTGACTATTCAAATCAACCAACGGGCCAAAGTTCTTTCAAAAACATTGGCAAAAAATGTTAATAATTCAGTTCCTTGACCAGTAGTGAACTTTTCCTTTTTCTGAGAACCTAATATTAAAAGGCCCTTAACATTAACGCTTTCAAAATTTAACATTAATAATGCTTCAGATGATATTATCTGCTTATTATTTTCATAGAATTGATGAGATGTGTTTACATTTGACCTTAATGTTATCGTTTGTGAAGGAAAATGCCCTGAATTTGATAAATAATCTTTAATAGTATTTTCACCAACCACGATTGTTATTGGATTTAAACTTTTTAGTAATGTTAGGTTTTCGCTGGCGGCATTTGTCTCCAATATAAGACCAATATGTTCAACATTTAATATTTCTTTAACTTCTTTTGACAATCTCTTTATGAAACTTGGAAAGTCATTGGGCTCTAAGAGCTTTAATATTGCTCGCTGTATTTGACTTGCACCAGATAGGTTTTCGTAAGCCATAGCAATCACATCATTATGTGTATTTTCAACTTTTTCTAGCCTTCTCTCTAGCTGCTTCATAGCTGCGCCACGAAGATCAACTATATTATCTCCTCGCAAATTACTTTGCGCATTAAGAAGTGCATCCATAAGTTCTGGGTCTTCTAATATTATATTAGGGTTTGTTAGGATTGTTTCTTTTAATTTCTCGGTTGGGTTTTTTACATTGTTCATTTTTTTTCCAAGGTTTAAATTATTTTTTGCCCAGTTTTTGCCCAGTCTTCCATAAATATTTCAAGCCCTTTTGTTGTTAATGGATGCTCAGCTAACATTTTTAAAACATTGGGTGGAGCGGTGATAACATCAGCACCAATTAATGCACATTGTGTTACATGATTAACTGTACGAATTGAGGCACCTAATATTTCTGTTTTGAAGTCAAAATTATCATAAATTTGTCTAATTTCTGATATTAAATCCATTCCATCTACATTAATGTCGTCTAATCTACCAATAAAGGGTGAAATGAATGTTGCACCAGCTTTTGCGGCCAATAGCGCTTGGTTTGCACTAAAACAAAGGGTAACATTAACCATGTAACCTTCTTCTGTTAATGTTTTGCATGTTTTCAATCCTGCCCAAGTTAAAGGAACCTTTACTGCAATGTTTGGTGCAATTTTTGCTAATTTTTGTCCCTCAGCTATCATTGTGTCAGCATCGGTTCCGACAACTTCTGCACTAACTGGTCCGTCAACAATAGAGCAGATCTCTTTTGTGACTTCTAAAATGTCACGACCAGATTTCAATATTAACGACGGATTTGTTGTTACCCCATCTACCATACCCATTTCGTTTAGCTCAGAAATTGCGGCAATATCTGCTGTATCTACAAAAAATTTCATTTTTTTTCCTATTATTTGGGGCTATTAGCCAAATGATTTATATGTCCTTATATATAACAAATGCTTTAAATAGCATACCCTATAAAATTGTGAGTTAAATGGATAAAAAATATTCTTTTCTTGAGGGCGAATTAGTGGGGGTACTAACTACTGAACCTGTCAATCGTATCTTAGACTATTACTCTCCTAAGGGTGGAGTTAATTTGGGAAATTTTGTTGAGGTAAATTTGGGTCCTCGCAAAGTTTTAGGTTGTATTTGGTCAACAGGGATTGGTGGATATGATGTTTTGAAAATTAAAAAAATTAATCGCGTTTTAGATATTACTCCAATGCGTAAAGAGATGAAAAGTTTTTTATGCCGTGTTTCTGATTATACCCTTTCGCCACTTTCTGGAATGTTAAAGTTGGCACTTCGGGGTAATACTTTGAATTACAAACAGACTAATAAAAACATTTACTATTTGCACCAAAATTACATGTCACAATGTATAAGGAAGACTATGGCAAGATCGTTAACCATTTATTTTCTTGAGCAGAATCCAGGTAAAAGTTTTTCATTAAGTGAATTAAGCGTGCTCTCTGGGGCCTCGGCATCTGTTATTAGAGGCTTAATAAAAAATCGAATTATTATAGAGGAATCGATTCCTGTAGACTTGTCGTATTCAAAATTATTGATTGGGAAAGCAAAAAAGAACCTATCAAAAGAACAGTTGGAAGCAGCTGAAAAATTAAAACTATCAGTACGAGAAGGAAATTATGGTACTACTTTATTAAAAGGTGTTACTGGCTCAGGGAAAACTGAAGTTTATCTTGAAGCAGTTGCGGAAGCTTTAAGAAAGGGGCGTCAAGTATTAGTTCTTTTACCTGAGATTGCCCTTACTTCTGCATTTATAGATCGGGTTCAGGAGCGTTTCGGCTGTAAGCCGGCAGAATGGCATTCAGGTATTACAAAAACTGAAAAGAATCGGTGCTGGCAAATGGTTGCCTCCGGCAATGCTGAATTAATTGTTGGCGCACGGTCAGCTCTTTATTTGCCTTTTAAAGATTTAGGTTTGATCGTTGTGGATGAAGAACATGATTCTTCTTATAAGCAGGAAGATGGAATCTTATATAATGCTCGAGATATGGCTGTCCTTAGGGCATCTTTGAATTCAGCGGTAGTAATCCTAGCCTCAGCAACACCATCCTTAGAAACTTGGGTCAATGCTAGTATTGGCAAATATAAGAGATTAAACTTACAAAATAGATATGGCGTATCTGAATTACCAAAAATTTCATTTATAGATATGAGAGAAGAGGCCTTACCTTCTGGTAAATGGATTTCACAAAAATTGATTAAAGCTATAAATTCAAACTTAGGTCGAGCTGAGCAATCCTTGTTATTTATTAATAGAAGGGGTTATGCCCCAATAACTATGTGTAACGCATGTGGTCTTCAGGTCGGCTGTGAGAAATGTGATGCTAGAATGGTGTTGCATAGCTTTAAAGAAAAGCTGATGTGCCATCAATGCGGTGATACTAAAAGTGTTTTAGAGCTTTGCCCAAATTGTGGAGTGTCAGATTCTTTTAATCCTATTGGGCCAGGAGTAGAAAGGCTTGCTGAGGAAGCTTCAGAAGCTTTTCCTGGTGCCAAATTAGCTATTTTATCATCTGACTTAATTGGTTCTTCAAAAACGATGACAAAATTAATAAATAAAATTGCAAACGGTGATGTTGATATAATTATTGGCACGCAGTTAGTAGCTAAAGGGCATAACTTCCCTTTATTATCATTGGTTGGTGTGATTGATGCTGATTTAGGTTTGCAAGGAGGAGATTTGAGGGCTGCTGAGAAAACGTTCCAGCTAATAAAACAAGTGTCAGGCAGAGCGGGTCGAGCAAATAAAAAAGGTTTGGCACTTTTACAAACATATCAACCTGAGCATCCAGTAATGAAGGCTATATTAACTGGTGATGAAGAGGAGTTTTGGGCTTCAGAAGCAGCACAACGTAAACAAGCAGGAGTTCCCCCCTTTGGGCGAATGGCTGGTATTGTTGTTTCTGGATTGTACTTAAATCAAGTAACAAAAATTGCAAATGATATGGCAATTAAAATTGAACCATTGAAAAAAATTGATGCGGTAGTTTATGGACCAGCTCCTGCGCCAATATCACGGATCAGGGGTAGGCATAGAATTAGGTTGTTAGTAAAGGCTGCGAAAGTAAAAGATTTTCAAAAGGCTTTGCTTTCATGGGTTAATCAGTTTAAATTACCGGGCAATGTTCGATTGTCAATTGATATAGACCCTCAAACATTTTTTTGATAAATATATGGAAGTTTCGTCCTAAATTGTTTAAGGCAAGCGAATAAATTTTTTAATTGTTATTGTGGTATAGGATAAATCTATTGTTACATACTTTTTAAGTGCTTTAATTTTATTAAAAAAGACCAGAGTGAAAAGAATATTTAAATATGACTATATTGTACAAGAAGGTTGCACTAATTGGGTTAGGCTTGATTGCAAGTTCAATAGGTCATGGTTTAAAAAAACATGGGCTTTGTGTTACTATTTCTGGACACGCCAAAACTAGTAATACGAGAAAAAAAGCATTAGAATTAAATATCATTGATGAAATCTGTGATAGTGCTGCGGAAGCTGTACTAGGGGCAGATTTAGTGATCATTTCCACACCAGTAGGCGTTATGGGTGATATTGCAAAAGAAATTTCATCGTCCTTGAAAGATGGAGCAACTTTAACAGATGTTGGTTCAGTCAAAAAAGCTGTCATTTCATTAATCAAACCTCATTTATCAAGTTCAGTTCATTTTATTCCAGGGCACCCTGTTGCGGGAACTGAAAGGTCTGGTCCAGAATCAGGTTTTGCAGAATTGTTTAAAGATCGTTGGTGCTTGCTAACGCCACTTCCTAATACTGATGAAGTTGCCTTGTCTAAATTAACTGAAATGTGGCAAAGGCTGGGGGCTCGTGTTGATACCATGGATGCCAAACATCATGATTTAGTTTTAGCAGTAACATCACATTCTCCTCACTTAATTGCCTACACCATGGTAGGTGTTGCAGATGATTTGAGACGAGTGACTAACTCAGAAGTGGTTAATTATTCGGCGGCTGGATTTCGTGATTTTACTCGAATTGCTGCTTCGGATCCAACAATGTGGCGAGATGTTTTTTTACATAATAAGGAAGCAACATTAGAAATTTTAGGAAGATTTACGGAGGAACTATTTTCTTTACAACGGGCTATCAGAAAAGGTGATGGGGAATTTTTACATGAATACTTTTCCCGAACAAGGAAGATTCGACGCGGCATAGTTGATGCTGGGCAAGATACAGATTCACCCGATTTTGGGCGAAGAGATTCTGCAGAAGTTATAGAAAAAAATGATAAATTATCTAATTAATAAACAAGTTTATATTTTTATATTTTGTTTAGCTTTTTGTACATCGAACGTTGCGGCTGAACAAACTGTTTTAACTTCAATTGTCCCATCAAAAAGGATGTTTGAAATCTCTCAAATTAGTATGACAGAATCTTTTAAAAAGGGACAAGTTGAAGATTTACCTTTAATAAAATCACTTCGCCCAGTTTTTCGAATAGAAAATAAAATATTATCTGTACAAAATCCTACAATTTATAAATTGAAAAAAATTACAGTGAAGAAGAAAAAGACGACACGAGTTTATATAATGGGAAGTACGGTTCCTATTTTTAAAAGTGTTGTACCAAAAATTCGGCCACTATAATTTATAATTATCTAGTTATTTTTAATATAGCGTTTGTTTATTTATTGAAAATTATCTGTTATATGTATTTTGAATGTTGAAGTTTGATCTATAAAAATAAAGCTTTAAAGTTCTAATATTATTTATAAACTTAGGGAAAACAGATGGTCATGATAGAAGTTGAGGCAACTCGTCAGTTCACGCAGCCAATTAGGCAAATTGTAGTTATGTTAGCAATTTCTGCCCTAATAGGGGTTGGTGGATATTTGGCACAAGATTTGTTGATCTCTATTTATGAAGCAAATATATATCTAAATGGCTTTATTATAGGTGTATTTGGCATTGGCGTATTAGCATGTTTTATGCAGGTTTTTGCACTAATTTCGTCTATAAGTTGGTTAAAAAGGTTCACCGATGCGGATGGTAGTTTTGCGGGAAACCCACCTCGATTATTGAGCTCTCTCGTTTCTTTAATGAGAATCAGACAGTCCAAAATGAAGATAGGAACTGCTGCTTCACATTCAATAATGGAATCGGTTGCATCAAGAATTGATGAAGCCAGGGAGATTACTCGATACATAAATAACCTTTTAATATTTCTAGGACTTTTAGGGACATTTTACGGTTTGGCTACAACTGTGCCCGCCGTTGTGGAAACAATCAGAAGCCTAAATCCATCGGAGAACGAAGGCAGTGTTGAGGTTTTTGGACGTTTGATGACGGGTCTTGAAAATCAACTTGGGGGAATGGGAACAGCATTCGCCTCATCTTTGTTAGGTCTGGCTGGATCTCTTGTTGTTGGTGTTCTTGAGTTATTTGCCAGCCATGGTCAAAATCGATTTTATCGTCAATTAGAAGATTGGCTTTCCTCCATCACAAGAGTTAATTTGGCTAGTGTCGACAGTGATGGAGGGCCTCAATCTTCGAATGGGATTCTTGATGAGGTTCTTGATCAGATGGGTGATCAAATTAGTGATGCTTTGAATAAGGTGGCCTCAGCACTACAGACGTTAGAGACATCTCTAAGCAAAGCTGATGAGGCTCGGTTAAATTCTGATCAAAAGATGGATGATTTAATTACTACACTTCGGATAATTGCAGATAATTCTGATGATAATGATGGTGAGCAAACTTATCAATACGCAAAAAGCTTGGATGCATTAACAACATTAGTTAGTGGGCAGGAAAAGTTGTTAGAACGCTTATTAATGGAAAGTGATAATTCTGAGGTAAGAATGAACCTCCGAAATATAGACGCTAACTTGCTGAGAGCTTTAGAAGAGCTTCCTCTAAACTATAGAGAGACAACCGGTGACTTAAGAGAGGATCTTGGCCGAATTTTGGAGGCAATTAAAATATCTGACCAATCACAAGTTGTGAAAGATACCCCAATTCGTTCAAGAAAGGATTAAGTTTTGAGTCTCTCAAGGCGCAGTAAAAATAATATACCTACCGCAATATGGCCTGGTTTTGTTGATGCCATGACGGCTTTGTTACTTATGTTATTTTTTCTTATGTCAATTTTTATGATAGTGCAGTTTATGTTGCGAGATACTATTAATAGCCAAGATTCGGAATTAAACTCATTGAGCCAACAAGTGGCAAGTTTGGCAGAAGCGTTAGGATTGGAACAACAAAAATCTTTTAGCCTGGAAGGTACAATAAAAGATTTGGACATCAGTCTTGGAGAGGCAACGTCAAAGTCTGAAATACAGTCAATTTTAATTGCAACATTAACTCAAAAAACAAGAGAGCAATCGGAGAATATTGATAATTTTGAAGCACAGGTTGCGGCATTGCTTTCAGAAAAAAATGAATTATCAACACGTTTGGAAATGGTAATTTCAGATAAGGCTATAGAGATTTCCAAAAAGGATGCTCTACAGATTGCTTTATCGCAAGCAAGAGAAGAAACGGATCTTGAGACTGAGAAGGCGCGTTTGGCAGCCGCTGAGGCTGATGCCTTGGAACTATTGTTGAACCAAAAACAGGTAGAAATTGCTGAAATGGATTCAAGCCTTCAGGACGCTTTGGCATCAATAGCCACTACAAATTCAGAAGTGATTGAATTAGAGATATCAGTTAGTGAATTAAATTCAGATCTTGATGCAATGGACAAGAGACGATTAATTGAATTGGCAGCTAAAGAAATATTGCAATCAAAGCTGAATGAAAAATCAGAAAAGTTATCAACAGAAGAGAAGAAACGCTTAACTCAAATGGCAATTGTAGAAAGTTTGCGGGAGAAACTAAGAAATAGTACAGCTGAACTTGCATCGATGGCTCTAGCATTAGAAGAACAGCGAAAAAGAGCTGAGAATACGTTAACATTATTGGCTGCGGCACGAACCGTTAAAAATGATTTGAGTAAAACCCTTACTGAAGCTTTATTAAATTCTCAGGAATATAGAAGAGAAATAGAAAAAATAACTTCAGAGTTATTCATGCGTGAGAATGAGTTTAGTGAATTGAAAAAAAGCTCATCTTTAGTTGAGGCGACTCTAGAAGAACGTTTGACATTAGCATTGGCTGAAAAGCTAAGACTGCAAGACAGTAACAAAGCTAAATTAACTATATCGCAACAGCAGTCTATTTTGTTAAATTCTGCCGCAGATTTGTTATCAAAGGAAAAAGAAAAATCAGCTGAAGCTCAGCTAGAAACAGAAGTTTTGATCCAGCAAGTGGCTACCCTTCAAAAACAATTAGGCTCCTTACAAGATTTGCTAGACGCTGCGGCCGAAGAGGCAAGTGATACTAACGTGCAGCTTCTAACATTTGGATCTAATTTAAATATTGCACTTGCAAAACTTGCTCAGAAAGAAAAAGAAAAAGCTAAGATTGAAAAGGCAAAGGCAGAGGTAGAAAAAGCTAAAGCAGACTCAGAAAGAGCGAAAGCTAAACTAGAAATCGATAATGCTAAATTATTGGATGAGCAAGCGAAGTTATTACAAGAAAAAAATACTAAATTAGAAAATTTTAAATCAGAATTTTTTGGCGAAATTAGAAAATTACTTGAAATGCAGGAAGGTGTAAAAATATCTGGAGATAGGTTTGTATTTTCGTCTGAAATCTTATTTAGTTCCGGTGAAGCTGTTTTATCAGAAGGTGGCAAGAAACAAATTAAACAAATCGCGAATTTAATTTTATCAATTTCGGATAAGATACCTTCCAATATTGATTGGATTTTGCGTGTGGATGGTCATACAGACGATAAGAAAATAAAAGGCGGTAAATACAAGAATAATTGGGAATTATCTCAAGCAAGAGCTTTATCAGTCGTTTTGTATATGCAAGAATTTTTAAATGTTCCGGCTTATAGGCTTGCTGCAACAGGATTTGGTGAATATCAACCAGTCAACAAAGAAAACTCAGAAAAAGCCCGAGATCAAAATAGACGAATTGAGATAAAACTTACAGAAAGGTAATAATTATTTTGCTGATAAAAGTGGTACTTTTTTTCGGCTAATTAAGGTATGCTCAGGTTCTATTATTCTTAGGTCGATTTTGCCATTCTTAATCCCAATTTTTACTAATCCACCTTTTGACAGTTTTCCAAATAAAAGCTCTTCTGCTAAAGGTTTTTTGATGTACTCTTGGATTACACGCGCTAATGGTCTAGCGCCCATACGAGTATCATAACCCTTATTACCTAACCACTCAGCTGCTGTCTTGCTCAATTCAATCGCTACATTACGATCCATTAGCTGCGCCTCTAACTGAACAACAAATTTATCAACTACTTGTATTATTATTTCCTTTGGTAGAGTGGAGAAACTTATAATAGAATCTAATCTATTTCTAAACTCGGGTGAGAATATTCTCTCGATTGCCATAGTATCTTCATCTTCTCTCAATGATTTACCAAAGCCAATAGCAGCTTTTGCTTGTTCGGCTGCACCTGCGTTGGATGTCATTATAATTATTACATTTCGAAAATCTACAGAACGACCATTGTGATCGGTTAACTTGCCATAATCCATTACTTGTAAAAGTATATTGAAAACATCTGGGTGAGCCTTTTCAATCTCATCTAACAAAAGAACGCAATGTGGATTTTGATCTATTCCATCAGTCAACATACCACCTTGATCAAACCCTACATATCCTGGTGGTGCTCCAATAAGACGGGATACAGCGTGTTTTTCCATATACTCAGACATATCAAACCTTAAAAGTTCAATACCAAGAGTATCTGCTAGTTGGCGAGCAACTTCAGTTTTCCCTACGCCAGTAGGGCCAGCAAATAAATAATTCCCAATTGGTTTTTCAGGTTCACGCAGACCTGCACGGCTTAGTTTAATGGCAGACGCTAAGGCTGAAATTGCTTTATCTTGACCAAAGACTACAGTTTTCAATTTACTTTCTAAATCACGTAAAACTTCGGCATCATCTTTTGACACGTTTTTAGGTGGAATACGAGCAATCTTGGCAACCACGGCTTCAATTTCTTTTTGTCCTATATTGCGACGCCTTTTATTCTCAGGCAATAAATGCTGCGCTGCACCTGCTTCATCTATAACATCTATAGCCTTATCTGGAAGCTTTCGATCGTTAATATATCTTGAAGCTAATTCCACAGCTGATTTTATAGCATCAATAGAATACTTAACATTATGGTGCTCTTCAAAGTAGGGCTTTAAGCCTTTTAATATTTTGATTGAATCATCTATTGAAGGTTCAACCACATCAATTTTCTGAAATCTACGCGCTAATGCTCGGTCCTTTTCAAAGTGTTGTCTGAATTCTTTATAAGTTGTAGAGCCCATGCAACGAAGTTTACCACCTTGCAATGAAGGTTTTAATAGGTTTGATGCATCCATTGCGCCACCACTAGTTGCACCAGCACCTATTACCGTGTGAATCTCGTCAATAAATAGAACGGCATCCGGATGATCTTCAAGTTCTGTCATAACGGCTTTTAATCGTTCCTCAAAGTCACCACGATATCTTGTGCCTGCCAACAACGCGCCCATATCCAATGAATATATTGTAGTCTTAGATAATATTATTGGAGTTTTTTTATTAACAATTTTGAAGGCCAGCCCCTCTGCGATGGCTGTTTTGCCAACTCCTGGATCCCCCACTAGAAGTGGATTGTTTTTACGTCGGCGGCATAAAATCTGTATGCATCTTTCTACTTCTAGAGTTCTTCCAATTAATGGGTCTATTTCACCCTCTAGGGCCTTTGCGTTTAAATCAATGCAATATTTGCTCAAAGCACTTTCGGGAATTTCTTCTTTACTCTCTTGATTTTCAAATTGCCCATCAATGTCATCTGACCCGGTTATGGGTCTTTGTTCACTGAAAGATGGATCCTTCGCTACACCATGTGCAATATAATTTACAGCATCATAGCGGGTCATTTCTTGTTCCTGTAAGAAATAAGCTGCATTACTTTCTCGTTCAGCAAAAATCGCCACTAATACGTTTGCCCCTGTTACTTCAGATCGTCCACTGCTCTGAACATGAATCGCAGCTCTTTGAATTACTCTTTGAAATGCAGTAGTTGGGGTTGAATCAAACTCTTTTGTTTCTGATACAAGAGACGAAAGTTCTTCATCTAAATATTGTGATAAGTTTTTGCGTAAAATCTTTAAATCAACGCTACAGGCCTTCATGACGTTTGCGGCTTCTGGCTCATCTAATAATGCAAGCAATAAGTGCTCTAAGGTGGCAAGCTCGTGCTTGCGAGCTGCTGCTAAAGCAAGAGAGGTGTGTATTGCTGTCTCTAAAGTTGTGGAAAATGAAGGCACTTTATAATTTCCTTACGTAGGTTATTTTATTTGCTTTTTTAAATAACATCGGGTTTATTGTCTTAGCTTCAACCCCTAAAAGTGTTTTTTTTTGTAAAACCTAATTTTTTTTTAGGTTTTGCTCATTTAACTAGTTTTTTAATTGAATTTTTATTAAGTTTAAATAGTTAGTTTGAGAGAAAACTTATGTATCAAGATGTCCAAGAGCTTTATAGTTTCTATTATAATACAAGATTAGGTGTTTTAGCGCAAAAAATCTTATCAGAGAAGGTTTTGCATTTTTGGCCAAACACGAAAGGTCTGACAGTTGCGGGGTATGGTTTTCCTTTACCTGTCATGTCGTCACTTTTAAAAGATGCTAAAAGAGGTTTGGTTCTTATGCCTAACGAACAAGGCATTATGGCATGGCCTGCTGCTAACAGAAATATAAGTCTTCTTTGTGAAGAAACACAATGGCCACTTTCTACTGGTTTTATTGACAGATTAGTGATTTTACACGGTTTAGAAACCTGTGAAAATCCTAGGGATCTTCTCTTGGAAGTGTATCGGGTTTTAGGCCCAGGAGGGCGCGCGCTATTTATCGTGCCTAACAGACTTGGCCTTTGGGCTAGGCGTGATAGTACCCCGTTCGCCTTGGGAAGCCCATATTCGTTAGGTCAATTGGAGCGACAGGCGAGTGCATGTGGACTCTTGCCAAAAACTCATAAGGCTGCTTTATTTTTTCCTCCAAGCGACAAAAAGTTTTGGCAAAAACTGTCCCCTAGTTGGGAAGCAGCTGCGTCAAAACTTTCGCGTCATTTTGCAGGAGGCGTTTTGATGTTGGAAGTTTACAAGCAAATTCCTGCTCCAACTAGGCCAGGGTTAGGTGCAATTGTACGCAAACCTTTGGTGATTTTGGAAGGTTTAACAAAGCCTGGTGGAAAACCAGCAGCCACTCCGCGAAAAACGTAATAACCGAGTTTAACACATTAAATTACTAGTGATTCATTTTATTATTTAAGTTGTTTAGTTGTGAATTATTTAACTTATTGAAAAGGCTCAAAATAAATTCTTGCTTTAGTTGCTATGGGTGGTTGCCACCGCCTACAGCCTTTGTTAATACATCGCTTGTTTACACCTCTTTCCGTTTAGGAAAGGTAAGATAACTCTCCTCTCGCACTTTTAGTTCAGTGTGGGCAGGTTCAAGAAGAATGGAAGATTGTCTGTGTCTAAATCAGCATCTATGTCATCAGGAGTTGCTACTAGATATGCAAAGGCTATTTTTGGTTTAGCTAAAGAAGACAAACAATTAGACTTACTGGAGCGAGATCTATTTTCTCTTTCAGAAGCCTTGAAAATTAGTGAAGATCTTAGAAATTTAATTTCTTCGCCTATCTACAGTAGATCTCAACAAGAATTAGCAATAATAGCCATTTCGAAAAAAATGAATCTTACAGATTTGATGCAAAATACTTTGGGGTTAATGTCTTCAAAAAGAAGGCTTTATATTTTACCTAGTTTAATTGATGAAGTGAACTCCTATATTGCTGAAGATAAGGGAGAAGTTACGGTTAGCGTAACATCTGCCGATGAACTATCAGAAGTTCAAAGTAAGAAACTGGTTAAGACATTAAAAAATGCCATTGGAAAAGAAATAAAGATAAAATCGACTATTGATCAAACTTTGATTGGTGGTCTTATTGTAAAGGTAGGTTCAAAAATGATTGATAGCTCAATTCGTTCTAAATTAGAAAACCTACAAAATATTATGAAAGAGGTCCGGTAATGAGCATTCAAGCTGCAGAGATTTCAGAGATTTTAAAAGGCCAAATTAAAAACTTTGGTCAAGAAGTAGAGGTTACAGAAGTAGGTCGTGTCCTCAGTGTGGGAGATGGAATTGCACGAGTTCATGGTTTGGATAATATCCAGGCCGGTGAGATGGTTGAATTTCCTGGTGGTATCAGAGGTATGGCTCTTAATTTGGAGATAGACAATGTGGGTATTGTTATTTTCGGATCAGATAGAGATATTAAAGAAGGCGACACGGTAAAACGAACTAATGCGATCGTAGACGTACCTATTGGCGATGAGCTTTTAGGTAGAGTTGTAGATGGATTAGGTAACCCGATTGATGGCAAAGGTCCAATAAAGACAAAAGAAAGATCAGTAGCTGACGTGAAGGCTCCAGGCATAATTCCACGTAAATCGGTTCATGAACCAATGGCCACGGGTCTTAAGTCTGTCGATGCTATGATTCCAATTGGTCGAGGTCAGCGAGAATTAATTATTGGAGATCGTCAAACGGGTAAAACTGCTATAGCTTTAGACGCAATTTTAAATCAAAAATCTTATAACGATGCTGCCGGTGACGATGAGGGTAAAAAGCTATACTGCATTTATGTGGCCATTGGTCAAAAAAGATCAACTGTTGCACAGCTTGTAAAAAAATTGGAAGAAACTGGAGCGATGGCATACACTATAATAGTTGCGGCTACAGCCTCTGATCCTGCTCCAATGCAATTCCTAGCGCCCTATTCTGCAACATCTATGGCGGAACATTTTCGTGATAATGGTAGACATGCCCTAATTGTATATGATGACTTGTCAAAGCAAGCGGTTGCTTATCGACAAATGTCTCTTTTATTGCGTCGACCTCCTGGGCGTGAAGCCTACCCTGGTGATGTTTTTTACTTGCATTCCAGATTATTAGAAAGATCATCAAAGTTAAATGAAGATAATGGGTCTGGCTCACTTACAGCTTTACCAATTATTGAAACTCAGGGCGGTGATGTTTCTGCATTTATTCCCACTAATGTTATTTCAATTACAGATGGGCAAATATTTCTAGAAACAGAGTTGTTTAATTCAGGAATACGGCCAGCAGTTAATACCGGCTTATCAGTTTCACGTGTTGGATCTTCAGCTCAAACTGATGCGATGAAGTCTGTAGCTGGACCAGTTAAGCTAGAATTGGCTCAGTATCGAGAAATGGCAGCTTTTGCTCAATTTGGGTCTGATCTAGACGCAGCAACTCAGCAATTATTAAATCGAGGTGCACGACTGACGGAATTGATGAAGCAAACACAATATTCACCGCTATCAAATGCGGAAATTGTTTGTACAATTTATGCTGGGACCAAAGGGTATCTAGACAAAATAGCCATCGCAGATGTTGGGCGATATGAAACGGGTTTAGTAGCGCACTTGCGCTCTAATAACTCAGAATTATTAAATGATATTACTAATAATGATCGTAAGGTTAAGGGTGATTTAGAAGACTCAATAAAGAGTGCCCTTGATACATTTTCAAAAGACTTCGTTTGAAGTTGTTAAGTACGGGATCAAATTTGACAAATGCCTAGTCTAAAAGACCTGAAAAACCGGATTGCCAGTGTCACGTCGACGCGTAAAATCACTAAAGCGATGCAGATGGTTGCCGCGGCTAAATTACGTCGAGCTCAAGAGGCTGCAGTAAGCGCAAGACCATATGCTGATAGGATGAGTGCTGTCATGAGTAACTTGGTTTCTGGCGTGGGAGATTCTGAATCAGCCCCAAGGCTTCTTGCTGGTTCAGGACACTCAGATGTTCATTTGTTGATCTTGGCGACCTCTGAGCGTGGGTTATGCGGTGGTTTTAACTCATCGATAGTACGTCTGGCTAAAAGCCACATAGCTGATTTACAAAATTCTGGAAAAACAGTAAAAATAATAACTGTGGGAAAAAAGGGTCGTGAGCAGATCAAGCGTGATTATGCAGATTTAATGATAAATCATGTTGATCTATCAGAGGTAAAACGTCTTGGTTATGGGAACGCAAAATCTATTGCTGATGATGTTTTGGCTAGATTTAGCGTGGAAGAATTTGACATATGCACTATTTTTTATAACGAATTTAAATCTGTTATAAGCCAAGTTCCTACTGCTTTACAATTAATACCAGCTGTACTCAAAGAGACCGCAAATATTGATAATTCATTCTATGAATATGAACCAGATGAGACAGAGATCCTAGCAGAGCTTTTGCCTAGAGCGATGTCAACACAGATATTTACTGCTTTGCTTGAAAATGGTGCTTCAGAACAAGGCGCCAGAATGTCTGCGATGGACAGCGCAACGCGAAATGCTGGTGATATGATAGATAAATTAACAATCGAATATAACCGATCACGTCAGGCTGTGATTACTAATGAACTTATTGAGATTATTTCAGGCGCAGAAGCGCTCTGATAAACCGGAGAAGAATAATGGCAAAAGAAAAAGTATCTATAGGTAAGATAACGCAGGTAATTGGTGCTGTTGTAGATGTTCAATTTGATGGTGATTTACCACAAATTTTGAATGCTTTGGAGACAGAAAATAATGGAAATCGTTTAATCTTAGAAGTGGCCCAACACCTTGGTGAAAGTACTGTAAGAACAGTTGCAATGGATGCTTCTGAAGGTTTGGTTAGGGGGCAGATTGTAAAAGATACTGGAAGCCCAATAATGGTTCCTGTTGGGGAAGCTACATTAGGACGGATTATAAATGTTGTTGGAGAGCCTGTTGATGAAAAAGGCCCAGTTAATGCAAAAGAAACACGTTCTATACATCAACCAGCACCCGATTTTGCAGATCAAGCAACAGAATCTGAGATGTTAGTTACAGGCATTAAAGTGGTTGATTTGTTAGCACCTTACACAAAGGGTGGTAAGATTGGCCTTTTTGGTGGCGCCGGGGTTGGTAAAACTGTTCTAATTATGGAGCTGATAAATAATATTGCGAAGGTGCACTCAGGTGTGTCTGTGTTTGCAGGGGTAGGTGAGCGTACTAGAGAAGGTAATGATCTTTATCATGAGATGATTGAATCAGGAGTTATTGTACCAGATAAGTTAGAAGATTCAAAAATTGCCCTTGTTTATGGTCAAATGAACGAACCTCCTGGTGCAAGAATGAGGGTTGCTTTGTCAGGTCTGACATTGGCTGAACAGTTCCGGGATGATACTGGTTCTGACGTATTGTTTTTTGTAGACAATATTTTTCGATTCACACAAGCTGGATCTGAAGTATCAGCCTTATTGGGACGGATACCATCAGCGGTTGGTTATCAACCAACGCTAGCAACTGATATGGGAGCAATGCAAGAACGCATTACTTCGACAAAAGCAGGCTCCATAACTTCTGTTCAGGCCGTTTATGTCCCTGCTGATGATTTAACTGACCCAGCACCAGCTACATCATTTGCGCATTTGGATGCCACAACTGTTTTGTCCAGAGCTATATCCGAATTAGGGATTTATCCAGCTGTTGATCCGTTAGATTCAACATCTCGCCTGCTTGATCCGACTATTATTGGTGAAGAGCATTATAACGTTGCGCGGGAAGTTCAGGTGATTTTGCAAACATATAAATCTCTGCAAGATATTATAGCTATTCTAGGTATGGATGAGCTTTCTGAGGAAGATAAATTAACAGTTTCAAGGGCTAGAAAAATCCAAAGATTTTTGTCACAACCATTCGATGTTGCAAAAGTATTTACTGGTTCTGACGGGAAACAGGTTTCTTTAGAAGATACTATCGATAGCTTCAAAAGAGTTATTGCTGGAGAGTTTGATCATCTTCCAGAAGCTGCTTTTTATATGGTGGGTGGAATTGATGAAGTTATTGAAAAAGCAGAACGTTTGGCGTCTGAAGCTGCGTAAGAGGAACTCAGAATGGCAACCTTAATGCAATTTGATCTTGTGTCTCCGGAAGCTGCTTTAGCTTCTATGGAGGTTTTATCTGTACAAATTCCTGGTTCTGAAGGTGATTTTACGGCGATGCCAGAGCATGCGCCTGTCATTACGACTTTAAGACCAGGTATTGTTAAAGTAAATTCTGATAAAGGTGCCTTTGAGTATCTTGTAACCGGTGGATTTGTTGAGATAAATGCAGATGCAACCTCAATTTTAGCTGAACAAGCTTACGATAAAGATAATGTGTCACGAGACATAATTGATGGTCTCATTAAAGATGCAGAGAATTTAGTGGAAAATGTTCATGCTGATGCTAAAGATTCTGCTGACAAAAAGCTTGCTGATACGAAATTACTTATTGAGATTCTTAATCTTTGACTAAATTTTAAACCAGTAATTTAGTTAATGGCCCCTCATAAATTGTATTAAGAGAAGCGCTGTCAAATAAGGAAGATACTGAAGTTCCTTGTGCTATATTTAGTATAGCTTGTGCAAATAAAGGTGCTATAGGAACAATTCTTATATTTGGGGCATTTAATACTGTGTCTGTTGGTTGAATTGAATCGGTTATTACCAAGCTTTTCATTACAGAATTTGTTACACGTTCTATTGCAGGCCCAGACATCACACCATGTGATATGTATGAGTGTACTTCTGTTGCTCCCGCCTCAAGTAACACTTCAGCCGCTTTACATAATGTACCCGCGGTATCACAAATATCATCTACTATAATACATTTTTTCCCTTTAACGGTTCCAATTACGGTCATTTCGGTTACTTCACCAACGTTCCCCCTTCTCTTATCAACTATAGCTAAAGGACACTTTAATCTCTGCGCCAATTCTCGCGCCCTTGCGACACCACCAACATCAGGTGATATAATCATAAGGTCATTTAATTCACTAAATTGATTTTGTATGTCTAACGCAAAAATAGGTGAAGCATAAAGGTTATCCACCGGTAGGTCAAAAAATCCTTGGATTTGAGCCGCGTGTAAATCCATCGTTAAAACTCTTTCTATGCCCGCCTGAGCTATCAAATTAGCAACAAGTTTTGCTGAAATTGGGGTGCGAGCTTTAGTGCGTCTATCTTGTCTTGCATACCCAAAATAAGGAATTACAGCAGTAATTCTAGCAGCGGAAGAACGCCGTAATGCATCGGACATAATCAGTAACTCCATCAAATTATCGTTCGTTGGATTTGATGTTGATTGAATTATGAACATATCTTCACCAC
The DNA here is from genome assembly GCA_028112705.1 of Paracoccaceae bacterium. Classification (GTDB taxonomy): domain Bacteria; phylum Pseudomonadota; class Alphaproteobacteria; order Rhodobacterales; family Rhodobacteraceae. Next base: position 28,160 of record JAOGYN010000007.1, on the reverse strand, counting down.
GAACATTTTCGTACACTTCCACAAAAATCTCTTGATCATTAAAGCGTTCAATTCGAGCATTAACTAGTTCTGTTGGTTTTCCTCTATGCATTGAAAGGCGACGACTTATCGCATTAGAAAGTGGTCGATTTGAATTTCCAGATATTAACTTAGGTTCATATGAAAATGCCATTCTTATCCTCAGTTATTATACGGTTTAATACCACTTATCATCGCCAAACCTTCTTGCAAAGTAACAAGATAAAATATTATACTTTTTTTTTAATTGTATCCCAAATTAGCAACATTACCATAAATTTCTGATCTAATATTGTGAAAAGGAAAAAAAATTGAACCAAACAGCATCCTTTGGTGGGTATAAAACAGCTTGGCAAGAGGCAGGCCTTGGTGGGCCAGAAATGGTATTGTTGCATTGTTCATTGGCCCATGGCGGTGCTTGGAATGGAGTCATTGAACAACTTTCAGGGAAATTTAAAATGTTTGCACCAGACTTACCCGGTCAAGGAAAAAGCCAAGATTGGAATGAGGATGTGCTATTCCAAGATCAGGGTGTTTCCAGCATTGTGGGTTTGCTAAAACATATTGGGTGTCCTTGTCATTTGGTGGGTCATTCATTTGGGGCAACTATTGCTATGCGAATTGCATATGAATTTCCTGAATTAGTAAAAAGTTTAATTTTGTTTGAGCCAGTGTTTTTTGGCTGTTTACAAGATTCTGGTAATCCGATGTATGATCAATGGAGTGTTAGAGAAAAACCTTATACGGACTTAATTGAAAAAGAAAACTTTGAGGGAGCTGCAAAAGCGTTTATGAATTTATGGGGTACTGGAAATAAATGGGAGGATATTCCACTGCATCAAAGATCATACATTGTTGAAAGAATTCATTTAATTTCTGCGGGCAGTAAATCTGTGATAACACCTGGTAAAGATAGAATGCGGTTAAAAGATTATAAACGAGTAACAAAACCAGTGTATTTACTTGAAGGAGAAAATTCCCCAATTGTAATCTCAGAAGTGCAAAAAACTCTTTTAAATACTTTTCCAAACGCCTCAAAATCAGTTATTAGGGGAGCTGGACATATGGCCCCCATTACACATCCTAAAGAATTCTCTGAAAAAGTTGAAAAATTTCTGAAATTTTAATTTTAATTCTAAATTAAAAGATCCATTAAGTTATGACCATTTTTCTTCAATAAAATCTTCTAAATCTTCTTCATTTATATCAGTTTCTGGAATAATTTTATTTGCCACTGTTTCTCCAGCTTCAAAAGCACTATTTGAATTTTCTGATATTAATGGGTGCCAATTTTCCAATGGTTCTCCATAATACATTCTTCGGTAGCCGCAAGTTTTTGGCATCCAATAGGCAATTTTTTTTATATTATTTGGAGTTAAAATAATACAATCAGGAACAATTTTTTTTCGCATTTTATAGTTTTGGCACCGAGCAGTACTCGTTTCTAATAACTTGCATGAAACATTAGTATAAAAGACCTCATTAGTATCTGCATCTTCAATTTTTCGAAGGCAACATTTGCCACACCCATCGCACAATGCCTCCCATTCATTTTTACTAAGTTCTGCTAATTTATATTTTTCCCAGAATTTTGGTCGATGTTTTTTTTGTTTGCACATAACTAATACATGCCTTTAAACACAAAATAATGAAAGGGGTATGATAAAAAATTTATCCAATTCACCTTAAGGTATTTAAAAAATGTATGAGACAGATTTATACAAGCCAATAAAAACGTATTTTGAACGTTTGGGATATGGCGTAAAAGCAGAAATTAAAAATTGTGATGTAGTTGCAATTAAGGATAATGAGTCCCCAATAATAGTAGAACTTAAATTACGTTTTTCGCTGTCATTACTAATGCAGGGGATTGATCGTCAATTAATGACAGATTTAGTGTATTTAGCTTTTCCAATCCAGAAAGGAACACGAAGTCGCTCATTGCTTAAGGATGCAATAAAAATCTGCCGTCGTTTAAATCTAGGATTAATTACGGTTAGATTAAAACCAACAGAATTTGTTAAAATTCATTGTGAACCTAACATAACAAAGGGTGTAAAAAACTCAAAGAGAACAAAGCAACTTCTGCATGAGTATTATCAAATATTAGGTGATCCAAACCTAGGTGGGCAATCTAGAAAGATGATTATGACCGCTTATAGGCAAGACGCAGTTCACCTAGCTGGTGCAATAATTCGTGGAGAGAAGGGGAAACCTTATATACTAGCAAAATCTTTGGGGATATCAAATTCTAGGTCAATATTATATAACAACTATTATGGTTGGTTTTATAAAATAGAACATGGTCTTTATGGTGTAACTGACAAAGGGAAAGAAGAATTAAAAAAATATAAAAACAATTATTTTTAACAGAAGTTTTGTGAAACTTTATCTTTAAGGATTTTTATACTGGTTTTACAATCTTGATCCATTTGTTTTATCAAATCATCTAAATTATCAAATTTTAACTCTGGCCTTTGAAAGGAAACTAGCGCTATTGAGAGCTCTTCTTCATATATATCGCCAGAAAAATCAAAAATAAAAGTTTCTAGATTTGGGATGTTAACTCCAAATGTTGGTCGCTCACCTAATGAAGCAGCTCCAAAAAACCTTCCCTTATAAGGGCCTGTTAATATATCTGCGATTACTGCATAAACGCCAAATTTTGGCAAATGTAGGCCATCTAAAGACATGTTTGCAGTTGGATACCCTAGCTCTCTACCTCTTTGATCTCCTGAAATCACAGTGCCCTCTATGCGATACCAATGGCCAAGCATATGTGCAGCATCATCTGGGCGTCCATCTGTGATGGCGTTTCTAATTGAAGTAGAGGAAAATATCCCTTTATTATCTTCAACTAAAGGTGCAATTGTGACCCCAAAACCTAACTTCCTCCCATAATCTTCTAGCATTTTCACTGAGCCACTTCTATTTTTACCAAAGCAAAAATCTTCGCCAACGACTATATGTTTGACGCCCAGACCATTTACGAGAACATCATTTATAAACTGATCTGCGCTTAGTGAGGATAATGCAGAATTAAATTGCAACTCATACAAATTATTAATGCCAACTTTTTCCAATTGACTCGCACGTGCTTCAGCACTCATTAATCTAAAAGGTTTTGAAGTTGGTTGGAAATAAGCTCTAGGGTGTGGTTCAAAAGTTATAACTCCAAATGCTGTATTGAGAGTTTCAGCAGCGGCTCGTGCAAGTTCAATTACCGATAAGTGCCCCTTGTGAACACCATCAAAGTTGCCAATAGCTACACATGCGCCTTTGTCTTCTTTATTTAAAAAGGTATAATCACGTATAATTTTCAAATCTTAACCTCTGCTAGGTGCTAAAGCTAACGCTTCACCCTTAATAACTAATTTGTCACCAACTTTTGCTTCACATTTTAATGTTATTCGATTTTTAACATTATCTATATTTATGACTGTAACTGAAGCTGTCACTTCATCACCAGGATAAACGGGTTGGGTGAATTGAAGAGACTGACTTAAATAAATAGCACCGTGTCCCGGCAAGTATTCACCCAAAAGAGCCGAGAAAAGGGATGCAGATAACATGCCATGTGCCACTCTACTTTTAAAGATAGATGCATTACCAGCATCTTCTGATAAATGGATTGGATTTCTATCTTCTGAAAGATCTGAAAAGGACTCAATTTCCGCATCACCCATCACCTTACTTATTGATCGGGACAAGCCTAATTCCATATCTTCTATATAAATGGTTCCAACTTTTGTCATTTTTAATGCTACCTCAAATGCCCAATACTGTGTGTGGGAATATAATCTTGATTTTGTAAGAACTTTTTTAAATTGAGTTCATTGGGTTGAATTGTAGTATCTGTTTCTCTTGCAGCTAAACCACCAGTAATGAAAAGGCTATCTAAGTTCGCATTAACAGCACCTTTTATATCTGTTAATATACCGTCACCAACGCATAAAATTTTTTCTTTTGCTACTTCTAGATTAATTTCTTTGAGACGTTCATAGGCAAGATCATAAATTGGTTTATGAGGCTTGCCAAAATATAAACTTCTCCCCCCCATTTCTGTGTAGAGCTTTGCTAAGGCTCCTGCACAATAAACGCGTGTTTTACCGCGGTCCACAACAATATCTGGATTTGCACATAAAAATTTTAGTTTACGCTCTATAAAACTTGAAAATAATTCAGTGTAGTCACTTGGAAGATCATTTGCATCATTAAATGGTCCAGTGCAAACTATACCTTCAGCAGTTTTTGAGGGGACGCGTTCAATTAGACAGGCTTCTTTTACTAAGTTCATATTGTTAAAAAAACTCAAGTCATGTTTTGGCCCAATGTGAAATATCTTTTCTGTTACAACGCCCTTGAACATTGCTGCTCTAGCGCTGTCGCCTGATGTTGCAATGGTATCCCAGCAGTTTGATGGAACACCAATTTTATCTAACTGTTTTTCAACACTTTCCCTTGGACGAGGTGAGTTTGTGAGTAAAACAACTGACCCTAAACCTTTTGATCGATATTTTTTTAATGCCTCTACAGCCTCATTAAATGGTGAATAGCCATCATGGACACATCCCCATAAATCAACGAAAAGAGTTTCGTATTTGTGAGAAATATCATCAAGAGAATTGATTATAGAGTGCATATTTATATTTTAATATTTGGTATTATTTGTTTTTTTCTACTTACTATTCCACGTAACTTTACAAAGTCGCTATTTGATTTTTTTCCAAAAGATTTTTCAGAAATTTTTCGAATGTTATCGTTTGGAATTAATAATGTGCTTTCCTGTTTTAATATGTCTACGACAAATAACATGACTTCATCCACATTATCTTCTTTTGAAATTTTTGGCATTGCTTTTAATAATCCATCTTTACGTTTTAAGATTATTTCTGGAGAAGTGGTTTCGAGTACTGATATCCGCAGCTTTTTATTTGATATTTCGTATTTCTTGCTATCCATTCTTAATAGCTCTTCATCACTGAAAACTGATACATCTGATTTTGCTTCAAACATTTTTGAAGCAAAATCTTCAACATCAATTTTAAGTTCGCTAGCCAAACTTAGAGCAACCTGTTTATCTTGCTTAGTTGTTGTTGGAGATCGAAACCTTAATGTGTCTGACAAGATACAACTAAGCATTAAGCCTTTTATTGAATCAGGCATTTTTTTTGTATGTTTGCCTATTAAGTCGTGCATAATAGTTGCAGTACAGGCGACTGGTCTGATGGTCATTTTCAATGGAAATTTTGTTTGTAGCCCACCGACTAAATGGTGATGATCAATAATTTCTAAAATTTCAGCATTATTCACAGATTGTGGTAATTCTGATGGATTGTTTGTATCAACAATTACAATTTGTTCATTTTCTGAGACTTCTTGTATAATTTCAGGTTTTTCAACCTTCCAATAATTTAGTACAAAATTTGCTTCAGTATTTGGTTCTCCTAACAGCTTAGGTTCTGCCTCAAGGTCACATATAGTGTTAAGATACCAAGACCAGATAATTGGGGAGCCTGTACTATCAGTGTCTGGGGATTTATGTCCAAATATTTTAATCATTGGGCGCCTATCGTAGTTCTAAATTGGAAGTCTTATAAGATTAATGTTTATAAAGGTCACGGTGATTCATTCATATTTGCGTAGATTTTTTAAATTATTTTAAAAAACTTGGAGTTTTTTATATCAAAGCAATTGACTCTAGTGCAAAGGCTACATACATGCCGTCTGTTAGCACTCAAAGGTGGCGAGTGCTAATAGTTTCGAAAAGCCACCCAAACTGTGGAATAACTCTTAAGGGAGAACTCCGATATGGCATTCACACCACTACACGATCGTGTGCTAGTCCGTCGCACTGAAGGTGACGAGAAAACCTCTGGCGGATTGATAATCCCAGATAGCGCAAAAGAAAAACCAGCTGAAGGTACTATTGTATCTTGTGGCGAGGGCGCTCGCAAAGACTCCGGCGAATTAATACCAATGGCGGTAAAGGCGAACGATGTTGTTCTTTTCGGAAAATGGTCTGGAACAGAAGTAACAGTAGAAGGCGAAGAACTTCTCATAATGAAAGAAAGTGATGTTTTAGGAATAATTTCTTAATCCTTTAATATTGAACTTGTAACTAGAATTTAGGAGAGCCCAAAATGGCTGCTAAAGACATAAAATTTAACACAGATGCCCGTGACCGTATGCTGCGCGGCGTTAATACTTTGGCAAATGCTGTCAAAGTGACATTAGGTCCAAAAGGCCGGAACGTAGTGCTGGATAAATCTTTCGGTGCACCACGTATTACTAAAGATGGCGTAACTGTCGCTAAAGAGATTGAACTTGAAGATAAGTTTGAAAATATGGGCGCACAGATGGTTAAAGAAGTTGCTTCTAGAACCAACGACGAAGCTGGTGATGGAACAACAACAGCAACAGTTCTGGCTCAAGCAATTGTGAAAGAAGGCACTAAATCTGTTGCGGCAGGAATGAATCCTATGGATTTAAAAAGAGGAATCGACTTAGCTGTAAAGAAAGTAGTTTCTGAATTAATAGCAGCATCTCGCCCTGTAAGTGACAGCGCCGAAGTAGCACAAGTTGGCACTATTTCTGCAAATGGAGAAGAAGAAATTGGTTCTCAAATCGCGGATGCGATGCAGAAAGTGGGTAATGAAGGCGTTATCACGGTAGAAGAAAACAAAGGTCTAGAGACTGAGACAGATGTTGTTGAGGGAATGCAGTTCGATAGAGGATATCTTTCTCCATATTTCGTAACTAATGCTGACAAGATGACAGTGGAATTAGAAGATGCTTTGATCTTGCTTCATGAGAAAAAACTCTCTTCTTTACAGCCAATGGTTCCGCTTCTTGAAACGGTTATTCAGTCTGGAAAGCCATTAGTGATTATTTCAGAAGATGTAGATGGCGAAGCTTTAGCTACATTAGTTGTGAATAAATTACGAGGCGGATTGAAAATAGCTGCTGTAAAAGCACCAGGGTTTGGTGATAGAAGAAAAGCTATGCTTCAAGATTTAGCAATTTTGACAGGTGGACAAGTTATATCAGAAGATTTGGGTATGAAGCTTGAAAACGTTGGAATGGATATGTTGGGAACAGCAAAGAAAATTTCAATTACTAAAGACGAAACTACAATTGTCGATGGTGCTGGTGAAAAAGCTGAAATCGAAGCACGTGTAGCGCAAATTCGTGGTCAAATTGAAGAAACTTCGTCAGATTATGACAGAGAAAAACTTCAAGAGCGTCTTGCTAAACTGGCTGGTGGTGTTGCCGTAATACGTGTTGGAGGCAATAGCGAAGTTGAAGTTAAAGAGCGAAAAGACCGTGTTGACGACGCGCTGAACGCGACTCGTGCAGCAGTCCAAGAAGGTGTAATTGTTGGTGGTGGTGTTGCGTTGATCCAAGCAGGTAATGCTTTGGATAAACTCAAAGGTGCTAACTCTGATCAAAATGCTGGTATTGGTATTGTTAAACGTGCTCTAGAGGCACCTCTAAGACAAATAGCTGAAAATGCTGGTGTTGACGGTGCAGTAGTTGCAGGAAAAGTACGTGAAAGCAACGATAAGGCATTTGGATTTAATGCTCAAACTGAAGAATATGGCGACATGTTTAAGTTTGGCGTTATTGATCCGACTAAAGTAGTTAGAACAGCTTTGGAAGATGCTGCTTCAATTGCTGGTCTTTTAATAACTACAGAAGCGATGATTGCAGACAAACCAGCTCCAGCAGCTCCAGCTGGCGGCGGTGGCATGCCTGATATGGGCGGCATGGGCGGCATGGGCGGAATGATGTAACCCAGAGTTTAAAAACATTTAAGGGCTGCGAAAATTGCAGCCCTTTTTTTATGGCTATATATCAAGCATTTGGTATTATAAGAGATATGCGATTATTTTTTCTAACAACTTTGGTAATGACAGCGTTTGCGGCAAATTCTGTATTAGCTAGACTGGCCATGGTATCAAATTCAATTGGCCCTTCTAATTTTGCCATGATTAGAGTTGGATCTGGCGCATTAGTTTTGATCTTATTAGTTTTAATTGTTCATAAGAAAAAACCTAAATTTAAATTGAATACAATCATTAGTGGAATATCACTAGTATGTTATCTCATTGGTTTTAGTTTTGCTTATTTAGTAATTGATACTGGTGTTGGAGCTTTAATTTTATTTGGTGGCGTGCAGTTGGTAATGTTTGTTGGTGCCTTGGTTTTAAAGGAAAAGGTTAATATCGTTCGATTTTTTGGGATGTTTTTAGCTATAGTAGGTTTGTTTATATTGGTTGACCCAAGGATTGGTGGAAATAATTTGGTTGGGATGCTTTTAATGTTTATTGCCTCGCTTGGGTGGGGACTATACTCCCTTTTAGGCCGTGGACAGAAAAGTCCTTTATCGAGCACCTCTGGTAATTTTATTGTTGCATTAATTTTAATGATTCCATTTGCTTTATTTATACCAGATAAGATCACACCTACTTCTTATGGCCTTTTTCTAGCTATTATTTCTGGATCTATTACTTCAGGTATCGGATATGCAGTGTGGTATTGGGTTTTGCCAAAAATCAATATTATGACTGCGTCAGTTGCGCAATTGACTGTACCATTAATTGCAGCTTTTGGTGGGTGTTTGTTTATTTATGAGACTTTAAATTGGCAATTTTATATTTCATCAATCTTGATTCTAGGAGGAGTTTTGGCACCTTTTATTTATAAGCGATAATATAGAATTTTTATTGTTTAAGCTTTCAAAAAATTAAATAATCGCATATTATACTTCATATATTCTGTTAATATGACCCATTTTCCGACCAAGTTTAATTTCTTCTTTTCCGTACAAATGAACAGCACTTTTCCCATCATTTACGAATTTCTCAAGCTTTTTGATTTCATCCCCTAAAATATTAGTCATTTCGATATTTGAATGTCGCTTGCCGTCACCAAGCTGTAAACCTCCAATTGCCCTGATATGTTGTTCGAACTGATCTATCAAACATCCGTTTTGGGTCCAATGTCCTGAGTTATGAACTCGTGGTGCTATTTCATTAATGAGCAATTCATTATCAGTAACAAATAATTCAACACCGATGACCCCAACATAATTAAGTTTATTTAATATTTGCGCAGTCAAGAGAACCGCATCAGTACTGGTTTTTTGATTTATTTTTGCTGGAACCAATGTTGTTTTTAAAACACCATTTTCATGATAATTTTCACCTGGATCATAACAACTTACAGCTCCATTCTGATCTCTTGCTCCAATTACAGATATTTCCTTATTAAAATTAACTAAACCCTCTAAAATACAGGGTGCGTTTTGAAATTGTGTCAAAATATTATCTAAATTGGTATTTTCATTAATTCTAACTTGACCTTTTCCATCGTACCCAAACCTTCTTGTTTTTAAAATTGCGGGTGTTCCAATTTTTTTAATGGCATTGTTTAAGTCTTGGGCGTTTTCTACATTTGCAAACGGAGCAGTTCTTAATCCCAAGTTAGTTAGAAATTTTTTTTCTATCAACCTGTCTTGGCTAGTAAATAGTGCCTCTTTATTAGGAAAAATATTGACGTGGTTCTCTATTACATCCAATGCATCAGTAGGGATATTTTCAAATTCATATGTTACTACATCTACCAATTTTGCAAATGACGCTAATGCTTCAAGGTCGTCATAATTTGCTTGAGTTGAGAAGGTAGAAACTTGACTGGCGGGTGAGTTTATATTTGGATCAAAAACATGACATTTATAACCCAATCTTGACGCTGCAATAACAAGCATCCTTCCGAGCTGACCGCCGCCGAGAATACCAATAACACAGTCTTTAGTCAGACTACCTATCATTATTTGGTTCTTCATTAATCGATTCAGAAAGGCTTTGGCGCCATTGTTCAAGCTTAGTTGCAAGATTGCTATCATTTACCGCGAGAATGGAAATTGCCATTAAACCAGCATTGAATGCGCCAGGTTCACCAATGGCCATTGTTGCAACGGGAAAGCCTTTTGGCATTTGCACGATTGAGTAGAGAGAGTCTAATCCAGAAAGGCTCTTGGTGTTTATTGGTACGCCAATCACAGGAATTCTTGTTTTCGATGCCATCATACCTGGCAAATGTGCTGCGCCACCTGCCCCAGCGACAATGACTTTGAGGCCTTTTTGAACGGCGGTATTACCATATTCCCATAACCTATTTGGTGTTCTGTGGGCCGATACAATTTTGGTTTCAAATGAAATACTAAATTCGGTTAGTATATCGGCTGTTTTTTTCATCGTTGACCAATCAGTTTGACTGCCCATTATAATTCCAACTACAGGTGATGTCATTAATCGATCCTCTTATTCTGTAACGCGCAATAATTTTAAATTTCAAGCAATTATATCAGGGGTTAACTCATCTTCTAAACGACTTATTTTATCTTTCAATGATAATTTATTTTTCTTAAGTAGGCGCAAAGTGAATTGATCAGTTGAAGATAAATCAGCAATTTCTGATATTTTAGTATCTAATTCTCTATGTTCTTTTTTTAACGTTTTAAGTTCTATGGTTAATATTTCTAACCATGTCATTTTTTCAATATTTTTCATCTTATCAATTAAGTTATCACAACAATTTGTATTTTATTAGAAAAAAATCAAAATACTCAAATTAGTTGAAATTTTAAAGATCATTCCCATATCAATATGTAGATCTATTTATTATAATTGATTGTTTATGAAACAAATTAAGGGAGTATTATGACTAAAATATTATTTGGAGCTTATCCATTTTTATTAGGCTTTGATCGATTGGAAAGTTTAGTTGAAAGAACCGTTAAGTCTAGTGGTGATGCATATCCCCCATTTAATATTGAGCAGTCATCAAAGAATAAATATAGGCTGACTTTAGCAGTAGCAGGGTTTTCTGATGATGAGCTCGAAATCACTGTGGAGGATAATCAATTGATTGTTAGGGGTAAGAAGATACCTAAAGGGCAAGATAAATTGTATTTGCATAGAGGAATTGCCACTCGACAATTCCAGAAAAATTTTGTTTTATCAGACGATGTAGATGTAATCAAAGCAACAACAGTAAATGGTTTGCTTAACATTGATTTGGAAAGATTTGAGCAAGAGAGCCTTGTGAAAAAAATAACAATCAGTAGGGAATAGATTATTTTGGAACAAAAATATAATTTTGACGGTTTAGATGAAAAGGGCCTAGTTTATGTGAAGTCAATTTCTTCAGGTGAATTACCAATCGATGTTCAGCAAGAAATTTTAGATGAACATGGGCCATTGTATGCTTTACATAATTCGACAGGAGATAGAATAGCTGTCGTTTCTGGTAGAGATGCTGCTTTCATTGTGGCTAGGCAGAATGATTTGAATCCTGTTAGCGTGCATTAAATTTACCAATTGATAAATATTTTAATATGTGCATATGTTATGGTGAGAAACTAAATTGGAGTATTAATGTGTCGCAAGCTAACACAACTAAAGGTATAGTAGCTAATAGATTGTCGAGTGAGCAGGTTGAGAATAATTTCACAGATTTGCATCCGCCTTTGAGTGAGCATGAGGCTTTAATGGCATCTGATCGGTGTTATTTTTGTTATGATGCTCCTTGTGTGACGGCCTGCCCGACAGCAATTGATATTCCACTGTTTATCCGACAAATAATGACAGGGACGGCTAATGCTTCGGGTAAAACTATATTGTCACAAAATATTCTTGGTGGAATGTGCGCTCGGGTATGTCCTACAGAAACCTTGTGTGAGCAGGCATGCGTAAGGGAAGCTTCAGAAGGAAAACCAGTAGAGATTGGTCGCTTACAACGTTTTGCCACAGATTCTGTTATGGAGGTGGGCCTTCATCCATTCTCAAGGTCACCTGAAACAGGTCTAAAAATTGGAGTGATAGGGGCTGGGCCAGCTGGGTTGGCGTGTGCACACAGGCTGGCAACGCATGGACATGCAGTTACAATTTTTGACAAAAATAAAAAAGCAGGTGGGCTAAATGAATATGGTATAGCGGCCTATAAGTCTGTTGATAATTTTGCACAAAAAGAAATAGATTGGTTATTAGAAATTGGTGGAATAGAAATTAAGTCAAATTGCATACTCAACGAAAATATTTTTCTTGATGACTTGAAAACTGAATACAATGCGCTCTTTTTAGGAGTGGGACTAGCGGGTGTTAACGAATTATCTGTGCCAGGTACTGATAAGAATAATGTACTTGATGCAGTGAAATTCATAGAAGAGCTACGTCAAAATGACAATAAAGCTACCATACCAATTGGAAGAAAAATTGCTGTCATTGGAGGCGGAATGACGGCAGTGGATGCTGCTGTGCAATCCAAGTTGTTGGGTGCAGATGAGGTGAGCATTGTTTATAGACGTGAGCGTTCGAAAATGGGTGCTTCAAAATTTGAGCAAGACTTGGCTACCTCCAAGGGTGTGAGAATCATCGAAAATGCTAGTCCAGTAGAAATCTCTGGAACTGAGGATGCTAGTTCTATTAAGTTTGCGCATACAAGATCATCAAATGGTGTTCTTGAGATTCAATCAGAAGAATTTGAGCTGGAGGTTGATCAGATTTTTAAGGCAATAGGGCAAAGTATTGATTCTGAGTTGGGTAACTTAAAATTAAAAAATGGTAAAATTATAATTGATCAAGAGGGACGCACCTCTGTCGATGGTATATGGGCTGGCGGTGATTGCGCAGAAGGTGGTGAGGATTTAACAGTTACTGCTGTTGCGCAAGGAAGAGACGCTGCCGAAAGTATCAACAATAGCTTAATTTCTGACAAGCAATAACGAAAGGTTTTTTTAATGGCTAATTTACAAAGTGATTTCGTTGGTATCAAATCACCAAACCCTTTTTGGTTAGCATCAGCTCCTCCAACAGACAAAGCCTATAACGTAAGAAGAGCGTTTGATGCTGGTTGGGGTGGAGTTGTTTGGAAGACCGTTGGTGAAGAAGGACCACCAATAGTAAATGTTAACGGCCCTAGATACGGTGCTATATGGGGAGCAGATCGCCGGTTGCTAGGATTAAATAATTTAGAATTGATAACTGACCGGCCTCTTGAAATAAATCTGCAAGAAATGAAAGAGGTTAAAAGAGACTATCCAGATAGAGCTTTGATAGCGTCACTTATGGTTCCATGTGTTGAAGAAGCTTGGAAGAAACTATTGCCTCTAGTTGAAGAAACTGGTGCTGATGGAGTTGAGTTGAACTTTGGATGCCCGCATGGAATGAGTGAACGTGGCATGGGAGCCGCTGTTGGACAAGTCCCAGAATACATTGAGATGGTAACAAGATGGGTGAAGCAATATACCCGAATGCCGTGTATTGTGAAACTTACTCCTAATATTACTGACATTTTAAAACCCGCCGAAGGGGCACTCCGGGGAGGGTCTGACGCGGTGAGTTTGATTAATACGATTAGTTCAATCACTTCCGTCAACTTAGACTCATTTGCTCCAGAGCCGATGATAGGAACAAAGGGAACTCACGGAGGTTATTGTGGGCCTGCAGTAAAACCAATTGCGTTAAACATGATCGCTGATATTGCTAGAAGCCCAAATACTTCTGGATTGCCGATATCTGGGATTGGTGGTGTAACAACTTGGAGAGATGCGGCAGAGTTTATGGTTATGGGTGCCGGTAATGTGCAAGTTTGTACTGCTGCAATGACTTATGGCTTTAAGATAGTAGAGGAAATGATTAGTGGATTGTCCGATTGGATGGATGAAAAACAGATGACAAGCACAAGTGAAATTGTTGGAAAAGGAATTCCAAATTACACTGATTGGCAATATTTAAATCTTAACTATGTTGCTAAAGCAAAAATTGACCAAGACCTTTGCATAAACTGTGGCCGTTGTTTTGCTGCGTGTGAGGATACTTCACATCAAGCGATCTCTATGTCTGAAGATAGAAAATTTACCGTTTTGGATGAGGAATGTGTTGCGTGTAATCTTTGTGTAAATGTTTGCCCTATTGATAATTGTATTACAATGGAGCCCATGACTGTGGGCGATACTGATCCAAGGACTGGTAAAGTAATAGAAAATGACCATGCTGACTGGACAACACACCCGAATAACGTTGGGTGTGCTGCAGAATAATTTTGATATCTTTATCTAGTAATCAAGTTAAAGGCCATTTAGCAATGTTAGCCTTTTCTGGCTTGGTTGCTGGCTCTTTTGCTCTTGGAGTAAGGGTTGCTAATGATATTAGTCCCGCTGCGTTTACTTTGCTAAGATTTGTGGTTGCAGTCTCTATTTTGGGAACTTTTATATTATCAAGAGGGCCGATCCCTAAGGCAGTATTTATTGCACCTTGGAGGTATTTTATACTTGGAGCTTGTATCTCAATTTATTTTGTTTTGATGTTTGAAGGTTTGAGATTTGCGTCATCGATATCATTGGCCGCCATCTTCACTTTTGCTCCGTTGTTAAGTGGCTTTTTTGGCTTTGTTTTAATGCGCCAAAAAATGACGATTTGGATATTTTTTGGCTTAATTATTGGCGCGTTTGGCGCTCTTTATGTTATTTTCAATGGAGATTTGGCTCGGCTTTTTATTTTTGATTTTGGCATAGGAGAAGCTATTTTTTTTATAGGAGTAATTTTCCATGCCCTTTATACGCCTTTAGCTAGAAAACTAAACAGAGGTGAGAAGCCTATAATTTTTGTTCTAATGACTACTTCAGCTGCATTAGTTTTAGTATCGGTATACGGGTTTTCTGATCTACTGAAAACAGATCTATTTTCTTTACCCTCAATGGTTTGGAAAACTATTTTTTATACTGCAATTTTAGCAAGTGTAATTACTTTTTTTCTTATTCAATTTGCTACATTAGTTTTGCCAAGTTCAAAAGTAATGGCATATACGTATCTCGTCCCCCCCTGGGCCTTGGTTTGGGAGCTAAGCTTGGGCAGTAATAATTTTTCCCAAAGTATAACCTATGGCATTATAGTTACAGCAATGGCTCTTTTAATTTTACTTTGGGCTCCAGAAGGCGAGTAAAAAGTTCCTTTAAAAATTTATTTGCGTCATCAAACCTGTTTTGAGCATTATTTTTTCCCATCACTGCTAATATTTGCACGTCAAAATCAGCATAATGTTGGGTTATAGCCCAAATTGAAAAGATCAAATGATACGGCTCAACCGAATTAATTCTTTTGTCAGATATCCAGCTATTTATTATAGTTGCCTTTTCATCCGTTAACTTTTTTAGTGGGCCATTTAAAGCATGAAGAATTCTGGGTGCTCCCTGCAAAATTTCATTTGCAAACAAACGGCTTTCTTTAGGGTAGTCTCTAGCCATTTCCAATTTTCGTTCAACATAGCAACATATTTCTGTTATTGGCTCACCTTTTGGGGAAATTTGTTTTAATGGCTCTAACCAGGTTTCTAATAGATTTGACAGAAGCATTTCGTGGATCTTGTCCTTGCTATCAAAATAATAAAGTATATTTGGTTTTGATAGGTTAGCTTTTTTAGCAATCATATCTATTGTTGCACCTCTAAACCCATGGTTTGAAAAAACATCTAACGCTGCATCCAGAATAATTTGCATTTTTTCACGTTGAATACGCGTAATTTTTTTTGTCGAGTTTGATCTAGCCATATAACATATCACCCTAGTTTGAGATTATAATTTTATTAAGCCAATAATTTTTATATTGGTCAATGTTAACTCTAATTTATAATTTTGCAAAATCAGTTAATATTGATTAAGCTTTTTGCTTCTTGGTAATAAGGTCTTGACCAATGAAAATAGCCTGTTCATTATCTTTTGAATCTTGTCAGTTTTTGTGGTACTATAGAGTAATTAAAGGAGAAAGTTATGGCGATAAGTATTAGTAATTTGCGCATAAATGGCGATAGATTATGGGATAGTTTAATGGAAATGGCCAAGATTGGACCAGGTGTCGCTGGAGGCAATAACAGACAAACTTTAACGGATGAAGATTCTGAGGGTCGCCATCTTTTTAAGAGGTGGTGTGAGGATCAGGGCTGCTCTATGGGTTTGGACAAGATGGGAAATATGTTTGCTCGTAGAGAAGGAACAGATCCTAAGGCCTTGCCTGTTTGTGTTGGTTCCCATCTGGATACTCAGCCAACTGGTGGTAAATATGATGGTGTTTTGGGTGTGTTAGGTGGTTTGGAAATTATTCGTTCTTTAAATGATCTCGGAATTAAAACCAAACATCCAATCGTTGTTACAAATTGGTCAAATGAGGAGGGAACTCGCTTTGCTCCACCAATGCTATCTTCTGGTGTATTTGGTGGTATGCACACTTTGGACTGGGCTTATGATAGAGTGGATTCTGAAGGTAAAACTTTTGGTGATGAATTGGCTAGAATTGGATGGAGAGGTGACGAAGAAGTTGGTGAACTAAAAATGCATGCTTTCTTTGAGTTACATATTGAGCAAGGACCTATTTTGGAGGCCGAAGAGAAAGATATTGGAGTGGTTACTCATGGCCAAGGGTTGTCTTGGACGCAAATTACAATATCAGGTACTGCTAGTCATACAGGGTCTACGCCAATGCCGATGCGTCGTAATGCTGGCTTGGGCATGGCGCGAATTCTTGAAAAGGTTGAGGAAATTGCTTTGTCCCACGCACCACACGCAGTTGGTGCTGCCGGGCATGTTGATGTTTATCCAAACTCTAGAAACGTTATCCCAGGAAAAGTTGTCTTCACCGTAGATATGCGTTCGCCAGAATTGTCTGTTATTGCTGATATGGAAACAAGACTAATGTCAGAGGCTAATAAGATATGTGATGATATGGGTTTAGAGGTTGAATTTGAAAAAGTTGGTGGTTTTGATCCGGTCGAGTTTGATGAAAAATGTGTTGCTGCTATTAGAAACGCATCAGAAAAGCTTGGTTATAGTCATATGAATCTTATATCTGGCGCTGGCCATGACGCGTGTTGGGTTAACCGTGTTGCGCCAACAGCTATGGTAATGTGTCCATGTGTTGATGGACTTAGTCATAATGAGGCGGAGGAAATCAGCAAAGAGTGGGCAACCGCTGGTGCGGACGTTCTTTTACACGCTGTCTTGGAGACAGCTGTAATTATAGAAGTTTAAATAGGGGGTATAAAAATGACTAAAGTTATTAAGGGTGGTACGGTCTGTACTGCTGATCGTTCCTGGAAAGCTGATGTCCTTATCGAGGGTGAAGTCATTAAGCAGATTGGAGAAAATTTATCTGGTGATGAGTATATAGATGCTGAAGGTGCATACGTGATACCTGGAGGTATCGATCCACACACTCATCTGGAAATGCCGTTTATGGGGACCACTGCAGCAGAAACTTTTGAAAGTGGTACTTGGGCTGCAGCCGCAGGCGGAACGACAATGATTGTAGATTTCTGCTTGCCAGGCGCCGACGGTAGCATAAAAAATGCTATCAATGAATGGCATAGAAAATCTGCTCCCCAAATTTGTTCTGATATAGGTTATCACATGGCTATTACTGGCTGGAATGAAAACGTTTTCAATGAAATGGAAGACGCAGTTAAAATGGGGATAAATAGCTTTAAGCATTTTATGGCTTATAAGGGTGCTTTAATGATTGAAGATGATGAGATGTTTGCCAGTTTTAAGCGCTGTGCGGAGATTGGTGCCTTACCGATGGTTCATGCGGAAAATGGAGATTTAGTTGCTGAACTTCAGCAAAAATATTTTGACCAAGGTATTACAGGACCTGAAGGTCACGCATACTCTAGGCCACCTGAACTTGAAGGAGAGGCTGCTAATAGAGCAATTACAATAGCAGACACTGCTGGTGTGCCCCTATATATTGTTCATGTTAGCTGTGAGCAAACTCATGAAGCAATTCGCAGAGCTAGGCAAAAAGGGATGAGGGTGTATGGAGAGCCATTAGTACAATTTTTAACACTTGATGAATCTGAATATTTTAACACTGACTGGAACCATGCAGCGCGTAGGGTCATGTCCCCACCGTTTAGATCAAAGGACCATCAAGATAGCTTGTGGGCTGGACTACAATCAGGATCTTTACAAGTGGTAGCTACAGATCATGCGGCATTTAGTACTGAACAAAAAAGAGCAGGCTTGAATGACTTTCGAATTATTCCAAATGGTTCGAACGGCTTAGAAGAGCGTTTAGCTGTTTTATGGACAGAAGGTGTCGAAACAGGTAGATTAACCCCTAATGAGTTTGTTGCAACAACCTCTACCAATATAGCAAAAATACTTAATATTTATCCTAAAAAAGGTGCAATAGTTGAAGGAGCGGATGCAGATATTGTGGTCTGGGATCCAAAGATTTCAAAGACTATTTCACCAACAAATCATCATTCGGTACTAGATTACAATGTCTTTGAGGGCTTTGAGGTTAGTGCGCAAGCTAGATATACTCTTAATCGTGGTGATGTGATCTGGGCATGGGGTCAAAACAGTCAACCGCAACCAGGTAGAGGACGGTTTATTCCAAGACCTGCGTTTCCTTCTGCCCATACTGCTCTTAGTAAATGGAAAATGCTCAATTCACCCCGTCGTATTGATAGAGATCCTTTAAATATTCCTGCTGGTATATAAGTTTATGAAAGGTTTTAATGGTGCAATCTGAAGTAATAAAGGTTTCAAACCTTGATCTTACATTTGAAACAAATGATGGTCCTGTCCATGCCCTAAAAAATGTTGATTTAAAGATTGATAAAGGTGAATTTGTATCTTTTATAGGACCATCAGGGTGTGGAAAAACAACTTTATTAAGAGTTTTGGCAGATCTAGATGAGCCAACTGACGGTGATGTAACTGTAAATGGGGTAAGCCCAAGAGAAGCCAGAGAGTCTAGAGCATACGGTTATGTTTTTCAGGCGGCTGGTTTATACCCTTGGCGTAACATAGCAGCGAACATAAAATTACCCTTGGAAATCATGGGTTACTCAAAAGAAGAGCAGCTAAAAAGAGTTAAGAAGGTTCTTGATTTGGTAGAGCTGACAGGTTTTGAGAAAAAATTTCCCTGGCAATTGTCTGGAGGAATGCAGCAAAGGGCTAGCATTGCTAGGGCTTTGGCGTTTGATGCCGATATATTATTGATGGATGAACCATTTGGAGCCTTAGATGAAATAGTACGGGATCATTTGAACGAGCAACTTTTGAAATTGTGGAAGTCTACAAATAAAACAATTTGCTTTGTGACCCATTCGATCCCTGAGGCAGTATACTTGTCTACCAAAATTGTTGTGATGTCACCGAGGCCGGGGCGAATTATTGATGTAATAGATAGTGATTTACCGAGAGAAAGACCACTTGAAATAAGAGATTCTAAAGAGTTTATTGAAATATCGCAAAGAGTTCGAGAAGGATTACGCGCAGGCCATAGCGATGAATAAAAGGTCGTGGATAGGTTCTGATAATAAAATATTACCTGTCGTGTGCGTAATGACGTTTATTGTTATAATTTGGTACGGTTTTTCCGTAGTTTTGAACGCTCCGTGGGAATATGACAAAGCGAAGAGAGCCTCAATTACACTGTCGACAGCTGATTTGATAAGTCAAACATGGTCACAAAAAAGACCAAAGTTGCCAACCCCTCATCAGATTACTAAAGAAATGTGGGATACAACAATAAATAAAAAAATAACTTCTAAAAGGTCATTAGTTTACCATGGTTTGATAACTTTTTATGAAACAATTTATGGTTTTGCTTTTGGTACAGGCCTAGGTATTTTATTAGCCATAGGTATAGTTTATAATAGGGCAACAGCCATGAGCGTTATGCCTTGGATTATTACTAGTCAAACAATTCCAATTCTTGCGATTGCGCCTATGATTATCGTTGCGCTTGGCTCTGCTGGATTCAGAGGTCTGCTGCCAATAGCAATTATATCTATGTATCTTTCTTTTTTCCCAGTAGTAGTTGGAATGGTCAAAGGTCTTAAAAGCCCAGATCAATTAGAAATTGACCAAATGAAGACTTGGTCTGCATCTAAAACTCAGGTTTTGTTTAAATTAAGAGCACCAAGATCAACACCATATCTTTTCACATCATTAAAGCTTGGTATGGCGGCTGCAGTGGTAGGGGCTATAGTGGGTGAGTTACCATCTGGTGGTGGTGGTGGGCTAGGTTTTAGGATGCTTTCGGGTAGTACTTTTGGCAATACCTTGCATATTTGGAGTGGTTTATTTTCAGCAGCAATACTTGCGGGCTCACTAATAGCTATCATTAGTATTATTCAAAGAGTTGTCTTAAAAAGAATGGCATTGGAATTATCATGACATATTTTTGGGGAGCAATAGGTTTTTGGATTTTAGCTTGGCTTGTAAACATTTTTATAGCGCGTCAAAATGAAAGTAGAATATTAAATATAATTCCTCCCATATTGTTTGGTGTTAGTATTATATTAATTTGGGAAGCAACTGTGTTTCATTTTGAAGTAAGTCCAGTAATTTTACCACCACCTTCAGCAATTTATTTAAAGTTTATTTCAAGTATCCCAATTCTGTGGGGTGATTTTGTCCAAACAGTTGTTAAAGGTGCATTATCTGGATATTTAATAGGGTGTGGAGCGGCTTTTGTTATCAGTTTAATTGCAGACAAATTTAAGTTTTTTGAACGCGGTGTGTTGCCTATTGGAAATTTTTTAGCTGCAATGCCCATTATTGGAATCGCACCAATTCTTGTTATGTGGTATGGGTACGGGTGGCAATCAAAAGCCGCAGTAGTTGCAGTAATGGTCTTTTTTCCAATTTTAGTAAATACTGTTCAAGGTATGAAAATGTCTGATAAAATTCATAGAGATCTCATGCAAACTTATAATGCAAATTACTTACAAACATTGCTTAAATTGAGGCTTTCAACAGCGATGCCTTTTATTTTTAATGGACTTAAGATCTGTACGACGTTAGCTTTAATAGGAGCGATCGTTGCGGAGTTTTTTGGATCCCCAATTAGGGGTATGGGATTCAGAATATCAACGGAAGCGCCCCGTTTTGCTCTAGATATGGTTTGGGCAGAAATAACAGTAGCAGCGATTGCAGGATCGTTGTTTTATGGGGGGGTCGTTTTGCTAGAAAAGTGGGTAACTTTTTGGCACCCGTCCCAAAGAGGAAGAGCATAAATCTAAGTAAGATAATATCAATTAAATAAATAGGAGTGAAAGATGAAGAAATTAATAACTTTTACTGTCGGTGCTATAGTAGCTTTTACAGCTTCAATAGTGAATGCGGCAGATGATGTAACAATTCAATTAAAATGGGTAACCCAAACGCAATTTGCTGGGTATTACGTTGCTCAAGACAAAGGTTTTTATGAAGCAGAGGGCCTAAATGTTACTATTAACGCTGGTGGTCCTGATATCGGCCCAATGAGTGTTCTTGCTGGTGGTGGGGCAGATGTTGCTGTGGATTGGATGCCTTCAGCATTAGCGGCGCGCGAAAAAGGCTTTGCAAATGTTAATATTGCGCAACCTTTTGCTGGATCTGGAATGATGTTGGTTTGCCGAAAAGATCGGGGTGTTAACTCAGTTGCTGATCTAGCAGATAAGAACTTGTATGTTTGGTATTATGGAAACGAATGGCCATTTCTAAGTTGGATGAACAAATTAGACTTAGCAACAGATGGCAGCGCTGGTGGAGTTTCGGTGTTTAGGCAAGGTTGGGATATTTTACCATTAACACAAGGTGACGCGGACTGTGTTTCAGCAATGTCATATAATGAGTATTGGCAAGTTTTAGCTGAAGGCCTCAAGCCTGAAGAGTTAACTGTATTTAGATATGAAGATGAAGGCGTCGCAACATTAGAAGATGGCCTTTATGTTAAAGAGGAAAACTTATCTGACCCAGCATTTGTTGATAAAATGGTTCGATTTGTACGTGCTTCTATGAAGGGTTGGAAATATGCTGAGAATAATACGGCAGAAGCAGCTCAAATAGTTGTGGATAATGACGATTCTGGAGCACAAACAGTTGAGCATAACACCATACAAATGGGTGAAATAGCTAAACTTACTGCTGGTAGTAATGGTGCTCTATCAGAAGCTGATTTTAATCGCACAGTTTCAAGTCTTATGACTGGTGGTTCTGATCCTGTTATAACTAAGATGCCATCTGGTGCTTGGTCACATGCAATAACAGATGAAGCATTAAAATAACTAAAAAAAAATGAGCCTAGATTTATTTTAGGCTCATTTACAATTACTAGATTATACTAAAATTGTCATGAGGCATCAAAATCTAAAATTATATCTTTAGTTTGAGGAACTGCTTGGCAAGCAAGTACAAACCCAGCCTCTATTTCCCAGTCCTCTAATGAATAGTTGGCATTCATTGTCACGTCGCCTTTAGTAATTTTGCACCTACAGGTGCAGCACATGCCACCTTTGCAAGAAAAGGGAACGTCTATACCATTTGCTTGGGCAGCATCGATAATATTGTCATCACTTTCCCCAAAAATGAATGCCCTACGCGTACCATCTAAAATTATCTCTACATTTGATTTAACGTTAGTGATGATTTCGGCGTCTTTTATGTTTTTAAATTCTGGTTTCTGGCCTAAGTAAAATTTTTCTGTATGAATTTTAGACTTACTTAATCCTCCTTTTGATAAAACTTCACTAACATTGTCGATCATTGAATTCGGACCACAAATAAAAACTCCATCTACATTAAGATCAATTATTTTTTTTGACATTAAGCTCTCTATCTTATTTTGATCAATTCGCCCATTCAGTAGATCAACGTCTTGAGCCTGTTTACTTAAGATGTGAATAATGTTGAGTTGTCCAAGAAAGACATCTTTCAAGTTGTCTAATTCCTTATGAAACATAATGCTATCGGTTGTTTTATTTCCATAAATCAAAGTAAATTGAGCGGAAATATCTTTTTGCAAAGTACTTGAAATTATGGAAATTATAGGAGTAATTCCAGATCCTGCAGCTATCATTAAAAAGTTTTTTTCATTTTTTTGAACAAATTTACCATTTGGAGGCATCACATCTAATTTCATACCAGGTTTTAATTCATCAAAGATAAAGTTTGACAATAAACCATTTTGAACATGTTTCACACCAATAGCGATTGGGTTATTAATAGAACTACATATAGAATACGATCTGCGCTCATCAACGTTATTAATTTTTTTCTTTAAAGTAATATATTGCCCAGGCTGAAATTTAAATTTCGCTTTTAAATTTTGAGGAATATGAAATTCAACCCTTTTAGCGTCGCTAGTTAAGGATTGAATGTTACTTATTGTTAATTCCTCAAACATGCTCATGACAGCTTAAATACATTTAAAATAGTCAAAGGGTTCGAGACAGTTAATGCAACGGTATTGAGCTTTACACGCAGTTGAGCCAAATTCTGATAATTTTTCAGTATTCTGTGAAGAACATCTTGGGCATTCAACTTCTGTTTTCCCAAATAATGACATTTTAGAGGAGGCATTTACAGGAGGTGCAATGCCGTATTCCTTAAGTTTTTTTCTTCCACCTTCACTTATCCAGTCAGTTGTCCAAGGAGGAGAAAGAACACGTTTGATTTTTGTTTCAAATCCTGCTTCCAAAAGAGCATTTTGAATAGCCAATTCAATGGCCAGCACAGCGGGGCAACCTGAGTAAGTTGGGGAAACAAATACTGTGGCTTTATTATTATCTAAATTTAAATCCCTAATAATCCCCAGCTCACCAATAGTTACACAGGGGATTTCTGGATCTAAAACGTTTGAGGCAATCGACCACGCTAGATTGTAATCGTTAGTTGTTTTAATATCAAAGGGCTCTTCTATTGAAAGTGCTTTTACCATTTAGCACCTGGGTATGTTCTATGGACTGATTGCATTGAAGCAAGTAGGTGGCCTAATTCTTCACCATGTAGACCTGATCGACCCCCAATCAATTCGTTATTATCTTTTGGATAAGGAATGAAACCTTGTTTGAAAATAGAATTAATTGCTTGTTCCCAGCCATGCTTTAAAGATGCTCTGTCTGGTAAAATATCATTTTTATGAAAAAACTCAGTGTTTGGAGAATTGATAAATAGTTCATTTGTATAAATATGCAAAGCAGTAACGGCATCACATATTCTTTTATTGCTTTCTGTTGTTCCGTCTCCCAATCGAATAACCCACTCACCTGAATGTCTAATATGATAAGCCATTTCTTTTTTAGCTTTTCCTGCGATTCCCATAATTATTTCATCCTTTGAACTGAGCGCAGCAGTCCAATATGATTCCATAAAAGTTGAAAAGTATAATTGTTTTAGAATTGTGTGAGCAAAGTCAGTATTAGGTCTTTCAACTAGCAAGCAGTTTACAAATTCACGTTCGTTTCTAAGAAAAGCTAAATCGTCTTCTGATCTATTCTTATCTTCAATTTCGCAAGCATAGGTATATAATGTTCGAGCTGTTCCGATTAAATCAAGACCCATGTTTGGTAATGCCAAGTCTTCTTCCAGCATTGGAGCATGACCACACAATTCAGACAACCGATGACCTAATATTAAATTGTCATCAGCTAATTCCAATAATGCCTTTGCTAAGTTTGGTGACATTACATATGACCTATATCTTCTGGAATATCATAAAATGTTGGGTGTCTATAAATTTTATCCTGAGAGGGTTCAAAGTTCTCTTCAGCTTTAATTGGATCTGAAGCTGTTATTAGTGCAGACGGTACAACCCAAATTGAAGTGCCTTCTCCACGCCTAGTGTAAACATCTCTTGCTGAATTTATAGCCATAGTTTCATCACTAGCATGAAGGCTACCAACATGTTTGTGACTTAAACCATTTCTAGGTCTGATAAATACTTCCCATAATGGCATTGTCTTAGTCATATATTGTCCAAATCACACTGTGCATTTTAATTTATTCCGCTGCAATTTTTTCTAATCTACGTTTTTCTGCATATTCGAGTGCAGCGTCGCGAACCCATTCTCCTTCATCCCAAGCTTTTTTACGTGCGGTTATTCTATCACGAGCCATAGGTCCATTACCTTTTACAACATTCCAAAACTCTGACCAATCTATAGGTCCGTGGTCATACCCTTTTTTGACATCATTCCATTTTAGATCTTTATCTGGAATTTTTAGATCGATGAAAGTAGCTTGAGGTATAGTTGCATTAATAAATTTTTGTCTTAAGTCATCATTTGTGAACCGCTTAATTTTCCAGCGCATCGACTGATCTGAATGTGTGCTTTCTGCATCATGTGGACCAAACATCATTACACTGGGCCACCACCAACGGTTTAGTGCATCTTGAGCCATTTGTTTTTGTTCTTGAGTCCCTTGCGCTAAAGTCATCATTAACTCATAGCCTTGACGTTGATGGAAGCTTTCTTCTTTACAAACCTTAATCATTGCGCGTGCATATGGACCATAAGAACATCTGCATAAGGGGATTTGGTTCATTATGGCTGCTCCATCCACTAACCAACCTATCGCTCCTATATCTGCCCAAGATAAAGTTGGATAATTAAAAATTGATGAAAACTTTGCTTGCCCATTAACTAATTGTTCAGTTAGTTCTTCACGTGAAACACCCAAAGTTTCTGCTGCTGAATACAGATAAAGCCCGTGACCACCTTCGTCTTGCACTTTAGCTAGAAGTGCAGCCTTTCGCTTTAATGATGGGGCTCTAGTAACCCAATTACCTTCGGGTAACATGCCCACAATTTCAGAATGAGCGTGTTGAGCAATCTGTCTAATTAGCATTTTTCGGTATGCTTTAGGCATCGCATCGTTAGGCTCTATTTTCTCTTCTGCATCAATTCTAGCTTGAAAAGCTTTAAGAAAATTGGGAGATTCATCATTTTTATTTTCTGAGTTAATTAAACCTTGAGAATACATAGTGACTTTCCAGTTCATTTTTGCTTACTATACGTTACGAAAATAAAAAATTCAAATGATTTTTGTAACAAATTGGAGAAAATATATGAATACTTTTACTAAATTGGATATTCAGGAACTTTTGGTAAGTGTTTTTGCGCCATGGGTTCAGGATTTGGGACTTCAAGTTATTGAAATTAACGAGGATAATATTCTCTTTTATTTACCAGAAAATGATAACTTAGTTAGAGGAGGAGGTGATGATGATGTAACTGTTGTTTGTGGTCAAGCAATCGCTTCTGCTGGTGATACTTGTTCTGTGTTAGCGCTAACAGCATTTAATAAAAAATTCAGGAACTGTACTACTGTTGATATGACTACTCATTTTCTGAGACCACTAATGAACAAAGGAATTGAGATAAAGGTAGTCGCATTGTCAAATGGTAGGAAAATGGCAGTAATTCGTTCAGAATTTAGAAATGTATCAGGAAAATTGGCAGCTACAGCTACATGTTCTTTTGCATATTTAGATCTTTAATTATTTTTTTATTAAAATCGCTTTGGGGTTTTAAATTTATTAAAATTTATTAATGAGAATTCCAAGGGTGAGTTTAACCAATCTTCCGCCTTTGGGGTTAGTTCATTATAAATCTTTTTAATAAACAATCTTATATTATGCCCCTTCCATTCTTTGGGCGTGAATTCTTTTGGAACTTCTGAAAATTTTAAGACTATGCGTCTCCAATTATGAATTAGGAGAGTTCTTGTTATCATTGCTTCTAGTGGGTCCAATTTAGTATTTGGTATTGGTGCAAAAAGATCAATTAATTGATTAATTTCGTTAAAATATCCCTTTGGGAGCAACTTGTAACTCATCTCTTCTGATAAAAAGTTTATTTTACTGTCGAAGATCAGTGAGTTCTTTGGATTTTTCTCAGAAATTGGTAAAATAGAGACGCCTGTTTGAATTAAAAACCCAGAGTGCTCATCCTCTAAACTTGAGTTTAGGATTACTTTCCAATGCTCTTCATATTTTGTTCTTGGCGCAGAGTAAATTAATTTTGAAGCAGGTCCAAATTCTTTTACTCCTCTGTTCCCAAGGCGGTATACGGTACTCTTACCATTTTTATATCGTTCTAACCAATTGTCTGTGGTTAAACGTGATAGGGCTGTCCGTAAAGTTCCAGGTTCTATGCGCATCGCTTGCATTAAAATTTTAATACGTGAAGCTTCAACTTCCCCACCCTTGTTTAAAATACTGTCCCCAAAAAAAGTAATAATTAAGGACCAAACTCTCAGACGACCCTGGCTATGTAATTGTTTTAAAAGTGGTTCAATATCAGCGTTCATAGTTTACCATTGTCAATAAACCATATTCAGCTACCTGTTCGTCATTTTGATTAAAAATTGTAACATCCCATTTTATTTCACCATAAAGATCAGTGCGTTTTGTTTTGCGACCTACTGTTAAGCGGACCTGAATATCATCATTTGGGCTGACAGGTTTCTGAAAACTCAATGATTCAATGCCCGTATTTGCCAAAACAGGTCCTGGATCAGCTTGAACAAACAAACCCGCTGCAAAACTTAAAAGTAAATAACCATGTGCTACTCTGCCAGGGAAAAATGGGTTAGCCTTAGCGGCATCTTCATCCATATGGGCATAAAAAGTATCACCTGTAAAATTGGCAAAATGTTCAATATCTTCCATTGTTACTTTTCTTGACTTTGTCCACAAGGTTTCGCCGATCGAAAGTTCATTAAAAGTTCGAGTAAATGGATGCGTTTTATTTTGTAGTGTTAGAGCACCCTTTACCCATTGTTTCTTAATAACTGATAAGATCTGAGGACTCCCTTGTATTGCTGTCCTTTGCATATAATGCTTTACGCCTCTTATACCGCCTTGCTCTTCACCTCCACCAGCTCGTCCAGGACCTCCATGTGTTAAATGTGGGAGGGGAGACCCGTGCCCGGTCGCCTCACCAGCACTTTCCCTGTTGTTAATATATATTCGCCCATTCCAAGCAGCTATATCTGCGACTATGTTGTTTGCAAAATGGGAGTCGAATGTAAAAATAGACGATACCAAACTTCCTCCCCCTAATTTGATCAACTCACTTGCTTGACTTAAATCATCATAGTTCATTATCGTGGCAACTGGCCCAAAAGCTTCAATATTATGTACAATACCACCTTTTAATGCGTTGGTACTGTGATATAAGTGTGGGCTTACAAATGCACCTTTTTCTGGTTCCACACCCTTAAAAATTAACTTATTTTCTTGTGAAAATTTCGATGTAATGTTTAAAATTTCTTGTTTTTGATTTTCTGATACAATTGACCC
>JAOGYN010000006.1:0-93292 GCA_028112705.1 Paracoccaceae bacterium | reverse complement strand
TTTTAAAAAGCAGGCGCTCAGGATTAGGAACAGCTGCAGTAATTGTGATGGATCAGTCAACAGACATTATAAAAGCAATATGGCGACTATCTAAGTTTTATAAACATGAAAGTTGTGGACAATGCACGCCTTGCAGGGAAGGTACTGGATGGATGATGCGTGTGATGGAGCGGTTGGTTCATGGAAATGCAGAGCCTGAAGAAATAGATATGTTATTGGACGTTACTAAACAGGTCGAAGGTCACACAATTTGTGCTTTGGGAGATGCAGCAGCCTGGCCCATTCAAGGATTAATTAGAAATTTTCGTGATGAAATTGAAGATCGTATAAAAGAAAAAAGATCAAAAATCACAGGTAAAATAGCAGCAGAATGATTTTTGGATAATGCTTAACATGATAATTTAATAAAAAAGAGAAAATGAAGTTTAAATGTGTATATTATGGAGTTTGTTAATTTGAGATTTATCGTTTTGATATGCTTTTGTTGGATGTCTTTTATCCAGATAGCTAATGCTAAGCCTTTATTGACTGACGCTAATGCTAAGCCTTTATTGACTGACGCTAATGCTAAGCCTTTATTGATTGACAATGAAAACATATGGCATGACTTGTTACAAATTAGTGTGGCTAACAAAATAAGTGAGGAATGCACGTCTATTGAGGCAAGAAAAATAAAGGGCCTGTTTGCCTTACTTCAGATTAAGAGTGTAGCCAAAGAACTTGGATATACTGATAATGAAATTAAAGAGTTTGTAAGTAGTGAGGAAAATAAAAAAAAATTATTAAATGACACTGATATTTATTTATTAGACAATAAAGTTAATATTAATAACGTTAAGTTCATTTGCTTGTTTGGTCAGAGCGAAATTGATCAAGAAACAACAATCGGTTCATTGCTGAGGATTAAAAAATAATATGGCTGATCTACTTAAAATAATTATTGATGACCTAGAAGTGCAAGTCGATCCTGCTATGACTCTCCTTCAAGCTTGTGAGGTGGCTTCCATTGAAGTTCCACGTTTTTGTTATCATGAACGATTATCGATAGCAGGAAATTGTAGAATGTGCCTAGTGGAAGTTGTTGGTGGTCCCCCTAAACCGACAGCATCTTGTGCTATGCAAGTACGTGATTTGCGGCCTGGACCGAATGGCGAAGCGCCAATTATTAAAACAAAGTCACCAATGGTTAAAAAAGCGCGTGAAGGGGTTATGGAGTTTTTATTAATAAACCATCCACTTGATTGTCCTATTTGCGATCAAGGTGGCGAATGTGACTTGCAAGATCAGGCTATGGCCTATGGAGTAGACTTTAGTCGTTTCAGAGAAGCGAAAAGAGCTACTGAAGACCTTGATTTAGGTCCACTTGTAGAAACTCATATGACTCGATGTATCTCCTGCACTCGATGCGTGAGGTTTACCAGTGAAGTAGCAGGTATTACGCAGATGGGCCAAACTGGTCGTGGTGAAGATGCAGAAATTACAAGCTATTTAGGTGAAACACTACAGTCGAACCTGCAAGGGAATATAATTGATTTATGTCCAGTTGGAGCTCTAACTTCGAAGCCTTATTCCTTTACTGCAAGATCTTGGGAACTGAAAAAAACTGAAACCATAGATGTTATGGATGCTATGGGAGCTTCTATCCGTGTTGACACTAAGGGTAGAGAAGTAATGCGAATTTTGCCTTTAAATCATGATGGTGTGAATGAAGAGTGGATTTCAGATAAAACACGGTTTGTTTGGGATGGGTTAAGAAGGCAGAGGCTAGATAAGCCCTACATTCGTGATAATGGTAAATTACGCGTGGCTACTTGGCCAGAAGCTTTGAAACTAGCTAGTGCTAGAATGAAAGATAGTAAAGTTCTGGCGTTGGCTGGGGATTTGGCGCCTGTAGAGGCCATGTTTGCCTTGAAGGAGTTGATTAAAAATTTGAATGGTAAGTGTGAGAGCCGAACAGATGGTGTTAAATTACCAAAAGGCTCTCGTGGTGGATATGCTGGCACGGCGTGTATTGAAGACGTAGATCATGCGGAGCATATCCTAATAATTGGAAGTAATCCGCGCGTAGAGGCGCCCGTATTTAATGCTCGAATTAGAAAGACTTGGGCTCAAGGTGCTGATATCGAGTTGGTTGGACAGGAAGTGGACCTTACTTATGAGTATGATTACTTAGGTAATGATAGATCCGCATTGAAAAAATTATTAAAACGTTCATTAAATTCTGAAATAAAAATTAAGAATAGTCTTATCATTGTTGGTATGGGTGCATTAATAGATGAAGATGGATATGGAGTTTTATCTCTGATTCAAGAAATTTCAGAGGTTACTGATAGTAGAATACTAATGTTACATACGGCGGCAAGCCGAGTTGGGGCAATGGATATTGGATTTTCATGTGATGATAATTTAAGTGAAACTGTTCAGGAATCTGAGGTAATATTTAGTTTGGGCATGGATGAGTTTGATATAGATCCTGGTCCATTTGTAATTTACCAAGGTAGTCATGGTGACCGGGGGGCACATCGCGCTGATGTTATTTTTCCATCAGCAGCATATACTGAGGAATCTGGGTTATTTGTAAATATGGAGGGTAGGGCTCAATTGGCTCAAAGAGCAAACTTTGCTCCAGGTGAAGCAAAAGAAAACTGGGCTATTTTGCGGGCATTATCTAATGAGTTAGACGAAAAACTTCCTTATAATAGCTTGATAGAACTTAGGCGGTTGTTATTTGAAGAATTTCCTCACTTAAAGGATATTGGTATAGTAGCAAAAAAAGAGCTTAAAACATTAGAAAAATCTAATTTAAAATCTGTTAAATTCAGGAATATAATAGAAGACTTTTATCTAACTAATCCAATAGCCCGCTCTTCTGAAGTAATGGCTGAGTTGTCTTCTATAACTAGGTCTAAAGATATGAAGGTAGCAGCTGAATAATTGTAAGAAATCAAAAAAAAACGATGGTGTTTAACTTTCATATGCTATTTATAGCATGTAAAAATAAGCGGCCAAATATATGTTTAAGAGGTTAAATTGATACTCATTTTAGAAAAATTATATTTGATCAATAGTTTAATTGAGCAATGTTATGTATGAGTTTTTCACAGAAAGCTATTTTGGTATTTTTTTGTTAATTTTAAGCCAATGTCTTTTAGTTATCATTTGTGTTTTAATCAGCCTTGCTTTTTTAATGTATGCAGATCGAAAGATTTGGGCTGCGGTGCAAATGCGAAAAGGCCCAAATGTGGTGGGGGCTTTTGGGCTACTTCAGAGTTTTGCCGATTTTCTAAAATATATTGTAAAAGAAGTGATTATTCCAGCTGGAGCAGACAAACCAGTTTTCCTTTTAGCTCCTTTGTTGGCATTCATCTTGCCTGTTATCTCCTGGGCTGTAATTCCGTTTAATGATGGCTGGGTTATATCAAATATGAACGTTGCGGTTTTATATATTTTTGGCATAGGTTCTTTGGAAGTCTACGGTGTGATAATGGGGGGTTGGGCATCAAATTCGAAATACCCTTTTCTGGGATCGCTTCGGTCAGCTGCTCAAATGATATCTTATGAAGTTTCAATTGGATTTATTATTATTGGTATAATTATTTCCACAGGATCTCTGAACTTTGGAGACATTGTTAGAGCTCAAGATGGGAGTTTTGGTTTACTTAATTGGTATTGGTTACCACATTTTCCAATGGTATTTTTATTCTTCATATCTGCTCTTGCAGAAACGAATAGGCCACCTTTCGATTTACCAGAGGCTGAGGCCGAATTAGTTGCAGGATACCAAGTAGAATATTCGTCAACGCCGTTTTTATTATTTATGATAGGTGAGTTAATGGCAGTATGGCTCATGTGCGCTATCATGGCTCTAATATTTTTTGGAGGTTGGTTGTCTCCAATTCCAGGCATTGG
Organism: Paracoccaceae bacterium; assembly: GCA_028112705.1. Classification (GTDB taxonomy): domain Bacteria; phylum Pseudomonadota; class Alphaproteobacteria; order Rhodobacterales; family Rhodobacteraceae. The sequence continues at coordinate 89,383 of JAOGYN010000006.1, read as the reverse complement.
AGATAGTATTTTTTGGTTTATAGCAAAGATGTTTGTAATATTTTTCATGTTTGCAATGGTTAAGGCAATAGTGCCAAGATATCGATATGATCAACTCATGCGAATTGGCTGGAAAGTCTTTTTACCTTTATCTTTGGCTTGGGTCGTAATAGTTTCTTTGTTTGCAAAATATGAAGTATTTGGTGGGTTTTATGCTCGCTGGGCGATTGGGAGTTAATTATGTCAAAAATAGATTATGGACGAGCTGCTAAATATTTTTTGCTGCTAGATTTTTTAAATGGTTTTAAATTAGGTTTTAAATATTTTTTTGCTCCTAAAAGTACATTGAATTATCCACATGAAAAAGGATATTTGTCTTCAAGGTTTAGAGGAGAACATGCTTTAAGAAGGTATCCAAATGGAGAGGAGAGATGTATTGCTTGCAAACTTTGCGAAGCAGTTTGTCCTGCGCAAGCGATAACTATTGATGCTGAACCTCGTGAGGATGGAAGTAGACGCACCACGCGATATGATATTGATATGACCAAATGTATTTATTGTGGATTTTGTCAGGAAGCCTGTCCTGTTGATGCTATTGTTGAGGGACCAAATTTTGAATTTTCTACTGAAACTAGAGAAGAGCTCTTTTATGATAAAAATAAATTGCTTGAAAATGGAGATCGCTGGGAAGCAGAAATTGCACGAAATTTAGAGTTGGACGCACCGTATCGATAAAGACGATGTATGATTTAACTAAGGTTTTTAAAGGAAATTAATTATGGAATTGACTGCATTAGCATTTTATCTTTTTGCGATAGTTTCTATTTGCTCTGCCATTTTTGTAACTCTGTCGCGTCATCCGGTGCATTCAGTGTTATGGCTTATATTGGCCTTTTTAAGCTCTGCTGGATTGTTTGTTTTATTAGGTGCTGAATTCTTAGCTATGTTGTTAATTATAATTTATGTTGGTGCGGTAGCTGTTCTATTTTTGTTTGTTGTAATGATGTTGAACGTAGATTTTGCGGCATTAAAAGCAGATATGGCCAAATTTTTACCGATTGGTCTACTAATGGGAATAGTAATTTTGATTGAATTGGGTTTGGTTTTTGGTGATTGGAAATTTGCAAATAATTCTTTAGATTTAAGAGTGGCAATTACCCCTCCACTGCACGAAGTGCATAATACAGAAGCTCTTGGCTTATTGATCTATGATGAATTTATTTATCTGTTTCAGGCATCTGGGCTCATTCTATTGGTAGCAATGATTGGAGCGATTGTTTTAACAATGAGGCATAGAAAAGGTATTAAGCGACAAAATGTAATGGAGCAAATGAGCAGGGATCCGTCCACTGCAATGGAATTAAAAGACGTTGAGTCAGGACAGGGATTGTAAAATGATTACTTTAGAACATTATCTTACGGTAGCATCTGTCCTTTTTGTTGTAGGAATATTTGGGATATTCTTAAATCGAAAAAATGTAATTGTTATTTTGATGTCAATTGAATTAATGTTGTTGGCTGTGAATATAAATTTTGTGGCATTTTCTTCGTTTCTTGGTGATTTAGTTGGTCAAGTTTTTTCATTATTTATACTGACCGTTGCTGCTGCTGAAGCAGCAATTGGTTTAGCAATTCTTGTCTGTTTTTTTCGGGTGCGTGGTACAATTGCAGTCGAAGAAATTAATTCGATGAAAGGATAGTCAATGGAACAACTAGTCCTTTTTTCACCACTTCTGGGTGCTATAATCTGTGGTTTTGGTCATCGATATATAGGTGAGATGACAGCTACTATTATTGCCACAAGTCTTTTGTTCTTTGCCGCTTTCCTAAGCTGGATTATTTTTATTAATTTTCAGGGCAACACTGAGCAGATCTATATAATGAGATGGATTCAAAGTGGAGAGTTATCCTCTTTTTGGGCTATTAGATTAGATCGTTTAACTACAATCATGTTGGTTGTTGTTAATACTGTCTCAGCGTTAGTGCACTTATACTCTTTTGGCTATATGAAAGATGATCCTAACTGGAAACCAGAAGAGATATATAAACCAAGATTTTTTGCTTATTTGAGCTTTTTTACATTTGCTATGTTGATGTTGGTAACTTCTGATAATTTGTTACAGATGTTTTTTGGATGGGAGGGTGTGGGTGTAGCATCCTATCTTTTGATTGGTTTTTATTGGCGGAAAGCCAGCGCAAATTCGGCTGCTATGAAAGCTTTTATTGTTAATCGCGTTGGTGATTTTGGTTTTGCATTGGGCATATTTGGATTATTTTATATGACTGGAAGTATAAACTTTACAGAGTTATTTGCGGCCGGCCCTACTTTGAAAGCATCTAATATAACTTTTCTTTGGATGGATATACAAGCAATCGAACTTTTAACATTTCTCTTATTTATAGGAGCTATGGGAAAGTCAGCTCAGCTATTCTTGCACACGTGGTTACCAGACGCTATGGAAGGTCCCACTCCAGTATCAGCCCTTATTCATGCTGCTACTATGGTAACTGCGGGTGTTTTCCTCGTTTGTAGAATGTCCCCTTTGTTTGAATATGCACCTGGTACCTTAGCTTTTGTAACTGTGGTTGGTGCAACTTCTGCTTTTATTGCAGCAACAATTGGTTTGGTTCAAAACGACATAAAAAGGGTCATCGCGTATTCTACCATGTCTCAACTTGGCTACATGTTTGCTGCTGCTGGGGTTGGGGCTTATCAAGCGGCAATGTTTCATTTGTTCACTCACGCGTTTTTCAAAGCCATGCTATTTTTAGGAGCTGGCTCAGTAATACACGCTATGCATCATGAGCAAGATATGCGTAACTATGGAGCTTTAAGAAAGAAAATTCCATACACATTCACTGCTATGATTATTGGCACTTTGGCAATTACTGGAGCTGGAATTCCTTTAACACACTTTGGATTTTCTGGGTTTTTATCAAAAGATGCAATTATTGAGAGTACATTTGCGGCACAAACTCTTGTTGGAAACTATGCATTTTGGTTATTGGTGATTGCAGCAGCAATGACTAGTTTTTATTCGTGGCGGTTGATATTTTTGACTTTTTATGGATCTCCACGTGGAGATATCGCAAAACATAATCATGCACATGAAAGTCCATTGACAATGATTTTACCTTTAGCCGTGTTAGCAATAGGATCAATTCTAGCCGGGATGCTGTGGTTTGAAGATTTCTTTGGGCATCATTATAAAGAATTTTTTGACACAGCCGTTTACATGGGTTCAAAAAATCACGTTATTGAGAATGCTCATCATCTAAATAACTGGGTTAAAGCATCACCCTTTATAGCTATGCTTTCTGGGTTAATCATTAGCTGGGCATTTTATATAAAGTTTCCTACTTGGCCTTCGAGATTGGCAAATACTTTTCAACCTTTGCATTCGTTACTGTATAATAAGTATTATTTTGATGAAGCCTATAGTTTTATTTTTATCAAAGGCTCTAAGTTTTTAGGAAACCTTTTTTGGAAAATTGGGGATGGCAAGATTATTGATGGAGCACTAAATGGCTTAGCTCTTCGTTTTATCCCATTTATAACAAGAATGTCTAGCAAGGCACAATCTGGCTTTCTGTATCATTACGCATTTGCGATGTTTATTGGATTAGGGTTTCTACTTAGTTGGTTTGTAATTAGAGGCGTTAACTAATGAATAATATTCTTTCGATAGCTACCTTTATTCCATTGATAGCGGCCATTATCATGGGTGTGCTTTTACGAGGGGATGATAAATCTGCGCAAAATAGCGCTAAGTGGCTTGCTTTAACAGCTACCTTGGCAACCTTGCTTATTTCCCTTGCTATCATTTTTGGCTTTGATCCCCAAAATACAGAGTTTCAATTTGTTGAGGAACATAATTGGCTTTTAGGAATGAATTATAAAATGGGTGTTGATGGCATTAGTGTATTATTCGTTATGCTAACTACTTTTTTGATGCCGATCGTAATTGGAGCTTGTTGGACAGTTCAGTATAGAACCAAAGAATTCATGATGGCATTTTTAATTCTTGAAACTTTAATGTTGGGTGTTTTTTGTGCCCTAGACTTAGTCTTGTTTTACTTATTTTTTGAGGGTGGTTTAATTCCTATGTTCTTAATCGTGGGCATTTGGGGTGGCAAAAATCGAATTTATGCATCTTTTAAATTCTTTTTATATACACTTTTAGGCTCAGTTTTGATGTTAATTGCTATTTTGTATATGTGGATTGTTTCTGGTACGACAGATATTATCGAACTATTGAATTATGAATTTTCTACCTCATCTTTTGATTTACTTGGCTTTGAAATTACTGGGGGTGCTCAGACTATACTGTGGGTAGCATTTTTTGCCTCGTTCGCCGTAAAAATGCCTATGTGGCCGGTTCATACTTGGTTGCCTGATGCACACGTGCAGGCACCAACCGCAGGGTCGGTTGTACTTGCAGCAATTCTACTAAAAATGGGTGGATATGGATTTTTAAGATTTAGCCTTCCAATGTTTCCTGTTGCTTCAGGTTTGATGATGGATTTTGTGTTGTGGCTTTCTGTCATAGCAATAATTTACACTTCGCTTGTTGCAATGGTCCAAGAAGATATGAAGAAATTAATAGCTTATTCATCTGTGGCGCATATGGGTTATGTAACTATGGGTATTTTCACACTAAACCAACAAGGGATAGATGGGGCCATTTTTCAAATGATTAGCCATGGCTTTGTATCAGGGGCTTTATTTTTAATTGTTGGTGTTATTTACGATAGAATTCATACAAGAGAAATCAGTGCGTACGGTGGACTTGTGAATAGAATGCCAGGCTATGCACTAATATTTATGTTATTTACGATGGCAAATGTTGGCTTACCAGGAACAAGTGGTTTTGTAGGTGAACTTTTAACACTAATTGGTGTTTTCCAGGTTAATACTTGGGTAGCAGTATTTGCTACATTTGGTGTGGTTTTATCAGCAGCGTATGCTTTATGGCTTTATAGAAGGGTCGTATTTGGGGATTTAATTAAAGTTAGTTTGAAAAGTATAGGTGATTTAGATACTCGTGAGCGTCTTTTATTTGCACCTTTGATTTTGGCAACTTTAATTTTTGGTATCTACCCAAGCTTAATCATCGATATTATTGGTCCATCAGTAGAGTCTTTGATTCAAAATATTGAGGATTCCCAATCTATCAAGTTGGTTCAAAACTAAGGATGTGTAATTATGCTTGTTAATAGCTTGACAATAATTTTTTCAGAGCTTGCTCTTATTATATATATTCTAGCAAGTTTGATGTTTGCAGTTTATACAAAAAAAGATCAATTAACATCAAAATTAATGTGGGTAACAGCATCGGTTATGATCGTGCTTGGAGCTTTAATTATATTATTGGGATCTGGCACTTCAAAAGCTTTTGGTGGTGCATTCATTGATGATGGGTTTGCTCGATATGCAAAAGTCGTTGTTTTGTGGTCATCTGCAATAATTTTAATAATAAGCAGGGATTATCTTACAAAAAATAATTTAATGAAATTTGAATATCCAATCCTTATAGGGTTGGCAGTAGTTGGAATGATGATGATGGTTTCAGCTGGAGATTTAATGTCATTATATATGGGGATAGAGTTGCAATCCTTAGCGCTATACGTAATAGCTGCTTTTAATCGTGATAGTATTCGTTCTACTGAGGCGGGTTTGAAATATTTTGTATTGGGAGCGCTTTCATCTGGTTTGCTCTTATACGGTGCTTCATTAATTTATGGATTTTCTGGTACAACAAATTTCGATGGAATAGCTTTAGCACTTAATCAAGGAGAAATATCTCTAGGATTATTAATAGGATTGGTATTCTTAGCAACTGGTTTGGCGTTTAAAGTTTCGGCTGCCCCATTTCATATGTGGACACCTGACGTTTATGAAGGTGCACCAACACCAGTCACAGCTTTTTTTGCTACTGCGCCAAAAGTGGCTGCAATGATCTTATTTACTCGAGTTGCATATGGAGCATTCGGGGAGATCAAATCTGATTGGCAACAAATTGTATCTTTTCTTGCAGTAGCCTCGATGTTTTTAGGATCGATAGCTGCTATAGGTCAGAAAGACATAAAGCGGATGATGGCTTATTCATCAATAGGACATATGGGTTTCGCGTTGGTTGGTTTGGCTAGTGGAACTGAAATAGGTGTTCAAGCATTGTTAATCTATATGTCAATTTATGTGATCATGAATATTGGTACTTTTGCATTTATATTGTCTATGGAAAAAGATGGCAATCCAGTAACAGAAATTTCTGCATTAAATATGTATTCTAGAGTTGATCCTCTTCGTGCATTAGCATTGATGATATTAATGTTTTCTCTTGCTGGTATACCCCCGATGGTTGGTTTTTTTGGAAAGTTTTATGTATTAAAAGCAGCAGTTGATGCAAATATGGCCTGGTTGGCAATTGCTGGGGTTATAGCTTCCGTCATCGGTGCTTTTTATTATTTAAGAATTGTTTATTTAATGTATTTTGGAGAAGAAAAAGATTTGTTAGATGGTAAAATGTCAACTTCTGGTTGGGTGATATTAATGGTGTCAGCTTTACTTATGATTTTGGGGGTCATAAATTTATTTGGAATAGAAGAAATAGCATTAGCTGCGGTTTCTACATTGTTTAATTAAATGGTTTCTTGGCCTGCAGGTTATGATCGCATTATTCTGAAAGAAACAGATAGCACAAATGCAGAGGCTATTAGGCGAATTGAATCTTTTAGCAAACCCACTTGGATTTTAACTGAGCTACAAACATTGGGGAAAGGCCGTCGAGGCCGTGCTTGGCTAATGCCAAAAGGTAATTTTGCAGCGACTTTGGTTTTAAAACCTCAAAGTTCGTTAAGACTCGCCGCCCTTCGATCTTTTGTAGCTTCTCTAGCCCTTCGGTCTGCATTTGTAATACACTGCGGAAGTAGTGATAAATTTAAACTAAAGTGGCCTAATGATGTTTTGTTAAGTGGAGGAAAAGTTGCTGGCATATTACTCGAAAGTATTGGTAAAGGAGATAAAGTAGATAGTCTTCTTATTGGAATTGGTGCTAATTTAGTGAACTCTCCAGAGATTCAGGAGGTTGATTTAAGTAGTGGGTCTCCAGTTGATATTATGGAAACACTTGGTCTGACTATCACACCTATCGATTTTTTGACTACACTAGCTAATCAGTTTAAGGTTTATGATGATAAAATTCGGGAAAGAGGCTTTGATATAATTAGAACTGAATGGCTTTCTCATGCAGCTAAACTCAATCAAATGATAATTGCTCGGGTTGGTTCGTCCGAGATAAAAGGTATTTTTGAAAATATTGATGATGATGGTTCACTTATCTTAAACACTTCAGCGGGCATAAAGAAAATTGCAGCAGCCGATGTGTATTTTGAGGAGAACTGAGGGTGCTTTTAGCTATAGATGTCGGAAATACTAATACCGTATTTGCCGTTTATGATGATAATAACTTCTTAGTTGAATGGCGATGTGCTACCGAGGCTTCTAGAACGGCAGATGAATATTATGTTTGGTTAAGCTCATTAATTGAATTTCAGGTGCAAAAAATTTCAATATCAAGAGTTGTGATAAGCTCTGTTGTGCCACAGGTTATTTTTAATTTAACAGAACTTGGAAAAAAATACTTTGATTTTTTACCACTAATAATTGGAAAAGCTAATTGTAAATTGCCTGTTAATGTCAGAGTTGATGAGGGTGCAAATGTGGGTGCAGACCGGATTGTCAATACAGTAGCGGCCTTTGATCGGTATGGGGGTAATTTAATAGTGGTTGATTTTGGAACTGCCACCACTTTTGATGTTGTTGATAATGATGGGGCTTATATTGGTGGGGTAATTGCTCCGGGAGTTAATTTAAGTGTAAAAGCTTTACATGAGGCTGCGGCTGCATTGCCTAATATTGATGTAGCACAGCCAAAAATATCGATTGGTACAAACACTATAGCATGTATGAAAAGTGGAATTTTTTGGGGTTATGTCGGGTTGGTTAAGGAGATTTGTAGTAGAATAAAAATGGAGCATGGAGTGCCAATGGAGGTCATTGGCACTGGTGGATTGGCTCAATTATTCTCTCGTGGAGAAAAAATATTTGATGTAGTTGATGGAGAACTTACCACACATGGCCTATTCGTAATTGATAAATTTAACCGAAAGTTATAAAATGAGCGATAAGAAATTTATTTATCTTCCTTTGGGTGGCGCTGGGGAAATCGGCATGAATTGTTATATATATGGCTTTGGCCCGAAGGGAAAAGAAAGCTTAATAATTGTTGATTTGGGCGTGTCTTTTCCTGACGCAGAATCCACACCTGGTGTTGATTTAATACTACCAGATATCAGTTGGCTTCTGGAGCGTCGTGATAGAATTAAAGGCATATTTCTTACCCACGCCCATGAAGATCATATTGGCGCAATAGGACTGTTTCCTGAACTTTCTGATGTACCTATTTATGCAAGGCCCTTTACTGCTGCCAATGCTCAAAGAAAATTATTAGAAAGAGGAAAGAATGAAGAGGTTGTAAAAGAAATATCAATCTACCCACAATGTGTTGAGTTAGGTCCGTTCAGTGTCTCTTTTTTACCTGTTTCTCATTCAATACCAGAATCATCTGGATTAATTATCAAAACTGACCTTGGAAAAGTATTTCATACTGGGGACTTTAAGCTAGACAAAACGCCAATTTTGGGAGATCCTTATGACCCAAGTTTGTGGAAAGCCGCTTGTGTTGATTTAGATGTGTTGGTTTGTGATAGTACTAATGTATTAGTGACACAGCCTGCAAAGTCAGAAAAATCTTTAAAGAAAGATTTAGTAAATCTAATCAAATCACAGTCAGGCATGGTAATAGCAACGACATTTGCATCAAATATTGCTCGATTAAAAACATTGGCGGATGCAGCTATTGCTGCAGATCGATCAATAGTTTTGTTAGGCAGAGCAATGCTCAGAATGATTGAATTAGGTCTTAAAACAGGCATTTTAGAGGAGTTTCCTAATGTCGTTTCCCCGGAGCAAGCACTTGAATTGCCGCGGTCACATATTTTTATTTTAAGTACTGGTAGCCAAGGTGAAAGGCGCGCAGCTTCTGCACAGCTTTCCAACGGAAAATATCGAGGAATGGTGTTGAAAGAAGGAGATATGTTTCTATTTTCTTCGAAAACAATTCCAGGAAATGAAGTGGGTGTTAATAGAATTATTAACAATCTGAGTAAGAAAAATGTAGATGTAGTCGAAAATGAAGGAAATTTATATCATGTTTCTGGTCATGCTAATCGCTCAGAAATAAATGATATTCACAAGTTATTGAAGCCAAGAGTTGTTATTCCAATGCATGGAGAACCTAGGCATTTACGGTCACATTACTTGCTCGCAAAAAAGAATGGCTTTAAATCAATAATAGCGGGTAATGGCTCACTGGTAGATATCTCGAATGGGAATGCTAATCTTTTAAAAGAAGTGGAAAGTGGGAAAACCTATTTGGATGGAAAGGTTTTGATTGGAGCGAAAGATGGAGTTGTCCGTGACCGCGTTAGAATGTCTTTTGCAGGCCATGTTGCTATAAATATAATTATAGATGAAAATGACGATTTGATTGATGATGTGTGGGTGCAATCACATGGCTTGCCTAAACTTATATCTGGTGAAATCTTAGATAAAGCCATTGAAGATTATATTATGGTTTCAATTAACTTAGTAGACAATCAAACACTGATGGATGATCAGGAGTTAAGAAAAGTTATAATTAAATCATCCAGAAGAATTGTCATGGAATTAATTGATAAAAAACCTGAGATTACTGTTTTAATTAATCGATTAATGTCAGTTTAATTTAATTATTCAGTTGCGAAAGTTTATTTCAAGAAAGGCGGGCATATGATCTCCCAAACCGGTCGTTTTCTTTGAACTGTCATCCTTGGTTTTTATGGGGATGTCAGTTTTTGTAGGGATCTCAGGTGGTTTAGTCATTTTTTTGTTATTATTAGTTATATTATCAGTTGGTTTAGCTTTTATATTAGTTCTTCTGCTTTTGGCCTCATCGCTGATCTTATTTTCATTTGATGTTGTTTGTGATGGTTTGTCTGCATTAAAAACAATTTTTGGAACATCCATTTTAACAAGTTTTTCAATTGCTAGGAGATATTTATCATCAGCTGGTGTGGAAATCATTATTGTAGAACCAGGTCGCCCAGCTCTGCCAGTGCGGCCTATCCTATGAACGTAGTCTTCAGCGTGTATGGGAACATCAAAATTAAATACATGGCTTACATTAGGGATATCTAAACCTCTAGCAGCAACATCAGATGCAATTAGAAATCTAATGGACCCCTTTTTAAAGCCACTTAAAACTTCTGTTCTCACTGATTGTTCTAGATCACCATGGATAGCGCCAACATTGAAGCCATGACTTTTCATTGACTTCATCAGGATATCAACATCTATTTTTCGATTGCAAAATATTATCCCATTTTTGCATTTTTCTTTCTCATTTAGTATTATTTCTCGAAGTAAGTTTCGTTTTTCTTTAAACGTACGATCCTTACGGCTTGGTTTAAATGAAACGACACCCTGAGTTATTGTTTCTGAAATAGTAGCCTGTTGGGCAACCTCAATTCTGACCGGTGCAGAAAGAAATTCTTCTGTGATCCTAGTTATTTCTGGTGCCATGGTGGCAGAAAAAAATAAGGTTTGTCTGGTAAATGGAGTAAGCTTAAATATTCTTTCGATATCTGGAATAAACCCCATATCTAGCATTCTGTCTGCCTCATCAACTACCATAATTTTTACACCAGTCAGTAGAAGTTTACCTCTTTCAAAGTGATCAATTAAACGCCCTGGGGTTGCAATTAACACATCGACACCACGATCAATTAATAAATCTTGTTCTTTGAAGCTTACTCCTCCAATTAATAAAGCTTTGGTTAATTTTGTATTTTTGGCGTAAATATCAAAATTTTCTGCCACCTGTGCGGCTAATTCTCGCGTAGGTGCTAGTACTAAGGAGCGGGGCATTCTAGCCCTTGCACGACCCTTCGCCAGCATTGTTATTAATGGTAACGTAAAACTGGCTGTTTTACCGGTACCTGTTTGAGCGATGCCCAATATATCACGTCCCTTTAATGCTTCTGGGATTGCTTGTGCTTGAATTGGGGTGGGTGTTTCATATCCGGCATCGAATATTGCTGATAATACATTTGAATCAAGTTCAAGATCTGTAAATTTTATCATATAATCCTATATTAAAATTGATATTAATTAATTATTTCTTTTAAAGTTTCGGTAAATCATTTTGAGAAAATTTTACAATCTATTGAAATACTTATTTTAAAGAAGATTCAGTTTGGCATTACCTATACTTATTTTTTTTATTTTTATAGGTTTTTATCGTTACTTTCGCATTATTAATCAATTTTAATTTAGAATGATGTATTTCGGAAACATTCTACATCGTAAAGGATTAGACTTATACAGATTTGTAATTTGTATATTGCTCCAATTCGCAAGCTGCTTTACTGTAATATGCAGTGTTAAAAAAAAATTAAATTCACGTCTGTGACTATTCGAGATACAGTGTAATTAAATCATAAGGATTTTCTAAATGTCAGTTACCCCCGATCCGTTGAAAGAAATAAAAGAGCAACGTGATCAAAAAGAAACTATGCGCAGAGCAATTCCTATGGGAATGGTGAGAATTCTCATCGATGCTTAAATTATAAATTTTCTTGGCTTTGGTTAATTAGTTCTTTTAATTATCCAAAGCTAAACCTGAAAAGTCTAAAAACGTGAATAAAGATAGTTTAAAGAGTTCTGCGACTGTTTCGGTAGCTCCAATGATGGATTGGACTGACCGACATTGCCGCTATTTACACCGCACAATATCTAAAAATATACTTTTGTATACAGAAATGCTTACAGCCGCTGCAATTGTTAACGGCGATAAATCAAAACTTTTAGATTTTAATGAGGCTGAGCATCCACTTGCGTTACAAATGGGTGGCTCTGAGCCAAAACTACTTGCAGATGCTGTGAGAATTGTTGAAAAATGGGGTTATGATGAGGTAAATTTAAATGTTGGGTGCCCATCGGATAGGGTAAAGTCTGGATCGTTTGGCGTTGTTTTAATGAGGTCCCCTCATTTAGTTGCAGATTGTATAAAAGCAATGTTGGACGCTAGTCAAAATATAGAAATTACGCTCAAATGTAGAATTGGCGTAGATGAGGATGATCCTTATGTTATTCTGCCCGATTTCATTGAGAAGATGCAATCTGCTGGTGTGGGGAGGTTAATTATTCATGCTCGGAAAGCATGGTTGCAAGGTATTAGTCCCAAGCAAAATAGAAACTTACCACCACTTGATTATAATTTGATATTTAAAATGAAAGAAATGTTTCCTAGAATGCATTTGACAATAAATGGTGGCATTCAGGATATTGGTGAAATTAAGACACATTTATCTAACGGTATAGATGGGGTTATGATTGGCCGTTCAGCATATCATAATCCCGTCCATGTTTTGCAAAAAGTTGATTGTGAGATCTATAACATGGGTGATATGAAAACAGGATTTGAAATAGTAGAAGTGATGTTACCATATATAGAGCGTCATCTTAAAAATGGTGGAAGATTAAATCAAATAACACGGCATATGTTAGGCATTTTTTCTGCTCAGCCAGGCGCAAAGGTATGGCGAAGAAACATTTCAGAACAAGCCTACAAAAAAGATGCTGATACCGATGTTTTGATTAATGCGCTCAAAAGTGTAGTTTTGGCTCAGAAAGATAGTAGTTAATAGTTCCTGGTTATAGACATTTTTCCAAGTTAATTAAATAAAATGGTATCTAAACATTTAACATTTAGGGAGACTTTATTGTTATGATAGAAACTACAGAACTATTTCTAATGCTAATATTATTATTGTTCATTGGTGGTTTTGCAGGAATTATAGCTGGTCTTTTAGGTGTGGGCGGGGGAATCATCTTAGTTCCTGCATTTTACTTTGCTTTCGAATATTTGGGATATAACTCAATCTACCTAATGCAAATTTGTTTAGCCACATCGTTGGCAACTATTATAGTTACTTCTATTAGATCGGTTTGGGCCCATAATACTAAGGGTGCTGTAGATTGGTTCGTTTTAAGAAAATGGTTTTTTGGAATAGTTATTGGCGCTTTCGTTGGTGTGTTTTTTGCATCTGGTTTGAGCTCAAATACTTTGATGGTAATATTTGGTACTTTGGGATGTTTAGTAGGTTTATATTTAGCGTTTGGAAAAGATGGATGGCGTTTGGGTGATGGAATGCCAAAAGGGATTAGCCGATTTCTAATATCTATTATTCTGGGTTTTATGTCAGTTTTGATGGGAATTGGAGGTGGATCATTTGGTGTTCCTTTGATGACTTTATTTAATATTCCGATTCACCGCGCTATAGCAACTGCATCAGGATTTGGGTTTGTCATTGCTTTACCATCAGTTTTGGGGTTTCTACTACTGAATATTCCTTCAGAATATAGGCCACCCTTTACTATTGGATCTATTAATTTAATTGCGTTTTTTGTTGTAATTTTCATGACCCTTCTGACAACTCCTATTGGAGTGCGCTTAGCACATGCTATGGATCCTAAACCATTAAAACGTTTTTTTGCGATTTTTATTATAATTATGGCTCTAAATATGTTGAGAAAAGCATTTTGATTTGGAACATGATTATGAACAAAATGGGTGGATTAAATTTAAATATGATCCTAAACTTGATAGCTGGTTGAGGTCTGTTTCTAGGGCGGTTTTCTCTGAAATTCATAACAATAATAATAAAAAAAATTGGTTAAGATACCAAGGAACATGGTTTGCTGGAGTTAGGGTTTTGAAAAATGATAATCGCGGTACCGTTAATAATGGACCTGAATTAGATATTAATTCTTCGCGTTGGGCGTTGAAACAACTAAAAGTAAAGAATATAAAATGGGATCCGGCCCAAGTGTCAGTTTGTTATCCAGGGTATCCGATGCCAAGAGAGGAAGAGAGTAAAGCTGCATTTAAATACAGGCTCAAAAGAGATGCAGCCCACGTGGATGGGTTACACCCAGTTGGAAAAGAAAAAATCCGCAAACTAAAGGAGCAACATGCGTTTATAATGGGAATTCCTGTCACAATTTCTAGTAAAAAGGCTTCTCCATTAGTGGTTTGGGAGGGAAGTCACAAAATTATTAAATATTATTTTGAAAAAGAATTCTTTGATATTGATCCAAAAGATTGGAAAAATATTGATATTACTAAGTCTTATCATAAAGCGAGAGAAGTAATTTTTGAATCCTGCAAAAGAGTAGAGATTCATGCAGTGCCAGGAGAATCATACATCATTCATAGAATGGCGTTACATGGTGTTGCCCCTTGGGATGGGCGAGCAAACAGTGGAAAAGAAGGTAGAGTAATTATTTACTTTAGGCCTGAAGCCGACTTGGGTACATCAGGGTGGTTAAGTAAGCCTTAAAGGTTTGATTAACCTTTTAAACGCCTACTTCTTCCTCCACGCCTTTTAGTAAAAATTTTACCTCTACTTGGTAATCCCTCAATTATTAATTGTCTTTCCTTTGAAGAGTACCGTGACCATTTCTGTATTTCGTCCGCTGAGCGATAGCATCCAATGCATATTTTAGCTGTCGAATGTAATACACAAAGTTTTATGCAGGGACTTTCTACTTCTTCACGTTTCCAAATTTCATCAATCATTCTTTTGCCTTAATATTTTGAATTCTATCTAAAGCTCCTTGCAAAATATAACCTGCGGCAACATGATCTATGACTTGATTGCGACGTTTTCGAGATGTATCAGCCTCAATCAATACTCTTTCAGCCGCAACAGTTGAAAGTCTTTCATCCCAAAAAGAGATAGAAATTTCAATTAAATTATTTAAATTTCGGGCAAAGGCACGCGTTGATTGGCATCTTGGACCCTCAGAACCATCCATATTTATAGGTAACCCTAAAACAATACCTTCAATGTCTCTCAGCTCAATTATCTTTATTAACTGAGCTGCATCGTTTTTGAATTTAGTTCTTCTGATGGTTTCAAGTGGACTAGCTACTGATACCAATTTATTGCTAACAGCTACCCCAATAGTTTTTTCACCTAAATCTAATCCAATTACAGCTTTTAATCTGGAAATATTTTCATAAAAATCGATAAAATTCGTAAATACACTCATCAAATTTTTACTTTAAGATTTATTTTTTTCATTATTATCAGTATCCTAAGGTTGTTTTAATAACGTGTTTATCTGGAATTCTTTGGTTCAAATCTTTTTACCTATCTTTTGATTTAGTTAATTGTTTCTGAGGCCAGCTTTTATTGCCAAATCATTAATTATTTTTTCTATTTCTCCAATCCAAGGGTCATTACCATTACCACTTCTTAGAAGTTTATCCCAAATTTTATATGCAAGATCTGGCCTTTTTGTTTGCGCCATCAGAAGGCCAGTAAAATATAGAGCTCTCCGATATTCTTTATTTAGATTGAGAGCTTTTTTTAAACTACTTTCAGCTTCTGGTGAGACATAACCATTTGCGGCATTTATTAACATTTGTGCATGATCTGTGTGGTTAGAAGCTGTTGCGTTAATACCTAAACTCTTGATTAATTTTTTTTGAGCAATATGCGCTTCAGTAAAACGGTTAAGTTTAATTTCATATTTTATTAATAGTTTAAGTCCAGCTAGATCATGATTATTTCTTTCTACGGCCATTCTGAGGTCTTGTATTAACTGTAAATATTCGTCGTCATACTTAATTATTGATTTTGTAGTTTTATTTTTTTTCTCAACAAATGCTTGCGATGGACGATTGTCAGTAAACGCTCGTATTGTCTCTAACCTATTTTTGAGAGGAAGATCAGGTTGCCCAAAAAAACCTATGGTAAAATATATTATTGAAGTACAAACAATAATAAATCCAGTTATTAAAGTGATTAATAAATAGCTGATGGTTTTAGTCGTTGAAAATAACTTTTCTGATGTTTTCAGGCTATTTTCCAGAAGGCGTTTTTTTATTTCGAGACTTGATTGTTCTGCATCAGATTCATTGAGGATACCACGTTCGATATCTTTGGGTACATCGATTAACTGCTGGCGGTATAAATCAAGTTCTATTTTATGGTTATTATTTTTTGGTACTTTTTTTAATATTATGAAAGCACTTACTGTAATTGGAGCTAGAACCAATACTGCTGAAAATAGTAAAAATAATAACATATGTACACCTATTTGCACCTCTAAAACAAATTAAGTAATATAGTACATTAATGAGTAATTATGTACGTCTATATGGTGTGTTTGGGTAATAATCAAAGAGTTGTTTTAAGAATTGTCGCAAATTAGTTGTAACAGGCCGATTTAACTATTGGAATTTGTAGATTTTAGGCGCATTTAATCCATCAATCAGATGTGTAATTTATTTTGTTTTAATTGTCACCGTTAGGAAAGTGAATTTATGAGAAAATATTCAGTAGCGGCAATAGTTAGAGAAGCTTTCAGATATCATACTGGATGGGAGAGAGCTTGGCGTTCTCCTGAGCCTAAAAAGGAATACGATGTAATTATAATTGGTGCTGGTGGGCATGGCTTGGCAACGGCTTATTATTTGGGGAAAAATTATGGAATAAAAAATGTTGCGATAATTGAAAAGGGATGGCTTGGTGGTGGGAATACCGGTCGTAATACTACTATTATTAGGTCAAATTACTTACAGGACTCCTCAGCGGCAATTTACGAGAAAGCTAGATCATTATATGAAACGCTCTCACAAGACTTAAATTATAACATCATGTTCTCGCCTAGAGGTGTAATGATGCTGGCTCAGACAGAACACGAGATCCGAGGATATCGGCGTACTGCTCATGCTAATAATCTACAAGGTGTAGAAACAGAATTTATTGCACCGAAAACAGTGAAAAAATTATGTCCAATCATTGAGTTATCTGGCCCTCGCTTCCCTGTTTTAGGTGCATTGTGGCAGCCTCGGGGTGGAACAGCACGGCACGACGCAGTAGCTTGGGGATATGCAAGAGCTTGTTCTGATATGGGTATGGATATCATTCAAAAGTGTGAAGTTACTGAAATAATGCAATCTAAAGGGCATGTTACTGGAATAGAAACTACAAAAGGGAAAATAAAAACTAAAACTTTAGGTATGGTTGTGGCTGGTAATTCAAGTGTATTAGCAGACAAAGGTGGTTTTAGGCTTCCTATTGAAAGTGTAGCATTGCAAGCTTTAGTTTCTGAACCGGTTAAACCCTGTATGGACGTCGTGGTTATGGCAAATACAGTCCACGGTTATATGAGCCAATCTGATAAGGGTGAAATGGTTATAGGTGGTGGAACAGACGGATTTAATAATTACACACAACGCGGCAGTTTTCACCATATAGAGGAGACGGTAAGGGCCTTAATCGAAACTTTCCCAATGATCTCTAGGCTGAAGATGCTGCGGCAATGGGGTGGTATTGTTGACGTGACTGGTGATCGGTCGCCTATTATTTCTAAGACACCTCTTTCAGGATGTTTTATTAATTGTGGCTGGGGTACTGGTGGATTTAAAGCTATCCCTGGCTCTGGATGGGCGATGGCAGAAACAATGGCAACTGGAAGCCCTAGTATATTAGCATCAGCATTTAGTTTAGATAGATTTAAAGAAGGACGATTTATTGATGAAAGTGTAGCGGCTGGTGTTGCGCATTAATTTCTAATCATATGTTAAGAAGTGTTTTATAAGGATCTGTAAATGTTAATTATTAAATGCCCTTATTGTGGAGTTGAGGCAGAAGAAACTGAGCTGACTGCAGGTGGTGAAGCTCATCTAAAAAGGTTTGGGCCAGGTTCATCTGATGATGAGTTTGAAAGTTACCTATTTATACGCAAAAACGTAAAAGGGGTGAATTTTGAAAGATGGCATCATACTTATGGTTGTGGAAAATGGTTTCATGCTGCGCGTTGCTCAATCACACTTGAGGTGTTTGGAACATATTTAGCTCAAACATTGGAACCTCCAAAAGAACTTCTTTCAATCATTATAAGAAAACGTCCTGAATGGGAGAGTTTTTAATGAGCACACGACTTAAAACTGGTGGTATTCTTTTGGATAGAGATTTATCCCAAGAATTTACGTTTAATGGTAAGAGGCTAAAGGGCTTTAAAGGTGATACCCTAGCATCAGCGCTTTTAGCTAATAATCAGGTCCTTGTTGGGCGTTCCTTTAAATACCATAGGCCACGTGGGATTGTAGCGGCAGGTCCAGAAGAGCCAAATGCATTATTTGAAACTGGGTCTGGATCAACTTTTGAACCTAACCAAAGGGCTACCACAACAAAATTATTTGATGGTTTACAGGTTAAAAGTCAAAATCACTGGCCTACTTTGGAATTTGATATTGGCGTCATAAACTCTGGACTTTCTCGGTTTTTACCCGCGGGATTCTATTATAAAACATTTATTCATCCAAGGTTTGCTTGGAAGCATATTTTTGAACCAATTATTAGACGAGCTGCTGGGCTTGGTTCTGCTCCAACTGAAAAAGATCCTGATTCTTATGAATATTTTTATGCTCATGTTGATTTATTGATTATAGGTGGTGGCATAGCTGGTATTACTGCAGCTAGGGCAGCAATGAAAAGTGGTTTAAAAATTCTAATGATCGAGCAAAATGATTATTGGGGAGGAAGAGCTTCTATAGATAATGTTGATATCGACGATGGACTATCAGCAGATTGGATAGATGAGCAAATAAATAAGCTTTCAAAAGTAGATAATATTAAATTGAGATTAAACACTATGGGTGCAGGTGTATATGATCATGGATATGTTTTGTTGAATGAAAATCTAATGGATGGTTCCAAGGAAGAGGGTGGCCTTCGGCAAAGATTATGGAGAGTACGTGCTAAACATATTATTACTGCTACGGGAGCTATCGAACGGCCATTGTCTTTTGCTGGGAACGATCTCCCAGGAGTAATGTTGGCTGCTTCTGTTAGGGATTATGCGGTAAATTTTGGTGTTTCTTGTGGTGATAAGACTATTATCGTTACAAATAATGATGATGCTTATAGAACGGCGATAGTTATGAAAAATGTGGGATTAGAAGTTCCCTGTATAATTGACGCTAGATCCTCTGTAACAGGAGATCTACCGGCTCAGGCTCGCAAATTGGGTATCAGAATAGAAACAGGTAAAGGTATATCAACAGTTAAAGGTTCAAAAAAAGTTGAAAGTATTACTATATGTTCTCAGGCAGGTGGAGGAGAAGTCTTAGAAGAAATTAGCTGTGATTGTGTTGCAATGTCAGGAGGTTGGTCTCCAGTGGTACATCTGTGGTCGCATTGTGGAGGAAAACTCAATTGGGATGACTATGACTGTATGTTTAAGCCCGATAATACTAGACCCCCTCTTGGCGCAAACGGTGAACAATTTGTAACAGTTGCTGGAACTGCCAATGGACATTTATTAATTGATGAAGTTCTTTTGAACGCTCATGACGCTAGTATCGCAATTGTGAAAAAAATTACTGGCAAGTTACCTAAAATAAAATGCCCTAAATCTATTGCAATAAAAGAAGATCAACTAGTTCCAGTTTGGTTTATGCCACAAGGAGCAAGTCAAAAGTTAAAAATGAAAACTTGGTTAGATTTTCAAAATGATGTGAAGGTCACAGATGTAGAGCTTTCTGCACAGGAAGGTTTCGAAAGTGTTGAGCATACAAAAAGATATACGACTTTGGGTATGGCTACAGATCAAGGAAAATTATCAAATATTAATGGATTAGCTGTTTTGTCAAATAGCCTTAATCTGCCAATACCTGACGTGGGTACAACAACTTTCCGTCCTCCTTATCATCCAATATCTTTGGGTTCGATTGGTGGTGATGCGCGTGGAAATTTATTTAAACCTATTAGAAAAACATCCATTCACAAATGGATAAATGACAATGGAGCAATATGGGAGCCAGTCGCTGATTGGCGGAGACCATATTGTTTTATACGTGGAAATGAAAATATTAAAGAAGCAGTTGAGCGTGAAATTTTAAACACAAGAAATAATTGTGGGATACTAGATGCCTCAACACTTGGAAAAATTCTTGTCAAAGGTCCAGATGCTGGAAAATTTTTAGATATGATTTACACAAATATGATGTCTAATTTAAAAGTGGGAAAATGCCGGTATGGCTTGATGTGTAGCGAAAATGGGTTTTTATCAGACGATGGTGTTGTGGTAAGATTGTCGGAAGATTCTTACCTATGTCACACTACCTCAGGGGGATCAGATCGAATACATGCTCATATGGAAGAATGGTTACAAACCGAATGGTGGGATTGGAAAGTTTATACTTTGAATTTGACCGAACAGTATTCACAAATTGCTATTGTTGGTCCCAAAGCGCGTCAAGTGATTGCAAAGATGGGAGTTGAGGGCATTGATATTAGCCCAGAAGGATTGCCATTCATGTCATTTTCAGAAGGAAAAATTGCTGGAATAAATGCTAGAATATTTCGGATTTCTTTTTCTGGAGAGCTTTCTTATGAAATTGCAGTGCCCGCAAGGATGGCTCAAGAGTTTTGGAATTCTGCTTTAAGCGCTGGTGATGAGCATAATATTATGCCCTATGGTACAGAAGCTTTGCATGTGATGCGTGCCGAAAAAGGTTTTATTATGATTGGTGATGAAACTGACGGAACTGTCATCCCACAAGATCTTGGACTTGATTGGGCAATTTCTAAAAAGAAAGAAGACTTCATCGGTAAAAGGGCACAATTGAGAGACTTTTTACAGTCGGATGAGAGATGGAAATTAGTTGGCCTTAAAACAATTGACCCAACTGTTATTTTACCTGACGGAAGTTATGCTATTGACGATGATTTAAACAAATATGGTCACAAGAATATGATTGGCCGAGTAACTTCAAGTTACTATTCTCCAACCCTTGAGAGATCAATCGCATTTGCTCTTGTTCATAAAGGTCCAGAAAGAATGGAAGAAGTTTTGAATTTTCCAAATTTAGATGGAACTGTAACAAAAGCTGTCATTTGTGATCCAATATTTTATGATAAAGAAGGAAAAAGTCAAAATGCCTGACTTCAAAAATAATTTTGATGAATTAAGTTATAAGGGTGCAATAGAAATAAATTTATCTGAAGCCATTGGCATGATATCACTTAAGGGTGATCTTGCGGACAAATCATTTACAAAAACAATAACTGAGAATTTGAATCTTTCCTTGCCCAATGCTAGAAATGTATCAACTTCAAATAATATCTCTATTATTTGGATGGCTCCAGACGAACTTTTAGTATTGGTGGATTATGACCAGATTGACCAGTATGTTAAATCTTTAGAGAAAAACTTAGATGGTCAGCATTATCTTCTGGCAAATGTATCTGACGCCAGAGTTATTTTTAATTTAAAAGGCAAAGGTGTTTGTGAGGTCCTCGCAAAAGGTACCCCAGCTGATATGTCGGTTTTTGAAGTCAATGACGTACGCAGATCAAGAATTGGTCAACTTGCTGCGGCATTTTGGATGGTTAAAGATGATGAGATTAAACTTATTTGTTTTAGATCTGTTTCTGATTATATGTTTGATTGGTTAAAAGTGGCTTCGGCTCCAAATAGTTTACCAGGATACTTCGAATAAAATTCCAAAAGTTTTTTGCTTTTCGAAATTTAAATTATTATAATTCTAATATTAAGGTTAAAAAAATGATTAGTACTAAACCATACACGACAGTCCGTCTCAGAAAGGCAAAATCGTCTCCTCGGCGAAAGGGATATCCTTGGTATTATAGTGACGAAATAGCACTTGATAGACGAACAAAAAATATAAAACCTGGCGAAATTATTAAGATTGAAGATACTGAGCTAGGACCTATGGGCTTATTCTCTTTCAATCCAAACTCTAAAATAAGTGCGCGTCTTTTAGACTTGGACTGTGATGAAACAATAGATTTAGGATGGATAAAAAAACAATTAAAAGTGGCTTTAGAATTGCGAGAATTGTTGTTTGAAACCGCCTTTTTTAGATTAACGCATGGTGAAGCAGATGGCCTACCTGGTGTCGTTATTGACCGTTTTGGTGATAGTGCAGTTTTCCAGCCCAATTCATTTTGGGCTGATTGTTATAAAGAAGAAATACTTGATAGCTTGGTTTCTCTGGGCATGAAAAATATTGTTTTAAATGGAATGAGCAGATCAAGAAAAATGGAAGGTTTAGATCAAATAACGGAGGTTGTTCGCGGGGATGTTACTAAACCGATAGTGGTGCCTATGAATGGTGCAAAGTATTTTGCTGATATAGTAAATGGTCAAAAAACTGGTCTTTTTTACGATCAAAGAACCAATCATGAATTTGTCGCTAGATTGTCTAAAAATAAGAAAATCTTAGATGTATTTTCACATGTAGGTGGTTTTGGTTTAGCCGCACTAGTTGCGGGTGCTGATGCTGTAACTTGTGTTGATAGTTCGCAGAATGCTTTAGAGCTTGCTCAAAAAGGAGCGGAAGAATCTGGAGTAAGCAAGAAATTTACTACAATAAAACTGGACGCTTTTGACGCAATGTCTGAAATGGGTAAATCAGGAGAAAAGTTTGATATAGTTGTTTGTGATCCCCCAGCATTTTCCCCAGCTAAACAGACATTAAATTCTGGGTTGAGGGCATATGAGCGAGTAGCTTTGTTATCTGCTAGGTTAGTTGGCCCCAGGGGATACTTAATTTTGTGTTCGTGCAGTCACGCTGTTGATCTGACTAAGTTTCGGAATGCTTGTTTGAGAGGAATAACCAGAGCAGGTCGTCAAGCTCAAATTATTCATAATGGCAGTGCTGGTCCTGATCATCCAGTAAGTGCACAATTAGTTGAAACTGGTTATTTAAAGGCTTTATTTTTTAGAATTATATAATGATGTACGTACTTGATACATGTGTTCTTTTTCCGACAGTGGTTAGAAATATTTTGTTAAAACTAGCACTTTCTGGTGAGTTTAAACCAGTATGGTCAAAAAACATTATGGAAGAATGGATGTGGTCCAGTAAGAAAAATGGATTAATTAGTACAGAGTCAGCTAGAGTTGAAATAATACAAACAAAGCTGAGATTTCCAAATGCCATGTGGAAATTAGAGGACACGAGCACTGAAGAGTATTGGTTGCCAGATATTGATGATATCCATGTCTTAACTCTTGCCATTAAGTCAAAATCAAAAGGAATAATAACATTCAATAAAAAAGATTTTCCAAATACAGTTATAGGTAAATATAATTTATTTAGTGTGACACCAGATCAGTTTATTTTAGGAATTTTTAAAGAAAATTCAAATCTTGTTTCCAAAATTTGCCATCTTGAGTTGGATGAAATAAATAAAACATTTGAAAAACAATTAAGTATTAAAAGTTTATTGAAAAAAGCTCAACTCCCAAAGTTGGCAAAGGCAATTAGCTGAGCCTCTATTACTTTTGCCAAGCCTTTTCTAGGATCTCGATGGCGTCTATCCTATTTTTTGTTTTTGGGTGGCTTAATAACCAAGCTGGCATATTTCCAACTCCACTAGAAATTTTCTCAAGCTTAATTAATAAATCTTTTTGCCCTTTAATTCCGATATCTGACTTAGTTAGTAACGCACTGGCGTAAGCATCGGCCTCATATTCGTCTTTGCGTGATAATTTGGCTGCTAGTAAACTCGTTAGAAAATTTGCAACCAAGGCTCCCACACCTGGTATAAACCTATTTAAGATCATCATTAAGGCTACTCTCATTGCATTTTGCCCAGAAAAATCAATCATCCTTTTTCGAGAATGCCCTAGTGCAACGTGCCCAAGCTCATGTGCTATTACACTAACTAATTCAGAAGCTGTGACTTCCTTGTTATAATATTTTTTTAGAAACCCTCTTGTAATAAAAATACGTCCATCTGGTGCTGCGAGGCCATTAACCGCTTCAATTTCATAAATATTTACTTTAATTTCAGGTAAATCTAAAGATTTTGCCATTTTGTCTGTGAGTGCTTTAATGGGTTTATCAGCTAACAAAGTAGAGTTTTTATCCAAATTTGATTTAGTACGCCAAACAGAAAACCGGTACATAATATAACCGTAAATTAATGCAAGTAATATAGGGGCAAATTTGATCATGATATGCTTATGAACCTTCAGATATGATTCAGCAAGATTTAGTCCCAGATAACATTTACAGCCAATGGACCTCTGAATGCCCAACCTGTATATTCAATTGGGTATACTGGGTTTAATCTTAAGTTGGGCAGCATATTAAAAATAATTGGCAAAACAACCTCTGTGATTAATGCTTTTGATGCCCATGCTCCCGCACAAAAATGTGGTCCAGCCCCAAATGCAATGGAATCTTTGCAGTCCCTTGTTATATTGAATTTTTCTGGATCTGAAAAAATATTAGGATCTCGATTGGCTGCTCCAAACATAAGAAATACTCTATCATTAACCTCAAAATTAATATTTGAGTAAGAATATTCTTTTGCAACTCGTCTTGGGGACATACCAATAGGAGACATCCAACGAGCATATTCCTCAAATACCTGCATCCAAGAGCATTTTTTTTCGCGAACTAATTTAAGTTGTTTAGGATATTTTAATATTGTCGCAATAGCTCCTGAAATAGCGTCTCTTGGTTCATTTTGACCACCTGAGATTGCTAGTTTTATATTGGCTCTAACCTGTGGCATGGATAACCCAGCTTTAATTTGAACCGCTAATAATGATAAGTCTTCATCATTTAGTCCATTTTTCAATTTATCTGTTATGTGTTGATCGATAGAATCGGTGCAATCATTACAATTGGCTGTTATCTTAGGATCGCCAATATAATTAGAACAGCCATCTATCATTCCCTGACTAGTTCTATCCATTTCTTCATCAGCCATATTAGTTAAGCCGGTCATCACCTTCAGCATGTGTGCTGATGCGGGCATAGCTATTTCTGTCATTAAATCTGCTTTTTTATTATTTTTTATGTTGTGTATTATAGCTTTTGTATTTTCTACAAATTGGCTTTTCCAAACGTCTCGCACAGTTTTTGGAGAAACTGTTGGGAAAATTGCTTTTCTTTCTATCAAATGTGCATGGCCATCTTTACGCATCATATTTTCGCCCATCAATTGTGACATTAATCCGTCGGGCTGCAGTGAAGAAAAGATATGAGTTTTTTTTTCATTTACAAATATATCGTTTCGTAAGGTAAGCAATGTTGCGTCAAGTTCTGGAACATAACTAATTGGTGCAATGAGTTGCATCTGTTTTAAGTAAGGATAAGGATCCTTAACAAAAGATGTTAAATTAATAGAAAAGTGAGGAGCGTTAGACATATGATTACTGTTGATTATTAAAAATTAAATTATCAACTATTTTTGCCATTCTGGCAATATTCTTATGAGAAATAGAATTACTTACTTAATTCTTTCATTCCACTTTCTATACCTTTTAGAGTCATTGGATACATGCGTTGTGAAAATAATTCTTGGATCATACCAACAGAGTGAGTGTATTGCCAATATTTTTCAGATAGTGGGTTGATCCATATGCTAGCAGGCCATTGATCAATTGCTCGATTTAACCAAACATCCCCAGCTTCAGGATTCCAATGTTCTGATGCACCTCCAGGATAAGCAACTTCATATGGCGACATCGAGGCATCTCCAACGAAAATGCATTTATAATCTGTTCCATATGTTCTTAAAATATCATAAGTAGACGTTTGGTCACTCCAACGTCTTTGATTGTCTTTCCACACGCCTTCATAAAGGCAATTGTGAAAATAAAAATATTCCAAATGTTTGAATTCAGTTTTTGCTGCGGAGAAAAGCTCTTCAACTATTTTTATATGAGGGTCCATCGATCCACCAACATCTAGGAACAGTAACACTTTAACTGCATTTCGTCTCTCAGGGCGCATTTGGACATCTAGGTAGCCATTCTCAGCAGTTGATCTTATGGTTCCATTTAAGTCTAACTCTTCTGTGGCGCCATCTCTTGCCCACCGTCGAACTCTTTTTAATGCGACCTTTATATTTCTCGTTCCAAGTTCCACATTGTCATCTAAATTTTTGAAGTTTCGTTTATCCCAAACTTTTATTGCTTTTCCATGCTGGCCTTCTTTTTGTCCAATACGGATACCTTCAGGATTATATCCATAAGCCCCAAATGGTGATGTCCCGGCTGTTCCAATCCACTTACTTCCACCTTGGTGCCGACCTTTTTGTTCTTCTAGCCGTTCTTTTAAAGTTTCCATTAATTTTTCAAATCCACCTAACGCTTCAATTTCAGCCATTTCTTCTTTTGATAAGTGTTTTTCGGCCATTTTGGTCAACCATTCTGCAGGTAAATCTACTGCTTCAAGGACATCCTCTACAGAAATATTTTCCAAACCTTTAAAAGTAGATGAAAATACTTGATCAAATTTATCTAAATTTCTTTCATCTTTAACCATTGATGTACGTGCAAGAAAATAAAAACCTTCAATATCATATAATACCATTCCAGTTTTAGTTGCTTCTAAAAAACTGAGATACTCCCTTAAGGATACTGGGATTTTTGCAGCTCTTAAATTTTCGAAAAAAGGAATAAACATTTTGATCCTCTGATTACAGCCACTCGATTGCCAATGTTGTAAAAATTCCAATAATTGTGCCAATAATTAAATACACTATAGAGTATTGGAGTAAATCTGATCTATTTCCACCGTTTTTTCTAGCAGTGAAAGTGCCAACGAGAGCACCCACTATTGCAAATGTAATGATAAGCAATTTTTTGACCTTTAATTTAAGTTGCTATTTCTAATTTCTAACGTTGTCCTCTAGCTAGAAATGCTAAACGTTCGAACATATGCACATCTTGTTCATTTTTCAATAAAGCCCCATGCAATTTTGGAAGAGAATCCTTCCCGTCACGTTTTAGATCTTCTGGAGATAGGTCTTCAGCAAGAAGGAGCTTTAACCAATCTAAAACTTCTGATGTTGACGGTTTTTTCTTTAATCCAGGTGTTTCTCGTATTTCATAAAATTGAGATAATGCCTGTGTCACTAGTTGAGATTTTATTTTTGGAAAGTGAACGTCGATTATTTTGCGTAACACATCATCTTCGGGAAATCTAATGTAGTGAAAAAAACATCTTCGTAAAAAAGCATCAGGTAATTCTTTTTCATTGTTAGATGTTATTATAACTATTGGTCTATTTTTTGCCTTGATTATCTCATTAGTTTCATAGACATGAAACTCCATTTTATCAATTTCTTGCAACAAGTCATTTGGAAATTCGATGTCAGCTTTGTCAATTTCGTCAATTAATAAAACTACTTTTTCTTTGGCTTCAAATGCTTCCCAGAGTTTTCCTTTTTTTATATAATTTTTGACATCTTTTACACGCTCATCACCAAGCTGGCTATCACGCAATCTTGTAACTGCATCATATTCATAAAGTCCTTGTTGGGCTTTAGTAGTTGATTTTATGTTCCACTCTATCATTCTGAGATTGAGTGACTGTGAGATCTGTTTTGCTAGTTCTGTTTTACCAGTTCCAGGTTCGCCCTTCACTAGTAAAGGTCTTTCTAGGGTGATCGAAGCATTCACTGCAATCGTCAAATCGTCGGTGGCCACATAGGCCTTGGTTCCAGAAAATTTCATTGTGTTTCCATATTTAGGGTGATTTATCATATAAGACCTTAGCAGACCAAAATAAACCTACAAGATATGGAATGACGTGGGGTGACAATGGGGCGCGATTAAGCTAAAGCTTCCGCGGCAATATCAGTATTAGTGTGCTGTGATTCTTGATTGGGGAAATTGACGATGTCAAAAAAAGTTTTAGCTAAAAATTATATACCATCAGAAGAAGAATCATTTATGAATGATAACCAACTAGAGTACTTTCGTAAAAAGCTGTTAGATTGGAAATCTGAGATTATGGATGGGACTCAAGATACAATAAAAGGAATGCGAAACGGAACTCGGAATATTCCTGATGCTGCAGATAGAGCTTCCGAGGAGACAGATAGGGCTTTAGAATTAAGGACACGGGATCGTCAGCGAAAATTAATTTCAAAAATAGATGGTGCTTTAAGAAGAATTGACAATGGTGAATATGGATATTGTGATGTTACAGGTGAACCTATTAGCCTGAAAAGATTAAGTGCACGTCCAATCGCGACTATGAGCTTGGAAGCTCAAGCAAAGCACGAAAGAAAAGAAAAGGTACATCGAGACGATTAAATAACAAATCAGTTATTTTATTGAAAATTGAGTCGTCATTAGTACAATTGTAAAAACATGTCTTTAAAAAATCAAAACGTAACTATTTTAGGTGCCGGCATTGGGGGCTTAACAGCTGCTGTTGCGATGTCTCGGCGTGGAGCAAATGTTACAGTCTTTGATCAAACAAAAAGACAAAGTAGTATTGGAGCTGGAATTCAAGTTAGCCCAAATGGGTTTGGAGTTATGGACACGTTAGGTTTGGCGGCTCAGCTATTTTCTAAGGGTAATGTCCTCGAATTTATTAACGTGCAAAATTATAAAAATCCATTGTTCTCAAGTAGGGTTGATTTAATGAGGGTGACACATGGAAACCCTAATCCCCATTTGGTAATTCACAGATCAGATTTAATAGGGATCTTAATAAAAAAGACTGAAGATTTAGGAGTCAAAGTACATTTTAACAAGAAAGCTGAGTCTATTAATTATGATGATAAAGAGATCCAAATTTCTTTTAATGATGGCACAGTACATAAAACACGTATGTTGGTAGGAGCAGATGGAATTCACTCAATTGCCAGAAAATCAATAGAGTGCAAAGCACAACCTACGTTTACTGGAAAAGTTGCTTGGCGCGCCATGATTGAAAGTAAGTTTGTTCCTTTAACTGATTTGCCTAGTGAAGCTACTATAAGGTTTGGTCCAAACCGACATTTAGTTACTTACCCTATCAGAGATGGTAATTTGGTAAATCTAGTTGCAGTTGAGAAGCGGGATAATTGGGTAGCAGAGGGTTGGCATCATGCAGACAAAAGAGAAAACCTAGAACGGTCTTTTGAACATTGGCCAACTGATGTTTTGAAATTGCTAAGTGTGGCAGAAAATGTGAACTTGTGGGGGCTTTTTTCTCATAGTTTGCCCAAAAAGTGGCATTCGGCTGGTATTGTTCTAATAGGTGACTCATGTCACCCAATGGTGCCCTTTCTGGGACAAGGCGCTAATATGGCGATTGAGGATGCTTGGGTTTTGGCAGAAGAATTGGACGGTTCTATTGATATGGAGGATGGTTTTAAAAAATACCAATCACGAAGGTATAAGAGGATTAAGAAAGTTTCTCTGGCATCATCATCAAATGGAGACATTTACCACGCCGTGGGTGTTAAAGCTAATATAATAGATTTAGGAATGAAAGCGTCTTATAAATTCAAGCCTAGTTTTATCCAAAGTAAATATGATTGGTTATATGGTGTGGATGTAAGTAGAGGTGATTAGACATTAAGTTCTACCCAAATTGGTACGTGATCTGACGGCTTTTCTCTTCCTCTCATATATCGATCTATCTGGCAGTCTTTCAACAAATCAGCACAATTTGGATTGAGTAAGAAATGATCGATTCTTATGCCTTCATTTTTGTTCCATGCACCAGCTTGAAAATCCCAAAATGTATAATTCATAGGTTGAGGATCAATACAGCGAAACGCGTCAGTATATCCAAGATTTACAATCTTTTGGAAGGCGTCACGGCTTTCAGGTAAAAACAATGCGTCATTTCCCCAATTTTCAGGTGTGTGTGCATCTTCTGATTGAGGAATGACGTTATAATCCCCTGCCATTAAAGCTGGTTCTTCGAGTGTTAATAACTCATTTGCACGCGAATATAGTCTTCTCATCCAAGAAATCTTATAATCATACTTTGGGCCTGGAACAGGATTCCCATTTGGAAGGTATAAACAGCACACTCTTATTGGCACGTCAGACATTACAGTTGCTTCGATCCAGCGAGCTTGCTCATCGGTATCATCTCCTGGTAAACCACGTCTAACATCCTCGAGAGGAAATTTTGATAAAATAGCCACACCGTTAAATGATTTTTGTCCGTGGGTTTCGACTATGTATCCTTTGTCTTCAAAAATTGTTTTTGGAAAATTTTCATCAACAGATTTAACTTCTTGAAATAACGCTACGTCTGGCTTTGATTCGTCTAACCATTCTAAAATTCTTGGTAAACGAGCCTTGATTCCATTTATATTATATGTCGCAATTTTCAATCTTCTGCCTTTAGTATTTTAATGGATTTTGTTATTCTTATAATGAGAATGATGTACCACAACCACAGCTTGATGTCGCATTTGGATTGTTGATTACAAATCTTGCACCTATAATCTCATCGCTGTAGTCAATAACTGCATTTGCCAAAAATGGAAGCGATATACTGTCTATTAAAACTTTTTCACCTGCTTTTTCCAAAACTAAGTCGTCATCTTTAGGTAAGCCAAGTTCGATTAGATATTGAAAACCGGAACAACCTCCACCGTCCACAGCCACTCTTAAAGCTTTTGGGGTTTCAAGTTTTGCGTTTATTTCAGTTAAACGGTCGAATGCTCGTTGAGTGACGCGCGGTGGTAGTGATATTTCCATGGTAAGCCATTTCGGGTTTTGTTAACTCTATTTCCATATTATAGTCATTAGTGACATCAACAGCAAGAACTGGTGCTAATTATGATTGCTAATTATGCGTGTGATCCAAAAAAATCTAATGGACGCCTTCACATCGAGGAAGAAAATGATTTTAGAACTTGTTTTCAACGAGACCGTGACCGAATTATTCATTCCTCTGCCTTTCGTCGCTTAAAGCACAAAACGCAAGTATTTGTGGCTCATGAAGGGGATTATTACCGAACCAGGCTTACTCATTCGATTGAAGTAGCTCAGGTTGCACGAACGATAGCGAAAGTTTTAAAATTAAATGATGAATTAACTGAGGCGATCGCTCTTGCACATGACCTTGGCCACACGCCTTTTGGACATACCGGAGAAGAGGCTCTTAATTATTCGATGAATACCTATGGTGGTTTTGATCACAATGCTCAGGCGATAAAAGTCGTTACATTTTTAGAACAGCATTATGCAAGCTGGAATGGATTAAATTTAACCTGGGAAACATTGGAGGGTCTTGCAAAGCATAATGGTCCAGTGGTTAATCCAATTCCAATTGGGTTGTTGGAATATTCAAAGTTCCAAGATTTAAAGTTGCATACAAATGCTAGTGCTGAAGCTCAAGTCGCGGCAATATCGGATGATATAGCTTATAATAACCACGATTTACATGATGGGTTGAGAGCGAATTTGTTTACAGTTGCTGATTTACAAAAAATACCATTGTTAAATAGATGTTTTAAAAGTGTTGATGAAAAATACAGTAACATAGATAACTCTCGCCGAATTCATGAGGTTTTACGATCCTTATTTGGTAAGATGGTGGAAGATGTGATTGAGACTAGTATCACAAATTTATCTAATTTTTCTTTTACGAATGTTGATGAGATCAGAATGCATGAGGAAAAAGTTGTAAAATTTTCAAAATCAATGTGGTTTGATTTGACTTTGATTAGAGAATTTTTGTTCAATAATATGTATCGAGCACCTTCAGTAATGTTGAGGCGTAAAGAAGCGACAAAGATTGTTACTAAGTTATTCCAAACTTATTTAAATGACTCACAAAAAATGCCTGATGAGTGGAGCGCAGCAGTAAAAAGTGCAAAAAGCAAAATAGAATTGGCAACGATAATATCAGATTACATAGCTGGTATGACAGACCGGTTTGCATATCAGGAAGCGGCGCGTTTAAGAATTATAGTTGATAATGATCATCTAAATTTTGTTTAAGTATTTAATATTTCAACGGTCACTTATTTTTAAAAAAATCCACTATCGTTGCGAAGAAAACAAACCAAAGTAGCCGTGATTTATTAAAAAATCCATTCTTTTGACGAAGGACATGATACTTATCAATACCGCACTGAGTTCTTATCGTTCTGGGATGCTCCATACGTGTCATATATGTCTAAATTTTAATTATGCAAGAAATTATTTGATATGGTTGATATTCAAAATAGACAGTTTGAGTCCAATTACAGATTGGTAATTAGTTTAAACTATAAATAAGCTGGTGCATTAAAACTTCTGATAGGCTTGCTTTATAGGTCGGTCGTATTATCTAAACCGAAATGAGAATGTTTTTAAGTTAATGATTAATTAAAAAGTGAGGATTAGAATTGAAAAAAGCTCTTTTATTTGGATCTATAGGAGTACTTGCTGAGACATCAGAATTGCAGCGGAGAGCTTATAATGAAGCACTAAAGTTAAATAACGTAGCCTGGTACTGGAACATTGGAACATACTGCAACTTGTTGCAAGAACCTGGAGGTAAGAAGAGGTTATCATCATTTGGAGGGGGAGCATTAGCAAAACAGCTGATTGAAAAAATTCACTATGATAAGCAAGAAATATTTGAAGATTTAGTAAAGAATGGTATTGAGCCAAGGTCTGGTTGCCTGGAGGCAGTGAAGGCATGTAAAGATTTAGGTATTAAGTTGGGTTTCATAACTACTACAACACCCAAAACTGTGGCTATAATAAAAGAAGGCCTATCAAATTACATTGATTTTGAAGACTTTGACTTGATTACATCAAATCAACTAGTAAAGCAGGGAAAGCCTGATGTGGAAATATATGAATATGCTTTGAGTAAACTAAAAATAAGCGCAAACGAAGCTATTGCTATAGAAGATACAAAAGCTAATCAATCTTCAGCAAATCTATGTGGCATTGACTGCTATTTGTTTCCTGGAGAATACGCGACGATTAATTGCGAGGATATGCTAGGAAAGAAATTTATAACAGAAAAACTAGAGTTATCAAAAATACTTGATTGACTTGGGTATATTTTGTGCAACCGGCTTAATTTTATTATTTATTGGTGAACCGAGAGGGATTCGAACCCCCGACCCCCTGATTCGTAGTCAGGTACTCTATCCAGCTGAGCTATCGGTCCACTGTCGAGCGACTTAGCGGTGCTGGCTTTATATTGCAACAATTAATATGTTAAATATGAATTATGTTTTAATTCATATTTGTTCATTTTGATTTTTGATAATACCTAATTTCTTTAGTATAATAGGAAGAAATGAAAGTAAGCATAAGCATAAAATGGGACCTATTACATATATTTCAAAAATTATGCTAAAATTTGGCTCTTGATTTTGTTTAAAAATATCACTTAGTCCAGAACCTAACCAGGTGAAAACGAGACCTCCAGGGATTATACCAATATAAGTTGTAAAGAAGAAATTACGTAAGGATACCCCAAAGAGTGCAGGTACTAAGTTTGCTACTGCAAAAGGAATGATTGGAATTAATCTAATTAGCAAAAGGTAACTTATTTCATCTCTTTTTATACCATCTCGAATTTTCCGAATGGAGCCTTCTGAAGCGTCAATTCGCTGGGTTAATTTGTTTCCAAAGCCATTTTTAGCGGCTAAGAAAATTAATGTTGCACCTGTTGCTGCGGCAGTAACATTTAAGAAAGTTCCAAAAGCTAATCCAAATAAAAATCCACCAGTTAAAGATGCAATTGGTGATCCTGGCAAAGCAAAAGTAACCAGGGTTATATACGAAATAATAAATATTATAACGGTTACCCAATAATTTTCATTCTTAAAATTTACAAGTGATTCATGATTGTTGCGAAGGGTTTCGTAAGAAAGATAATCTCTCAATAGAGTAAACCCCACAATGGCAATAATAACGATACTTAACGGTATAATATATTTTTTGTTCTGCAATTTCCTAAAACCCTTGGCTAGTTATTTATCAAAAACCCTTTTACTGGGAACATTTTTTTGTTTTTATGAAATTTATATAAAGTATTCATCCATTGCTCAGCTTGTACGAAAAAAAGTTATCGATTACTAATAGAATATCACCAAATGAATTGACTTCGTTTGAAACTGGGCATAAGTAGACGCTCTATAATAAGTTGCGCCTTGAATCCAGCATTCCACTTGCGCTTTAGGAGAACAAAATGAAACGAACTTTCCAACCAAGTAATCTCGTCCGCAAACGAAGACATGGGTTTCGTTCTCGTATGGCCACTAAAGCAGGTCGCAAAATCTTGAATGCCCGCAGGGCTCGCGGTCGTAAGTCACTTTCCGCATAATTAAAAAAACCTGTGGTTGGTCCATTGGGAATTGAAAAAAAAAATAACCTAGAAAAAAGTGAATTACCTTACTTTTCAATTGAAAGATTGAAAGATAGAAGTGATTTTTTGAAAATCGCTAAAGGTAAGGTGGTGCATAAAAAAGGTTTTGTTTTGCAGGGCCGCAAAAGGTTTGGTTCTTTGCAAGATATACGTGTTGGGTTTACATGTTCAAAAAAAGTTGGAAATGCAGTTTTACGAAATTTAGCAAAACGAAGATTAAGAGAAATTGCTCGTGATATTTTGCCTGAAAACGGTTCAAATGGATGGGATTATGTTTTAATTGGAAGAAAAGATCTTACAGCTGAATTAAATTTGAATTTTATGGCCAAAGAATTAAAAGAAGCAGTAAATCAGTTGAATTCGATAACTTAATAAATTTACTTTATTTCGTTTTATATAACAAACATAAAAATAGCATTTAAACTGGTTCACTTATTTAAAAGAAGTCATTAAATAAAGATTATGACTCTATTAGCTTACATTTTAGTTATCCCCATACATATTTACCGTCTTTTGGCGAGTCCTTGGGTTGGTCGAAATTGCCGCTTTCAACCGACATGTTCTCAATATGCATTAGATGCCATTAAAATTCATGGCGGTATGAAAGGATTGTGGTTAGCTGTTAAGCGTGTGAGTAGATGTAATCCAATTAACGAGTACGGTTATGATCCGGTACCGGAAAAGAAAAAAAATGTTAGATGAAAATAAAGAAATTCACCCTCTATTCCAAAATGCGCCAAATAACACTGAGTTTAAGAAATTAAGAAAGCGGATAGTAAGACAAGCACGTGAGGCTATTGAGACTTATGGTATGATAGAGCGTGGGGCAAAATGGTTAGTGTGTCTATCAGGTGGAAAAGATAGTTATACATTATTGTCAGTGTTGTATGAATTACAGTGGCGAGGGTTACTACCAGTCAAATTACTCGCGTGTAATCTGGATCAAGGTCAACCAGGGTTTCCATCAACCGTATTGCCAAAGTTTTTAGAGGAAATGTCTGTACCCAATAGAATCGAGTATCAAGATACATACTCGATAGTAAAATCTAAGATTCCGGCTGGTAAGACGTATTGCTCTCTGTGTTCCCGTTTGCGCCGCGGAATCTTGTATAGAATAGCCCGTGAAGAGGGCTGTTCATCAATAGTATTAGGTCATCATAGGGATGATATACTAGAAACATTTTTTATGAACCTGTTCCACGGTGGGCGTTTAGCAACGATGCCCCCTAAGCTTTTGAATGAAGAAGGTGATTTATTTCTTTATCGGCCATTGGCATTTGTTTCTGAAATGGATTGTGAAAAATTTTCTAGTGCATTGAAGTTTCCTATAATACCTTGTGATCTGTGTGGAAGCCAAGCTGGTTTGCAAAGACAACAAGTGAAAAAACTCTTGAATGAATGGGAGAGCCGTACCCCAGGTAGGCGACAAATAATGTTTCGTAGTTTAATGAATGCTCGACCAAGTCATCTTTTAGATAAAGATTTATTTGATTTTGCTAGTTTACAGGTTGATAGTTAATTTTTTACACGAAGTATATTTACCAAAATTGGTATAAAGCATATTATTATATGTATAAAATGATAGAGTATTAAAGTGATTTTAATATTCATCAATATATTTAAATGCCCTTGACCTTTTGGCCTTAGGGATGTTGAACGCACAGAAGAGTAAATTCAGTATAAGGCACCTCTATGGATGATCAGAATAAAAACCTTATTTTAGCAACAGTTTTAAGCTGTGTAGTATTAGTCGTTTGGCTTTATATATTTCCACCAGCTCCGCAAGTTGAGAGTTCTTCTGAGAATGATATTAGTACTCAAAATGTTGTAAATTCTTCTTCAGCAGGTTCAGATTTAGTGTTTACTCCTTCTATTGAAGTGAGCGAAGAAGAAAGCCGTGAGAGAGCTTTAGAAAAATCTGAAAGAATTATTATTGATACGCCACGCTTAAGAGGATCCATTTCTTTGAATGGTGGGAGAATTGATGATTTACAACTTCTAGATTACAATGTGAGGTTAAACGACGAGAGCGAAAAAGTTACATTATTATCTCCAGCGGGTGCTCCGAATGCTTACTTCACAATGTATGGTTGGGCTCCTGCGGGTTCATTAAGTTTTGATGAGGTTCCAGGTGCCACTACTAAGTGGAATGTGGATGGAAATACTGTTTTGACAGAATCTACGCCAGTCACATTGGTTTGGAAAAATGACTCAGGTCTTACCTTTAAGCGCTATATCTCTGTTGATGAAAATTATTTATTCTCCATAACGCAAACTGTTGACAATAAATCTGGTACTGCAGTCAGAATGCGTCCATACGGCATAATTGCTAGAAAAGGAGAGCCTGATACACGAGGTTTTTTCATTTTGCATGAAGGTATTGTTAGATTCCAAGATGGCGAGCTGGATGAATTAGATTATTCTGATTTGGAAGATTTTGAATTTTCAGCAAATGAGCGTGCTAACGTTGAGGAAAAGAATGTTAAATCAAGTGGCTGGATAGGATTTACTGATCATTATTGGATGACAACATTGGCGCCAAAGCAAGGTGGCGCCTTTCAGACTGCTGCTAAATACTCTGCCGAACGCGACACTTATCAAACAGAATTTAGGTATCCTGTTGTTAGTATTCAAAATAATACCTCTTACTCTGTTGATACGAATTTATTTGCAGGTGCGAAAGAGTGGGCTGCTATTAATGATTATGAAAAATCACAAAATATTGAAAATTTTGTGGATAGTATTGATTGGGGATGGTTTTTCTTTTTAACAAAGCCAATTTTTAGGGTTTTGTTTTGGTTAAATGGTATTATTGGAAATATGGGATGGTCAATTGTTGGACTTACTTTAATAATAAAGGCTATTTTGTTTCCCCTAGCTTACAAATCTCACGTTTCAATGGCGCGAATGAAAGAATTACAGCCCGAAATGGAAAAAATTAAAGAACGGGCTGGAGATGATAAAGCTTCATTACAGAAAGAAATGATGAAGTTGTATAAAGAAAAAAAAGTAAACCCTGCAGCTGGTTGTTTGCCAATATTATTGCAAATACCAATATTTTTCTCATTATATAAAGTTATTTTTGTTACTTTAGCTCTTCGCCATGAACCCTGGTTTGGTTGGATTAAAGATTTAAGTGCGCCTGATCCTACCAGTTTCCTTAATTTGTTTGGCTTATTGCCTTGGGGTACACCTGATCCATTTTCGATATTTGCTATTGTATCTATAGGTGTGTTCCCGATTCTAATGGGCGTAACTATGTGGTTGCAACAAAAACTTAATCCAGCGCCCACTGATGCGACGCAAGCGATGATTTTCGCATGGATGCCTTGGGTCTTTATGTTTATGTTGGGTAGTTTTGCCAGTGGTTTAGTAATTTACTGGGTAGCAAATAATACGATTACATTCATACAACAGTATACAATAATGAGAACTCAAGGGGTAAAGCCTGATGTTTTGGGGAATATACTTTCTAATCTCAAATTGGTGAAACGAACAAAAAAATGAGTGGTGTGCTAAAAGATATTTGGCGCCATCCATTAAAAAGCCATGGCAGAGAAAGCTTAAAAAATGTTGATCTAAGTGTTGGAAATGCAATGCCGTGGGATAGACACTGGGCGGTATTACACGATTCAGCGAAAAAAAATATCGATGGCGATGGTTGGATGTCATGTTTAAATTTTTCAAGAGGTTCTAAAGCTCCTGAATTAATGGCAATAAATGCCCTTTTTGATGAAGAATTAAAGGAATTAACCTTAACTCATCCAAAAATAGGTGAGATTAAATTCAAACCAGATGAGGCTGAAGATCAAAAAAAGTTCTTGGATTGGGTGACTCCAATCTGCCCTCAGGACAGGGCTTTACCGTCTGCAATTTATGACTTGCCTAAACGTGGATTTACCGACACACCTTACGCCTCTATTTCGTTAAATAATCATAGTAGTAATCGGGCTGTTGGACAAATTTTACACGTAGATCTTAGTCCACTTAGGTGGCGTGGAAACTTGTGGTTTGAGGGGTTGGCTCCGTGGGAAGAA
Source organism: Paracoccaceae bacterium (assembly GCA_028112705.1). Classification (GTDB taxonomy): domain Bacteria; phylum Pseudomonadota; class Alphaproteobacteria; order Rhodobacterales; family Rhodobacteraceae. The sequence continues at coordinate 51,072 of JAOGYN010000006.1, read as the reverse complement.
TTTGATTGGATCGGTAAGCACTTGCGCTTAGGAGCAGTAGAACTCTATGTCGAGGAACCCATCGAACGTTGTCTAGCAACCACCGCTAATCCTACTTCAGGTATTAGGGATGCAGATACACTAAAGGCTTTAAATACTCGTGGTCATCAAGATTTTGGAGTTTATGCTGTCGTAAAGAAAGCGGGTAATATAGCCCTTGGTGACAAGGTTGAGGTTTTATAATGTCTATGTCTTTTCCTATTTGTGAGAAGATGGATGACACTTTAATTGAAAATGGACGCAAGTTGTTCGCTGCTGAATGCCAGTTTGTTAAGGGTGTGGTGGCGATGGATGGTTTGCCTAACCCAGATCGAATAGAAATTTGTTTTGCTGGTAGATCTAACGTAGGAAAATCTACTTTGATTAATGCCTTAACGAACCGAAAAGGTCTGGCTCGATCTTCTAATACACCAGGTAGAACGCAAGAAATTAACTATTTTGATTTAGCCAGTAGTCTGTATTTGGTAGATTTGCCTGGATATGGTTATGCAAATGCGCCAATTGATATTGTGAGCAAATGGCAGAGATTGTTGAAGGCATATTTATCTGGGAGGCAAAATTTACGCAGGGCTTTTGTATTAGTTGATGCACGTCATGGAATTAAATCTGTTGATAATGAAATCATGTCTCTTTTAGATAAAGCTGCTGTGACCTTTCAACTTATATTAACAAAATCAGATAAGATTAAAGAAAAAGATTCTGAAATAATATATGAACAAGTCAGACAAAATTTATCTAAACACGTTGCTGCTTATCCAGAAATACTAATTGCTTCTTCGGAAAGAGGTGATGGTATACCAGTCATAAGAGGTGTGATAGCTGATATAAATTAGGTGAATGTATCTAAAATATATTTTCCTGTCATTAAATCAAGATGTGCTCCGCCACCATTCTTAAACAAAGTAATATCTTGATCTGATTTTCGAGAGTATATCGCATTATCATCGTAAAAGTCTGCAATTATGTCACTTTTCTTGATAATTCCGGCAGCTATTGGGATCTTTAACTCCCCTATATGGTCAATTGTGGTGTCCCTGCTATCAACAAATATTTTTGATCTTAATAATGTTTTATCGTCAACTTCACGCATGTTGGATTTATAAGCGCCAATTAAATCAATATGTTGTCCAGGGCGAAACCAAGAGCCATCAAATAGAGGTGTTTCGGTCATTGTGCTGCTTGCAATTATATCTGCTTTTGGGACTTCATTTTCTAAGCTACCACCTAGATTAACATTGTAAGTTCTACTCATCATCTTGATTAATTTTTTTGCTCTTCCCTCGGTTCTATTACAAATTGTAAAGACTGCATTTGGAAATAGAGCCCCGTATGCTTCAATAAGAGATTGAGCTACGTTACCTGCGCCATTTATTAAAATTTTATTACTATTAGTTCGGGCTAATTTTGTCGCTCCCAACAAGCTATCACCAGCAGTTTTCCACTTTGTAACTAACTTAAAATCAATTAATGCTTCAGGGATTCCATTGATGTGAGAATATAATGTTAGCAAGCCATTTATATGGCCATATTCCTTATTTTTTGGAAAGATTGTTGCCGTTTTAACAGCAATACCTAAGCCTTTTATCCATGCATGTCTGGACAAGATATTGTTTTGATCTTGGTTCATAAAAACATCGCAAACTTGCGCTTTTGGCAATAGATGTCCAGAATCTAGTGTATTAACTAAATCTAACCAGTTTAATTTTGGATCTGCGTCAGTAAATGTTATAAATGGTAGGGACATTTTTTCTCAGTTTTTATCATATGGTACTAATAATCTATTTATTTTTAATTTACTAGATTGGAGCCCCTTTAATTGCAGGATAACCAGGTGTCAATTTATGTCTTAATAACGCTACTGGATGTACACGCAAGCTTAACTTAAGCGAAATATAATCCTCTACTATATTTTCTCCTAAAGTCATATCGGGTAAATTTACTCGTGCTTCATTTATAAATTCATTTTGCCAATGTTGCGAAAATAATGGTAGAATTTTTTTTCCACTGATTGCTTTAGCTTGCCATATAGCTTCACGGCGTGACATTCTTAAACTTAAAAAAACGTCGGCTCCTGCAAGGATATTTAATAAATATGGTTGGATACCAGCTCTTCTCCAAACATCTTCTATTGTCTGGTATCCATTGCCACGGGCATTAGAGATAGTTTCACTCTCAGTTTTTTTCATGGAGCTAATTTGTCGAAACCCTAGTCTTAACGCTAAACCATTGGTACCATCAGTTTCCATTATATTGTCCCAGAAACTTGCATTTATATCTACAGGGTTTATTTTTACACCGTGTTGTTTTGCGTCATTTATAATTTGTGCGGGAGCATAAAACCCCATTGGTTGTGAATTTAATAAAGCACATGCAAATATTCCGGGGTGGTGATACTTTAACCAAGCTGACGCATATACTAAAAAGGCAAAGCTAGCTGCGTGACTTTCAGGAAACCCGTATGATCCAAAGCCTTCAATTTGATCAAAGCAGTTTTTAGCAAATCTATTATCATAACCATTTTCCTGCATACCTTTAAGAAACCGCGTGCGGAACACCGAAATATTTCCATGTTTTTTGAAAGTGGTAAGTGAGCGGCGTAATCTATCTGCTTCATTAGGGCTGAAACTAGCACCAATTATAGCAATTTGCATCGCTTGTTCTTGAAACAATGGCACACCTAGTGTTTTGTTTAATACCTTTCCTAAAGCGTTGGAGGGCAGCGTTATTTTTTCTTTTCCATTCCTTCTTCTTATGTATGGATGCACCATTTCTCCTTGAATAGGTCCCGGTCTGACTATGGCTACCTCAATTACTAAATCATAAAAGCAACGTGGGCGCATACGTGGTAAAAAGTTCATTTGAGCTCGGCTCTCAACTTGAAACACTCCAATGCTGTCTGCCTTGCAGAGCATATCATAAACGAGTGGATCTTCTTGTGGTAAAGTGGATAAATTATAATTTATGTGATGGTACTTATTTATTAAATTAAATGCTTTCCTGATACATGTAAGCATACCAAGTGCTAAAATATCAATTTTCAATATGCCAAGAGATTGAATGTCGTCTTTATCCCAAGAGATTACAGTCCTATCTTTCATCGTAGCATTTTCAATGGGGACAAGCTCATCAAGTGGGCTCTGTGTTATCACAAAGCCACCAACATGTTGTGATAAATGACGAGGAAATCCTTGAATTTGATTCGAAAGTAGAAGAATTTTATTTAAAAATCTTTCTTTCACATCAATGCCAAGTTTTAATAATTCTTTGTCTTTAGTGGGGTTTCCCCCCCAACTCCAAATTTCTTTAGATAATATATTAATTGTTGCTGCATCGAGGCCCATCACCTGACCAACTTCTCTAATAGCGCGTTTGCCACGATAATGTATAACTGTTGCACAAATTCCTGCTCGGTTACGGCCATAGTGCTCATATATGTATTGGATTACTTCTTCACGACGCTCATGTTCGAAATCTACGTCAATATCTGGTGGTTCTTCACGTGCTTCAGACACAAACCTTTCAAAAACCATCGTTCCAATTTCAGGTGAAACAGAGGTTATCCCTAATAGGTAGCAAACAACAGAGTTCGCAGCTGATCCACGCCCTTGGCAGAAGATTCCGCGACTTTTTGCAAAACTAACGATATTATTTACTGTTAAGAAGTAGGGCTCATAATTTAATTTATTTATTAGATTTAACTCATATTCTAAAAGGTCGAGAACTCTTTTTGACGCTCCTTTCGGATAGCGGAATTTTAATCCTTTTAATGCTAACCGCTTTAATTGTTCTCTAGCACTTTCTGTCTTTAGGTTTTCACATGGATATTCGTATTTTAAGTCACCTAATGAAAAAGAGCATTTTTTAGTAATCTCATTTGCATGCTCAATAGCTTTGGGATGTTTTTGGAATAAATATTGTATGGTTTTTGGATCTCGCATTCGTTGTTCTGCGTTTGTTAGAGCGCTTTTTCCTAAATTAGCTACTTTCTTTTTGGTTCTTATGGCAGTTAATACGTCAGTTAATTGCCGCCTTTCGGCCTTATGCATAATTGGTGAAGCAGAAGCAGTAAAAGGTATTTTTAAAAATTTTGCTAATTTAGTTATTTCTAAAAAATATTCTGAATCCATGCCGTTATACTTTGGACTCATAATTAATGAAGTATATTTTGGAAAATGATATATTAATTTTTTTACTTGCTCTACCCATTTATAATGGTTTTTTTGCCCTTTATATAAGGTAGGTGGTTGTACCAAAAAATATATATTTTTAGTATTTTGTATAATATCAGTGAGATTGAGGTAACATTTTCCTTTTGGAGCTCTTAAATTTCCAAGAGATAAAAGTTTAGTTAATTCGCTCCACCCATGTTTATTGATGGGTAAAGCCGTAATAATTAATTTTTCTTTAAGTACTAAACGAGTAGCAGGTAGTAATCTGGGAATATTATATATTTGTGCAGATGGGTTCAATTTTGAATTTTGTTTAACTGGACCAATTTTTCCGTATTTATGATCAATTCTTTTACGTTTATTTACCTGATGATAAATCTCTTTTAATTCTGAATAAGCTCGTATTATCCCTGCCACAGAGTTTTCATCGGCAATCGCAATACTTTCCAACCCCATCAATGCGGCCAACTGCGCGTATTCTTCTGGGCTTGATCCACCTTTCAAAAAGGTGAAGTTGGATGTGATATTTAATTCTGAGAATCTCATTTCAATACTATATTCACGTTTTGTTCTTTTGTGTAGATTTTATTCAGAATACCATTAATGAATATGTTTAGGCTTGCGTGGTGCTTATCTTACTAGTAATTCAACACAATATTCTAGAAAGGTTTAGTTGATGTCTAATCTCGTAACAATTTTTGGTGGTTCAGGATTTTTAGGGCGTTACATAGCATCTCGAATGGCCCGGCAAGGTTGGAGAGTTAGGGTGGCTGTGCGCCGTCCTAATGAAGCTTTATTCGCCCGTACTTATGGTGGCGTGGGGCAGGTTGAACCAGTTTTGGCAAATATACGAGATGAAGAAAGTACTAGAAAAGCGATTAAAGGTGCTAAAGTGGTTATTAACTGTGTTGGAATACTGCTTGAAGATAGGCGTCAAAAATTTCAGTCAGTTCAAGTCCAAGGCGCTGAACGCATTGCTAGGCTTTCATCAATTGAAGGAGTTGAGCGTTTAGTACATATCTCTGCAATTGGTGCTAATACAAATTCTGAAAGTATTTCTGCGCGAACCAAAGGAGAAGGAGAGAAGTCTGTATTAAAGGCCTTTCCTACTGCAGTGATATTAAGACCCTCAATCGTTTTTGGCGTTGAAGATGGTTTTTTTAACCGTTTTGCAGCAATGTCTAGAATATCGCCTGTTTTACCTTTGATTGGTGCTGACACTTCTTTTCAACCTGTTTATGTTGATGATGTGGCTCTAGCAGCATCAAGTGCCGCGTTAGGGGAGGTTCCAAATGGTATTTATGAGCTTGGGGGACCTGACATTGAAACTTTTAGAAAATTGATTGAGAGAATGCTTAAAGTTGTTAGACGAAAAAAAATGATCATTAATCAACCTATGATAGCTGCAAAGATTTTATCTTATAATTTGGATATGCTTCAAATTATCTCCTTTAATATTTTTAAGAACTTTATAATAACTCGTGATCAAGTAAAGCAATTAGCTTTAGATAATATCGTAACAAATAACGTAGGAACATTTGTTGATTTTGGAATAACGCCACAATCAATGGATGCTATTTTAGAAAGTTATTTATATCAGTACCGCCCGTATGGCCAATATACTAGTATACATGAAAGTGCTGGAGACAATTAATTATAGGCAATTGCCAATAATAATACTCCTAATAATATTCGATAAATTACATAAGGTGTGAAGCTTATTGAGTTCAATAATCGCATCATAATAGTTAACGTTAAAAAAGCGAAGATAAAACTAAGGCAAATTACTATTATGGCGTCATTGAAATGATTAAAATCTACTTTGTGCCATACATCAATTATTTCTAATGACCCAGAAGCCAGAATTGTTGGGATTGACATCAACATTGCAATTCTTGCAGCGCTTTTTCGTTTATATCCAAGTATTCGAGCGGCAGTTATTGTGGCGCCAGATCTTGAGGTTCCAGGAATTAAAGCCACAGATTGCCAAAGCCCCATAATGAGTGCTTCTTTTATGCTGTAGTTTAGATTAATTTTCTTACTAAAACTAAAGCGGTCAGCCAAGTATAGAAAAACCCCAAAGATTATCATTGTCCAACCTATTACTTTTATATTCCTTAGAAGATCAATAATATCAGTTATTTTTAAAATTAAACCTAATATAATAACTGGTATAGTAGCCCAAATTAGAAACTTCGTAAGCTGTGCTGGCACAGAGTGTCTGTTTCCAGTCGCCAAATCAGAAAATCCCTTTAAAATTGATAGGCTGTCTCTAAAAAAATATATAATAACGGCTAGTAGCGTCCCCACATGAACTGAAACATCAATCAAAAGGCCCTGATCAGGAAAATTCGTAAAGCTTGGTAAAAGAATTAAGTGCCCAGAAGACGATATAGGCAAAAACTCAGTAATCCCTTGGATTAATGCTAATGAAAGTAAGTGGTAAAAGGTCAATGATTTTGTATCCAACGATTCGTACGACGGTACCATAACTTGATAATCTATTAAGCACTATATGTCAGTAATACTGCCATAAATTTTAATATACGGCCAATGATATGTATAATAATTTGAATATATATGCCAAATAGGTCAGTAATCTTTCCATTATTTACTTTATTTTTTTATATTTATACTGTAAAAAGATTATTCAAGTCAAAAAAAGAGCCCAAATGTCTACTGATCCGATGCTAAAATTTATAAATATTGATTTAGAAATGCCAGTAAAACGGGTTTCTCAAGGCAGAACGAATGACTTTAGTGAAATTTATCAGGACTACCCTGAGGAAAAAGCTAATGACCAAGCAAGTAGGTGTAGTCAATGTGGCGTACCTTACTGTCAATCTCATTGCCCACTTCACAATAATATTCCTGATTGGCTTAGATTAACTACACAAGGAAGATTAAAAGAAGCATATGAATTAAGTCAGGATACTAATGCATTTCCTGAAATTTGTGGCCGGATTTGCCCCCAAGATCGTCTATGCGAAGGAAATTGTGTTATAGAGAAATCTGGTCATGGCACAGTAACAATAGGCTCAATTGAGAAATATATTACTGACACGGCTTGGAAAAAAGGTTGGATAAAACCAATAATTCCAAATATTGAGCGACCTGAAAAAGTTGCTATCATTGGTGCTGGACCAGGTGGATTAGCGGCAGCGGCTATTTTACGCCAAGGCGGAGTACAAGTAACGATTTTTGATAGGTATGATAGAGCTGGTGGCCTAATGACTTACGGTATTCCTGGATTTAAGTTGGAAAAAGATGTGGTTATTCGAAGAGTAAAGCAGTTAGAAGAGAGTGGCGTTGATTTTCAATTAAACTGTTGTGTTGGCAAGGACATCTCATTTGATCAAATTGAAAAAACCCATTATGCGACAATAATTGCTACAGGAGTTTATAAATCTCGTGAGCTTAACCAAAATTCTACAAATATGGTAAATATGGTTAAGGCATTAGATTATTTATCCGCATCTAATCGCAAAGGTTTTGGCGATAAAGTAATTGACTTTGATAATGGTAAATTAAACTTAAAGGGAAAAAAAGTTGTCGTTATTGGTGGTGGAGATACCGCAATGGATTGTGTGAGAACTGCTGTCCGGCAAGGGGCAAAGTCGGTCAAATGTCTTTATCGACGGGACCGCAATAATATGCCTGGCTCCCAACGAGAAGTCCAGAATGCTGAAGAAGAAGGAGTTGAGTTTGTTTGGCTATCATCTCCAACAGGGTTTATAGGAAGTGAAGTTGTTAGTGGTGTACGAGTTTCTAATATGCGACTTGGGTTAGCTGATGAGACAGGGAGACAATTTCCAGAAGAGATTGAGGATTCAACTTATATTGAGGAAACTGATGTTGTAATAAAAGCTTTAGGATTTGATCCTGAGGATATTAAATCTTTATGGGACTATCCGGAGCTTGAAACTACTCGTTGGGGTACAATCAAAACTGATTTTCGAACTCATTCAACAAATAAAAAAAATGTTTTTGCGATAGGAGATATTTCTAGAGGTGCATCATTGGTTGTATGGGCAATTAAAGACGGACAAGAGGTTGCTGAAAATATAATTCATAAACTTAACACGTCATTAAATATTGCAGCTGAGTAAAAAGATGAAAAAAAATAAAAAAAACTGGGTTTCTAATCAAGAATCAATGAGAAAATATGTATCTCAGTACGGTATGTATACTGAAGAGGATGAGCATTCTTCTTGTGGAGTTGGTTTGGTTGTTTCAATAAACGCTAAACCATCAAGGAAAGTCGTTGAAAATGGTATCAATGCTTTAAAAGCTGTTTGGCATCGTGGTGCGGTAGATGCAGATGGTAAAACAGGAGATGGTGCTGGCATCCATCTGCAAATCCCTGTTCCATTTTTTTATGATCAAATTCGTAGAACAGGGCATGAGCCCAAAATGAATGAATTAATAGCAGTTGGAATGGTTTTTTTACCTAGAATTGATTTTGGGGCACAAGAAGCTTGCCGGACTATTATCGAATCTGAGATCCTAAAAATGGGTTACTCAATTTATGGTTGGCGCCATGTTCCTGTTAAAGTTTCCTGTCTTGGAGAAAAAGCGAATTTAACTCGTCCAGAAATTGAGCAAATCTTAATTTCTAACTCTAAAGGAGTTGAAGAAGAGACATTTGAGCGAGAGCTTTATGTTATTCGCCGACGGATTGAAAAGCAAGCACTTGGTATGAAAGACTTATATGTTGCTTCACTAAGTTGTAGATCAATAATCTACAAAGGGATGATGCTTGCTGAACAAGTTGCTGAATTTTATCCCGATCTTCAAGACGAGCGGTTTCAAAGTACATTTGCCATATACCATCAGCGATATTCAACTAATACTTTTCCACAGTGGTGGCTTGCACAACCATTCAGAATGTTAGCTCATAATGGTGAAATTAATACTTTTAAAGGAAATTTAAATTGGATGAAAAGCCATGAAATTCGCATGGCTGGCGCGACATTTGGCAATTATGCAGAGGATATAAAACCTATTATTTCAGCTGGTTCTTCTGATTCTGCTGCATTAGACGCAGTTTTTGAAATGATGGTTAGGGGTGGAAGAAACGCACCAATGGCAAAGACCATGATGATTCCAGAAAGTTGGTCTAAGTTAACCGCAGAGATGCCAAAAAAATGGCAAAACATGTATGCATATTGTAATTCTGTTATGGAGCCATGGGATGGTCCAGCAGCCATTGCAATGACTGATGGGCGGTGGGTTGCTGCTGGTCTTGATCGAAGTGGCCTTAGGCCAATGCGTTACGTTGTCACTGGAGATGGATTACTGATTGCTGGCTCAGAAGCAGGAATGGTTTCAGTTAATGAGAGTGAGGTTATTGAGAAGGGCGCATTAGGTCCGGGTGAGATGATTGCGGTAGATTTGGATAGAGGAATACTTTTGCATGATAGAGATCTGAAAAATGAATTAGCTAATTCTGCACCATTTGACGATTGGGCAAGTAAAATTATTGATTTGGAAAAAGTAACTAAAGGTAAAGAATTCCAATGCTTTTTTGGTAAAGAATTACGTCACCGTCAAATGGCTGCTGGTTATTCTATTGAAGATTTAGAAACTATACTTGCTCCCATGGCTGAAGATGGAAAAGAAACGCTCGCTTCTATGGGTGATGACACTCCATCAGCTGTTCTTTCCAAACAATACCGTCCATTATCTCATTATTTCCGCCAAAACTTTTCCCAAGTTACAAATCCACCAATAGACAGCTTGAGAGAAAATCGGGTTATGAGTTTAAAAACTAGATTTGGAAATTTAAAGAATGTTTTAGATCAAGATAGTAGCCAAACTGAAATACTTGTTTTGGATAGCCCGTTTGTAGGTAATGCAAAATTTTCAAAAATGATTAATATTTTTGGAGAGGATGCTATCACTATTGATTGCTCTTTTGATGCCGGATTGGGAGTAAACGCTCTTTCCAAATCATTGGATCGATTGAAAGTTGAGGCAGAGGATGCAATTCGCTCAGGGGCTGGCCATTTGATATTGACCGACAAAATGCAAAGTGCCAATAGAATTGCTGTTCCAATGATTTTAGCCACATCCGCTATCCATTCGTGGTTAACAAAGCAGGGATTAAGAACCTTTTGCTCGTTAAATGTGCAATCTGCTGAGTGTATTGATCCACATTATTTCGCAGTTTTGATTGGATCTGGGGCAACGACAGTTAATGCTTATTTGGCACAGGATAGCATAGCTGACAGGGTGTCCCGTAAGTTACTCCAAGGTACCATTACAGAAAATATTAAGAGATATCAGGCTGCAATTGATCAAGGTCTGTTGAAAATTATGGCAAAGATGGGAATTTCAATAATTTCCTCATATCGAGGGGGATTAAATTTTGAGGCTGTTGGCTTGTCGCGATCGATGGTGGCGGAGTATTTTCCAGGAATGCAGAGTCGAATTTCTGGAATTGGAATTACCGGCATACAGAAGAAAGTTGTTGAAATTCACACAAAAGGCTGGAGTCTGGGGCAAGATATTTTACCTATTGGCGGATTTTACAAATCTCGTCAAAGCGGTGAAAAACATGCTTGGGAAGCTCAAACGATGCATTTAATGCAGGCGGCATGTCAAAAAGGGTCTTTTGATTTGTGGAAGCAATATTCAAAAAAAATGCAATCAAACCCACCTATTCATTTGAGAGATTTATTAGATATAAAATCTTTAAGAGATCCAATTCCATTAGACGCTGTGGAAAGTATAACATCTATTCGAAAGCGCTTTGTTACACCAGGAATGTCTTTGGGTGCTCTTTCACCAGAAGCTCATAAAACTTTAAACATAGCAATGAATAGGATTGGGGCTAAATCTGATAGTGGTGAGGGTGGTGAAGATCCCCAACATTTTTACCCTGATCCAAACGGTGACAATCCTTCTGCTAAAATAAAGCAAGTTGCATCTGGTCGTTTTGGTGTGACTGCAGAATATTTGAATCGATGTGAGGAATTAGAAATAAAAGTAGCTCAGGGTGCCAAACCAGGCGAGGGTGGACAACTTCCTGGGATAAAAGTTACTGAACTAATTGCCAGATTAAGGCATAGTACAAAAGGTGTAACATTAATTTCCCCTCCCCCACATCATGATATCTATTCTATCGAGGATTTGGCACAACTAATTTATGATCTCAAGCAGATTAACCCAGTGTGTAAAGTTACGGTAAAGTTGGTAGCAGCGAGTGGGGTTGGTACTATTGCGGCGGGTGTTGCTAAAGCAAAAGCAGATATAATTTTAATATCTGGACATAATGGTGGAACTGGAGCCTCACCAGCCACGTCAATTAAATATGCTGGGTTGCCATGGGAAATGGGATTAACTGAAGCGCATCAAGTGTTGTCAATGAATAATCTGCGTGAGCGGATAACCTTGAGAACAGACGGTGGATTGCGAACAGGTCGTGATATAGTAATGGCGGCGATGATGGGAGCGGAAGAGTTTGGTATAGGAACAGCTGCTTTAATTGCGATGGGTTGTATCATGGTTCGTCAATGCCAATCAAACACCTGTCCAGTTGGAGTTTGTACACAGGACGAAAAACTTAGAGATAAATTTTCTGGTTCAGCAGAAAAAGTAGTACATTTAATAACCTTTTATGCCCAGGAAGTTCAGGAGATACTTGCCAGCATAGGAGCGCATTCGTTAGATGAAGTGGTGGGGCGAGTTGACTTGTTACACCAAGTGAGTAGAGGCTCTGCTCATTTGGATGATTTGGATTTAAATCCAATGTTAATAATGGTTGATGGTGCAAAGGAAGCACATTTAAATCGATCGCGAAATAGGACAGAAGTTGATGATACTTTAGATATTCAAGTTATCAATGATGCTGCTAGATTTTTTCAATATGGTGAAAAAATGCAATTATCTTATGCAGTAAAAAATACTGATCGAACAATAGGCACAAGAGCTTCTAGTCATGTAGTTAATAAATTTGGAATGAATAATGAACTTCAATCTAACCAATTAACCCTCAAATTAACGGGATCTGCAGGCCAATCATTAGGAGCTTTTCTTGTTTCGGGTATAAAAATTGAAGTTACTGGTGAATCAAATGATTACGTAGGTAAAGGACTTTCGGGAGGTATAATTACAATAAAACCTCATGTGTCATCTTTATTAATTCCCCATAATAATACTATAATTGGAAACACTGTTTTGTATGGTGCGACTGATGGAAAGTTATTTGCTTCTGGCCGTGCTGGTGAGCGATTTGCTGTTAGAAATTCTGGAGCACATGTGGTTATTGAAGGGTGCGGTACTAATGGTTGTGAATACATGACTGGTGGAATCGCAGTAATTCTTGGCTCAATTGGTTCAAATTTTGGAGCAGGTATGACTGGTGGAATGGCTTATATTTATGATCCTCAAAAAATAGCAAAACTGCAAATCAACTTAGAAACTTTAGTTATAGCTGATTTATTGGTTGATTATTGGGTAGACCAACTGAAGGTTCTAATTGAAGAACACGTAAGAGAAACTGGTAGTGTGAAAGGTTCAAATATTTTAGATAACTGGGAAATTGAAAAAATGGCCTTTTTACAAATATGTCCAAAAGAAATGTTAACTCATATACCTTTCCCAATTTCGCTAAATGTGGGTGAATCAAACGTCAGGGCATAATAATTGTTTTTAAAAATGGTTTTTAATATAACTAGATTTTAAATAACATGTATATTCAGGATTGATCTTCATTACATACGAAGGTTAAATTTGTTTTAAATTATCTAGGATTTAATTGATGTTTCGTTTGTATCACGCACCGTTTTCTCCATTTTGTAGAAAAGTGAGATTGGTATTATCAGAAAAAAAATTAGAATTTGAATTGATAGAAGAAAAATATTGGGAGAAAAGAAGTGACTTTCTTATTTTGAATCCATCTGGCCAAGTTCCTGTCTTACAAAATAAAAATATTACTTTAGCAGAATCTTCTGCAATCTGTGAGTATTTGAATGAAAAACATCCAGTTTCTGAATTACTTCCAGTTGACCCTGAGGGCCGTGCAGAGGCAAGAAGATTAATGTTTTGGTTCGATGATAAATTCAATAGGGAAGTGACTCGTAAATTATTTTATGAACGCATCACAAAAAAAATTATTGGAGGTGGTTTTCCAGAGGCAAAAAAAGTGAAATCAGGGATGCTGAATATTAAATTCCATATAGATTACATGTCAAAATTGCTTGAAAACAGAAAATGGTTAGCTGGGAATGATATGAGCTTGGCTGATTTTACAGCAGCAGCACATTTTTCTGTTCTTGATTATAGCTGTGATGTGGATTGGGATAGGAGCTCACTGGTTAAGGATTGGTATGCAAAAATAAAATCAAGACCTGCTTTTAGGTCATTACTCACTGATCATTTACCTGGGTTCCCTCAACCTATACATTATGTGGATCTTGATTTTTGAATTCTCTTAAAGAAAAATTAATACAAAAGTCGATAAAAGAAGGATTTGATATTTGTCGAATTTGTTCACCAGATGCTATCCCTGACGCTCCTAAGAAATTAACTAATTTTTTAAAAAATGATTATCATGGTCAAATGAATTGGCTTAATTCACGACAGTCATGGCGATCAAATCCCAAAATTTTATGGCCTAAGACGCAGTCAATCATAATGTTAGCTCATCGCTATACTCCTGAAATAGACCCTTTAAAACTTTTAACACATAAAGACAAAGGATCAATATCAGTTTATGCTCGTAATCGTGATTACCATGATATTATAAAAAAGCGTTTAAAATCAATTGGTCGCTGGCTGATCAATGAAGTGGTGGGATCAGAAATAAAGGTTTTTGTTGATACAGCTCCTGTAATGGAAAAGCCACTAGGTCAAGCTGCAGGTATAGGCTGGCAAGGAAAACATACCAATTTAGTTAGCCGAGAGATAGGAAATTGGTTTTTTTTGGGTTCAATATTTACTACAGTTACTTTGCCGGAAGACTCACCAGAAATTGACCATTGTGGTAGTTGTAGCAGTTGTTTGGATATTTGCCCTACAAACGCCTTTCCAGCACCTTATCAGTTGGATGCAAGGCGCTGTATATCATATCTAACCATTGAGCATGATGGACCAATAGATGTTGAATACCGGTCTTTAATTGGAAATAGAATTTATGGATGTGATGATTGTTTGGCAGTGTGCCCATGGAATAAATTTGCAAAGACAGCCAATGAGATGGGATATCTCCCACGAGATGAGTTGATTGAGCCAGAACTAAAACAACTTGTAAAATTGTCTGAAAAAGAATTCAGATCATTTTTTAGCAAATCACCAATTAAAAGGATTGGAAGAGATAGATTCATTCGAAATGTAATTTACGCTATTGGGAATTCAAATGATCCTTCATTAATTCCATATTTAGAGTCCTATCTCATTGATACAAATTATGTATTAATGGACGCAGCCAAGTGGGCGGTAGAAAGATTAAATAAGTTATGAATAATAAATTACTAAGTTTTGGACATGGTTACTCAGCGCACGCACTTGAAAGACTGTTATCTCTTGATGATTGGGAAATTTTTGCAACGACCAGGGGTTCAGAAAAATCTAGCGTAATCAATAATCGCAAAGTAACAGCTTTTATTTGGCCAGGCACAGATTTGGTTTCCCAAATTAAAAATGCGACTCATATTCTATTGTCTATTCCTCCTAATAAGGATGGAGACCCAGTTTTTTTAGAATATGGTAACGTTATAGCAAGTTCTAAGAATTTAAAGTGGGTTGGATATTTATCTACTACCGGTGTTTATGGAGATCACAGTGGTGGATGGGTGGATGAAAGCACTCCTTTAAAACCTACCACTGAACGAGGAATTAAGCGGGTCTTAGCTGAGAGACAATGGTTAGAATTAGCAAAAGAAAGTGCGCTTCCTTTAAATATATTTAGATTAGCTGGAATTTATGGCCTTGGGCGGGGACCATTTTCAAAAGTATTAGCTGGTACAGCAAAAAGAATAATAAAGAAGGGGCAAGTATTTAGTAGAATACACGTAGATGATATTGCCCAGATTTTATTAGCTTCAATTAATAAGCCTAACTTGGTGGGTATTTATAATGTATGCGATGATTTAGCTGCACCACCAGAAGATGTTTTGAGCTATGCTGCAAAATTGTTAAAAAAAGAAATACCCCCAGAAATTGATTTTTTGGAAGCTGATATGTCTGAAATGGCTAGAAGTTTTTATGCTGAATCTAAAAGAGTTGATAATAAAAAAATCAAGAATGAGCTTGGAGTGGTTTTAAAATACTCCAATTATAAGATTGGATTAAGTTCTCTCTTGAATCAAGAATTCAAAAAAATTGATACTATTATATAATTTATCATTTAATCAAAGAGCCTCATTTGGATGAGGCTCTTTGATATTCTAATTATATTATTTAGTGCTAACACCAATTGCTATCGCCAGTGCTAATAGAATAAGCATAGGTGTACCTGTTGATGATGAAGCTGAGACTACAGGCTCTTCCATTTCTGGTGTTGCCATTGAACCAGCACTTAATGATATTGCTGCTAACGAAAATACAGCTGCTAATAGTACTTTTTTCATTTTTTTCTCCAATTTTAACCATGTAACATGGCTTTACGCCATGGGGTTATGAATTTATACTCGATGCTTAATTAAACCAGTAATAGTAAACCTTTGCAACGCTACTAAAGTATTTACTATTAACCAGTAAAAAAAGCTAGTTAAATTAATAATACTTGTGTGTCTATTTTTGATAAAGAAAATAGTTCTTGAATATGCTCATTATAAAGGCCAATGCAACCATTTGATGATCTCCGACCAATTTTTCTTGTGTCATGAGTGCCGTGAATACGATAATATTGCCAACTCAAATACAGTGCATGTGTGCCAAGAGGGTTATCTGGTCCAGGTGGAACAAATTCTGGCCACTCAGGGTTGTTTTTCAACATTGAAGGTGTTGGTCGCCAACTGGGTCCTACCACTTTTCTAACAATCTTTGTTCGACCAAGTTTTGTTAATTCGTCTGAAATGGGGACACTTGTTGGGTAAATTTTATATATGGTTTCATCTTCTGACCAAAAGTGTATGGCCCGACTGGTGGTATCTGCTAAAATTGCACCATTTTTTAAATCATCAAAGTAAGTAGTCCAATTTCTAGCCTGAAAACTAGATATATTTCTTACAACCCCTTCTCCTAATTCACTGTCCTCAATAATAGATTGAGCAAAAATTGATTTTGATAAGGCCGCTGTTATTGAACTAGTGAGTATCACTTTGCCAAATATTCTTCGAGATATCTGTTTTATGCTTTTTACCATGCTAAAGTTCCTTAAGACACTTAAATTGTATGTTTATTATGATTGAATAACAATCGATGCAATAAAAATAGTTTTATATTTAATCAAGTGTTTGATTGATGTCACATTTAGAGTTAAAGCTTTATTTATTAAAAAAAGGATTATATTTAACATGTTTCGTTCAGCATTATTATTAATAATTGGTTTAACATTGTCTGGATGTTTGGATGCTGTTGATCTGGTCAATAATACATCAAGCACTTATTGGATTTCTAAATCTAAAGCAGCAAAGATTCACACTAAAGTGTTAGATGCAGTAAATGAACATAGAGTTGAAAATGACTTATACGAAATATCCTTGAGTGAAGACTTGAACCTAATAGCAAAAGCACATTCAAGGGATATGTATGAGCAAGATAGGGCATGGCACTTTGGATCAGATGGCTCATCTCCTTTGGATAGGGTGGTTCGATCTGGTTTTAATGGGCAATTATTGGGTGAAAATATCTCAGAGACTTATGAAAGTGAGTTGGAAACTTTAAATGCCTGGATGCAAAGGTCAGACACTAGATCAATTATTTTACACGAAAAAGCGCGTTATATGGGTTTGAGTTGGTATCAAGCAGGGGATGGAAAAATCTGGTGGACGCAAGTTTTAACTAGATAAGCTTTATGGCAGAATATCTACTATTGTTCCAATTCTAACTAATTTATATATTTCTTCAATATTTGAGTTTGAAACTGAAATACAACCCCAAGTCCAATCTTTTTTAGGACGACGCCCTAGAAAGCCAACTCTACCGTGTATAAAAATATCTTTACCAGCTGATTTACCCATTTTTTTTGCTTCTGCTTTATCGGTTTTGTTTGGATATGAAATACCTAAGGATAAATGGTAAGCGCTTTTTGGATTTTTGCGGTCTATATAATACCGACCTTCGGGTGTTTTACCGTCGCCTTCTATTTTTTTATCTCCAATAGGAGCAAAGCCGAGGTCAATATTATAGCTTTTGATTGCTTTATTCTTATTGTAAAGATACAGCCTTCGCGAATTTTTAAATACTACTATGCGAGTTACAGACTCTATTTCGTTTACTTTGAACCAAGATGAGCAAGAAGAGATTGTAGTTGTTAAAAATCCCAGTATCAAGAGTCGTCTTTTTATCATTTTATCATTCTTTTTTAAATCTAACCTGTTGTTTAAAATGGAAATTATTCGTTAATAAGTTCTTTTGCTATCTGTGCTTTTGATTTTCTAGCTCTTTCAGTTTCTGATTTTAGTTGTCCACAGGCTGCCATTATATCTTCTCCTCGTGGTTTCCTGATTGGGCTAGAATAGCCGGCGTTATGAATTATATCTGCAAAAGCGCGAATTCTGTTATTACTAGAGCGCTTGTATGGAGCTCCCGGCCATTCATTGAAAGGGATTAAATTTATTTTGGCTGGAATGCCCTTTATTAATGCTATGAGGCGTCTTGCGTCCTCATCGCTGTCATTAACTTTATCAATCATTACATATTCAAAGGTTATTCTTTCAGAGTTAGAAAGCCTTGGGTAATCTCGTAAAGCTTGAAGTAACTGGCTAATATTCCACCGTTTATTTATTGGAACAAGTTTATTTCGAACTTCATCTGTTGTGGCGTGGAATGAAATTGCTAGCATGCAGCCAATTTCATCACCGACCTTACCAATTTCTGGAACTACTCCACTTGTTGATAGGGTAATTCTACGCCTAGATAGTGCAATCCCTGCAGGATCCATTGCTATGTTCATAGCATCCCGGACGGCATCAAAATTGTATAGTGGCTCTCCCATTCCCATTAAAACGATATTACTTAATTTGCGTGGCTGGCCTGCTCGATTATTTTGTTCAGTCGGCCACTCATTCAAATCCTCACGAGCTATCAAAACCTGACCAATCATTTCTGATGGATTTAAGTTTCTTACTAACTTTTGGGTTCCAGTATGACAAAAAGGGCAAGTCAGTGTGCATCCTACTTGACTTGAAATACATAAAGTACCTCGGTCAGTTTCTGGAATGAATACTGTTTCAATTTCGTGTCCTCCAGAAAGTCTAAGTAAATATTTTCTAGTACCATCTGTTGAGATCTTTTTTTCAACTATTGCAGGTAGGCTGATGCTAAAGTATTTTGACAGTAAGCCTTTGACATCTTTTGATATATTACCCATTTTTGAAAAATCGGTGATACCTTTTTGATAAAGCCATCCCCATATTTGGTTCAGTCGCATGTTTAAGTGCTTCTGTTCAATACCCGCTTTTAATAAATGTTCTGAAAGTGCTAGCTTAGTCAGGCCTATTATATTTATTTTTGGATCAATAAGGTCATTGCGAGGAATTGTGATCACGTCATTTATTATAGGAGGTGATGTTGTCAACAAGCTATCCTTTAGTGTAGACTAATTTACTTATTTAATTGGCTGGAAAGTACTTAAGTTCCACAACGTTTTTGTGCTTCTGCAAATGCGGCTGAAAAGCCCAAAAGACTAAATGTGTCCTTAGTCCTAGTACCTTTTTTAGAAGTACCTGACACCAATGCTTTTACACCACGCCGCAAAGACTTTAATAACGCTTCGTTCTCTTCTGAAGACTTTGGCCATGCCCATTCTCCATCCGTCTGTGATAACATGTGTTCTGAAGAACCTATTGATACTTTGACCGCAGATCCATTTTTAAATGGGTAACCACTTGTAAAAGAAATTTGACCAAAAATACTTTGAGAAGGTTCAAAAAGAGCAAATAATTGAATTTCAGAGCGGTTTACTTTTACTAATTTTCCGTTTCGGGTTGCTTTCGTTCTACTCGGCGCAGAAACAATCCAGCATTGCGAAGGGTTATTTTCCATGAAAACTGACCAGTCTTCTTTAGAATCAACTCGGTTAGTAGAAAATGTTTTAGATATTGCTGGCGTGCAAAAAAGAACAGTCATCAAGGTTAGTATAATAATATGTTTTTTCATCAATAATGTCTGCCTTATTTTTCTTCGTTGTCGAATATAATTAATCTATAACTACTATTAAGAACTATTTCTTTAGTTTTATGCATACTAACTCAATTTTAATTAGTAATTCTAGTCCTAGAATGTTTTATTAAAATAAAAATAACATTTAAGGAATTCTTATGTCAAAGGCTGTGCCAATGGTCAAAGTTCTGCGAGGTGATTTTGAGGAGTCTGTTCATGTCGGTCATGCTGTTGTTTCAAATTCAAAAGGTGACATTATCGAAGCTTGGGGTGACCCTAATAGGCTGACTTTACCAAGATCATCTTCAAAAATATTACAAGCAATTCCGTTAATTGAAAGTGGTGCTGCTGACAAATATTTTTTGAATAATAAACATCTTGCCTTAGCCTGCGCGTCTCATCAAGGAGCTTATGCTCATACAAATATTGTCCAGGAATGGCTAAGCGCAATTGATAGGTCTGATAATGATTTACGCTGTGGTATTCAATTTCCAAATGATAATTGTGCTCATGAAACGCTAATGAAAGAAAATAAAAGGCCCTGCCAGTATCATAATAATTGTTCAGGAAAACATACAGGATTCTTAACATTATCGAAATATTTGAATGGTGATCAAGAATATAATTGTTTAGAACATCCTGTTCAACAAGCAATTAAGAGTTGTTTTGAGGATTTAACGAATACTTCTAATGCTTTTTCTGTGATGGATGGTTGTTCAGCGCCCAATTTTGCTTGCACTTTAAATGGCTTAGCTCAATCTATGGCCATTATTTCTGAAGCGACTGAAATCAGTTCTTCGAGTAGAACCAGAGCCGCTTATAAGTTACGTCATGCAATGCTTGAGTATCCAGGCTTAATTGCTGGTGATGGACGTGCTTGTACTGAGTTAATGCTGGCAATGGACAAAAGGGCAGCAATAAAAACAGGAGCGGAGGCAGTTTTTGTAGCGATAATACCAGAATTAAAATTGGGTGTAGCGTTAAAAATAGAAGATGGTAACATGCGCGCTTCCGAGGCGGTAATAGCAGAATTATTAGTGCGTTATAATATTTTAGACAGAAAACACCCTATGGCAATAAAACGGTTGAAGGGACCGATAATAAATTGGAATGGCTTTAAAACAGGTGAATATAAAATTTGTTTTTAATAAAAATTTAATACTTTTTTAACTAAATTACTTGATTTAACTTTCATACATAGATGTATTTTCTTGTTAATTTAACTTCAGTGGATAAAATATCTTGATAATTACTCGATCGATGTTGAGTTAAAGATAGTTTGCAAAATTTAGGATTTATTTGATGAAAAATCGTTATCCAAGAAATATGTTGGGGTATGGTCCCAAAAGCCCCAAGGTGCAGTGGCCTAATAATTCAAATATTGCTGTTCAATTTGTGGTTAATTACGAAGAAGGTGGTGAAAATAATATTTTACATGGAGATGAGGCGTCAGAAGCTTTTCTATCAGAAATAGTTGGTGCTAATCCTTGGGCGGGTCAACGTCATTGGAATATGGAATCTATTTATGAATATGGTTCGAGAGCTGGGTTTTGGAGATTACTGGAGATTTTTCAAACCGCTAATATAAAACCTACGGTATTTGGTGTCGCAACTGCGCTGGCACGGTCTCCAGAACAAGTATCAGCTATGAAAAACTTGGACTGGGAGATAGCAAGTCACGGATTGAAATGGATAGAGCATAAAGACATGTCGGTTTCGGAGGAGAGTAAACAAATCAAAAAAGCAATAGTTTTACATAAAGAAGTAACTGGAAAAGAGCCGCAAGGTTGGTATCTAGGTAGATGTTCGATGAATACTGTAGATTTGGTAAGTTTGGAGCAGAAATTTAAATATATTAGTGATGCCTATGACGATGATTTACCTTATTGGAAGTCCTACGAAGGTTTTGATCAATTAATAATACCTTATAGTTTAGATGTGAATGATATGAGGTTTGCTACCTCGCAAGGGTTTAATAGTGGAGATCAGTTTTTTAGTTATTTAAAAGATACATTCGATTGTTTGTATGAAGAGGGTGAGAAAGGCCAACCCAAAATGATGAGCGTTGGGTTGCATTGTCGATTGGTAGGTAGACCTGGTCGGGCGCAAGCTTTAAAAAAGTTTATAGATTATTGCAGTGAGCATGAAAAGGTTTGGTTTCCAAAAAGAATAGAAATAGCAGATCATTGGATTCAAAATCATCCTCCTACTGATTTATTTTGTCCGTCCAAGTTAAAACAATCAGAATTTGTAAATGCATTTGGAGAAGTTTTTGAAAAATCACATTGGGTGGCCGAGCGAGCCTTTGAATTAGAATTAGGACCAGCGCATGATACTGTTATTGGAATTCATTCTGTACTTGTGAGAAGCTTTAGAGCAGGGAGTAAAAAGGAAAAATTAGATGTTCTTAAGGCGCACCCAGATTTGGCAGGAAAACTATTTGTATCGAATGACTTAACAAAAGCTAGCACGTCGGAGCAATTGTCTGCCAGACTAGATGAGTTGACAGAAGAGGAATTTAATACTTTCTCTGATCTTAACCAGAGTTATTTTGAAAAACATGGTTTTCCATTTATAATTGCAGTCCGAGATTATGATAAAGATGGTATATTGAATTCTTTTAAAATACGTTTGAAAAATGAAACAGAGTTAGAATTTAATGAGGCTTGCGCTCAGGTTGAGCGTATAGCTTTAATACGTTTGAAGGATATTTTAACATGACTGATTATTACTCACCAGATGGAGGCCTGCCTCCACAAACAACTTTGCATACAGGGCGTGCTATCTTCAAGGAAGCTTATGCCTTTATACCTAAAGGGGTAATGACAGATATTGTCACTTCAAGGTTTCCAAATTGGGATAAAACTCGAGCATGGATATTAGCTAGGCCATTGTCAGGTTTTGCAGAAACATTTTCACAATATATTATGGAAGTAAGTCCCAACGGGGGTTCTCTGAATCCGGAACCAGAAGTTAATGCTGAAGGTTTTCTGTTCATAGTTTCAGGTCAATTAGATTTGGATTTAGGTGGAGCAACATATAAAATGATAGAGGGTGGTTATGCGTACATTTCACCTAATTCTGATTGGAAGGTTGTTAACAGCTCTACTAAGAATGTTACTTTTCACTGGATCAGGAAATATTATGAAAAAATTGACGGATTTGATGTGCCAGAATCATTTGTTACGAATGAAAAAGATATAGATCCTGGCGGCTTGACCTCTCAACAAACTAATGGAGTTTGGTCTGCTACCTATTTTGTGGATCCTGAAGACTTACGACATGATTGTCATGTCAATATTGTAAATTTTGAGCCTGGCGGAGTAATTCCATTTGAGGAAACTCATGTGATGGAACATGGATTGTATGTTTTAGAGGGAAAGGCCGTCTATAGGCTCAATGAAGATTGGGTTGAGGTCGAAGCAGGAGATTTTATGTGGTTGAGGGCGTTTTGCCCACAAGCTTGTTATGCTGCTGGATCTAGCCGATTCAGGTATCTTTTATATAAAGATGTAAACCGTCATCCTAAATTAAAGCTGTGATTATGTCGCGCGAAATATCTATCGAAAAATTAACAGCAGAAAAGTTTGTAAATTTTGGAGATGTAGTTGAGACTAAAGAGGAACCTTTTCTTATTAATCAAAATAAATGCGAGCGTCACCACGATCTTGTAGCATTGGAAATCAGTAAAGGTGGCAAGTTTGGTGTAAGTATTTTTTCAAGTG
Source organism: Paracoccaceae bacterium (assembly GCA_028112705.1). Lineage (GTDB taxonomy): Bacteria > Pseudomonadota > Alphaproteobacteria > Rhodobacterales > Rhodobacteraceae. The sequence goes on along the minus strand of JAOGYN010000006.1, from coordinate 27,869 downwards.
AAAATTATTCGTTGCCTTTTGAATTATCTCTAATGGAAAGACATCCATTTGGATCGCAGTGTTTTATTCCAATGTCAAACGAGCCTTTTCTTGTCATAGTCTCTTTAGATGAAAATGGGCAACCAGGAAAGCCATATGCCTTTGTCACAAATGGTCAGCAAGGAATAAACTATAATATTAACGTTTGGCATAGTGTGTTAACGCCACTAGGTCGGGGAAGTCTTTTTGCAGTGATAGACCGTATTGGTTCAGGTAAGAATGTGGAAGAATATTTGTTTGATGAACCTTGGGTTTTACATTCTTTTAAGTGAATTCAGAAATGCATTATTGCATTAGTTGATTAAATGATATGAAATAATATTACTTTTTAACTCGTATCTTAGGTGCCCATATTGGAGAACTTTCATGAATACTATTGAAAAAATGCAACAAATAGTCGGATCAGAAAATGTGCATTTCGGCGAAAATCTCGCACAGTACGAAATTGACCCGAGTGGGAAATATAATGGCTCTTCTCTTGCAGTGGTTCGACCTCTTAATACTAAGGAAGTTAGCGCAATAGTAAAACTAGCAAATAAAATGAAAATACCAGTAATCCCACAAGGGGGAAACACTGGTTTAGCTGGTGGATGTTTTGCTGGTACTAAAGGGAACACAATAATATTATCTTTGAATCGTATGAATACGATTAGAGAAGTTAGGGCTGATGGACGAATTGCAATTGTTGAAGGTGGAGTAATTTTATCAAATTTACATGATGCTGCTGCAGAATATGGATTAATTTTTCCATTATTCTTTGGGGCACGAGGTTCGGCTATGATTGGGGGAAATTTAGCTACAAATGCAGGTGGTTCAAATGTCTTGCGCTATGGAAATACAAGAGATCTTGTTTTGGGGATTGAGGCGGTTATGCCTAATGGAGATATTGTAGATTTGATGTCTGAGTTACACAAGGATAATTCTGGATATAATTTGAAGCACCTTTTAATAGGTTCAGAAGGCACACTTGGTATAATAACGGCAGCTGTTGTGAAATTATTTCCAAAGCCTAAGGCTTATGCAACTGCAATGATTTCGATACCTGATTTAACTTATGCATTACCTATTTTAAACGAGCTTAATAAAATAACTAATAATTGTGTTGAGGCATTTGAGTATATGCCAGAGAAATATTTCAATGCATTATGTGAAAGATTCGATGATATGCGACAGCCTTTTCAGACTCCTGCTAAGCATGGAGTTTTTTTAGAGATTGGCGCAATGTCAGAAGAAGACGCTGAGCCTGATGAAACGGGCAATATTCCAATTGAATCAAAAGTAGAAAATTTATTTGGAACTTGGTTAGAATCAGGAAAAATCCTGGATGCAGTTATATGTAAGTCTGAAGCACAGAGATCAGAAATGTGGGAAAGAAGAGAAAGAGCATATGAAGTTGCGCTTTTGAAAGGTGTTCCGGTGGCTTGCGATGTTTCTGTAGCTGTTGATAAAGTGCATAATTTTTTAACAACTGTAAAAAGTAGAGTTCATTCGATTAGCCCAAATTCAGAAACATTGACTGTTTCGCATTTGGGCGATGGAAATTTACATTTTTCAGTTTGGATGGAGCCTAAAACCAAAGGCATGGGAAACTTGGAGGATCGTGAAAAGATCACAGAAATTATAGAAAAAACTGTATTGGAATTGGGAGGAAGTTTTTCGGCAGAACATGGAATTGGGCTTGCCAAATTACCATCTATGTCGCGTCGAAAAAATCCTAATGCTATTGAGGTTATGAGAAGTATAAAGAAAGCTCTAGATCCAAATAATATTATGAACCCAGGGAAAGTCATCCCTGCAAAATAAATTTAAGATAATTTGACAATAGTATTAATAATAATCTTTACCAATTTTACTTTTTAAATGCTCTCCAACTTTCTGACCTAGATTAATCGCATTAGAAATATTGTCAGTTGCTTCATAGTAAATCTTTTCAGTTCCATCCACTCTTAAAACTTCTGCCTTTAAAGTCATTTTATTTTTATTGATAATCGCTAGTCCTGCAATTGGTGTTTCACACGAACCATCTAGAATTTTTAGCATTGTTCTTTCGGCATTTACCATTTGCATTGTTTGCTTGTTATTAATCTTTTTTAACATTGATTCGATGCTCTTATCTTCAGCTCTGCGTTCAACACCAATGATCCCCTGAGCAACAGCTGGGAGCATTGTTCCTATTGCTATTGGTTTGTTAATTAACTTGTTCAGTCCAAGGCGTTTTAATCCTGCCATCGCTAAGAAAGTACAATCTGCAACCCCATCATCTAATTTTTTTAACCGAGTTTGAACATTTCCGCGAAACTCAACTACCTTAACGCTTGGCATTAAATTCAAAATTTGGGCTTTTCTCCGCAAGGATGACGTACCTACAACAGTAGTTTGGTCAAGCTGAGATAATTTCTCAAGTTTATTAGAAATAAATGCATCACGCGGATCTTCTCTTTTCAAGAAACAATCTATTACTAGGTTGTCTGGCTGCTTCGTGGGCATATCTTTCATAGAATGGACTGCTATATCTATTTTTTTTTCTGCTAATGCTTCTTCAATTTCTTTGGTGAATAAGCCTTTCCCACCAAGACTACTAAGAGGGCGATCAACAATTCTATCACCAGTAGTTTTAATAATAACTATTTCAAAATTTTCTACCTTTAGGCTGTGAGCTTCAATCAATTGATCCCTTACCTCAGTAGCTTGTTTTAGGGCTAGTGGGGAACCGCGGGTACCAATACGTATAATGGTATGTTTAATAGCTGTCTCAGAGGTCATATCTGTATTTACAATTGCTTGTAATAAACAGCAATACTTTTTAAAGGTTTCATTTTATTGACACTTACTGCTGCACACGTCATTTGTGATTTAATTGGAGTAAAAAGATGATAAAAGAAAAGTTACTATTAAGTGCATTAAATGGTAATATTAATATTATACCACCTGTTTGGCTTATGCGCCAAGCTGGTCGCTATTTGCCGGAATATCGTGAAACCAGGGCAAGAGCGGGCGATTTTTTGTCATTATGTTATAATCCTGAACTGGCAGCAGAAGTATCACTTCAACCAATAAAAAGATTCCAGTTTGATGGGGCAATTATTTTTGCAGATATACTTTTGATACCACAGGCACTTGGTGCTGATTTAAAATTTGTGGAAGGTGAAGGGCCACGGTTGTCAACTATAAGCATGCAAAAGGACTTGGATAATTTAAAACCTATTGATGAGATTGATTCTACTTTATCTCCCGTTTACGAAACAGTTAAAATTTTAAAATCTAAATTACCTGACAATGTAGCATTAATTGGTTTTGCGGGTGCTCCTTGGACAGTTGCTACTTATATGATTGCTGGCCGAGGAACTGTGGATCAAGCCCCCGCCCATAATTTGCTTAAAAATAATAAGCTTGTCTTTGAAAGTTTGGTGGAAAAGATTACAGAAGCAACCATACATTATTTGAAAAAACAAATTGAAGCGGGAGCCGAAGTCATAAAAATATTTGATAGTTGGGCAGGTTCATTGGGCCCTAATGATTTTGTGAATTATTCAATAAAACCAATAAATAAAATAATTTCGAGTTTAAAAAAAATGTATCCAAAAATACCAATCATTGTTTTCCCAAGAGGTGCGAACCAATTTTATAAAGGATTTGCTAAAAAAACTGGGGCACAATCGGTTGCGATAGATCAGAGTATTTCTTTATCATTTATGAAAGCATTACAGGCCGAAACTTGTGTGCAAGGAAATTTAGATCCAACATTGATGGTTAATGGTGGGAAAGAGCTTCTTGATGCTACTAAAAATATTCGTGACAAGATGGCAGAAGGGCCTCATATTTTTAATTTGGGTCATGGTATAACGCCAGATGCAAATCCTAAGAATGTAGAATTAATGTTGAAAGCTTTAAGGGGTTGAAAGAAACTTTCCTGCAGTAATCATGACCATTTTGCCATAGGAGGCAAACTCATTAAAACTGCATCTGGATCATGACCTGTGGCAAGCCCAAATTTTGTGCCTCTATCATAAATTAAATTGTATTCGGCATATAACCCTCTGTGTAATAATTGTTTTTCTTTATCATCCGAATTCCAATCTAAATGCTTTTTTTTATCAATGATACCAGTAAAAGCTGGTAAAAATGCTCGCCCCACATCTTGTGTAAATGCAAAGTCTTTTTCCCAATTTCCAGTATTATGTTCGTCGAAAAATATACCACCAACGCCACGAGCACGCTTTCTGTGTGGAATGTAAAAGTACTTATCTGCCCAAATTTTATATTCAGGATAAAATTTTAGGTCATGCTTATCACAAAACTGTTTTTGCAATTTGTGAAAATACTTTGTGTCTACTTCATCTTCAATACATGGATTTAAGTCAGAGCCACCTCCAAACCACCATGTCTCTTCGGTCCAAAACATTCTGGTATTCATATGAATAGCAGGCAAGAGTGGATTTTGCATATGAGCAACCAAAGAAATACCAGACGCCCAGAAAGATGGATTATTTTTTAGATTCGGCAAATTTCGTGTTTCTGTCATCATATTTACGGCTTCTTTACTTAAATTTCCATAAACTGTTGAAATATTTACTCCAACTTTTTCAAATAAGCGTCCATCGCGCATAATTGCCATTTCTCCTCCACCCCAATCGGTATTACTTGGGGCTGGGCGGATAGTTTTTTGTTTTTTAAATTTACCTTTGGTGTTTTTAGAAAACTTTCCATATATTTGATTGTCTTCCAACGTTTCAAAATTATTTATAATTTCGTCCCTTAACTCCTGAAACCAGGAGCTCGCACGTTTTTTCTCGTTTTCCATTTTATCTATTAATAGCATTTTGCACCAAAAATTATTGGTGTATCTTAACATTAAATAATTCCCTTTGCCATGAATTAACTTAATTTGACAAATATCCTTGACCTTTCAATTGATCAGGCAGATGCCTTGTCTATGAATCAAGAAATAAATAATAGGCTTGGCTTAATCTGGATTTTGATATCTGTTTTTTTTGCTAGTATAATGGCTATTTCTGTTAAGGAATTGGGGCAAACATTTGATAGTAGATTATTAGTTCTTTTCCGCGCGGGTCTATTGACATTTTTTTTGGTTATCCCAACATTTATTTTTTCTAAATTCCGACAAAAGCTAAAATTTTCTGAACCTAAGCTTCATATTTTACGTGGAAGTTTAATTGCCTTCTCAACACATTTGGGGTTTTATACATTAACACAATTGCCAATAGCTACTACGACTGTTTTGTTCTTTACGGCGCCAATATTTGCAACCGTTTTGTCAATATATATAAATAAGGAAAAAGTAGGATTCAGGCGTTGGTTTGCGGTCCTTATTGGTTTTGTGGGGGTGATAGTTATATTACAACCAGGTTTTGATGGAACTTACTTTCCAATGATAACGGCACTTTTGAGCTCTTTTCTCTTTGCAGTCGCCTTGGCCTATTCAAGAAGGATTGTATCGGCAGATGGTGTAATCTCCACATATATTTCATCAGTTCTATTAACATTTTTGATTAGTATTCCAATTGGATATTCAGTCCTGGAAAACTCTTATAGTGGCATTGTATCCATTTATATTTTAGGTCTCATTATACTTTTAGCAATAACGTCATTTATGCGAGGCATAGGTGATATGCAGGCATATAGGTATGGTGAAGCAGCTATATTAGCCCCTTTTACTTATTTAAGACTAATTTTTGTCGGAATCGTTGGGTATTTTCTATGGAACGAAGTTCCAAGTTTTATTACTTTATTGGGGGCCTTTGTTATTATTGGTTCTGCTATATATATTGGGCATAGAGAAGCAAAACATAAGAATTGAATCTTAATTTGTTATTGTAATTAAGTATAAACCTGAGTAAAAGAGTTTGTTATTTGTTATTTGTTTTTACTTAAATTTAATTCTGAAAGATTTAATCATGCTTTTACCTAACCCTAAAGCTGTAGAATTTCTTTTGTCTAGGAGATCTAGACCTGCCAAAACATTAGTTGGTCCAGGACCAACGGATGAAGAATTAAAAATACTATTAAGGGCTGCTGCTCGAACTCCAGATCATGGAAAATTAGAGCCGTGGCGGTTTATTGTATTTCAAGGTGATGCTCTTTCTCGTTTAGTAAATTTAATAGTTAAGCGAGGAACCGAACTCGAGCTTGAACCTGAAAAGATTAATAAAACTTGTACAGCATTGAAAACTGGCGCTGTGATGATTGCTGTCGTCAGCTCTCCAAAACAATCAAATAAAATACCAGAAATGGAACAGATTTTATCTTCTGGTGCTGTTTGTTTGAGTTTATTAAATGCAGCTTTAGCCAGTGGTTGGGGAGCTAATTGGTTAACTGATTGGATATCAACTGATAAAGAGTTTTTAAAACAAGCTATAGATTTAACTGATAGCGAATTTGTTGCCGGTTATATCCATATTGGTGCAGAAAGTATTGTTCCGCCTGAAAGGCCTAGGCCCAATATGGAAGAGATTACTTCTTGGGTGAATAATTGAAGTTTGTATAAGGTTTCAATGTTTAAGTTCTATTAAAAAAAGCTATATCTTGTACACGAATTAACCCAGAAGAAATAATATAAACTAATACGATCCATAAAATGAAAGTAACTATTGTTACATAAATTGTTTTCTTTTTAAGTTGAGGATTAGTAGGAGCTGAGGCAGGTGTGCCTGGTACAATTTCTCCATTTTCTTGTTGGCTTTTTATTCTTAATGGAAGGACAATGAATAAACACATGAACCAAATCACGGCAAATAGGACCACTGCGGCACTAATAGTCAATTTATTGTTTCTTCTAGCTCAATCAAACAGCCATTAAAATCTTTTGGGTGTAAGAATAAAACAGGTTGTCCATGCGCCCCAGTTTTTGGTTCACCATTTCCTAAAATGTGTGCCCCTTCAGAAATTAATGTATCTTTGGCTTCTATTATATCCGAAACCTCATAACAGATATGATGAATGCCACCATTTGGATTTTTAACAAGAAAATTTGTTATTGGACTATTAGCACCTAGTGGATAAAGAAGTTCGATTTTAGTATTTGGTAGGTTTATAAAAACGACTGTTACCCCATGATCAGGTTCGTCTTGTGGATCTCCAACGTCAGCGCCCAATGTCTCTTTGTATAGTTTTATCGACGCATTAAGATCAGGAACTGCTATTGCGATATGATTTAATCGACCAATCATAATTTTCTCCTTAAGATATTATTTATTTATATAGTCTGATTTATAAATAAGTTAATCTTTTTTCTTTTTCACAGTTTTCTTTTTCACAGTTTTCTTTTTCTTACCGGTTTTAGGAATGCGTTCTTCAAGTAATTCCAAAGCTTTTTTTAGATCTACACTAATTGGGTCAATTTCTTTTGGTATTGTAGCGTTTACCTTAGCCCATTTTACATATGGTCCATATTTGCCCTTCATAATATTGATGGAACCACCCATTTCAGGGTGCTCGCCTAATTCATGGATTGGTTTGGCTGCAATGCCTCGACCACCACGGGTGGCAATTTTTTCAGCTAATAACTGAACTGCATGGTTCATGCCGACGGTAAATACTTCTTCAATCTCTTGGAGATTAGCATTAGTTCCACCACGATCTGATGTGCTTTCAGCATGTTTAAGGTATGGGCCATAACGTCCAATGTTAGCCCAAACCATAATGCCATCTTCTGGGTGTGGTCCTATTTGACGTGGTAGGGATAATAAACGGAGTGCTTGTTCCAGATCTACATCAGCTGGTGGCCAGTCCTTTGGAATGGATTGTCGAGGTGGTTTTTTGTCATCAGTGACTTCTCCACGCTGCACATACGGACCAAAGCGACCTTTAAATACACAAATTTTATCACCTTTATCATCGCCCAAGTATTTACCTTCGGGGGGAATGCCACTTGCATCCTCAGTACCAGGTGGGCCGAAAGCACGTGTGTATTTGCACTCTGGATAATTTGAACATCCAATGAACGCTCCACCAGACCGAGCTGTTCGCATTGACAGCCTACCGTTACCGCATGCTCCACAAACCCGAGGGTCGGAGCCGTCTTCTGTTGGGGGAAATAAATGAGGCGCTAAAACTTCATTAATTTTTTCTAAAACTTCTGTAATTCTTAGGTCTGCTGTTTCTGCAATGGCAGCTGAAAAATCGCGCCAGAAACGCCCTAAAACTGCTTTGTAGTTTTCTGAACCTGCAGAGACATAATCCAATTCTTTTTCAAGTGCAGCCGTATAATTATATCCGACATATTGATGAAAATAGTTTTCTAAAAATGCAATTACTAAGCGTCCTTTATCTTCAGCGATTAATCGGTTGCCTTCCTTTCGGACATATTCACGTGTTTGGATGGTTGTAACTATTGATGCATATGTTGATGGACGGCCAATTCCCAATTCTTCCATTCGTTTAACTAAAGTTGCCTCCGTGTAACGAGGTTGTGGTTGTGTAAAATGTTGGTTTGGGGTGATAGTTATTTTATCAGTTTTATCACCTACTGATAATTGTGGTAGTAGTTTATCAGTGTCATCTACGACTTCATCGTCACGACCTTCTTCATAAACCTTCAAAAATCCTTCAAATAAAACCACTGTCCCTGTGGATCGTAAACTTATTTGACTGTCCTCTGATGAAATATCGATTGTAGTACTTTCCATTTTGGCACTAGCCATCTGGCTTGCTAAGGTTCTTTTCCAAATCAGATCGTATAGTTTACGTTGATCTGCTTCCAATTTACCTAAAGTTTCAGCTGGAACTTCCATATTTGTAGGGCGAATACATTCATGGGCTTCCTGAGCATTTGCGGCTTTATTTTTATAGATACGTGGTTCTGCAGGAACAAAATTAATACCATAACGGTCTTTAATTGCATTACGGGCGGCTGTTACTGCTTCTGGCGCCATATCTATGCCATCCGTTCTCATATATGTAATGTGTCCAGCTTCATACAAGCGTTGTGCAGTGCTCATCGTCTGGCGTGCACCAAATCCAAATTTGCGGCTAGCTTCTTGTTGTAAGGTAGATGTCATAAAAGGGGCAGAAGGATTTCGGTTTCTTGGTTTAGCTTCAACACTTGTTACACTTAGGTCTCGAGAGGTAATTGCCTGAACAGCCAATTCAGCAGATGTTTCAGTATTAATATCAAATTTTTCGAGCTTTTTACCTGCTAAAGTGCGTAAGGATGCTTCAAAGTTTTGGCCACGTGGTGTTTTTAAAATTGTTTTAACTGACCAATATTCACGAGCTTTATGGGCCTCAATTTGCATTTCTCGTTCTACGATTAAACGTAGAGAAACTGATTGTACGCGTCCTGCAGATTTTGCTCCAGGCAATTTCCGCCATAAAACAGGGGAAAGTTTGAAACCCACTAAATAATCTAATGCGCGACGTGCTAAGTATGCCTCTACTAGCTCCATATCCACTGCGCGCGGATTTTTCATAGCCTCAGTAACTGCAGTTTTGGTTATTGCATTAAATACTACACGACTAACGGGAGTATCTTTTTTAATAATCTTACGTTTTCGTAATGTCTCTTCTAGATGCCATGAAATAGCCTCACCCTCACGGTCAGGGTCAGTTGCAAGTATTAAGTTGTTATCCTCTTTTAATGCATCTGAAATTGCTTTTAGATGTTTTTTAGAATCTGTTGCAACTTCCCATTTCATTTCAAAATCATTGTCTGTATCGACTGATCCATCTTTGGGTGGTAAGTCCCTTACGTGCCCATAGGATGCCAACACAGTATAGTTGGGACCTAAGTATTTATTAATAGTTTTTGCTTTTGCTGGGCTTTCTACAACAACAACTGGCATTAAAGTTTCCTTAATTGTGAGAAATGATTGAACAAGTTCGTAAGCGCGGTAAATGAGTTGGATCGGGGGTGTTTGTCAATAAGATATCTTCTTTTACTAAAAATTAATTCAATTAACCAATAAATTTTCGTGATGGAACAGCCTTAATTAGATCATTATTCTTTGGATCAAACCTATAATTTATATTATTTAGCATTTTATTTTTTGATACTGTTTCCAAAATATATCCATCAGGTCGCACCAAGGCACTAGTGATATTATTTTCATTTAACCAAGGTTCTACTCCTTTTAATTTCATTCCATTCTTTTGATTGCTAAGTGGATAAAATCCATTTGGGTTCAAGTCGTCTGCTTTGTCTGACTCTATCGATGAAAATTGGGGTGCTAACTGTCCTTCGATGTTATCTCTCAGGCCTAAGCCTGGGCCCAACGAGGGCAAGATCGATTCCATTTTAGTTGTTTCCTTTTGGCTTTTACTTGTTTGATTAATTATTTGTCCAAGCCGCACGGTTAAATCTATAAACTCTCGCACATTAGGAGATCTTTCACTTTCATAGGTTTTCAAGATGGCTTTGTCTGCGCCATTAATAACAGCGGCCAGCTTCCAAGCTAGATTTGCAACATCTCTTATTCCTGCGCACATTCCTTGCCCCATAAATGGGGGCATTAAATGCGCGGCATCACCTGCTAAAAAAACATTCCCTATTGACCATTTTTTCACCAAGGAAGATTTAAAAGTATAAATTGCCGAGCGCTCTATTTCAGCATCATCAGGAGATATCCATTTCACTAACTTATTCCAAACGTCTTCAACGCTGATTTTTGAAACAGTTTCATCTGTTAATCTCATCTCCCATCTTCGTCGTTTTCCAGTCCCTCTAACGTAGGTCATTGGAGAATTAGGATCACAGATTTGTACAGTATGGTTACCCAAGTCTGGTCTATCATTTTTCAATATTAAATCAATTACAAGCCATTTTTGCATAAACCCTAAGTCTACTAATTCCTCATTTAGGAACTCACGAACATTGGACTGTGCGCCATCACAACCAATAAGAAATTGGCTAATGTGTCTTTCACCGGACTCAAGATCAATAGTTACGTTTTCGCCATCATCAGATATTTTGTGTACCGCAGAGTTGTAAAAAGTTTTTACATTAGAAAACCTATAGAGACCATTCCGCAACACAGTTTCTAAATCTGGCTGATGGAATCTATAACTTTCATACCAACCCATAGGCCCAATAGTTTGAGAGCGGGACCAGTCTATTAGAATATTTGAATCTAAATCCTTAAACAACATCCCGATATTCACTCGCGAAGTATCTGAAATTTCTGAACCAAGACCAATCGACTGAAAAATCCGCATTACTTCCCCATCGAAGTGCACTGCCCGGGGAAGTGCATAAGGCTTACTTTGTTTTTCAAAAATTGCTACAGATAAACCCCTATTAGCTAAAAGGTTTGCTAATGTTACACCAGTCGGTCCCATCCCAACAATTGCTATTTCAGAGTTCTGAGTCAAAGTTCTTCTGTTTTGGTTCCTGGAACCTTTTGTCCTTTGATATCAATGTGCGTACCATCGCTACCGATTGTGGCTAAGGCCCAAAAAATCTCTACTCTGTGGCCATCTGGATCAAGTATATAAATAGCTTCATTTTCACCCCATGAGCCATCACCAGTGGCTACATAATTGCTATGGACCACTGGACCGCGTACAACTTCAATAGAATTTTTACTTATGGTTTTTACGACTTTAAGCCAATCTTCTCTGCTATCACATTCAAGAGCAAAATGATGAAATGATGGTGGCCCATCTAGATCATCTTCTGGTTTTGAAGGTCTCTTCCGATAAGTCTTTTTTGGGTTATGTACCAGAACTAATTCATGATGGGCATCGCCCAATCTCATGAAAGTCAATTCAACTGGAATTGCCGTCACTTCAAAAGCGGGATGTCGCTCAGTTAACTTAAATCCTAAAATTTTTCGATAGAATTCTATCGACTTGTCTGTATTGCTTACTTCCATAGAAAAGTGCTGCATTCGTGCGATCGCGCCGTGTTGCATTCTATACTCCCAACATTAAATTTGTTTTCTAATAGATGGTTATATTGTAATTTGCAAAATTAAATACGAATGAATGGTTGTAAAAGTTTGGGTAACCAGCTGTTGAAAACTAAAGGTGCCTGAGTAGCAGCCAAACATATGCATAACTCTCCAGTTTCAGCTTTAGGTTTATGCGTTAAATTATCATCAGCAATTTCAACATCACCGCGGTAAAAATGATCAATCTCATCAGAAAATGCCCCTTGAAGCACCATGGTCATTTCAAGACCTTTATGACTATGGTCTGGCAATTCTGTACCTGGGGGAATTGATAAAAGTCTAGCACTGGCTTCATCATTATTGAAAATTATTGATTGCTTAATGCCTCCACCAATAGATTTCCATTTTATTTTATCCTCGGCATTTCCAAAATAATTTTTCAATGGGTTAGGGTAAATACCATCTGATTTTGTAAAAGGTTTTGTTGTATTATTATCTTTTTTTGAAATCATCTCCATTGTCTTTAAAAAACTGTCATCATTTAAGGTTATACCCTGTTGGTTAGTAAGAACGGCACCGCCAACTGCATCTAATGCATCTGATTCAATCCTACACTGATCGCATAGTGAAATATGACAGGCTACAATGATGCTAAAGGCTTCAGGTAATAATCCAGTTGAATATGCTAACAAAATTTCATTTGGAATATGATGTTTTGTATTTGTCATGTTTTTTTGCCTAATTCTCTTCTTAAACGTTCGATAGAAAGCCTAATACGTGATTTCACTGTTCCCAGAGGTAAATCGGTTAGTTCTGAAATTTCAGAATGACTTAAATCACCATAAAACGCTTTCTCAATCAAAATTCTCTGATTATCAGGTAGCTTTGACACAGCAAAAGCCAAGCTTTTTTGTTCTTCGTGAATAATAATGCTCTCACTAGGATCAATTTGATCAATATCCATCCAGGGAAGATCTTCAGGTTCTGGTCGTCTTATCTTCCTAATAGCATCTAGTTGCTTGTTTCTTGCAATCGTAAAAATCCACGTTGATGCACTTGCTTTAGATGAATCAAACATGTGCGCTTTTTGCCATACTGTGGCCATCGCTTCCTGCATGCTTTCTTCTGCTTGACTAACTGATCCCCCAGACTTCATTAGAAATGACTTAATTCTTGGGCCAAAATAATCAAATAATTCACGGAAGGCTTGTAGATCCCGTTCAGTTGCTAATTTTTTTAGGCTATCAGACCAATTATCGGTATAGATTTTACTCATAAAAGCATCAATACTCTTCTTACTTATTTTAAAAAAAGCGCTAAAGTTGGCAATAGGGTACGCTGGGTTACTGTCGTAACTTATGGTTTTTATAAGTATCATGCAATCATTACGCGGGGTCGTGGATATTGGATCACAAATAAAAATATGATCTAATATCAAAACTTATTCGTATATTAAAGAATTATTGAGGTAATACACAATTGAATCATTTAAGTCATGACAGGGCAAAAAAAATTGCAATAGTTGGTGCGGGAGTGTCCGGACTTGGATGCGCTTATTTGCTGTCCCAAAGTAACGAAGTAAAATTATTCGAAACTGCGCCAAAAATTGGGGGGCATGCTAGAACTATTTTAGCAGGTAAAAATGCTGACGTACCAGTGGATACTGGTTTCATAGTTTTTAACTATGAAAATTATCCTCAATTATCTCAGATGTTTAAAGAGTTAGATGTACCAGTGAAAAAAAGTGATATGAGTTTTGCTGCATCTATTGGCGATGGAGCAATAGAATACGGCATGAGTAGCTTTAATATGATGGCGGCTCAGCGAAGGAATGTCATTAGACCAAAATTTTGGAATATGATGCGTGATATAAAGCGATTTAATGAGAATGCTGTTGATTTGTCTCGGGACCCAAATATGTCCTTGGAAGAATTTCTTGATAAGATGAAAATGGGAGATTGGTTTCGTAATTATTATTTCTTGCCAATTTCAGGTGCTATTTGGTCTGCTACACCAGAACAAATGAAGGGTTTCCCTGCTAAATCTTTGGTTCAATTTTTTGATAACCACTCATTGTTAACTTGGAATACAAATCAATGGTATACGGTAGATGGTGGAAGCGAACAGTACCTTTCACGAATGGCTACGGCGATACATCGCTTTGGTGGATCTATTAGAGTAAACTCACAGGTTACTGGGGTTAAACGAAATGGTTCGAATGTTTATGTGAAGTCTAAGAAGGGAGAGTGGGAAAGATTTGATAGAGTGATTTTCGCATGTCATTCTGATCAGGTTCTTCCTTTATTAGTTGATCCTACTGATGCAGAAAAATCTATTATTGGATCAATTAAGTATCAAAAGAATAAAGCGGTCATGCATACTGATGTTACTCAGATGCCCAAACGGAAGAGAGCTTGGGCATCCTGGGTTTATAAATCAAAAACAATGCGCCCTGATCCAAAAGTTGGAATTACTTATTGGATGAATTCTTTGCAGTCATTGCCAACAAAGGAACAGATTTTTGTCTCTTTGAATCCTTCTTCAGATATTAATGATAACCTCATCTATGATGAAAAACTGTTTGAGCATCCCATTTTTGATAAGCAGGCTTTTGTTGCACAGGAAAAATTGAAAGCAATTCAAGGTGAGAATCTAACATATTATTGTGGGGCATGGACAAGGTATGGATTTCATGAAGATGGCTATGCAAGTGCTGTCAGCGTTTCTGAGCTAATTGCTTCAATTAGTAAAAAAGTAGCTGCATGATGTTAGAGTATGTAAAAGCGAAAACTTACCATGTTAGAAAAGGAGAAATTAAAAATTCATTTAGTTATGGCGTTGACTATGTACTGTTGAGTGATGAGCAAAAAAATGATGTGAGAGGTTTTTCGCATAATAAGATTAATTTATTTTCTATTTTTGACAACGATCATGGTGGCATAAGAGGTCAGGGAGAAGGGCACAATTGGGCGCGCGATACATTAAGAAATAATAATATTTCCATACCTGGATTAAAGGTGAGTTTATTAGCCCAACCTAGAATGTTTTTCACAAAATTTACTCCGATTAGCTTTTGGTTGTGCTTTGATTTAGATGCAAAGCTAAAGGTGGTGATTGTAGAAGTTAATAACACTTTTGGTGACCGGCATAGTTATCTTTGCTCTAACGAAGACTTGGCTGAAATAACTATTGAAAGTCAAATGGTTGGTAGAAAGCTTCTTCATGTGTCACCTTTCCAACCTATGTTGGGAACATACGGTTTTACGTTTGACATCACTAATAAAAAAATTGTTATAAAAATCGAATACAAGCATGAGTATGGTGGTGTCACAGCAACCCTTGTTGGAGACCGTAGTCCTTTGACAACTAAATCTATATTTGCGGCACTTTTGAGAAGGCCATTTGGATCAATGAGGATTCTTTCCTTAATTCATTTTCAAGCATTCCGGCTATGGATAAAAAAAGCTTCATTTAATTCAAGGCCAACGCCACCCTCAAAAGCAGTAAGCAGATGAGCAATTACCTAATTTCTAATAATAATGAAGGTTATTGGCGCTATGCTCTTTTCGCGGCGCCATTAGCTGCAGTAGGGATTCCAATATACATTTATGCGCCAAAATATCTGGCTGATAGTTATGGCTTTTCATTAACTTCTCTTGGAATAATTTTTTTATGCCTGCGTTTGGTTGATGTGGTTCAAGATCCTCTATTGGGTAGATTGGCGCAATTAGTTGGTAAATATAGGCAAACGTCAATATTATTTTTTGTTTGTTCCCTCATAATTAGTCTTTGGCTTTTTTTTTCCGTAGAGCCAATCTTTGAACCTGTAGCTTATGTTTGTTTATGCTTGTTCGTAATGTTTACAGCCTTCTCTTATCTAAATATTTGCTTTTATGCTCAAGGTGTTAATTTTGTTGAATCCAGCGATAAGCGTTCTCATTCGAAATTATCTGTATGGCGTGAAACTGGAGCCTTAGTTGGAATAGTTCTAGCTTGTTTGTTGCCTAGTATATTGAGTAAATTTGACCTTAATCCGATGAAGGGATTTGCTTTTTCTGTTATAATTCTTCTTTTGATAAGTTATTTTGTGATGAGAGGATCTTGGAATTATGAATCCAAATTTCAATCAAAAAATAACGCCATGTCACTATTAAAAGATAAAACTACCCGTAGTTTTCTGATCCTGTCTTTTTTAAACACGAGTCCTTTAGCAGTTACGTCTACATTATTTTTATTTTATGTGGAGTCGCGCTTGCAAGCCACTGACTTAGCTGGACTATTTCTCATTACATTTTTTATTAGCGCGGCTATCTCAATACCCTTTTGGGGAAAGTTGACCTCTAAATATGAATTAAAATTTATTCTTTCAATTGGAATGTCACTGGCTATCATTACTTTTCTGTTCACTTGTTTAATTGGGTCAGGAGACATTGTTGCTTTTTTTATCATATGTATGTTCTCTGGTGCTAGTTTAGGTGCAGACATGGCTATTCTTCCAGCCATGTACGCTAAGCACATATCGAATTCTGATTTTGATAGTTCTGTCGCTTTTGGAATATGGAATTTTTTTAATAAATCTACTTTTGCTTTATCAGTGGGTATAATTTTGCCGGCACTTGCTGCAACAGGATTTGCCATTGGTAGGACAGAGCCTAACACTTACTTGATGAGCTTAACTATTTTTTATTCTATAATACCGTGCTTGTTGAAACTTCTTGCATTGTTAACTCTAAATTTTGGACCATTCGAAAGGAAACTGAATTGATCTGGGTTTTTTATATTACTATTTTAATCTTGCTTATTAGTTTTATTAAAATAAATTTGCTATCTTTTAAAAATCAAAAAATATCACAATTTAAATCTGACAGTAAAATTTTTGATATAAGGAAAGTTTTAGAAGGTAATTTGGTGGCTGAAGGTATGGTTTATGGAATTTCAGGGCGACTTTCGAGTACATTTACTGCTCAGTTTTCGGGGGATTGGGCTAATAATGAAGGTAGTTTTATTGAGAATTTTCAATTCTCTACTGGCAAAAACCAAATCAGGAAATGGAATTTAATAATTGATAGTAATGGTAAGATTATTGGAACAGCAGATGATATTGTTGGGAAGGCGGTGGGCCAACAATACGGATCAGCAGTTATGTTAAGCTATAAGTTAAAGCTTTCTGAAGACTTAGGGGGACATGTGATAAAGGTTATTGATTGGATGCATCTTCTGGAGAATGGAACTATTTTCAATCGATCAGAATTTAGAAAATTTGGATTTAAGGTTGGAGAGTTGGTTGCCACTTTTAGAAAAGAAAAATGAGAAATATTTCAAATAAAACTTATTGGGTAGTAGGCGCTAGCGATGGAATTGGGTATGATTTAGTTAAAAAACTGGATAAACTCGGAGTGTCTCTGATTATATCTGCAAGAAATAAAACAAGGTTACTTCACCTCTCTAAGTCAATTGATAAACAAGTAAAAGTTGTGCCGTGTGACGTAACTGACATTGATAGTGTAAAATCTGCATTCGCATCGGTTGGCAAAATTGATGGTGTTGTATACTTAGCTGGAGATTATACTCCTATGCATGCTCAGGATTGGAATGAGCAAGAAGTAATCAAGATGGCAGATACAAATTTCATGGGTGCTTTGCGGGTTTTGGGTACATGTGTTCCAGGCTTTGTTGAGCGGGATGAGGGACATATTGTGATTATTGGTTCATTGGCTGGTTTTACTGGATTACAAGGATCGATTGGATATGGGGCAAGTAAAGCAGCTTTGATGCATCTTGCAGAAAATTTAAGTGCAGATTTTTATCAATCGAAAATTAGAGTTCAATTGTTTAACCCTGGGTTTGTTGATACGAAACTTACCTTAAAAAATAAGTTCTATATGCCTTTTAAGATGTCTACTGAAAGGGCAGCGGCAATAATAGCAAATGGAATGTTAACTAATAAGAGTGTTATTAACTTCCCGTGGCTTTTTTCATTAATTTTTAGAATTGGCCGAATATTGCCTATTAAATATTCTATTTTTGGTAGAAAGAATAATATTTAATTATTAATGCATATAATTTATTTGTGACCACAAATAAATTTTTGTATCTTTTATATTGACAATTTTACTTTGTGATCACATGCCTTACTTATGGTTATTGACTTAAAAATAAGTGAACCTTCTTTACAAGATAAAATATATAGAGAATTGCGTCAAAAAATTATGTTAGGGGATTTAAGGCCAGGTCATTCATTGACCTTAAGGGGTTTGGCTCAATTATATGGTGTTTCAATGACACCTGCCAGAGAGGTGTTGCGTCGATTAGCAGCGGAAGGTGCACTAATTGTGACTAATACTGGACGATTTATGACACCTATATTAAGTAATGATCGTTTAGAAGAGTTGAATGCCTTAAGAGGTTTGTTAGAGCCCGAAATTGCAGCGAGAGCTCTACCACGCGCGCATTTGGCATTGATTGACAGAATGCAACTAATTAATAGTCGTATTGCACAGGCTGTTATACAAAAAGAACCTGTTTCCTATGTTCAAGCAAATTTGGAATTTCATCGCAGCTTGTATTTGAGGGCGCAAGCCCCTGCAATGTTGGCTTTGGTAGAAAATATTTGGTTACAAATTGGACCAACAATGAGAGTGCTTTATGAAAAAATAGGTGTTCTAGAGACTCCAAAACATCATGTTTCTATATTGGCAGCATTAAAATCAAGCGATGAACAAAAATTGAGACTAATGATTCAAACTGACGTAACAAATGGACTTAGGATGCTGATCAGGTAATTAACAAAAATATTGAAGAAATTATTTAAGAATGTATTGCGCCATCACCACAAGAAAGTGCAGCTTCTTTAATAGCCTCAGAAAATGTTGGGTGTGCGTGACAGGTCATAGCCAAATCTTGTGCTGAAGCACCAAACTCCATGGCTACACAGACCTCATGTATTATATCGCCTGCATTAGGTCCTATTATGTGACAACCTAAGATCCTATCAGTCTTACTATCAGTTAATAATTTTACAAATCCAGCGGATGAGAAAACTAATTTGGCTCGTGCATTACCAGCAAAATTGAATTTTCCAACTTTATAACTTTTATTATTATTTTTCAACATTTCTTCGGTCATTCCGACAGAAGCAACTTCTGGATTTGTGTAAATGACATTTGGTATATGGTTAAAATTAATATGGCTTTTTTGCCCCGCAATTGTTTCTGCTACTGCAATTCCTTCTTCTTCCGCCTTATGCGCTAACATTGGCCCATTAGTGACGTCGCCAATAGCGTAAATTGATGACAAGTTTGTTAAGTTTTTCATATCTGTTTCTATACCGCCTCTTTCATTTACAAGCCCCCCAATTTCCTCAAAGCATAATCCATTAGAATATGCTTTTCTCCCAGTAGCCACTAAAACAATTTCTGTCTCAATTTTCTCATTACTTTCTGTTTTGTTATTTATAAAGTTTACCCTTACCTTGCCTTTAAGTTTTTCAACTGTACTAACGGCGCAATTTGTTTTAAATTTTATACCTTGTTGTTTTAAAATCCGCTGTAGGTTTTTTGAGACATCTTTATCCATTTCAGGAGTAATTGAATTTTGATACTCTAACACTGTGACTTCTGTTCCAAGGCGGCTATATACGCTACCTAATTCTAATCCAATAACTCCACCACCTATAACGGCCATTTTTGCTGGTATTTTATTTAAGCTTAACGCACCTGTGGAACTAACAATTAAATCTTCATCTATGTCTAGCCCTGGTAAAGAAGTAGCCTCTGAGCCAGTCGCTATGACAATATTATTGCTCGTGTAGGTCTTATCATGGACTTGGATTTCATTTTTATTTGTAAAATGTGCATGGCCATTAATATAGTTAACTTTATTTTTTTTAAACAAAAACTCAATACCTTGCGTATTTTGCTTTATAATCATGTCTTTGTATTTTTGCATTTCTTTCCAATCCACAACAGGTGGTTCAGAGATTATGCCCATTTTTGCAAAATTATTTTTTGATTCATGTAGTTGATGGCTAGCATGTAATAAAGCTTTAGAAGGGATACATCCAACATTCAAACAAGTTCCACCAAGTGCGGGGCTAGCATCAATACAGGCTGTCTTTAAACCTAATTGCGAGCATCTAATTGCGCAAACATAGCCACCAGGGCCTCCACCAATCACAATCACATCAAAATTAGTCATATTGAATTCCTTGTTTCACGCTGATTAATCGACACTTCCTTGCCATCTTTCAATTGATACGTTGCAGTGATGCAAGTATCTTGGGCCTTATTAATTGAGAAACGATCATCATTAAAGTTAAGGGTCCATAAGAGGTTTTGAAGAGTATTTTTATGAGGAGTTTCAATATGAAGTTTTTTAAAGCGTAAGCCTTCATCTGCCATGTAATTGGAGACGTGCTTTGAATCTGACCATTCTATCAGGATAGGGGCAGAGCCCCAAAGTGGAATTAAACCATCTTTGCGGAGAGAAAATTTCCATTTCAAACTCCCACGGCTCATTTCAGTTGGTTTGCCAAGATCTGTCTCTACGCCCAAATCTTCTAATAGTGCCAAGGTTCGTTTAATATTTTTTGTTCTACAAACCCACCCAATTATTCTAGGAGCTTTATAAAGAGAAAGTTCTACTTTTGGATCGTCTAAACCAAACCATTTGGGTCTACCGCTAGGTGGAGCAGATGGATCTTTTGCCAACACTTCTAAATATGTATTATTGCCTGAAGATAACACGTGATTATGGGTTCCCATTTTGTCATGTTTCCCACCCATAGGAATTTTAACCTGCAATTGGGATTCAACCCAATCTACACCATCATTTAAATTACTGGCACCAATTGCTATGTGGTCAAATTCAATCATTATAGATCCATTAATAATCTACGGGGATCCTCAAGAGCTTCTTTTACTCTGATCAAGAAAGTTACAGCTGCCTTACCGTCAATTAATCTGTGGTCATAAGAGAGGGCTAAGTACATCATTGGACGAATAACAATTTGACCTTCCATAACAATAGGCCGGTCTTGAATTTTATGCATCCCTAATATTCCAGATTGGGGTGGATTTAAAATTGGAGAAGACATCAAAGATCCATAAATCCCACCGTTTGATATGGTGAAAGTTCCTCCTTGCATTTCGTCTATTGTTAACTTTCCTTCACGACCTTTTCGGCCCAATCTTCCAATTTCCTTTTCGATTTCTGCAAAACTTAATTTATGTGTATGCTTAATCACCGGAACTACTAAGCCATTTGGCGTTCCAACAGCCACTCCCATGTGCACGTATTTTTTATAAATAATCTCATCATTATCAATTTCAGCGTTCACCTCGGGAATTTCTAATAATGCATGACTACAAGCTTTCACAAAAAAGGACATAAACCCAAGATTGACTCCGTGTTTTTGAATAAATAATTCTTTATAATCACTTCGTATCTTTTTAATTTCTGACATATCCACTTCATTGTAAGTAGTCAAAATTGCTGCGGTATTTTGTGCTTCCTTTAGCCTGCTTGATATTGTTTGACGAAGACGGCTCATCTTTACCCGTTCTTGATGTTCATCGTTCTTTTTAGTTTCGATATTATTGTTAGAATCTGATAATAATGGTAAGTTTTGAACGTCTTCCTTCATTATTCTACCGTCTCTACCAGTTCCAATTATTTTGTCAGGATCAAGATTTTTCTCTTGCATTAATTTCTTTGCTGATGGAGCATTTTCAATATCTTTATCAGTTAATTTTAACTTTTCTTTTGAAGGTTCCTGGTCGATTTTATCTTTATCAATTTGCGGTTTTGGATTTTCTTCTTTTGATAATGTAGCTAAGAGGGCATCAACACTTACTGTTTGACCTTCCTTTACAATAATTTCCTGTAATCTTCCTGTAACAGGTGAGGGGACTTCTACTGTAACTTTGTCAGTTTCTAATTCACAGAGCATTTCATCTATAGATACTGAATCGCCAGGTTTTTTGAACCAAGTAGCAACGGTTGCTTCAGTAACACTTTCACCTAAGGTTGGTACGCGAACTTCAATTGTCATTCGTTAATTTCCTTCCAAATTAAGAGCTTCAAATACAAGCTTTTCTTGTTGTTCCTTGTGTTGGCTCGCAAGGCCAGTAGCTGGAGATGC
The DNA here is from genome assembly GCA_028112705.1 of Paracoccaceae bacterium. Lineage (GTDB taxonomy): Bacteria > Pseudomonadota > Alphaproteobacteria > Rhodobacterales > Rhodobacteraceae. Next base: position 5,843 of record JAOGYN010000006.1, on the reverse strand, counting down.
TGATGGAGGTCTACCAACAAAATTTGCTCTTTTAGCTTTAACTTTCAACCTACCCAAAATTTGCTCTAGATTAGGTTCAATAAAACTCCAAGCACCTTGGTTTTTGGGTTCTTCTTGACACCAAATTAGATCTGCATTTTTAAACCTACCAAGTTCTTTAGTGAGCGCTAGCGCTGGAACAGGGTACAATTGCTCTACCCTTAATAGATAAGTATCTGTTAAATTGTGTGTATCTCTTTCCTGTAAAAGGTCATAGTAAACTTTGCCAGAACAAGCGATAATTCGTTTGATTTTAATGTCTTCCTTGAGTTTTGTTTTAGAAATTCCTTTTTGAGCATCATCCCATAAAACCCTGTGAAAACTAGATCCTTCAACAAACTCTTTTTTTGACGAAACAGCAAATTTGTTTCTTAAAAGAGACTTTGGGGTCATTAGAACTAGAGGCTTACGGTATGTTCGGTGTAGTTGTCGGCGCAATATATGAAAATAATTTGCTGGAGTAGTGCAGTTAGCGATAATCCAATTTTCTTCTGCTGAATTTTGTAAAAACCTTTCTAGTCTAGCCGATGAATGTTCAGGTCCTTGCCCTTCAAATCCATGAGGTAACAACATCACTAAACCAGACATTCTAAGCCATTTACGTTCGCCTGAACAGATGAATTGATCAAACATGATTTGAGCACCATTTGCAAAGTCTCCAAATTGAGCTTCCCAAACCACTAGTGCATTTGGCTCTGATAAAGAATATCCGTACTCAAACCCTAAAACAGCATATTCTGATAGCATACTATCAATGACTTCGTAGTACTTTTGATTTTTATCAATATGATTTAATGGATATCGTCTTTCTTCTGTTTCTTGATCAATTAAAACTGAGTGTCTTTGGCTAAAGGTTCCCCGTGCGCTATCTTGGCCAGACAATCTTACAGGAAAGCCTTCAAGCAATAGTGAGCCAAAAGCTAGTGCCTCACCGGTTGCCCAATCTAACGCCTCACCAGCTTTCAAAATTTCTGCTTTTCCAATTAATTGTCGCTCAACTGTTTTATGTAATTGAAAGTTTTTAGGTTTTTTTGTTAGAGCTTTGCTTATTTGATCAAAGGACTTCGAAGAAATTGAAGTGCTTCCTCTTTGATAATTTTCCTTATTTTGATTAAGGTGCGACCATCGACCATCTAACCAATCAGCTTTATTTGGTTTGTAATCTTTCCCTGCATCAAACTCATTATTTAAAATTTCCTGAAAATTATCTTTGCAATTTTCTATTTCGCTTTTTGGCATTAACCCATCCGCAATCAGTCTTTCGCTATATAATTGCAATGTTGTTTTATGTTTTTTTATAGTTTTATACATGAATGGTTGTGTAAACATGGGCTCATCACCTTCATTATGTCCAAAACGGCGGTAACAAAAAATATCTAATACAACATCTTTTGCAAATTTTTGGCGAAATTCTGTCGCTACTCTTGCTGCATGTACAACAGCTTCTGGATCATCACCATTAACATGAAAAATTGGTGCTTCGACCATTAAAGCAATGTCTGTAGGATAGGGTGAAGAACGGCTAAAATGGGGTGCTGTGGTAAATCCAATTTGATTATTTATAACAATATGCATTGTTCCACCAGTGCGATGTCCAGTTAAACCTGAAAGGCCAAAGCATTCTGCAACAACGCCCTGGCCAGCAAATGCAGCATCGCCATGAAGTAAAATGGGCATAACACTACGACGGGTATCATCATCATATTGCTCTTGTTTTGCCCGCGCTTTACCGAGCACGACCGGATTAACAGCTTCTAAATGGCTTGGATTGGCTGTCAAAGATAAATGAACTTTGTTCCCATCAAACTCACGATCAGAGCTTGCGCCTAAATGATATTTAACGTCTCCTGACCCGTCGACTTCTTTAGGTTTAAAACTACCACCCTGAAATTCATTAAAAATGGCCCTGAGTGGTTTTGCCAAAACGTTAACTAGAACATTTAATCTACCTCGGTGAGGCATTCCAATGATTATGTCTTTAACACCTAAAGCTCCGCCCCGTTTTATAATTTGTTCCATTGCTGGGATTAAAGATTCACCACCATCCAAACCAAACCGTTTTGTACCCATATACTTTACGTGTAAAAACTTTTCAAAACCTTCTGCCTCTACAAGCTTGTTTAAAATTGCTTTTCGACCTCTTTTGGTGAAGTTTATTTCTTTTCCATAACCTTCAATTCTTTCTTTTAACCACTGGCTTTCACTAGGATTAGATATATGCATATATTGAAGTGCAAACGTTCCACAGTATGTCCGTTTTACGATATCAACAATTTCTCTCATCGTCGCTAATTCTAAACCTAAGACATTATCAATATAAATAAGACGATCCATATCACTTTCGTGAAACCCATAGTTTGCTGGTTGTAGTTCAGGATGAGTGTCATTTTTCAAAATATTCAAAGGATCTAAGTCTGCGGTAAGATGGCCTCTAATTCTATATGCTCTAATTAGCATAAGTGCTCTTACAGAATCCAAAACTGCTTGCTTCAATCCATTTTCATCAACATCCACATTGTTTTTTATTGCTTTAGATTTTATTTTGTCGATGTGGTTTTGTTCTAAATCTATGTTAGTTTCAAATTCTTCGTAGTTTACTAATGGCCAGTCCGGTCTAGTCCATGAAGGGCCAGCTTGTCCTTCTAAGTTTACGTCCCCAATAGTGTTAAAAAATTTTTGCCATTGTGGATCTAAATCTTGAGTATTTTTTGAAAAATTGGTCTGTAAATTTTCCAGATATTCCGTTGAGTTGCCTTGCAGAAAGCTTTCAGAGCTTAAAGATGAATTTTCATTGATATCTGACAATTGATTACCTCATCAAAATTGAAATTAGTTAAATTTTTTGCTTTATTTTTAATTTAAAAAGTTTGTTCATTTATCCAATTGCTTTCAATACTGAAATTCCCAAATCAGCGGGGCTTTCTGCCACTATTATTCCAGCTGATTTCATCGCTTCAATTTTATCTTCTGCTCCGCCTTTTCCTCCAGCAACGATCGCTCCAGCATGTCCCATCCTTCTGCCTGGTGGTGCAGTTCTTCCTGCAATGAATCCTGCAGTAGGCTTTGATCTACCTTTGCGTGCTTCATCTTTTAAAAATTGTGCGGCTTCTTCTTCAGCTGATCCACCAATTTCACCAATCATTATAATTGATTGTGTTTCGTCGTCGTCAAGGAACCATTCTAAGACGTCTATGTGTTCTGTCCCTTTGACTGGATCTCCACCAATTCCAACACATGTGGATTGACCTAATCCAGTTGCTGTTGTTTGCCCAACCGCTTCGTATGTCAACGTCCCTGATCTTGATACCACACCAACAGAGCCTCTTTTATGAATATGGGCAGGCATAATTCCTATTTTACATGCATCTGGAGTTATGATTCCTGGGCAATTTGGGCCAATAAGTATTGATTTACTATTTATCAACGCTCTTTTGACTTTTACCATGTCCAGTACTGGAATACCCTCTGTTATGCATACAATTAATTCTATTTCCGCATCAATAGCTTCTAAAATACTGTCAGCCGCATACTGCGGTGGGACATAAATGGAAGTTGCATTTGCTTGCGTTAATGCTTTTGCTTCGTGAACTGAGTTGAATACTGGAAGCCCTAAGTGCACTTGCCCACCTTTGCCAGGAGTAACACCTCCTACCATTTGTGTTCCATAATCAATTGCCTGCGCTGAATGGAATGTACCTTGTGAGCCAGTGAAACCTTGGCAAATTACTTTTGTATGTTGGTCTATTAAGATGGACATTCGGGTTTTCCTAATTATTTTGTTTTTTTACGGCTTGTACAATTTTTTCTGCAGCATCGCCTAAATCGCCCGCTACAATCACATCTAATCCAGAAGTGCTGATGATTTCATTTCCTTGATCAACATTAGTTCCCTCGAGGCGAACTACGAGTGGAACTTTAAGCCCTACTTCTTTAACTGCTGCAACTACACCCTCTGCAATAACGTCACATCTCATTATGCCACCAAATATATTTACTAAAATACCTTTCACATTTTTATCTGAAGTTATGATTTTAAATGCTTCTGTGACTTTTTCTTTTGTTGCACCACCACCTACATCAAGAAAATTTGCAGGCTCAGCACCATATAGTTTTACTATGTCCATAGTTGCCATAGCTAGCCCTGCTCCATTAACCATGCATCCTATTTCTCCATCAAGAGCAATATAATTAAGATCAAATTTAGAAGCGGCTAATTCTTTTGCATCTTCTTCAGTTTCGTCTCTCAATTTTGCAATATCTTTGTTTCTGAATATGGCGTTATCATCAAAGCCTATCTTTGCATCTAAGCATTTGAGCACACCCTGTTTAGTAACAATAAGTGGATTTATTTCCAGCATTTCTACGTCTTTATCAATAAATAATTGATATAAGTTACTTACTAACTCTACGCATTGATTAACTTGTTTTCCTCTTAAGCCAAGAGTGAATGCAATCTGCCTTCCGTGAAATGGTGACATGCCCGAAGCTGGGTCAACAGAAAAATTAATAATATCTTTTGGATTTTTTGCTGCCACCTTTTCAATATCCATTCCACCTTTTGTTGAACACACAAATGTTATTCTGCTAGAGTTTCGATCAACTAAAAGAGCAAGATAAAGTTCTCTTTCGATTTCTGAACCATCTTCGATATAAATTCGATTAACTTGCTTTCCTGATGGGCCAGTTTGGTGAGTTACAAGAGTGTTGCCCAGCATTTTTTGCTTCATTTGCAGCTTCTTGAGCAGAAGTTGTTATCCTTACACCGCCCTTTTCCCCAGCAGAGGCGTCTTTAAATTTACCTTTGCCACGTCCACCCGCATGAATTTGTGCTTTAACTACCCACAAAGGTCCGTCGAGCTCATTTGCTTTTACCTCCGCATCTTCTGGAGTAAGAACTAAGCATCCGATAGAGGTTGATATGTTGTATTTTAAAAGTAAGGCTTTCGCCTGATATTCGTGGATATTCATTGCTAACCTATCTATTTTACTTATGGATAGGTCGCATACAAATCCAACTTAATAAATATAAAATTTTAAATAACGGACTTAATATATCAAATTAATTGAATTTGTGATCACAAATATTTTATTGTGATCACAAAAGTTAATTTTACTATTTATTTTAATGAATTATCAATATTTTTGCATGCTTCAATTAATCCATTGACTGCTTCGACAGACTTATCAAACATTGCTTTTTCCTCTTTGTCCAATTTGATATTAATTATTTTTTCAATACCACTTGACCCTATTATGGTTGGAACTCCAACATAAGTCCCATCTAATCCATAGGCGTTTTCTACGTATGCTGCGCAAGGAAGGACTCTCTTTTGATCTTTCAAGTAAGCTTCTGCCATTTCAATTGCAGCTGTGGCTGGTGCATAAAAAGCTGAACCAGTTTTCAATAAACCTACAATTTCAGCCCCACCGTCTCGAGTCCTTTGTATTATTGATTCCAATTTTTCATTCGTCGTCCAGCCCATTTCAACCAAATCTGGTAACGGGATTCCAGCGACGGTTGAGTACCGAGTAAGTGGAACCATGGTATCTCCATGCCCACCTAAAACAAACGCTGAAACATCACGCATTGATACATTAAATTCTTCGGAAAGAAAGTGTCTGAACCTTGCACTATCAAGTATACCAGCCATGCCAACCACTTTGTTAGTTGGTAATTTTGAAAATTTCTGTAGTGCCCAAACCATTGCATCAAGAGGATTAGTAATGCAGATAACAAAAGCATTTGGTGCAAATTTAGCTATTCCTTCTCCAACAGATTTCATCACTTTTAAATTAATACCTAA
>JAOGYN010000051.1:0-2021 GCA_028112705.1 Paracoccaceae bacterium | reverse complement strand
TTCAGGCACGTTTCCATTGTGGATATGAAAAACAGGGTTATTTAATTGTTGTGATAGATCTTGGTTCGGAAATGCCCGAAGCTGTTGATGATATTCATCTACTGCCCGAGGTATTACATCAAAGTGCATCCTTTTGGCGGTTTTTGGTTTTAAATACATAAAATATGAAAGGCTCTCAGCACTAGCGTAAGTTAACCATTCATCAATCGATAACCCATTTCCCTTTGATTTTGAAATTTTTTCTCCCTTATCATCAAGAAATAATTCGTAAGTGAAATGCTCTGGTGCCGGGGAGCCCAAAATTCTGCATATTTTATCATAAATAGGAGTATTTGTAGAGTGATCCTTACCATACATTTCAAAATCAACACCAAGTGCGGCCCATCTTGCTCCAAAATCAGGCTTCCACTGCAACTTTACATTTCCTCCTGTAACAGTTTGTGTAATTTCCTCTCCATCATCATCAATATAGGTTATCAAACCCTTCTCTCCATCTACATGTTTCATAGGTACATATAAGACTTTACCAGTTTTTGGAGAGATTGGTAAAAAACAACTATATGTTTCTCTTCTTTCTTCACGAAGAGAAGCTAACATAACTTCCATAATAGCATCATACTTTCTCGCTGCTAATAATAAAATTTCATCAAATTTTCCTGATCTATAAAACTCAGTTGCAGAATAAAATTCATATTGAAACCCAAAAGTATCTAAAAACCTACGAAGAATCGCATTGTTATGCTCTCCAAAGCTATCGTGCGTACCAAAAGGGTCTGGGACACTTGTTAATGGCTTTTGTAAATATTGCTCTAAATCAGACGGGTTTGGTAAGTTTCCTGGAATTTTTCTCATTCCGTCCAAATCATCTGAAAAACAAATTAAACGTGTTGGAATATCTGAAATTTGTTCAAAAGCATTACGAACCATAGTTGTTCGAGCCACCTCACCAAATGTTCCAATATGTGGCAGTCCACTAGGACCATAACCTGTTTCAAAAATCACGTACCCACTCTTTGGAGGCTTATCTTTATAGCGCTTTACAAGTTTTCGCGCCTCTTCAAAGGGCCAAGCTTTTGAAGTTAAGGCCATTTCTTGTAAATTTTCCATAATTAGTCCATCTCGGTATTATATAATATTAAGCAGCTTCCTATTGCTCCTAGGCTATAACGTCAATAAATTGAAACAAACAAGATCAAGGACTTATAATGAGCGATATTTCTGCACCAATGAGCGAACAAGATGCTTTAGCAATACTAATGATAGCAGTTTCAGCATCTGATGAAACAATAAAAACTGTTGAATTAATGAAAATTGAACGAATTGTAACTTATTTACCAATTTTTAAAGGCTATGACTTAGATCGCTTAAAGCAAGCCTCTCAGACAGTTTTTGAACTATTTGAAGAGGAAGATGGCATTGATGCATTATTTGGTTTAATCAGGTCGGTCCTACCAAAGCATCTTCATGAAACAGCATATGCTCTAGCCTGTGATGTTGCGGCATCTGATGGTAGGTTAGACGAAATTGAGCTTAGGTTTTTAGAAGAAATCAGATATGAGTTAAATATTGATAGGTTATCTGCTGCTGCCATAGAAAGAGGAGCTCGCGCTCGGCATTTAAAAAAATAACTCAATTATACTTAAAAGCCCAATATTCAAGTAGATTTAATTGAATTTTCCGTGATTTTTTAATCCACACCCTTGCCTTTACTGGATTATCGCGATCCTCTTTCTTTAGTTTATTCCTCTCAATCATATTTGATGTTAAAATCGCAAATGCCATCCTTCTGCCAGACTTTGTCTCAATGTAACCTGCTATATTGCTAACGAAATTTAGTGACCCAGTCTTAACTTTAACCTTTCTGGTATAATTTTTCAAAATAGCAGAATTCATTTTTTTAACCTCATAATCACTGATAAAATTATAAACTGAACCCTCCCATCCTGAGTTTTCAAGGAATTTAATTAATTCAAACGATGATATATTCGAACCATCTCCAAGCCCAGAGTGGTCAATTAATT
>JAOGYN010000050.1:0-2235 GCA_028112705.1 Paracoccaceae bacterium | reverse complement strand
AAATTTAAAATATTCGTTAATTTCTTCCTTAGCCGGTATAACTAAAAATCCAATTAAAATTTCAAAAAAAATGCGTTGTGGAGGTTTTGGTGGTCAAAGTGGACTGGCCAAGTTTATTAGTGAAAATAATATTTATTGCATAATTGATGCGACACATCCATTTGCAACCAAAATTAGTCATAATGCAAAAACTGTCTGTAATCAGCTTGATATTCCATATTTACTATGTGAACGGCCACCATGGATAAAAGCGACTAAAGATAAATGGTTTGAAATTGATAACGAAAATCAACTTAAGCCATATTTGTCCGATGGGGATTTGATTTTTGTTGCATCTGGTCGACAAAGTGTTGCTTATTTCAAGTCACATAAAAATATTAAGTTGATTTGTAGACAAATCGATGATCCGGAGCTCCCATTTCCACATAACAATGGAAGTTACCTTATTGGACGGCCTCCATTTTCTTTGGAGAGTGAAATCAAACTATTTCAAGAATTGAATATTGATTGGTTGTTGGTAAAAAATTCGGGTGGAAGCCAAAGTGAAGCAAAATTAATTGCTGCGCGAGAACTGGGTATTAGGGTGGCTATGATTAACAGACCAAATATTTTAGAAGGTCACAACTACAGTGACACAACTGAAGTGATTAAGCGTTTATATGGACTATCTAATGAATGAAAGAATAATTTTTTCAAATGCTTGTTTAAGTGAAGGTATTGAGTCTCTATCGGAAAATGATGCAGTTCTTAAAGAAGCTTTTAAGCTTGGATCCCCAATGCAATTGCGTTTGCGAGAACCTGGCTTCTCAAACCTTGTTTCCGTAATCGTATCACAACAAATATCTGTAGCTGCTGCTGATTCTATATTAAAAAAAATGGGCCATGAAATGATCTCGTCTGAAGAATTGATAACAATAAGCACAGATGAGAAATTAAAAGAGTTTGGCTTATCTAGGCAAAAAATTAAGTATGTTCGAGCATTAGCAGCAGCGAAAATTAACTATCAAGATCTAGAATCTCTGGAAAGTAATAAAGTAATTGAGATCCTTACAAATGTCTTGGGAATAGGTAGATGGACAGCAGAAATCTACCTTATGTTTTCTCTAGGAAGGGCAAATATTTTTCCTGCTGGTGATTTAGCATTGCAGGAAGCGTATCGAATTTTATATAAGCTTCCGGAACGGCCTAATGAAAAGAAAATGAGAGATCTAGCAGCAAGGTGGTCTCCTTGGATGTCTATCTCTGCGAGAGGTTTATGGTCTTATTATAGTCATATGAAAAGAAGAGAAGGAATAAGATGAGTGTATTAAAATATGGAAGAAAAGATTCTTTTTCTGGCAATTGTGATTCTTTAGTTATCTTGATACATGGATATGGTGCTGATGGAACAGATTTATTGGGACTTGCTAATTCTTTAGGTCAGCATATGCCAAATACTGTATTTGTTGCACCTGATGCACCACATAAATGTCAAATGAATCCATCAGGACGTGAGTGGTTTCCTATCCCTTGGATTGATGGGTCAAGTGAAGTTGATGCACGCCTTGTTATGGAGCAAGCAATCAATACAACAAATATTTTTATAGACGATATGATTAAAGCTGAGAATGTTGATATAAATAATACTATATTATTGGGTTTTAGTCAGGGTACGATGCTTAGTCTTCATTTAGCCCCTCGTCGTGATACTGCCTTAGCGGGCGTTGTGGGCTTTTCTGGACGTTTACTGGAACCAGAAAGTCTGGAAGAAGAAGTCAAATCAAAGATGCCAATTCTTTTAGTTCATGGTGATAGTGATGATGTTGTGCCTTTTGAATCTTTAGCTGACGCTGCAAATAATTTAACAATGAATGGTTTTACAGTTTATAGTCATGTAGCAAAAGGGGTTGGCCATGGAATTTCTCCAGACGGGCTTGGGACAGCATTGCAATTTATGAATAACATGTTGGGTTTTGTTGAATCTGATTGAAGCATTTATTTATAAATTGCGCTTGATGCATTGTTTCTTCGTTATATAGTATGTTTAAAATTCGTTACATTTTCATGACTTATGAGTTAAAAATTATGTCGGAATTTTAAGGAGTTAATATGACTGAAGGTTCTTTTGATATTTTTTTTAGCTGATGGTGATTTCCTCCAAAAAAGCTCCGCTTTGGTGCTAAATGCTGATTTTAGACCACTTTCATATTTTCCATTATCATTATGGACATGGCAAGACTCAATTAAAGCCAGTAT
>JAOGYN010000005.1:0-106763 GCA_028112705.1 Paracoccaceae bacterium | reverse complement strand
TGAAGTAACTTTTAATGAAGATGCCCAAAGCGAATATGTCAATTCAACAGTCATTTTAACCAATATAGAAGAGATTCAGTTCCTTGATGATTTAATAAGTATTAGAAAAACTGAGCCAGTTACAACAACACTTTCTACCTCTGATATCATAGAAAACGGTAACACGGTAACTCTATCGTTGGCTTTGGATTCTGCACCAACCTCTTCAGTTGCGATTACTTTGAGCGCTATTGGTTTATCGTTTTCGTCTAGCGAACTTACTTTTGGTACATCTAATTGGGGCACACCTCAAACGATTACATTATCACTTGAAAATGACGACGGTTTTCAACGAACAGAAACCATTGATATTAATGTTGTTTCGGAATCTTCAGATCCTACGTTTAACTTTGAAATTAACGCAATAGAGCAAATCACTAGAATAGATGACGACATTGCGACTGAACTTGATTTTATAAGTGGAACAATTTGGGATGATAATAATGCAAATAAAACGCAGGACTTTGGTGAAGAAGGTCTGACTGATATAAGAGTTTACTTAGATGTCAACGCAAATGGAACATATGAGTCTAGCGAAACAAGTACTATAACCGACGCCACTGGCCAATATATATTCAATGATTTGGATAATGATAATTATGCAGTTGGAATTGTTCCTGATTTTGGCTGGGAATATACCTATCCTTACGAAAGTGGCAAAAAAGGATTAGTAACGAAAAAGGATGATAAAAAAATTGAGCACGATGGACCATTTTATGAGGTTCTTTCGAGTGGCACTGGAAGTGATGGTTTTTCGTTTAACTTTCGTGATGTTTTGGATGATGAATATAAATCACTTACGGGCGCTGGCCAAACGGTAGTTGTAATTGATTCTGGAATTGATTTAGATCACTCACACTTTGGAACGGATGTTGACAATAATGGCGTTGCAGATCGCATCATTTTCTCTAAGACTTTTGGTTCTGGAAAGGTTAATGGCGCCGATGTTGATGGCCATGGAACTCATGTTGCTGGAACGATCGCCTCATCAGATCTAAACTATTCAGGCCTAGCTCCAGATGCAAATATAATAGCACTAAAAATATTTGATAGCCCTGGAGGAAATGTGGCGGATGCTCTAAATTGGTGCATCACAAACGCAGAAAAATACAGTATTGATGCGATTAATATGTCGTTGGGCTATTCACAAGATTTTTTTCAAACTGAAAATAGCTATTATCTTTCTGAATTTTATGGGCTTGATGATAAATTTGATGCTTTAGAAGACTTAGGAATAATTTGTGTCGCTTCGGCTGGAAATGGCTATGAATATAGGCAGAGCGATTATCAGCATTATACAGTTAATGGGTCTGGTAAAGATGATTTCTATGAGCATAGGAATGAGTTTGAGCATAGCACTCAAGGAATTTCTGCACCAGCCGCATATGAAAATACTATCTCTGTCGGGGCAACGGAATATGGTGGTGGCAATTATGGTTCTATAACCTCTTTCTCTCAAAGAGATGATGATCTAATCGATGTATTTGCTCCTGGAGGAGCAATAACTGCTGCAAAAAATGGTGGTGGTACTGTGGCCCTGAGTGGAACTAGCATGGCATCACCGTATATGACTGGTGTGGTATTACTAATGCAAGAAGCCGCTGAAAAAACAATTGAAAGGAAGTTAACAACTGATGAGATTCAGAAAATTATTTCTGAAAATTCTATAGAAATTTATGATGGAGATGATGAAGATTATAGTATTGCATCACCAAGTAGAGAATATTATAATTTTGTGGATCCTAATGCCTACATAGATGCCATTATATCCCTTGGCGATCCAAAATTTCACTATGCAGATCTCACAAGTGGCTATAAAGAATACAACTTTGGTCTTATAAATTCCGATTCAGAGGCTTTTTCTGATGATAGTGAGAATATTGTTATACGAAATTCAAACCTTTCCACTTTTGCGCTTGGTGGGGATGATAATGTTTATGGCACAAATGAATCTGATAATATAAATGGTGGAGCCGGCGATGATGTTATTACTGGCAATGAAGGTGATGATACCCTTACTGGTGGTGAAGGTAATGATCAGATTGATGGGGGTAAAGGAATAGACACTGTTATAATTGACAATGAATTTTCCGAACTAACAATCAATTATTCAAATAAATTTGTTTTGATTTCTAATAGATTTGATACTGACAGTTATACAAATATCGAGCAATTCCAATTTTCTGATCAAACATTAACAAAATCTCAAACCTTAAATGCAGCTGGTTATTCATTTATAGAAGACACATCTGAAGATGATGTATTAACAGGTACGATAAATGTTGATGAAATAAGTTCTAAGGTAGGAGGAGATATCATCAATACTCATGCTGGCAATGATAATATAAACATAGATGGTACTACTTATCATGATGGAAATTTTGCACATAATGTTGGCTCAATTACTCAGGTCGCAACCGAGATTCATATAAATCTTGCTGGTAAGGTAAAAATTGAAACAGTAGTGGATGGTGGTGCTGATAGTGACTCGATCTATCTAGGAAACGAGGGTGACGCTTTCTTCCTCCATGATAGCTATTCAGGCTTTCATTCATCTCTAACACTAACAAAAGACACTTATACTTTAAATGAAAGCACTCAGCGCATTATAAATGTTGAGAACATTTATGGACTTGGTGGTGATGATATTATTGATCTAACAAGCCCTGATTACTCTTTAGCTGGTCAAGTAATTACAATTAATGGTGGTAATGGTGAAGATATTATCTGGGGTTCGGATGCTACAGAAACCCTTATTGGTGGTAATGGTAATGATGTCTTATTTGGAGGCTCAGGAAATGATACCCTAATAGGTGGATCAGGGGCTGATACCTTTGAGTTCACGGTAACATCTGGAAATGATATCATTTCAGATTACTCTAAATCACAAGGGGATATTCTTAAGATTTATCGTCGTGATCAATATGAAGGGGATAAAGAAGCTACAATCTCAGCTGGTGTTGTAACCTTTGGAAGTGTCACCATAGATCTTGGAGACACATCTCTTAATTCACTTGATGTTCTTAACGTGGAATATGCCATCATTTAAGACTCCCTGACACCCCATAACCTCATTACCACCCATCCATAGCCAACAACCCCTTATAGACTCTCCACGACTCTTCTAGAGTCCCTGAGAGTCCTTTAAATAAAAAGACCTCCCTTTGATGTACAAAGAGAGGGGGTATCGTAATAAAACAGGGGTAATAGGGACATATACGGAACCTTTAGGCATCGTTAAGAGATCGTAAGGACATCATAAGTAGATATAAGAGAAGTTGCATAAAGGACTGTTAACATCAGCAACTGATTAAAGCTTCCTTACGAGTACTTTAAGATATCATAGAGATACTTAGAGACTTATAGGGATCTTGTAAGGGGATACAGATACTCTAGGATGCTCTAAGACATACTAAGCTGTCTTAAGTATATCTTAAGAGAGAGATAGCTATATAAGATATATAGGGGGCTTCTCCCTTTAAGGGGTATATACAATTACTTAACAAAATAAGGGCTTTAGCTATTTTAGAGGATTTATAACGAGCTCGTTAGGTATCGTTAGGAGCACCAGTGCACAAACAAGTGTACAATTTTGAAGGTTGACTATGAACTTTGACCCTCATTAATCTTTGTTTTACAGGTACTGTCACGTCGAATGGCTCAGGTATAGGGAACAGAACTACACCCCGACCGCACCAAGAGTTCTCCGTAAGATACTGATAGTATTCTATAAATTTCTATAGGAGGTCAGGCTAGTGTGCAAACGAGTGTACAAAACATTATCGAACTTACTATTTAATTTAGGTCTTTTTATTTAAGGGAGTCTCATGACTGTCTCAGTGGTAACTCATTTTAATGGTTTATTATTAGAGCATGCAGGGGCATTGACCTAAGCCAGGTATGTATAGTTTGAGTGTTACACAGATCTGTATTTGCTAAATGTTACTAGTACAGGGGCTAGTGATGTTGTTATGACAGTAATGAGGTAGTCTAAGTAGTCGCCTATTACTTCAAATTATAAGTTAACCCCATTATTACTGACATTTTATTTTTTTTGCTTACGATAGGGCTATTTGTTATTTCATTTGATAAAAAATTTGCATTTAAGCCTGCAAAAAAACGAGTATTTTCGCTAATACTATAAAAAGTGTTTATCGATATATATGGTACGAAAACATTATTTAATTCATACTTCGCTCGTTGTCCTGTAGCTTCAGTAGAATATACTCCATAAAGATAGTTAGCTCTTTTTTGATCATACCACCTTGAACCTAAACTAAAAATGAAGGGTACAGAATTAATAGGAATAAATTGACTTAATGACACATTTGCAGCGCTACCATTAAATCTATTAGTCAATTCAGTTGCAACGCTTAACTTCACAGATAAACCTCTGGAAAGTTCTCTTGATACTGAAATTAGTCCATCAATATACATATTTCTTTTCATCCCTATTAAGTCATTAGAGTCATTACTGTTGTAGGGCTTAAAGTTTGGGGCAAGTGAAACGTTTAATTTTGTAGATTGATTGCTAATAATTTTATAAGTGAAACCATTCTGAATATTAGCGCTAATTTTATCTGTCTCATACGACAAGGATGGCATGATTATTCTTGAAGCTTTTGTATTTGAGTAAATTGAAGACCCATTTATATAAGCTATTCCAATTGAAAATTTACCACTATCCTCAGCCCAACTTGAGTAAGGCGACAAAATAATCATGACAACACAAGTTAATGATGAGAACACGGCTTTCATTTGCAAATCTCCTAGATTAATTAACATATTTTCACTTAGAATTTAAAAAAAAGAAGTCAAGTTTAAATATGCCTATCTGACGGATCAATCCTAAAACCCATTATACATTCATTAGATTAGTAAAATTCCAAACTCATAACCGAAATATCAGCTGTGTGATCTTTACCGTATGCAACGATTGCTATGGTTTTAATCGTATTTTGTGTTACCAAAGTTCGTAAGACTGAAGAGGATTTCTTAAAAAATTGAAATGGAAGTTTAATCTCCCTCCAAGTACTGGTCGTCTCAAAACCCTGATGGTAATAATGCCAAGGTAGGCGAGTGCTGGAATTTCTGATATGCAGATAATACTGCTCACCATTCCCTTTAACTTTCATCTTTATACCTGTTTTACCTTTTGCAAGCTCCCAAGGAATTGAAGACCTCACTTGAATGAAACCTCCGTTATTTGAGGTAGATACTTCACCTGTTAGCCTTATGAACTTACCTGAGCCATTACCTTTAAATTCAGCACTCCCATCAGAAACGCCACCCATCACTGTGTCTGCTTCATATGACCACTCGCTTGTTTGAATGAGATTTTCAGCCATTGCACCACCGTATGTTAAGGCCACAAACAACGTACTGGCTATTAATTTTTTTAATATTGGTCTGTTGATCATTCCCTGAACTCCAATAGTAAATTTAATATCATAACTTCTACGCTGCTTGTGTTCGTTTGGATCAAGTGTTTTATTGGTATTACTCTCGTACCATCACCAGCCCCTGTATTAGTAACGGGTAGCAAATACAGATCTGTGTAACACTCCAACTATACATACCTGGCTTAGGCCAATGCCCCTGCACGCTCTAATAATACATCATTAAAATGAGTTATCACTGAGGCAGTCATGAAACTTTGGTCGGACGATGATTGGCAAAAAAGTTTATTTTAAGTACGGAGTATATAGATCTTTTATGTCTAGATCTAAGAAAAAGCTCAAAACGACTGAAGTCCCTTCGCAGACTGTTTATTATTCAAATGTAAAAAAGGGATACACAAGAAAAAAACTAATGGCACAGCCAAAGAATTGAGAACCTGGGAGCTGGGCACAATTGCAACTACTGTTAATACGCAAACCCGATCTTGTTACTTGCCAAATTACAACGAAATTGTAAACCACCTGTAGTTCAATCAAATGTTGTTGAGTTTAGATACGCAGAACTGGTTCTTTAAATATAAAATTATTCCTTACACTTAACAGTATCTGTATTTTGTTTTGCACAAAACTTTACTAAATCAGATTTTTCACGTGTTATACTTCTCGTTGATATATCCAAGGTCGTAAATATATTAAATACGATCATTGCTCCTATGATGAGAATAAACCAAATACCAATTTTCATTATATTTAAGCCTAATTATAGAGTAGCACCCAGTTAATTCTGGGGGCTATTTTTTTTAAAGATCCACTTAACTAATTTAAACAAAATAAACCCTACTAAAGATCCACCAATTATAAATCCGTAACCAATTAAGGGTTGGAAACTAGAATCTATAATATAGGCTAATCCGATAATAATCAGTGCCAGTGTTATTAGCCAAACTGCAATAATAACCAATTTTTGAACGACTGTTAATAATCTATCCATTTGTTCACCCTAGTTAACTATATAAAACCTAACATAAAGCGGTTGCCAGTACAGTATATTAAACAAGTCTTAAATTTATAACGATTATAACGCATCCAAATTTAACAATTAGTGTCCAGTTACAATAATTTCTACTCAATAATACTAACTATTATAAGAAAACGTTAAATACATATTATAATAAGTAAAATGGTATGTTAAAAATATAAATGATCGTTAACGTTAGGTAGCAGAAAATTTTTACTTTGTTTATTTTAATTCAGCGCTAACTGACCTCTATAAAATCAACGCTCAAGGAAAAAAATATGAAAAATTTTATAATAACAGCAATATTAGTTTTATTTTCTACATCAGCGTTCGCTGGTTCATGCCCAATGATGGCGAAAACATTAGATGAAAAGATTGAACAAGTTCAGCAGCTTCGTGATGATGCAATGACTGCGCATGATAACGGTGATCATGCAAAATCTGAAGAACTATTTAATCAAGCTATGAAACTTTTCAATAGCTGATAGAACATGGTTGGTTGGCATAAGGTGAGATGAAAGTGGGAGAGGAGTTAAGCATTTATTTCAAATCAGACCCCGAACTAATTTTTAATAATTTGTTTAATTACTAAATACCAACAAAACTACTTTATTGCCAACCCAACCGAAAATAAACCCACCTATGGCCACAATAATGCCTAACAGACCAGTATCTTCGTATAACCAACCGCTAACACCAAAGGCTATTATTAAGGCGGATATAAAAGCCATAATTAATCTAACTATGGTCTTAATGAATACAGTCATTTAAATCTTTTTTTACCTTTAACGCTATTTGAAATTCTAGCAGTTTATTATTTTTTGAAAAGTCTTTTATCACTAGTCTTTAAGCTCAATATATACTAATGGAATAAGAGTTAATAATATTAAATTATTTGATTAAATGAGCCTATTTTGTAATGGAAAAAATACGTAGTGACTGCTTAATAATTGGGGGTGGAGTAGCCGGACTTGCGATAGCGCAGAGTTTAGTTAAGCGGTACAAATATATATTTTTGATAGAAAAAAATAATTCTTTGGGCCAAGAAGTTTCAAGTCGAAATTCAGAGGTTATTCATGCCGGTATTTATTATAAAAAAAACTCACTCAAGGCTAAGCTATGCGTTGAAGGAAAAAACCTCTTATATGATTACTTAATTCAACGTGATTTGCCCTTTTTTAAATGTGGTAAATTTATTGTTTCTGTTAGTGATCAGGAAACAGAAAAACTTAATGGGATAAAAGATAATGCTGAAGAGTGTGGAGTTGAGGATTTAGCATTCAATAGTACTGAATTAAAAAAATACCCATTCATTAATTTTTCTGAGGCATTGTATTCTCCATCTTCTGGTATTTTTGATAGTCAAAGTTTTATGATGTCATTGAGAGATGAGTTTGAGCAAGATGGTGGGATAGTCCTCTTAGGGAATGAGTGTTTAAAAGTGGAAAAAGATGCTAAAGGTTTAGGTGTTACTGTTCACGATAAAAATACTGGAGAAACATTTATTATTGAAACTAACTTATTAATTAATAGCGCTGGTTTAAATGCCGTTAAAATAGCAAATGAGTTGTATGGTGAAGAAAAGTTCACAAATAAATTTTTAAAGGGTGAATATTATAATTACCAAGGTAAAGAGAAGCTAGATCACCTGATTTATCCAATCCCAACCGAAAATAGCCTAGGTTTACATGCAACAATAGATCTTGGAAAAGGCATTAGGTTTGGACCATCAGCTTATTTAACAAATGATATCGAATATTCCCATAAGAATAGTGAAAAGGAATTTTTTTTTAAAACAGTGCAATCCTATTGGCCCTTAATTAAGAAAGAAGATTTTTCACCAGCTTACTCAGGTATTAGACCAAATGTGGAAGGTCTTGAGGATTTTCTAATAGACTTTGGTACAAGTGTGGAAAGTTCATTTGTTAATGTGCTTGGTTACGCTTCACCTGGGTTAACGTCTTCGTTAGCACTTGCTAAATATATAAATTCTAAGCTACGTGATTTTGATATTTAATATTTAAAAAAATTGGCTTTGAATTCATTCTTTGCATTGATGGATAACAGATGTCATAAACTTGTTACACCAATTGACCTTCGTGCAAATAGTAAACATGCAAGGAAATGACAGTATGAATATTTGGGTTGCTTATTTATTTTTATTAGCTGCAGTTGTTTTTGGGACTGCTTCGAACTCTTATGCAAATAGTGCAAGTGGTTATACTAAATTAATGCCTTCGATAATAAGTATAATAGCTATCGTGCTCTGCATGTATTCATTATCCAATGTTATGAAGGTATTGCCTGTTGGAATAACCTATGCATCATTTGCCGGGGTCTGTATCATCGCAACTTCATTAGTTGGAATAATAAAATTTAATCAGGTTCCTAATATTTTCACCTTAGTAGGGTTACTTTTTATAATCATTGGTGTTTTGATTGTTAACTTATTGGGACAAAATTAATTGAAAGACTAAAGCTGTTTTAGAGACTACTCTTTATCTTATCAGATGAAATTTAGTCCTAATAATTTATCTGTTTGAAAATAGTAGGTTATGCACTGCTCGATTTACTTAAAATCCTTAGTAAGTTTTCTTTTTCCTTAACAACTTCTGCGAAAGGCTGCTTACTCTCTTTCACAAAAGTTTCTAAATCAAAATAGCAATTAATACACAGTTGAATTACTTTATTGTTAGTTTCAACTTTAGTCGTAACAAGAGGCTCATCAAAGTCAGGATGAGGGTTACAGGTTCTGCTGCAAAAACAACAGGTTGAATTGGGATTATTGTATCTAAAGTTAGGTTTGCTCATTACTTGTAGTGCTCTCTCCTAGAGCCCATTTCGCTAATTCTTTTTCGCCATGCTTTGTAACTTCCGGGTTTAAGGTTTTGTCTCATTAATAATTTAACATCTTTTTCGCTAATATTGTGTTGGGACCTTATATTTGAAAAAGATATATGGTCGCTCAGAGCCATTTCTATAATTTCACTGACGTCGCTTTCCTTCATTAATTAATGCCCCTTTATGGATAATTTATTTTTAATTGCTCTGCTTTGAACTCAATTCTCTTATAGCCTTAGAAACATCTTCATCTTGAATATTTATAGCACCGCGTTCCAACCTCAGTTTGTGTGCCTTTGCTAAGACGTCACCATGGGAAGAGCCAAAGGGAGGATCAAATTTATAACTGGCTAGTTCCACCAAGAGACCTAAAGGTTCTCTAAAATAAAGTGAATCCATGAACCCCCTATCTTTAATCCCTGAGTTTTGAAAACCATTTTCACTCAAATTATGTTTTGCTATCCTTATTGTGCTTTGACTTACCCAGAAGGCTATATGATGCACTGATCCAGGATTATTTTCATTAAATTTTTTATTTGGCTTTACGTCTTCTCGTGTGAAAACTGTAATTGTTCTTCCATCCCCACAATCAAAATAAAGATGATTTGTTGATAAATCATCTAAGTTTGGTTGTTCAAAAATTAAGGCCATTCCAAGGATATCTTGCCAGAATTCTACAGAAACTTTTTTATTAGCTCCATTTAGAGTTATATGATGTATACCTTGGGTTTGAATTATTGAACTCATATTTAACCTTCAAAATAAAATTAAATGAAATCGATTATTTAAAATTTATATTAAAATAATTGATAGATAAGATATAGTTTCTTTCATTCTTCTGTAAACTCTTTATTTCTTAAATATCCAGTTAACTAAAAGATGAATACAACCAGCAATAAAAAATGCAACAAAGCCTATGCCTGTAGTCTCTGGATTGAGAAATGCATAAATACCAAAGCCACCGATCACAAGCCAATTAGTCATTATAAGTAGTCTATGGATACTTTGAGTTATGCGGTTCATTCAATTGTCTTTATTTTAAAGGTCTTCAAATATTATCTAAAAGTCAATCATGGATAATAAAAGAAAGTATTATTATTTAAAGTTTTAACTTGCATTAAAGCACTCATATCAAAGACTATTAGAAACATATATATATTGAGGTTTTCTTCTATAAAAGGTTTTTAAGTGATGGCTAACAAAAAGATTACGATTTCTGATATTTCTAGTGCAGAAAAAATTCTGGGAATTAGTTACTCAAGTGCTGAGAGA
This sequence comes from Paracoccaceae bacterium, assembly GCA_028112705.1. Lineage (GTDB taxonomy): Bacteria > Pseudomonadota > Alphaproteobacteria > Rhodobacterales > Rhodobacteraceae. The sequence continues at coordinate 96,194 of JAOGYN010000005.1, read as the reverse complement.
GAGCAGATGGTTAATAACATTGAGAGCCAGATTTTGTTTGCAAAAATACGACGGACAAAAAAGTTAGAAAACAATGTTCCAATGGCATCACTATTTGACCCACGGTTGCCAGGATTTAAAATGCCCCTAGCTTCAGGCGTGAAAATAAAAATTAAATGTGTTTCAATTCCAAATAATAATGAAGATATAGCTTTTGCAACGGTTGGTGAGCAATGTAATTGGATTAAGAGTAAAAAGATTACTAGTCGTAAATTGACAGAAATATATTTAGATCGAATAGGTAGGTTACAGTATAAACTTGATTGTTTTGCTGAGGTACCTAAAGAAAAAGCACTGGCAGAAGCAGACGCTATGGACGCGCTGACTTGCCAAGGAATTAGCTTAGGTCCATTGCACGGAATTCCTTATGGGTTGAAGGACCTATTTGATACAAAAGATATTAAGACTGGATGGGGTGCAGAACCGTATCGGGATAGAGTGCCTGATAAAGATGCAACAGTTGTAAAGAGATTACGAGCAGCTGGAGCAGTATTATTAGGAAAAACAACACTTGGAGCTTTAGCATTTAATGATATTTGGTATGGAGGGCGTACCAAAAATCCTTGGAATATAAATGAGGGTAGTAGCGGTTCAAGTGCAGGTTCTGCTTCTGCCACTGCAGCGGGGTTGTGTAGTTTTGCAATTGGTACAGAAACACTCGGATCGATAACTTCACCTAGTCAGCGATGTGGAACAACGGGTCTGAGACCTACATTTGGTCGTGTAAGTAGATGTGGTGGAATGTCTCTTTGCTGGTCTTTAGATAAAGTGGGTCCTATCTGTCGTTGTGTGGAGGACACTGGGATTGTGCTTTCAGTTTTAAATGGGCATGATGAAAATGACCGATTTAGTATTCAAGCTCCATTCAACTTTAATAATTCGAAAAAAATTAAAGATCTTGTCATTGGTTATTTGCCAGATGCATTTGAAGAAGGAGCATCAGAACTTGATCGTGCTACTCTAAAGGTTGCAAAAAACTTAGGAGTAAAGCTAAAAAAAGTAGAGCTTGAAGACCTTCCATATATGTCATTAATTAATATACTTTACGCTGAGGCTGCTGCCGCTTTTGAACATCTCACACTTTCTAATGAGGATGATACATTGACTAGGCAGGATAAAGAGGCTTGGCCCAATATATTTCGAAAAGCTAGATTTCTATCAGCTGTTGATCATGTTCAATTGGATCGACTTCGTTATCTTGTCATGAAAGCGTTGGATAAGCTCTTTAAAGAAGTTGATATACTGATAGGGCCTTTTGATACGGGTCCGATGCTTGTTGCCAGTAATTTCACGGGTCACCCTTGTCTTCACCTTAGGGCAGGTTTTGAGTGCCTCGCCACGCGTGGCGCGACCTCATTTGGGTCTATAACGTCTGGGATGACCAACCTTAAATCAGAGGAAGTAGTTAAGGAGAATAAATTTAAAGTACCCAATGGAATTTCTCTTTGGGGAGGCCTTTTTCAAGAAGAGAAAATTTTAAATTTTGGGATGGCTTTGGAAAATGCCTTAGATGTTTACAAAGAAAGGCCAAGTTTACCTATTGAGTTGTGTTAATAATATAATGAAAGCTGAAGAAATACCAATTTGAAAGAAAAGTACTAGAGCATTTACATACTCTAAAAAGTGTTACAATAAATTCAGTATTTTTTAAAGTTTTGACTTTACACTCTAAATAAATTTAACTGCGTGTTCTAAGTTTTTCGAAAGTTCCGATATGACTGAAACTGGCCCACGAAGAAAACTTGCAGCTATATTAGTGGCTGACACGGTCGGATTCAGTAAAATGATGGGTGAGAATGAAGATCGAACATTAAAGAATTTGAAAGCATGTAGAACTCTTACAGATGATGCTATAACAGCAAATCATGGACGTATTTTTGGGAGTGCTGGAGACTCAGTTATAGCGGAATTTGGTAGCCCAGTTGATGCTATTGTCGCTGCCACAGAATTTCAGAGAGATTTGCGAGACCGTAATGAAGGTGTTCCAGAAGCTGATCAAATGCTTTTTCGTGTTGGTTTGAATCTTGGCGATGTTATTATTGAAGGTGATAACTTATATGGTGACGGAGTAAATATTGCAGCAAGACTTGAGGCATCCGCTGAACCAGGCGGTATTTCCTTGTCAGGAAAGTTTCATGATGAAGTGAGCCGGAAGCTTGATATGAACTTTGTTGATACCGGCGAACAAGTCATGAAGAATATCTCCAATCCAGTTTCTACATATAAAATAGATGTTTCTGTACTCTCTAATATGAAAAATCCCTCTAGTAGTTTGGTAATATCACCAAAAGATGCTGATGCAGGTCCCACATCTTTTGAGGAAACTGAGGATGCACCTCCCACTATAGCTGTTTTACCATTCTTAAATCAGAGTAATGACCCTGATCAAGATTATTTTGTTGATGGAATTACTGAGGATATAATAGCCAATTTATCACTGTGGCGAACTTTTCCAGTTATTTCGAGAAATTCAAGTTTTATATACAAAGATCAAACAATAAATATTAAAGAGGTGGCAGCAGAATTGGGTGCTAATTACATTGTCCAAGGTAGCGTACGTAAAGGTGGGCAAAAGATTAGAATAACAGCTCAATTGGTTGATGCTAAAAATGATCACCTTCTTTGGTCTGAACGATGGGACAAGGGTTTAGAAGATATATTTGATGTTCAAGATGAGGTTTCAACTGCAGTCGCAGCTCAAGTAAATCCTACTCTTCAAGGGTATGAAAGTGATCGAATAGAAAGAACACGGCCAAATAATCTTAATGCTTGGGCAATTTATTTAAAAGCATTACATATTTTTAATGTAAGAAATCCGACAGACCATAAAGATCTTGAGCTCGAAAAAGCAAGAGACTTATGTGAGCAGGCAGTTGAATTAGATAGCACAATGTCTAATGCGCATTCATTGTTATCATTAATTGCGATGTATGAGCTAAACCAATTTACAAGAAGTGATTCAGAAGAAACTCTCAATGAGATACTACAACATGCCACAAGAGCATTTGAGCTTGATTCAAAAAATCCCATGGCTGCAAACTTTATTGCTACTTATTATTTTTTTGCAGGAAAATTTGAAGAGGCAAAACAATATTCTGAAAGAGCCATTAAACTTAATCCTAGCTACCCTGATGCCCTTTATAGATTTGGACAAAGCTTGGTGCATTCGGGAAAATACGCTGAATCGGTAGATTATTACCATAAAGCAATTGAGTTAAATCCTTTAGATCCAAACAATATGAGTTTTCGCAATGGTCTTTTCTTTGCTAATTTAGGATTAGGAAACTATGAAGCAGCATTCAATTATAATGAACAATGTCGTTTACAATATCCTAATCAAGGTCTTTATAAAGGATTTCGCGCATCAGTGATGGGCTATTTAGAGAAGGGTGATGAAGCAAGAACTGCTTTAAATGAATATTTAGCAGTCAGACCAAATTTGAAAAAAAGAGAAGATTATAAAAAGATTTTTGTCCCTAACTCGTCTCTTGCTAATATAATTATTGAAGGTTTAGTTAGGGCTGGTTGGGAGCCTGAGGCTTAATCTAATGTTACAAGTTTGCATATTCTTTGTAACTCAAAAAATACCTAATTTTATTTTATTAAGATTAAATCATTACATACTTTAACTGTAGGTACAGTTAAGTTAATGTTTTTTTATGGCTAATATAGATTCATTTTTTTCAACTCGAATATATCGAGCTGACCTTCGAGATTTTGGGGATAAGATAGATCAAGGTGAGCTTGCATCTACCTGCTTGTCTACCGCTTCGGATGATGAAGCAGGGCAGAAATGGAGTGATGATAATAATTTTGCTGGTTATACGAGTTATGCCTCCTTAAATGATTTGGATTGGAGATATTCAATCTTCAAAGATTTGATTAAGATTCTAAATAAGCATGTCAAAACTTTTGTTAAAGATTTGGAATTTGACCTAAATGATAAAAAAATAAAATTAGATTCGTTGTGGATCAATATCTTACCATTTGGTGGTATCCACACCTCACATCTTCATCCCCATAGCGTAATTAGTGGAACGACTTATATTTCAATGCCAAAAGGAACGAGTGCTATTAAATTTGAAGATCCAAGATTGGCAATGATGATGGCTTCTCCGTCCAGAAAAGGAAATGCTCGGCCAGAATTAAAAAACTTCATTTATATGGAACCTAAATTAGGTGAAGTTTTACTTTGGGAAAGTTGGCTGCGTCATGAGGTGCAGATGAATATGGCGGATGAGGAAAGAATTAGTGTGAGTTTTAATTACAACTGGAGCTAAAGATAATATACTAGTATATATATGGAATACATTTCTTCTTTATTAAACTTTGGACACAAGCAGCTATTTTTAAAGTTTTAGATTATCAATTTGGTAAACCGCTAAGTGTCGATATTCCAATTGAATTACAAACATAACCTCTAAAAAAGTATTCTGGATATGTTTTAAAGAAAGCCTGTTGGTAACTAATGATTGAAATTAAAATTCACGATAGCCCATATAGTTGGTTTAGGCTCGCGATAACCTTGTTAGTCAGCACAATCGGCTCAGTTGGTGTGTGGGCAATAATAATTGTTTTACCGTTAGTGCAAGATGATTTGGGTATAGATCGATCAGCGGCATCTTTATTGTATACACTAACAATGATTGGTTTTGCTGCTGGAAACTTGATCATAGGTCGACTTGTCGACAGGTTTGGTTTTTTTTCGTCACTTTTGCTAGCTGCGGCGTGCACCTCAATTGGATTTTTAGGTGCTTCTTACGCTCAATCTGTCGAAATATTGACCATATGGCAGATTTTACTTGGGTTTGGTGCTGCTATTGGATTTGGACCTTTAATGGCAGATATTTCACACTGGTTTCAAAAACGAAGAGGTATTGCCGTAGCCGTAGCCGCAAGTGGGAATTATTTATCAGGTGCTATTTGGCCAATGGTATTGAAAGGTGTACTTGTAGAGCAAGGGTGGCGCGATGCTTACTTCTTTATAGCAATGACAGTTCTAATAACTTTAGTTCCATTGTCTCTTTTTTTGTTACGCAGAGTTCCTATAACTGCAATTGAAATTTCTGAAACGGAGTCTCAAAGTAAATCAAAAGCATTAAGAATGTCCCCTCGATCTTTACAACTTTTACTGGCTGTCGCTGGATTGAGTTGCTGCATCGCGATGTCTATGCCGCAAGTTCATATTGTATCTTTCTGTATGGATCTTGGATATGGCCCTGCTGTTGGTGCAGAAATGCTTAGTTTAATGCTTTTTGGTGGTGTTGTTTCAAGATTATTTTCAGGTTTGATTGCTGACTGGATAGGTGGGATTAAAACAGTTTTACTTGGATCTTCACTACAGTGTTTAGCATTATTTTTATATTTGCCATTTGATGGCTTAGTATCTCTTTATATTATAAGTATAGTATTTGGTCTCTCTCAGGGAGGCATTGTCCCTGGTTATGCGGTAACAATCCGTGAATATTTACCGGCACGCGAGGCAGGTCAACGTGTGGGGCTAGTTGTTATGTCAACAATTCTTGGAATGGCCATTGGTGGCTGGATGTCTGGTTGGATTTACGATTTAACAGGATCTTATAGAGCTGCTTTTTTAAATGGTATAGCATGGAATTTTCTGAATATAGCAATTGTAATCTTTGTTTTAATGCGTATCACAAAAAAAACTTAATGAGCTGAGCCGAAGTCATACTCATTAATAAAAACCGATTAGTTAAGAAAAGGAATATCAAAAGTGGGCTGGTGGCTTTTTAATATCAAGCACCAACCTAATTTTTGAAATATAAAATTAATAAATTGTTATCAGTTGAACAATTGCCAAAGCAACAAAAATACCTGAAAAAATGAATTTCAGTACATTAAGTGGGATTGCTGAGATCTCTTTGCCATAGTTTGTTGCTAGCGTGTCTGCATCCATCTCACCAATGATTAATTTCATATTAGTGAGCATACGTATAACTCCAAACGCACCCAATAGGGCAGGTCCAATTACTGATGCCGCGACTAGATGTTCTTTTCCTGATATGTCTCCAAATACAATTACTACCATTGTTACGAGTTGGGCCAGAGTAGTTATCGCCAAGACAATCATAAAATAATAAAAAGTGTTTGTTTGTATTGATGTTCTGATATGTTGGTCCATTTTTGTTCTCCAATGTAAATATTAGATTATTATTTTTAACTTTTTATAAAATTTATGCAATGATTGCTTTGGAATAAATATTACCTTGAATGTCTTAGTTCCGTTACTGAGGACAGTTTAATAAAAATTATGTTATATTAAGTCGTACCAGGGAGTTTCTTTTTTCTATACTTCTTTTTGCAAACCATCTAAGGGGACACCATAGGCGTCCCTGTCAATAGTATTTCTGATAGCTTCACCGGTGAATTAATTTGTATTTACTAACCTCATGAAAAGAAAATGATTTATTATGGAACTTCTAAAAGAAGCTTTAACAGAACGCGGTTATAACACTTTAACTTCAGTCCAAGAGGCTGTGATAGCGCCCGAATTGGAGCAAAGAGATCTCCTAGTTTCTGCGGAAACAGGGTCAGGAAAAACTGTAGGTTTTGGATTAGCTATTGCACCGACATTATTGGGACAAAGTAAAACTTTTCAAACTGCTAATAATCCGCTTGCTCTCGTTATTGCACCAACGCGAGAGTTGGCAATGCAAGTTAAACAAGAGCTAAGCTGGCTATATCATAAAACTGGGGCAGTCATTGTATCTTGTGTTGGTGGTATGGATATGCGCGATGAGCGCCGCTCCTTGTCTAAGGGCGCGCATATCGTTGTTGCTACACCTGGTCGACTAAGAGATCATATAATGAGAAAATCTTTAGTTACAGAGAAAATTGGAACTGTTGTTTTAGATGAAGCAGATGAAATGTTGGATTTGGGGTTTCAAGAAGATTTAGAATTCATTCTTGAAAAAGTTCCTGAAAATAGACGAACATTAATGTTTTCAGCAACAATGCCTGATGCGATAATTAAGTTAACTAAAACGTATCAGCTAGACGCAAAACGATTGAAAATTACAAATGAAAATTCGCAACATGCCGATATAGATTATCGTGTAATATCAGTTGCGAAACATGACTCAGAGAATGCTATCATAAATTTGCTTCGCTATTATGAAGCAAAAAGTGCATTAGTTTTTTGTAATACTCGTGCAATGGTTAATAAATTAAGTACTCGATTTTCTAATCGTGGTTTTTCTGTAGTTTCTTTATCGGGGGAATTATCTCAAAGTGAGAGAACTCAGGCTCTTCAAGCAATGCGTGATGGTCGCGCAAGGGTCTGTATTGCAACAGATGTGGCAGCCCGTGGAATTGATCTGCCTGGGTTGGAACTTGTAATTCATGCTGACCTTCCATCCAATCATGAGACCTTGCTACACCGGTCAGGTAGAACTGGGCGTGCAGGTCGGAAGGGAGTTAGTACATTAATAATTACGAGAAAAACGCAACAAAAGGCTCAAAGACTATTAAGATCAGCAAATATCAAGGCTACTTTCCATGATGCTCCTTCAGTCAAGATGATTTTAGAGAGAGACTATGAACGCATGATAGATGATCCAACTTGGGTTCAAGAAATAAGCATGGATCAGAATACAAAAGCAAAATTACTATTAGATAAGTATACCCCAGATACAATAGCTGCTGCATATATTCGTTTGTATAATAGTCAAAAATCAGCACCTGAAGAATTATCTGCTGTCAGTGATTCATCCTCAACTGAACGTAAGGTCTTTGGACCTAGTGTTTGGTTTTCTATTGAGGGTGGGCGTAAGCAAGATGTGGAAGCTAAAAAATTGCTCCCCATGTTATCTAAGTTGGGGGATTTGGTGAAAAACGATGTTGGGAAAATTATTGTTCAAGACAACATTTCTTATGTGGAAATTAAAAAGTCAGCTGTGTTAAGATTTACCAATTCTATAGGTAAACCTATGCGTGTCTATGGAAATGCAGAATTAAAACAATTAGAAAAGTTACCAAGTGATGTCATTTTAACGAAAGCGAAACGCTCAAGTCCATATTCTGATAAAAGAAATGGTAAAAAAGGGTATACTGGTGGTGGAGGTTCCAAATCTTCTGAACTGTCTAGGTCAAAAATTAACCGTGATAAGAAAAAACAGTCAAATAATCCTCAAAACCTTAATAGCTTCGAGAATTTTGGATTATTAAATGATGAAGACTATTCAGAGCCGTCAAAACAGAAAAAATATAAGAAAACAGAACCAAAGAGATCTATTAATAAGTCCAACAAAAAGAAAGATAAAGATTCAAGAACACCAATCGGCAAAACTAATAGTAAAAAAAACAAAGCAAGGCGGGCTAGTAAGCTAAAAGTATGATTTGTAATGAAATGATAACTTTACCTTTAGTTATCGGACAACAATTAAAACTGATCCAAGAACAACAAACAACGCAACGATAAATTGCTGTAAACCTAGCTTCTCGTTTTTAAAAATTAAAAATCCAAATAAAAGCGCCCAAATTGGAGCAGTAGCCGCAAGGGGAGCGGCTAAAACAACCCCTCCAAGAAAGATGGCATAATTTATAGATAAAATACCAAATGCATTGATAACTCCACTTATAGAAAACCATTTTGCTCCATCCCATGATGCAAATATAAGATTGGTTTTCTTTGTTAAAATTAGGACAGCTGCTAATATAAAAGTTGATACAGAGCCTAGCATGAGTGTAGCAAAAAATGGGCTGGGAATATCAGATAGTCCTAATTTAAGTACAGGCTGAATTACTCCTCGAGCGAACGATGCACCAAGGGGGAGTAATAGAAACCATAAAGGCCAAGTGCGTTTTAAATTTTTGGCACTTAGAGTGGAAAATATTAGGCCAAATGTCATTAAAGACATTCCTATTATTAACTGAAAGCCCCAAGGTTCTCCCAAGAATAGAATTGCTGGAAAAGCTGCAAAGAAAGGTGCAAAGGCTCCTATTGCTGATGTGAGTGCTGGGCCAACACGTGCAATTGAGAATACTTGAGCTACTTGAGCTGCAGCAGGAAAGAATAGCCCACTTAAGAAAAAAATGAGAGCTGCTTTACTGCTAAACCATGTGTGGTCAATAAAAAATGGTGACAAAACCCATAAGAAACAACTCATTGAAGATACAGATACAAACGCACCAACCAGTGGATCATATGTTTTCAGGCCACGACGTTGGAAATGGATTAAAAGTCCAAAAAGCGCCCCAGCTGACAAGCCAAATAAAGCTGGAATTAAATTCATGTTTTTGTCCAGCCTTTATAGTTTAACCTTACTTTATAATTTAAATATTATTTATTAGATTAAGTGTTGATACTTTAATTTTGTAAAGTATTTAATTATTGTAATTTTTGGGGTCTTGTCATAGCTCAACTGGTTCTTAAATTCAGCTGAGTAAGTAAATTATTTTGCGAATACTGTTAATAAACACTAACCGTTTTAGTAGGTAAATTATTTGCAATATCATCGGGAACAAAAAAATCTCTAATTAATTCATTTTTTGATAAGCGGTATTGTTCAAAATCTACTTGCCCAGCTTCTCTCAGGACAACTTCATCAATAAAGAAGTTCCCAGTGCAAGCCTTTGGATCTTGTTTTAAAATTTGAAATGCTGCGTCAGCCATTATACTGACGTCTCTACTACTTTTGGCCATGTTTTCGCCACCTAAGATGTTTCGTACCGCTGCTGTATCTATTGCTGTTAAAGGCCACAAAGAATTTACCGCAATTGATAATCTCTTGAATTCTCTTGCATGGCCAAGTGTACAAAGGCTCATTCCCATTTTTGAGATTGTATATGCAACGTGTGGAGCGAACCATTTATCATCTATATCTATTGGTGGAGATAACGTTAAGATATGTGCATGAGTGCTTTTTTTGAGATAAGGCAAACATATCTTAGTAGTTAAGAAGGTACCTCGGGTATTGATTTCTTGCATTAAATCGTATCGTTTCATCTCAGTTGCTTCTGTTGGCAGGGGAGCCACTGCACTTGCGTTATTTATACAAATATCAATTCCACCAAATTCCTTTATGCCAGCTTCAACTGCTGTAATTATCTGATTTTCATATCTGATATCGCATTCAACTGGGAGACATCTACCACCAACATCTTCTATTTCCTTTGCCGCGGTGTAAATTGTGCCAGGTAGGTTTGGCTTGGGAGTCGTTGTCTTTGCTGCAATTACAACGTTAGCACCATCAGACGCTAATTTTTTTACGATTGATAATCCAATTCCTCTACTACCACCGGTGATAAATACTGTTTTACCTTCAAAGGTCATTCTTAGTTCCTAAAATCTAAAATAATTTAAGTTGTTAACTATTGTATTTTTAAAATATGTCCAGATTATTTAATTGGTTTTCTTAAATGTATATTTGTTTAAAAATTAAAATGATATCAGCAATCGGATTTGACTTAAGTTTTATTGAATAACTATTAGATAATGATTATAAATCATATTTAATTAAGGTTACGGGCCAACAGGGTTTATATGAATTTTTTTATTGCAGAGCTTTCTAAGTTTGCACTTTTTTGGTTGCTATCTTACGGGCTTGGTAACTGGGTTTTTTACAAAAATATAAAAGTGAATTACACTCGAAAAATTTATCATTTTAGCATATTGTTTATACCTTTGTTTTTTTCTATTTACTACCCGTATGATCGTACTGGCCTGTTGGGATTGGTGGCCTCCTTTGCTTTTGTTTGGAACCTATGCCCATATCTATTTAGAGAAAGAGTGCCATTTATAAAAAGATGCTTCTTAGCCATAGATAGGCCAGAAGATAGACCCCACACACTTTTATGGTTATTCACCCAATTTTTAGGAAGTATTATTGTAATTATTGTTATTGCTATTATTTCGGAGGTTTATTTTAGTATTTCTTGGCCAAATATTGGCCTATTCGTTATTTGTCTTGCTATGATCGGTGATGGCTTTGCAGAACCAATTGGAGTGCGGTTTGGTAAGCATAGATATAGGACTTTTGCTTTGTTTACGAAGAAAAGGTATTATCGAACTATTGAAGGAAGTTTAGCTGTTTTTATTTCAACTATTTTTGTCGTTTTAGTTTTTGGTTATTTGTTTACGGACGAGCAATTATTTTATGCCTTAATTATTTTACCAATTGCTATTACTTTAACTGAGGCTTTTTCTCCTCATACGTGGGATAGCCCATTTTTACTAGGTGTAGCTGGTTTGGGAACAGTTGCGATTTTATCTAATTTCTAAATTGTAGATAGTATTTATTTCAGAACTTTGATTGAAAGATACTTCAATCTATGATTGTCCTTCCTAAGGTAGTTTTAATAATTAAGCCTTCATTTTAAAATGCGCAGGTTTCAATTGGAGATAATCTCATGAATGACAACAGGCGTGGCGCTATAATTATGATGCTCAGCATGTTGGCATTTTTAATTAATGATGTTTTTATGAAATTAGCATCACCTGATTTACCATTAGCTCAAGCAATATTTGTCCGTGGTATGCTTACTTCTGTAGTTTTATTTGTTTTAAGCTGTGTAAAATTTCAAAATATTTTTCGTGATTTTAAAGGTAATTATTCCTTAATAATATTGAGAACTATTGGAGAAATTGGGGGAACGTGGTGTTTTTTGTCAGCGTTATTTCAAATGCCAATTGCAAACTTAATGATGATTTTGCAGGCGACGCCAATAGCCATTACTTTGGTTAGTTATCTTATATTTAAAGAAGTTCTAAAAAGACAAGTAGTGGTGGCGCTCGTACTTGGTTTTTTAGGGATTTTAATTATCTTACGTCCAGGACTTGAGGGATTTGATAAATACTCATTGCTAGGTTTGGGGGCAGTATTTTTTGTTGTATTAAGAGATTTATCAACTAGGAGAATGAGAGGCAATATTAGAACTGTTGATATTGCATTTCTGGCAGCTTTTTCGATAACTTTAATAAGTGGTGCGCTAACTTTAAGTACTGCCTGGGTACCTATAAATAGCTATACTTTGCTACTTCTGATAGCTGCGACAACAGCGCTTGTAATAGCTTATCAATTAAGCGTGGCTGTTATGAGAACTGGGCAGGTTTCTTTTGTTTCTCAGTTTAGATATTCTGCCATTTTATGGGCAATATTATTTGGTTATTTATTTTTTGGCGAATTCCCTGATAAATTCACATTACTTGGCGGTGTTATCGTTATATTTGCAGGACTAATAATATTATGGAAAAAGAAAAGTGAAAAAAATATTAATAAAAGAATTGATTAAACTTACTAGGATTATATTAACATTTTCAGTTTTAATTATTTCTTTGTGTTTCTTATTTTTTATTGTTTTTCTTAATCATTTCAATTTAGAATAAGTTTTACTTCTTATCTAATTTTCTTTTTTTTCTAACTCTACGTTGTTCTAAGATTTGATAAATTGTACCACCAATTATTATAATCATTAATAATCCAACAAATAACTCCATTTTCTAGGCACCGTTGGAATTATTAATTTTATTAAACTCTTGTCGTGAAAGAATACCCATTGATGCAGCTATAAGTCGAGAAGTTGTCAAGGCTCCAATACCATCTACGTCGACCTCGGGCATATACTCAACAAAATTAATTCCAGAAATTTCTCCCCTTTTTGAAGCGCCTTTTATCAAATCTAATGTTTGAAAATATGTTAAGCCCCCGGGTGTTCTACCAATAACTCCAGGAACGATCGATGGGTCCAGTGCATCCACATCAAGTGAAATAAGTATGTTTGAATGTTCTGGAATTGTTTCTAAAATATCTAAAATACCGTTATTATGAACGTCATAAGCCGTGAAAAGGTTAACTCCCCATTCCAAGGCGTCAGCTAAGTCATCGGAATGTGCAGACCCAAGACCTCTTGAGCCAACCTGTATTATTCTTTCTATGTGGTCCATTTCTGATGCGCGGCGCATAGTAGAGGACAAACCAAATACTTCATCCATGTGAGATTTTCGCCAATCGATATGGGCATCGATTTGCAGTATCGTATATTTTTTTTTCCCTTCAAATGCTTGAAGAACTGGTATTGGTATGGAGTCATCACCACCGATAACAATTGGAATACTTTTTTTGGAGAGTATTGTCTTGATAGATTTAAATATATTTTCTCTATTAGCTTGAAAATTATCTTCATCATAAGAAAGGTCTCCACAATCAACTGCCCTTGGATGATCTTTGGGAAAAATTCGCCCATCAAGGTCAAAATTATGCCGATCAACATTTGCGCTTAGTGAGGCGATAGCACCCCTGAGCGCGTTAGGGGCATTCTTGCAGTAAGGACCAACCGAGTTATAGGGAGTAGCGCACGGGATGCCAATAAGGGCTAATGAGGCACTTAACAGCTTCAAATCATCACATGTTTCAAGGCCTAGAAAGCTTGATGTATCATTTGCGCCGAACAAGGCGCTTAGGTCAGCTTTTTCACTCATTACTAATGCACCTTTCTGATACAATTGATTATTATAGTAAAATTAAATTTATTAAATAGTAAATCGATTTTATCGAAAAGCGGTTATTGGCAATTCTAATTATTGGTGATATGCGATTTTTATTAGTTAAATATGTTTTTTGGCCCCTTAGCTCAACTGGATAGAGTACCAGACTTCGAATCTGGGGGTTGCAGGTTCGAACCCTGCAGGGGTCACCAAGACATGTTTTATAGCTAATATTTTAGTAATATTCATAAATATTTGACTTTATGCAAAAAAATAATGATTATTGGCATAATGGATTGGCATAATGGGTCCTAGCATTTAGCTTGGTTCTACTGTCATAGCTCAACATGCATTGACAGGTTCGTGAGTTTAACTCTAACTGAGAGTTAAGAGAAGTTTACTTACTTTACATCGCACTCTGATAATAACTACAGCTCTAGAAGGCTCTTTGTTCTTGTAATAAGCAAACGTTAAAATTTATAAACTAAGGAAGATTAGTGCTTACAAATGCTTATAAATAAAAAATCAAATTTATTACGTATTCTTGAATTTACGCCAATTTGGGTAGTTTTAATATTTGGTCGCATCCTTCCTTTTTGGTTGCGTGGAAAGATGTTTGGCTTTTTTGGTAAGGTAATAGTATCTTATTTACCCAAAGCAAGAAATAGAGTGCGCAGGGGCCTAAATATTGTATATCCAAACCTTTCAGAAAAACAAATAGATTTGATTACTAAAGAGGTTGGTCGCAATACTGCACTTACGCTGTCTGAACTTCTTATGAATGATGATTATAAAAGAAGAAAAAAATTAATTTCAGCAAATGGCGATGGTTTTAAAGTTTTAAAAGAAGCAAAAGCCAATGGGCAAGGTGCTATAATTGTTTCTGCACATTTCGGTCAATGGGAAGCTATTCGTCATCATTTGGCCGATAATAACATGGAGACTGGCGCTCTTTATCGTAAAAATAACAATCCTTTCTATGAGCGTTTATTTCTAAAGTCGATAAAATATGGGGGGCTTCCTATCATAGCACGAGGTGACAAGGGAAATATTAGTATGATTAGGCACCTTAAAAAAGGTGGCTTTCTTGCACTATTGGTCGACCAAGATAGTCACTCTGGAAAGTCTATAAAATTTTTAGGTCAAGCTGCAAGAACGACAACGGGTCCAGCAGAATTGGCTTTAAGGTATAATTTACCCTTAGTGCCAGTATTTGCTGTCCGTCAATTGAATGGACGAAATATTAAATTGGAATATGAAGAACCAATTAAGCATACTGACCCCATTAAAATGACTAATGAAATTAATATTAGAATTGGCAAACGTATTCTTAAAAATCCAGAGCAATGGTATTGGCTCCATAATAGATGGAAAAATGCATAACCCAGCATTGTTATTTCTGCTTATCAATAATATCTTTGGTGATGCCTGCAAGTTGATTGCTTGTTAAATCGTTTTTCCTAGGTTGCATACTGCCTTTGTTAGTCATTGAGTTTGTCTTTTTAGATTAGGGTTTCGTTTGCAGTAAAAGGCTGTTTCAAAACTGTGATTTTACAGTTTGATGGTTTTATAGATTGCTCTTTTGGTAACTGAACTATTCGCATTAAATGTTACACAATACGCTTGTTTACTAGCACTTCAGACGCTCAAATTGTTTCACTGAGGGCAGATCTAGAGGCTAATGTTCAGAGGAGCACTAAATGATGGTTGGGTTCTATTCACACTCTGAATCATCTAAATCTTCAGGCATTATCGTATTACAAATAATTCCATTTTTTCCAACTATCAGTTAAGATAATAAACCTGGCATAAATTTGTACTACCCACGTTGATCCAAGTTTTCTAAGAGTTCTGTTATGCGCTCAACTGTTCCATTATCTTCAAAAGATTCTATGATGGTTGGCGCTTTTTGCATCCATTTGGGTCTATTTCCTGACCATAACTCAACTGTAGGATTGAATTCTATATCGTTATAAAGTGCTCCTGCCGGTATGTAGATCATCCCACCAAGTAATTCTGGCTCATTATAAACTTTTACCCCACAATTTGAGCAAAAGTAATAATGCATGCCCATACCGCTACCACCAGTTATAGAATGAGTAGAAATTTCACCTTCAGTTGTTAACTCGTGTTTGGGCATAGCTAGTGCTGAGAGTGAGGTCCCCCAAACCCCTTGGCAAGTATTGCAATGACATTGAAAGTGCATCATTGGATCATACTCAAAACTAAACTTTATGTTTCCACAAAGACATTGCCCATTATAAGCCATTTTTACTTCCTTTCGTTGATAAATGAAAATATCTGCTCATTAATAAATAATTGCAATACTAAATGGTTGATGTAATTTAAATAAAGGCAACAATTTAAAATATTAAATTATATAAGTAAGTTGTGATACCAGTTTAATCCTCCAAATGGTAAAATTTGGTGTAAGAAAGCATAAAATTATGGATAAAACAGATGATGAAATAGAGATATCACAGCTAAAAAAAGAGGTAGGAAAGTTACGACTTGAATCTAATTTAAGAAAGTCTCTTTCTGTTCAACTAACCATGCAAAAGAAAGTTGCGGATGAGGCAAAAGCTGAAGCGCAGGCTAAGACAGAACAACTCGAAGGTATTTCCAGTAAATTATCCAAGTATCTTTCACCGCAGATACATGAGCAGATCTTTAGTGGAGAGCAAAGTGCTGAAATTAGAAGTAACCGTAAAAAACTGACAGTATTTTTTTCAGATATTGTTGGGTTTACAGATATATCTGACGAACTGGAGTCTGAAGAATTAACTAGTTTGTTAAATTTTTATTTAAATGAAATGTCAGAAATTTCCCTGAAATATGGTGGTACAATTGATAAGTTCATAGGTGATGCAATAATGGTGTTCTTTGGTGATCCAGATAGCGCTGGTATTGAAGAGGACGCAAAATTATGTGTGGAAATGGCATTAGAGATGTTACAGAAAATGGATGAACTTAGAGGGTATTGGGGTAAAAATTTCAGCTTAAAAAATGATTTGGAAATCCGGATAGGAATAAATACTGGATTTTGCACTGTGGGGAATTTTGGTAGTGACAATAGGTTAGATTATACAGCAGTTGGTGGCGCTGTAAATTTAGCCTCCAGATTGGAGCATTTAGCTTTACCGGGGTCTGCAGTTGTCTCGGAAGATACATTTATGTTGGTAAGCCAGTTTTTTAAATTTAAACCACCAGAAGAGACTGATGTTAAGGGTTTTTTAAGGAAGATCAAACATTACGGTTTAGATGAGCAAGGATCTTCAAAAATGAGTATGTTAAGCATGAAGGGTAAGGGATTTGATTTAACTATAAATCAGCAGTTGTTTAGTCAAAAAGAACTTGAGGAATTAAAATCAAGTTTAGCAGAAATTAATATTAAAGATTAATCCAAAAAAGTCACTCTTAAAGTTAACACTGGCGGCGATAATCGACCTTAAACTCTT
The DNA here is from genome assembly GCA_028112705.1 of Paracoccaceae bacterium. Classification (GTDB taxonomy): domain Bacteria; phylum Pseudomonadota; class Alphaproteobacteria; order Rhodobacterales; family Rhodobacteraceae. The sequence continues at coordinate 79,253 of JAOGYN010000005.1, read as the reverse complement.
AAGCTATTGTCTGAAACAATTTTAGTTTTTCTGGGTCTTTCACGAAAAAAAATGTATATTCCGCTTAAAATTATTAATGTCATACCGATAATTGAATAATAGTCAGGTTGTTCGTGAAAAATAAAATATCCAATTATTAAGGCATTTATAATCATGGTATATTCAAAAGGGGAAACTACTGATGGAAGACCAATGCGATATGCATTTATTAAACATAAAATACCTATCGTGCCAATAAAAGATATTATTAATATCTTAAATAGAATTGTGAAATCAGTGAAATCCCAAGCTCTTAAGAGGTAACTTAAACTGGGGTTATCTGAGTAATGTTCGTTAAAATTACCAAATACAAGATATACAATTGTTCCGACTGCTATCGATCCTAAATATACATGTGACGTTTGTTGATATGTTGTGTCAGAGTCCTTTGTATATATAGTTAAAATCATTGATAATGAATACGCAAATGCACACACTATTGGTAAAATCATCACCCAATTAAAATTTGCAAATTCTGGTTTGATTATAAAAATTATACCAATAAATCCAACCATAATGGCGACAAGTCTATGAATTCCTACTTTGTTTTTCAGAATTATCTTTGATAGAATTGTCATGAAAAATGGACTCACAAAAAATAATGCACTTGCCTCAGCGATTGGCATGGCCGCTATAGCCAAATAAAAACACAAAAAAGCAAAAGGGAATAGCAAACCTCTGGTAATGGCAATTTTGGGATTATTTGATTTAATACTGAGTTTACGGTTGGTTAATTTCAAAAATATAGATAGAATTACAATCCCAATTACACCCCTGCATACAAAAATTTGAATCAGTGAGGCGTGAGTTGATAAATTCTTGATCAAAGCGTCTTGAACACTAAAGAGAACCATCCCAATTACTACTAAAACGATACCTTTTTGATCTGAAGTCATTTAATCACTGCTCTATTTAATTGAATTTGTAAGCAGTAAATGAATTAAATTTAGATTCATATCTGCAATTTTTGCGACTATATTTTGACGTAAACAGATGTTGTAATTACGACTAGTTAGTTTTGGTAAATAAAAGGAAAAAATAGATAACAAATAAAAACCTTAAGTATGGTCAATAAGTATTTGTATTATAATAATTTATGATTTTAAAATAGTATTTTTTCCAGCCATATATATATTAATTTCAGTAAACAATTTTTTGTTGAAAGTAAAAAAGTTACAATTTGATTTATTAACTATTTCATTATTTTTAAGTGTGTTAACTACGTTAAACTGAACTGAAAGTTTATTTAAGTAAGCATTGGTGAGAAATTTAAATTCGTGGTGCAAAACCGACTTGTGGTTTTTCCACAAATTTTTAAACATTTTTTCTATCTCTTGGTGCCCATTCAACTCTACGTTATGTGTCTCTACAGTAAGGCGACAATCTTTGCTAAGTGTGCTTTTGATCATTTCAAAATCTTCGCTATCTACTCCTTTAAAATATGATAGAACCAAATTTTCCATTTGATCTTCATTCATGTTTCAAGCCTCTTTCATTAGATCTAAATCATTCCATATTTCTTGAGAAATTATTTTTGAATTTTTTGTATGAAATTTGTCAATAAATCTTATGCCCACAAACGATTGCCCATTTAACCACTCACCCTTTAATGTGCCGTGGCAATATATAAATGCATCAAGGCCGTTAAAAGATACGTCGATTGAGCTTATGTCTTTGGCTATTTTTTTGTATCTAACCTTACCCCAATTCAGAAAATCTTCTAATGAATAAAAAATCTTATTCCCAGGGCAGGTGATGTGGAATTTATCGCCAATAAAAGAATTTGCTAATTTCAAGTCTCTAGCTTCCATTGCATTTAGATAATTTTGAATAATGTCATTGGATTGTAAAGGTGCTTTAGCTGGTTGTTTTTGAGTTCGTCCACGCATATAATTATTTGGTGAAATTTCTGTAATTGTAATAGTAACAAACTCTGGCGCTGCTCCGGTGGAAGAGCAGGCGGCGTCTGTTATACGTTCTGCTAGTAATTTACGTGTTGTTTCGTCATACCCAGCTATTAATTTGCAATCTATAATTGGCATTAAGTAGTCTCCGTAGGATTCTGTTAATAAAATATTAATTGTCTAGATTATTAGGATTTCGTTCTGCTAAAATATCTACAATAAAGGACATTGCTAGTTCACCTTTGTGATTAAAAGCCTCATTTCGACTTTTAATAATACCCCATTTATTTTTTACAATTTTTTCCGATTTTTCGATAATTTCATGTGAGAAAGTCAAGGTATGTCCTGGGCGAACAGGTTTTAGGACTTTTAAGTTTTGGAAACCTAAACCTGCACCATTTCGACGCCCATCTTCTACGCCTAATGCGTATCCTTCCATATAATCAACCATTAAGCGCATCCAAATTGAACAGAGGTGCCAATTTGATGCTATTAGTCCTTTGTATCTGGTATTCATCGCGGCATCTGGATCCGTATGGTAAATCTGAGGAGCATAGGCTGTTCCAAAATCAACCATTTCTTGCTCACTAAGGGTGTAACTCCCAAAAACATGAAACTCACCGACTGGGATGTCCTCAAACCATCTGGAACGTAAAAACGAAGCTTTACTCACTATTACTTCCTTTATTTTCAACCATGAGTGTGGTTTTTACTTCCATTACCAATTGCTGATTTTCATTTAAGACTTTTACGTCGCAGTTAATGACACCAAAATCTGGTTCAGTTTTATTTATCCCAGCACCTTTAAACTCTAATTCAGCATGTAATTTGTTACCTTCAAAAGCAGGTTTGCGCCACTTTAATGATGGAACGTTATCACTTCCAATTAACATGATGTTTTCTTTAGCCATAACATTACTTAATAATTTCATCATAATTGCGCATACGTGCCATCCACTTGCACAAAGACCACCAAATATTGATCCTTCAGCTGCAGAACGATCGGTGTGATAGGGCTGAGGGTCAAATTGTGTTGCATACTTTCTGATTTCTTCTGCGGTAATAGTCATTTCATCAGATCTAAAAGTCGCAAACTTATCGAGGTCTTCAAAATATATGGGCGTTGACAGTTTCAAAAATACCCCGTGAAGTTGGTGATTATTAAACAATACATGAAAAAAGCTATGCCGCAACGGTTTTCAGAGTATTGGTCTATTCCTATTTGGCCACTCTGTTTTTAAATGATAGTTTTGGGCAAATTTTAATATTGATTTGTCACTTCCTGTTGCACCAAATAATTGAAGACCCATAGGTAGGTTTTGTTCGTTAAACCCACACGGAATATTGATTGCTGGGAGCCCAACTAAAGATACTGGAATTACAACTTCCATCCATTGATGATAGGTCGTCATCTCAATGTTATTTATTTCTGCAGGCCAGTTTTCTTCAATATCAAAAGGAAATACTTGTGCTGAGGGTAGGGCTAGTGCGTCATAATTTTTAAAAACTTCAGTTAAATATCTAAACCAATTCGACCTGATGACGCTAGCTTCGTGTAATTGAGTAGCGGTTAAAGATAATCCACTTTCTATTTCGTAGATCACTTCTGGTTTTAACATTTTTCGTTTTTTGGTGTCTGTGTAATGGTCTCTCATACCATTGGAGATGGCCCAGCTTCGTAAAGTTAGCCATGATTTCCATAGCTTTTTAGTGTCAAACTTAGGTATGAAAGGTTCTACTTTAACACCCATTTTTTGATAAACGCTTAAAGCTTCTTCACAGATAGTTAAAACGCCATTCTCATATTGATAATTGTTCGACCAATTCCCAATCCATCCAATTCGCAAACCTGAAACGGATTTGTTGAGTTCATTAGTGTATGATTTTTCAGGTGTTGTATTTGTTGGTAACAATGAATTAGGTCCAGCCAATGTCTGCAGTAGATAAGCTAAGTCTGTTGGGGTGCGTGCCATGGGTCCACTGGTTGCCAAAGTCTGCATAAAGATATCGCCATCAGCGTCATTCGGCACCAATCCCCAGCTAGGTCTAAAGCCATATACGTTGTTATAAGCGCCTGGATTCCTGAGAGAACCCATCATGTCTGAACCATCAGCTATTGGTAGGAGGCGGGCCGCAAGAGCTGCTGCCGCGCCGCCGCTTGAACCACCTGCAGTTTTTGTCAAATCGTAAGGATTTCTGGTGACACCATGAACAGGATTATAGCTATGTGACCCAAGACCAAATTCAGGTGTGTTAGTTTTTCCAATTACAATCGCTCCTGCTTTCTTTATTCTTTGTGACACTATACAATCAAAATTAGGAATATATTCTTTGAATATTGGCGAACCCCACGTTGTTTTTAAACCTTTTGTTTCAGCCAAGTCTTTAATTGCTATTGGTATCCCATGAAGCCATCCCGTCGGTTCCTTATTTTCTAATAACTTTGATTCTTTAATAAGTTCTTCTCTTGATCTCATTGAGATAATTGCATTAATTTTTGGATTGTATTTTTCTATACGATCTAAATAAGCGCTCATGACCTCAGAACAGCCTAATTTCTTTTCATGTATGGCTTTAGATAACGTTACCGCATCAAGGTCTGTAATTTCTGACATAATATTTCTACAATTAATTATTTAAAAAAATTCAATTATTGAATTGGATAATTATTTATTCCTATAATGGCAATAATTAATAATTAAAAAAACCAATAATAGTAAAAAATTGCGCTTGATAAAACACCTAAACTAAAGCCAGTGAATAATATTATTAAAATTAATTTTGATGGGACTTTTTCTAAAGCTTTGCCAAAAATCCAAAATATTCCGTAAACCAGTGAAAATACGATTATGACTAAAACTAATAACCTAGCCATAATCTTCTCTCTTACACTTCGTGACTAGTTGTTTTTGATGCTACATAGTCCATTATTGCTAAAAATACACCAGAAGCTATAAACACGAGGTGAATAATTATCATCCACTGAATTTCTCTATCGGTTTTATGCGAGAGATCCATAAATGTTTCCAATAAGTTAATTCCAGATATAGCTACTATGGATGCTATTAACTTAAGTTTTAATTCACTAAAATCAACTTTACCCATCCAACTTGGTTTATCTTCACTCGTTCTTGCAACAGTTATTTTTGAAACGAAATTTTCATAACCCGCAAAAATAATCATTAAGATTAGATTTCCAACTAATGCAAAGTCTACAATATGTAGGAGAAACATCATCATGTCTTTATTATCCATATCCATGGCTTTTGGGAGTATATGCAAAAACTCTTGAAGAACTTTAAGTGCCACAAATGCGAGTGAAACGCATAGAACTAGGTAAACTGGCGCTAAAAGCCATCTACTGGCAAAAATTAATCTTTCTACAGTATTTTCTATGAACTCTCTCATGTTGCGCTTCTCTTCCAGTTTATGGTTATCCATGATTGTTGCTGCTGCAAATTAATCTTTATTATTTGATTGTCTAGTAAATTCCACTTAATTAACTGGTTTAAGCGCGATTAGTGATGTAAAATTATTCAAGAGAATGTTTTTATACTCATAACTAAGGTAAAAATAAATCAAAATGAAATTAAATATATTTTATATTCTATCAAAAGTTTTCTTAATTATAATTCTAACTACTGGTTTATTTTTTGCCTTTTTGGACCTTTCAATTAGTCGAGATATGACTTTTTGGTCAACGGTTCAGATGGCTTTTTCAATATTTGCGCTGCCAGTTGTAGTGAAGTTAAAGGGAAGTAATAGGTTAAGTCAGTTAGTAAGTTTATTAATAATTTTACCAATTGGCTCTTATTATACCCTTAATTATATTTCTGAAATTCTTTCTTCAGGTGCTTATGTCTATATTTATTTTAATGAAGATTTGCTGTTAATTAGTAAAATCATATTGTTATCTTATTACTTCATCCCATCAATTCATCTAATGATGGCTTATAAATATCAATATTTAAATGAAAACCGTCTTAATTCGAATGTGAAGATCCCAGAAATAATTTCACTATTAGTTGAAGTGTTATTATTTATTATACCAACTTTAATGGTTTTATCGGGTGTATTCGAATTTGAATTGACTAGCATACTTGCAACATCAGGAATTCTAGCTGCGATTATTGGGTTAGCTATTCAGGCAAACCTAAGTAATATATTATCTGGAGTTTTCGTAAATTTAGAGCGACCTTTTAGTCCAGATGAATATGTTTCAATTAACGATATTAGTGGCTTAGTAATAGATGTTACTTGGCGTTCAACAAGAATTAGAACGTTTGAAAACACGGAGATTACAATTCCAAATGAAGTGGTTGCTAGCTCAGTAATCAACAATTGGAGCCGCACAGACAAAACAAATTTAAGTGAAGGGTTTCGAATTTTTAATTCTCTCTCGTTCAATCCAAAGCACGATCCAAGGCATATCAGTCAATTACTTTCTAATGCTTTAAAAAAGGTAAAACCCGTAGATGGTAGAGATCAATTAGATTTTCAATGGGTAAAATTTTCGGATGTTGATGAATATGGATTAAAATTTGTGATTGGTTTTGATTGTACAAATGGCTTCTTGAAAACTTCTCAACAGGATGTGGTTATGTTAGAAGTCCATAAAACTTTGCAACATGCCGGAATCCGTATGACAGTAGGTCGTTTGTATAGTCTACTAGATGCCGATGTTGGTTTAGAAGCCCTCCAATCCTCGAGAGTACCAGAAGATTTTGAAGAACAGTTTTCAGCTGAGTTTAATCCCTATAATGAGGCAATTAAGAATAAAGTCTTACTGAAAAAAGTTCCAATTTTTATGTCTATGAACGAAGATGAACTTACTCTACTTTCAGAAAGTTGCAAAAGAGTTCATTTTAATAATAGTGAGATGATAATTAAACAAAAAGATCCTGGGGATAGCCTTTACATTATCGCTGATGGAGTGGTTAGCGTTCAGCTTGACATGGAGAATAGAGAGCGAAAGATAGTCTCTAAGTTGGGAGTTGGTGACTTTTTTGGCGAAATGTCATTAATGACTGGTGAACCTAGAACGGCCAATATTATCGCTGAAAGCCCAACTGTTGTCATAAATGTGGAGAAAGAAATCATTAAAAAATTATTTTCAAATAATATACATTTTTTTGATACTGTTTCGGATATATTAGCTAAGAGAAAAATTGATCTAGACAATATAAGAATATCTGACATTGAAGATAAAACAAAAGTAAAAAATATTGCGATTGAAATGAAAAAAGCAATAATGCATTTTTTAAGTTAACTTTAATTTATTTTTTAATTATTGGAAATATTTTTTAGCTTAGGGCATCGATTTGTTGCTGTTGCAATATCTTATCTTTTTTCCCCAAATAAGATCCCCAAGTAGTTACACAAAAAGGTACACAGTAAGTGAGAAGAATTTTCAGTATTGGTGGATATTCTCCTGCTAGAATAGTATCGCCATGATTGATTGATGTTAGTATCGTGCCCACCACACATGCAGTTAAAAAGGCTTTTCTTGGGGTGCCATCTTTAAAAGCTATATCAAAAAATTTAGTTGAGTATTCTTCACTCATTATAAAACCTCTTTAAACTAACAATTTCTCTATCATATTAATTTGTAATTTGAAATAGTTTGTATAGCGCCTTCTAGGCTGTGATTTTTTATTTTTATTAATTAGTATGTCAAAAGATAAAGTTAATTTATTTGTCTTTATCAGGTTCACTGGGAATTAATGTTTCAAATTTTGTGCTTACTGCTTTTAATTCTTCTATTGCTGACCTTATATCGGAGACGTCAAACACATCAATATCAATATGTTTTCCACGATGAGAGTAAGTTTGCCTTTGATCTTTATGTTTCTCAGAAAGGAAATCTTTAACTAAGTGTATACCAATTGGCCTTGCAAACCCTTTTAGTGTGAGTTCATCAAAATATTCACTCTTTATCTTTCCTTTTACTAAATTATGAGTTGCATCAGAAATTAATATTTCATTTTTGGGAGCTTTTCCTTCCAACCTAGCAGAAATGTTTACAGGACCTCCCAAGGCTGTGTAGTCCATTCTTTGGTTTGAGCCAAAATTTCCAACTGTACAGTGTCCTGTTGCTATACCTACTCGAATGTCTAAACCACCTTTTACACCATTTCTTATCCAATATTCGCGCAATTCTTCTACCCTTGCCTTCATTCTTAAAGCCATCTCAATACAATTTAATGCATCTTGCTCTTCACCCATTGTTTCGGGATCACCAAAGAATATCATCACTGCATCCCCAATGAATTTATCAATTGTACCACCACATTCTAACGCAATAGTTGTCATTTCTGATAAATAATTATTAATAATTTGAGCAAGTTTTTCTGGCTCTAATGTATCGCTTAAATCAGTAAAATTTACTATATCTGAGAAAAATACAGTTAGATTTTTTCTTTTGTGGGTAGGGGTAGAAGTTTCTTCTTCAGCAAAGATACTTTTATAAACTTGTGGCGATAGATATTTTGCAAGCCGATTTGCAATGTTTTCTAGGTGCATGCTCTTTTCTTCAATAATCTCTTGATCACGAAGCTTTTGATCAAGTAGTTCCTCTTTTTCCACACGTAGTTTATGCTCAATTGTTCTGTCAACAAATTGACCTTGAACCCCATTTAGAAACGAAAAGTCCTTATTTTTGGTTGTAGCTGACAAAAGTGAATAAACTTTTTCTTCACCTTCTATAATTAATTCAATTCTTGGAATTAGCACCTGTCCATTTTTCTTCAATCCGTTTTCAAATTCATCAATTATAGAATTTGCTACACCGAGTTGCTCTAATACACTTGGAAATAATACATTAGTTACATTTTCAAGAACTGGAAAAAATTTTTTGAAATTCCTGTTAACTCTTAAAACTTCAAGTTCATTTGATGCAAAATAAGCGGCAGTTATAGCATTGGAAAAATTAAAGAAACTTAAGTCAATAACGCTATCTCTTTTTATAAATTCTTCTAATGTCATTTTGAATCACTTTAAGTAAATTAAGTTCAGATTAATTAATTAAATTCTGTTTAATGCATCAGTTAATTGGTTTAATGGACCTAATTTTTCATAGTTTTGTCCGTTTAGAAACTGCACTATTGTTTCACCCGACAAGCTCTTGGCTTGCTCCAGTATTTGTTGTGCTTTTTCTGTGTTTTCTATTTTTGCATGTGATGCGGCCGAGTAGAAAAGGCTATTTTTTGTGACAGCTTTTAATTTTGAAAAACTTTTAATTGCACCCTCATAATCATTTAAACAAAAATTAATTATACCCTCATCTTCAAATAAAATATCTGGGCAAAATGGATCTAAGCGCATTGCACGCTTTATTTCTTCTGATGCTTGTTCTGGTTCTCCCATATATATTAAAGCAGTAGCGTATTTAGCCGCGATATACGCGTCGCTGGGGCAGAGGTCTTTTGCTTTTTCATGGTGGTACCTGCCAGATTGAAAATCTCCATTTATCATTTTTATTGACCCCATAATTCTATGGGCCTCTGCCTCCTCTGGATCAATTTCAAGTGCACGAGTTACAGATTGTGAACATTCATCAAACCAATTTTCTCCAGCCGCTTCTTTGTCCCAAGATTGGTAATTGGCAAGTGAACAGGCTCGCCATGCATGGGCTCGAGCATAATTTGGGTCCAATTCAGTGGCTTGTTTGAAAAGTCCATATGCTTTTTGAGCATTTTCTTTTGTAGCACCAGCTTTTCGGTGATGCTCTAAACCTTGTAATACAAGATCATATGCAGCTAAGTTTTCAGGTCTTGATGATGAAAGTTGTTGTATTTGATCTGCGTCCACTCTACCTACAATGGTCGAAATTATAGTTGAGATTAATTCATCTTGAATGTCAAAAATCTCTTCTATTGTGGTGTCATAATTACTAGACCAAACAGTACTTTCTTTTTCTGCTGATATGAGGCTCGTACTTATACGCATTCTAGGCCCCATTTTTCGCACACTTCCTTCAAGAATGTAACGAACACCTAATTCCTTACCTATTTCTTTTGGCTTTTTCTCCTTATCGCGATAGGCAAAGCTGGCACTACCGGAAACAACAAGTAGTTTTCTAAATTGAGACAGTGACGAAATCAAATCTTCAGAAAAACCTTCACAGAAATAAGCTTGTTCCTCATCGGTACTCAAACTTTTAAACATCATAACAGCCAAGGACCCAGATTCGGCTTTTTCAATTTTAATTTGTGGTGCTTCAGTATGTTGGTGATAACGACCAGCACCTTTGAACTGCAATACCGAATAAGCTTCTACTGGGATTTCAATATTTTTTAACTCTAATTCTCCAACAGATTCAAATGAAGCTTTTACTTTTTGACTAACCATATCAAAGACAGTTTTAGAAATGCATATTCCGTCTGGTTCAGCTTTTGCCTCTAATCTTGCTGCAACATTAATCGCGTCACCATATAAATTATCTCCTGAGATCATCACATCACCTAAATTTAATCCAACTCTAAATCGCATTTTTTGATTTTCAGGAAGTGCTTCATTAATTAATTGCATTTTGCTTTGGATTAAAATTGATGCCTCAGTGGCTTTCACAGGACTGGCAAATTCGGCAATCACACTATCGCCGGCAGATCCAAATATCCGCCCACTATAATCTTCTATAATTTGATCAATAATCTCTCTTCGTTGTCTTAAGACTGCTAAAGTTATATCCTCATCAATTGCCATAAGTTTGCTAAAACTGACGACATCTAGTGCAAATATTGTGCTTAGTTTTCGTTCCATTTTTTTTACCTCAGGTTGAAGGCCTATTAGTGTCTTTAGGGAGCTTCTACGAATTCGTAATATTTAGTTTTTGTTAATCTATATTATTAGCTATTTGAAATAGTGCAAACCAATATTCAAAACTTTTGTTCTATTAATTATCTCTTTGACGTGTAATTAAATCAAAATGACGACTTTTGCCACCTTTTGGGATTGAATATTTGTTATTAGAATGATTATTGTTAGATTATAAATAAATTCCCTTGAATTTTTAAAGTTTTAAATAAGATATTTTTATGCAGAATTATTCTCTATTTTCCTTAGCAAAAAATGCTTTTACGGGTCATCGGAATTGGCAGAAAGTTTGGCGTAGTCCACCGCTGAAGGATGAATATGACGTTATTATAATTGGTGCTGGTGGGCATGGTTTAGCGACAGCTTATTACTTGGCATCTGAATATGGGATTACAAACGTGGCTGTTTTGGAACGTGGTTGGCTTGGTGGGGGAAATGTTGCCCGCAACACAGTAACGGTGCGTTCCAATTATTTAAGAGATCAGTCTATTCCATTCTATGTTAAATCAGTCAGCCTTTATGAAGGTTTAACAAAAAATTTAAATTTTAATATGATGCATTCTAAGCGAACAATGGTGGATGTTGTTCACAATTATCCAAAGATGCGTGATCTTAGGCGCCGTCAATTAACTATGGATATTTATGGCTCATCGTATGAGCAAATTTCGACTGAGCAAGTCCGTAAGTTAATTCCAGCTTTAACTGGTGGTGGGGCAAATTCAAGACTGCCAATAATCGGTGGAATGGTACATAAAGATGCCGGGGTTAATAGGCATGATGCTGTAGCGTGGGGATATGCTCGGGCGGCAGACTCACTTGGTGTGGAAATGCATCAACAAACAGGTGTTAAGTCGCTAATTAGAGGAATTAATGGAAATATTGAGGGAGTTGATACTGTAAAAGGCATTGTTAAAGCTAAAAAAGTTATTGTATCGGTTTCTGGACACACCACCACGTTAACAGAAACTGCTGGATTAAGACTGCCACTAAGAACGATGAATTTAACTGCATTTGTTTCAGAACCTATCAAACCTTTAGTTGATGTAATTGTTAATTGTTCTGATTTAGGGTTTTACTTTAGCCAATCTGATAAGGGAGAACTTGTGATTGGAGGTGCTCCAGACTCCGGTCAAAGTTTCAGAAGAGACATAAAACAGCATGTGTTCGAAGATACGGTAGGAGCTATGCTTGAACTTTTCCCAGCTTTTAAAAAACTAAAACTCTTAAGACAGTGGGGTGGACATCTAGATATAACACCAGATGCCTCACCGATAATGGATGAAACAAGCGTTTCTGGTTTGTATGTAAGTGCCGGTTGGTGGGGCGGTTATAAAGCAATACCTGCAGGGGGTTTAACAATGGCGCACCAAGTTGCAACAAACTCTCCACATCCGTTGATGGCTGACTTTTCATTTAACCGTTTTAAAAATTTAGATTATATTTTGGAGACGGGCACAACAACTGCACGTTAATAGGTAAAATTATGTTATTGATAAATTGTCCATTTTGTAAAAACCGTAATGAAACAGAATTTGTATATGGTGGCCCTGTGGGAGTGAATAGGCCTGACCCTAATATTTCTACAGATACTGAATGGGTTGAATATTTAACATTGGTTCCTAACCCCACAGGTCCAGTGCAGGAATACTGGTGGCATGCGCGTGGGTGTGGAAAATGGTTTGCTATAACACGTAATACGGTAACACATGATATCTTGGAGACCCAAGATGGACAATAAAAATCGTTTAAAAGATGGTGGAAGAATTGATCGCTCGAGTGTTCTTAAGTTTTCATTTAATGGTAAAAATTATAAAGGATTTAAAGGAGATACTTTAGCTTCAGCATTAATTGCCAATGATGTTATGGTAACTGCAAGAAGCTTTAAGTATCATCGACCACGAGGTGTGATTGGCATTGGCGTTGAAGAGCCGGCCTCCTTAGTTGAGCTTATGGGGGAGGATGCTTCTGGAAATAATTTATCCACGACTGTTTTACTTAAGAGTGGTTTAAAGGCTAAATCTATCAACTGCTGGCCCAGTGTTGATTTTGATCTTGGTGCAATTACTCAGATTTTTTCTAAATTTATTCCTGCAGGATTTTATTATAAGACTTTTAAATGGCCTAATTGGCATTTGTTCGAACCCTCTATTAGGAAAGCTGCTGGTTTAGCTAGTGCACCAAAAAGCCCACCTAAAAATGGTCATTTTGAGTCTCGTAATGCACATTGTGATATATTAATCATCGGCTCTGGACCCTCAGGTCTTTTAGCGGCATTAATTGCAGGCAGGGCGGGAGCAAATGTATTTTTAATTGATCAAAATTCAGAGGCAGGAGGTAGCTTGCTGAATTTGAAATTACAAATAAATAACAAGCCTGCGATGTCTTGGGTTTCTGAAGTTGTAAGCGAAATTTCAAAAATGCCAAATGTGCTACATTTACAAAATAGCACTGCCTGGGCTTATAGAGAACATAATCTTGTCATTGTTAATCAACGAGAGATAAATGATAGCTCTATTATTGAGAGAAGTTGGCGGGTTCGAACTGGAAAAACAATTATTGCAGCTGGGGCTATGGAAAGGGCCTTGGTTTTTGCGAATAATGACCGTCCAGGTGTCATGCTTGCTTCTGCTGTTCAAGGTTACCTTAATAGATATGCCGTAAAACCTGGAAATAATATTGTAATATTTACAAATAATGATAGCGCCTACACTTGTATTAAGGACTTTCAAAATGCTGGTATCAAAATTGCAGCGATTGTAGATTCACGGTTTGAAATTCCTGTAAACGTACTACGAAGTGCTGAAGACATTGATGTTTTTTCAGGATCAATAATTAAGAATGTCACTGGGTATAAGAAAGTAACTTCAGTGGTAATTGAGTCAGTTGTTGATAAAAAATCAAAAATAATTGTATGTGACTTAGTAGCTCACTCTGGGGGCTGGAATCCAACTGTTCATCTCCATTCTCAGTCTCGAGGTAGTGTACGGTTTGATGAAAAGATTGCTGCTTTTGTTCCCAATAAGGATGTTCAAAATGCATCAAGTGTTGGTGCTTGTAATGGAATTTTTGCGTTAACTGAGCTATTTGAAGAGACCAAAGTGGTAATTTACAAGACGTTAGCTGATATTAATTTATATATAGAGTTTGATGACCACCTGGATTGTGAAGCAGAAACCTATTCTATAGTACCATTATGGAATACAAACCTTTCCAAAGAAAAAAGTAAGGCATTTTTTGATATTCAAAATGATGTGACTTACGATGATGTGCAATTAGCCTTGCGAGAAGGCTATTCAAACGTTGAGCATGTTAAACGCTATACAACTGGTGGTATGGGCTTTGATCAAGGGAAGACAGGTAATATTAACATAATTGGTACCATAGCGATGCAAGAAGGTGTTGGTTTGGGAGAAGTGGGTACAACTACCTTTAGGTCACCTTTCACACCCGTATCTTTTGGTTCAATTAGTGGCGTTCGAGAAGGTTCTGTAATCTTACCTTATAGACATACCCCGGTTACCCAATGGAACCACGATAAAGGTGCCTTTATGTATGAGGCGGGTGCACGTTGGCGTAGACCAGGTTATTTTCCTAAAGCTGGTGAAGACTTTCAAGAAGCGGTTAATCGAGAATGTAGAGCTGTGCGAACTGGAGTAGGTGTTTATGATGGATCTCCCCTTGGTAAGTTTGAATTAAAAGGTAAACATGTTGGAGAGTTTCTTGATTTAATTTACACTAATGTAATGTCTTCATTGTCTCCAGGTAATGGCAGATACGGATTAATGCTTTCCGAAGATGGTTTAATTTTTGATGACGGTGTAGCTTTTAGGGTTGATGAAAACCGTTGGTTAATCTCCACATCTTCTGGCCATTCTGATGGCGTTAATCAGCATATGGAGAAGATTCTAGCTTTTGATCGCCCAGAGTGGGACGTTAAAATCACAGGCATTACAAATCAGTGGAATAACGCAACCATTTGTGGTCCAAAAGCCAGAGATTTATTAGCTAAATTGGGAACAGACATTGATCTTTCCCAAACAGCTTTTCCTTTTATGGCGCTACGTGAGGGACTGGTTGCTAATATCCCTTCTAGAGTCATTCGTGTGAGCTTTACTGGAGAACTTTCATTTGAAATAAATGTTTCCCCAAGAGATTTATTAAACCTTTGGGAGAAAATAATGGAAATTGGCTCTGAGTTTGGTATTTTACCTGTGGGCTCTGAAGCTAGCCACGTATTACGTGTTGAAAAAGGTTTTTTATCACTCGGGCATGAAGTTGACGGTACAGTTGATGCATATGATCTAGGAATGGGTTGGATAATGTCTAAGAAAAAACCTGATTTTATAGGCAAACGCTCAGTTCATTTACGCCGAGATTTAAAAAAAACAAGGCGTGAGTTGGTTGGGTTATTGCCAAATGATCCAAATGAAGCAATCCCAGAAGGCGCTCCGATTACTCCAGAAGGACAAAAGAGAGCGACAGAGGGTTTTACTACTGCTTGTGTGTGGAGTGTTGTGAATAATAGTTGGGTTGGCTTAGCTTTACTTGAGAGGGGCCATTCTCGCCATGGTGAAACAGCATATGTGAGGCTACAAGATAAAGTTATTAGGGCTAAGATTGTGCCTCCAGTTTTTCATGATCCCAAGGGGCAATTATTAAGGTCTTAAAATGAATTATGATGTGAAAATTATAAGAGAAAAAATATCCGCACTTTTTGATTTAAAAGGCGATTCAAAAGATGTTGAGAAGTATTTGAAATCATTTTTTAAATGGTTTCCAAAGGAACCGAATACATTCGTGTGTGAGAATAATTGGAAATTGATGTTGGTTGGTGAAAATCATTGGATTTTAAAAGCACCAATTGAAGATGAAGAGCATCTGATAACTATCTTGAAGCCAGAAGCTTGCCCTTCTTCAATTAGCATAGTTTTAATTTCGGACACTCTAACATTCTTTAGTGTAATTGGTCCAAATGCCTCGGATATAATGTCGATAGCCACGCCTTTAAATATAAATACAAGTGAATTTTTGGAACAAAACACAACATTTGGTGAGGTGTTTGGTTTGAAAGCTTTGATATCTAGAGTTGAAAATGGCTTTCAGTTTGCAGTTGACCGAAGTTTTGGCGACATGATTGCTGATTATCTTAATAAAACTTTAGCTGATTAAACTTTCTGGTCTCTGTTGCATAATGAAAGTATTAGTCATTTGGTAAAATATCATTTGCGACCAATGCTAACATTTCTCCTTTTTCAACAATTCCTCGATTTGTATGAGCTAAAATAAAGCCATTGTATTTGAATGTTAATTTAAAAGAGGGTCTGTTTGGCTCTAACAGGTAATGAAACCAGCCTGCAGTTTGGCCAACTTCTACACTCTGCCCAGCTTTGACAGCGCGATCAAATAATCCTTTTGATGGAGCATAAATACTAGCACTTGGATTACTAAGTTCAATTTTTTTTATTTTATTTTTGCTTACAAAGCTTTTAGTTTTAAGAATATTTAAATAATTTAGGATATTAATTAAACCTGTTTCAGCAATATTTGTTATTTCTGGGCTAACACCACCACCACCACCCAGTTCTGCAGCCATCATAGCTACATTTGCGCGTTCAGCAGCGGAGTTTAATGAACGATCGTCATTATTTTTACCTAAAACCCATATAAGTGGAATTCCAAATGCTTCAGCGAGATTCAAATTACTTCTAAAAAGATCTTTATTTTTTGAGCTAGTGGCTAAGGCACATGGTTCAAAAAAGGATGCTTTGCCACCTGAATGTAAGTCGATTATTGCGTCACAGGATGGTATTAGCTCACTTTCTAAAAAATGTGCTAACATTTCCGTTAGTGTTCCGTTTGGATTGCCAGGAAATGCTCTGTTCATGTTGACATTATCTAATGGATTTGTGCGACTTGATTTTTGCACTGCGGCGAATGTTAGCGCCGGTATCAAAATAATGTGTCCATTTATTTTATCCAATTCAAGTGCTCTAGCTATCCGCATTATTGCTGATGGACCTTCGAATTCGTCTCCATGGGTTCCACCAATTATCAAGATTTTTTTACCATCTCCATTTTTGATACTGATCAGAGGGGTAGGGTGATATCCAAGTGGTATAGAGTTATCAGACCAAGGTAACATCAGTTCACCAAATTGACGGCCAGTAAGGTTTAAATCAATATTTATTTTTATTCTTGTTTGTGCATTAATCATAAACTGGTTTCCACTATATTTAAAATTACTTTAGATTAGACTGTTTCAACTTCCACAGCATTATTAATTTAATATATTTTATAATACACGGTAAAAATATTTTGTTGGCGTAGTTTTTTATTGATATGGCGTGTTTCGGAACCCTCATTGGCGAAATTTCCTATCTATATGGCGAGTTTTGTACCCACGGCTATTGTAGTTCTATAATTATATTAGGGAAACCAAATAAAAAGGAGATAGGAAAATGCAAAATTTTAAACACATAAAAGTAAAACCAATTTCAGGAGCAATGGGTGCTGAGGTTTTTGACGTTGATCTATCAAGTGAATTAAGTTCTGAAACTTGGAATGAAATCAAGGAAGCTTTTCATAATTTTCTTGTACTCATTTTTAGAGATCAGAATTTGACCGATCAGCAGCAATTTAATTTTACGCAAAGGTTTGGAAAATTAATTCCTCACCCCTATGTGAAGGGATTACCTGAAATACCTGAAATTTTTAAGATCATTAGAGAACCAGGTGAATCGTATAGTTGGGATGGTTTTTATCATTCTGACCTGATGTTTTTAAAAAAACCCCCTTTGGGAGCGACCTTGTATGCAAAAGAATGTCCACCATTTGGGGCTGATACGGCATTTACAAATATGTATCTAGCTTATGATACACTTTCTGATGGAATGAAAGATTTGCTCGATGGCTTAGAAGCAGAAAATGAGTCTGGTAATCCTGAAAAATATAGTAATCGGTATCAATCAATGGAGGAGTTAGGCAAAAAAGGAGCAATGGGGGCTGTTCACCCTATGGTTCGTGTTCATCCTGGTACAGGAAAAAAAGCTTTATTTAGTTCGCTTGCTTTTACAAAACGAATAAAAGGGATGACTGATAAAGAAAGTGCTCCTATTTTAAATTTTCTTTATGAGCACTCAAAGGAGGCTCATCTTGGTTGCCGCTTACAGTGGGAGAAGGGTTCACTTGCTCTTTGGGATAATCGTGTTTGCTTGCATCATGCAGTAGCTGATTATTTTGGAGAAGTTTCTAAGCATAGAAGGGTTATGCAAAGGTGTACAATAGAGGGTGAGGAGCCAATATCAGTCAAAACCTACAATAAAAGTAGAGTGTAAGTTAAAATTTTTTAGTTTATGGTATTGCCTTTTAATTCTTACTGTGATCACACTATTATGTATATACATAATGGGGAATTTAAATTTATTTGAATTATTAATGTTTGTAATTTTAAATTTTAAATACTAGATTTCAACATATTAATAAAAGATAAACTTTAGGAATTTAGTTACATGTCTCAGGAACAGCCAATTATCAAATTTCAGAACGTTGATAAGTTTTATGGAACATTCCAAGCATTGAACGATATTAGTATTGAAGTTAAACCAAGTGAGAGAATGGTTATATGTGGCCCATCTGGTTCGGGTAAATCTACTTTGATTCGTTGTATCAATGGCTTGGAGAACCATAGCACGGGTAAGCTTGTAGTGGATGGAGTGGAGGTCTTTGAAGGATCAAAAGAAATTATTAAGTTACGACAAAATATCGGTATGGTTTTTCAACAATTTAATCTTTTTCCACATTTAACAGTTTTAGAAAATTTGACGATTGGCCCGATTAAAGTAAGAAAAATTGCAAAGCAAGAAGCTGAAGTCATAGCCAGAAAATATTTAGATAGAGTTCATATTCCGGAGCAAGCAGATAAGTTGCCGGCCGAGTTATCTGGTGGTCAACAACAACGTGTAGCTATTGCAAGATCCTTATGTATGGAAAGCCGCATAATGCTATTCGATGAACCAACTTCAGCTCTAGACCCTGAAATGATTAATGAAGTGTTAGATGTGATGGTTGAATTGGCTGATACCGGAATGACAATGGTCTGTGTTACTCATGAGATGGGATTTGCAAGAAAAGTAGCAGATACTATGGTGTTTATGGATGAAGGAAAAATAATTGAAGTAGCTGCTCCTGATAAATTTTTCTCTAATCCTGAAAGTCAACGTTGCAAAGAATTTCTTGAGCAAATTTTGGAGCATTAACTAGATGAGTTCTGCTGAGATTGAAAGTTATAAGGGAATTGCGGTAAAAAGCCGACCAGCGCTTACTTTATTTTTTGCATCAACCCCTGTGTCAGTTTTAATTTACCTGCTGATAGTGGGCTTAATTATGTATTCAGCATATACTGGTGCCCAATCAATGGGTTATAATTGGCAATGGTATCAGCTTCCAAAGTATTTATATGCGTTTACCGACGATGGTTTTCAATTTGGAGAATTAATGTTCGGATTAGGTCACACGATTAATATATCGGTGGTGTCTTTTTTACTGGCTTTTTTACTGGGTTTATTGGTAGCCTTGTTGCGTTTATCTGGTTTATTAATAGGTAGTGCAGTTGCTATTGGTTTTTTAGAGTTTGTGAGAAACATTCCATTGTTGGTATTGGTTTATTTGTTTTATTATGTACTGGGTCCTATATTTAAGTTTGATAGATACACAGCAAGCATATTGGTTTTAGCTGTCTATCACTCAGCCTTGATTTCAGAAATTATTAGAGCTGGAGTTAATGCTGTTGCAAAAGGTCAATGGGAAGGGGCCAAGTCGATTGGAATGACCACTAGTCAGACTTATCGATATATTATTTTACCTCAATCGATCCGGTTTATGTTACCCCCAATGACTGGTGAGGTTGTTCATATGGTAAAAAGTTCTGCTATTGTTAGCGTTATCGCTGTGGCTGAACTTACGACTGTCGGACAAAATATTATTTCTGATACATATTTGAGTTTTGAGATTTGGTTCACAATCGCGGCATTGTACTTTGTTGTGACAGTGATCCTTTCAATCGGTGTTTCTTATATAGAAAAGAGATACGCCGTAGTAACCTAAGCAGCTCAAAGAATGCTGTGAATTTAAATTAGAAAAAAGGAGAACTAAAATGAAGATAACTAAAAGAATAATGGGTTTAGCTCTGGCTGCTGTAATGGCTGTTGGAGTATCCCAACCAACTTTTGCCGCCTCGACTAGTCAAACGTTAGGCTCTGAAAGTGTAATTGAAACCATCAAAAAACGGGGCGTAATTAAAATTGGTTTGGATTTTTTTGTACCTTGGTCAATGAGAGACACTAATGGTGAAATTATTGGTTTTGAGCCTGAAGTTGGTAGAAAACTTGCTGCTGATATGGGAGTTGAAGTTGAATTCATCCCAACAAAGTGGGCTGGTATTATTCCTGCGTTAGTTGCAGGAAAGATGGACGTTATTATTAGTGGTATGACTGTAACACCTGCTAGAAACTTAACTGTTAACTTTTCTGTACCGTATGCGTTCTCTGGCTTAACAATTCTTGCAAATACATCAATGACTGAAGGAATGTCTCTAGAGGATTATAATAGTGAAGATATAACTTTCTCATGTCGTAGAGGTTCCACACCATGCACGTACATAGCTACTAAATTTCCAAAAGCAAATTTGCTTAAATTTGAAGACGAAGGTGTAAATGTTCAGGAAGTGTTAAACGGGAATGCTCACGCTACTATGGCTTCAGAGCCTGGTCCTTCACGTGATGCACGTAGACATCCTGAAACTTTAAGTGTTCCTTTTGATATGGCATTTGATGCTGGTGGTGAGGGTTTTGGAATGAGGAAATCTGATCCAGATGCGATGTTTTACTTCAATAGTTGGATTCGAAGACATCATAATAACGGCTGGCTAAAAGAGACTCATGATTATTGGTTCAGAGGAAATGACTGGGCTGATCAAGTCGATCAATAGAAGATCAATTGTAGAGGGAGTAATCCCTCTACAATTTAATTGGAAGAAAACGTGAAAAAATTTTTTTTAAGATTACATTGGCTAGACATTGTCATATTGGCTGTGGTGTTGGGTTTTTTTGCCTATGTGTTTTTGCAAATGGGTGGAAATCTTAAATACCATTGGCGTTGGGAAAAGATACCTAACTATATAGTAAAATATCACACTGGTAAGGAGAAGTGGATTATTAATCTACTTCTGATTGGTCTATTTAATACGATCCGGATATGCATTGTTGCCAGTATTTTAGCAATTATATTAGGAGTTTTTCTTGGTATAGCACGTTGCTCAAAAAACCTTGCGATAAGAATGTTAGCTCGAACATATTTAGAAATTCTCAGAAATATTCCTCCTTTGGTAATAATCTTTATATTTTATTTTTTTCTAGCAGAACAGTTTATTCAGGCCCTAAATATTGAGGCGTGGTCTTACAAGATAGCAAAACAAGAAAATAATCAGTTTTGGGAGTTTATCTTTGGTGATATGCGCCGGTTCCCATCTTTAATTTCAGGTATTATTGTTTTAGCTCTTTTCGAGAGCGCATTTGTTGGGGAGATTGTTCGTGCAGGAATTGAATCTGTGGATCGAGGCCAACGAGAAGCTGCAAGATCTATTGGGATGGGAAGTTTTCAGGAGTTAAGGTATATAGTTTTACCTCAAGCGATGAGAAAAATAATGCCTCCAATGGCTAATCAATTTATTACCTTAATAAAAGATAGTTCAATAATTTCATTGATATCTGTACAGGAACTTACTTATAAGACGCAGGCGTTGGTTTCATCCACACGACTGGTGTTTGAAGCTTGGTTAACCACTGCAGCATTTTATTTTATAATTTGCTATGGGTTATCGGTCTTGTTTAGAAGGTTAGAGAATAACAAAGAGAACTAAATAGTTCGGTTTTATAATTGTAGGATGCAAAATGTATTTGAAGAATTGCTGGTATGTGGCTGGATGGAGTAAAGATTATGATAGGAACCTTAAACCTGAAAAATTTTTAGGTGAGAAAATTGTTGTTTATCGTCGTGAAGATGGAAGTCCAGCAGCACTAGAAAACGCATGCCCTCATAGAAAAATGCCTCTTTCTGAAGGAACTCTTAGTGGTGACAATATTATCTGTGCTTACCACGGCTTAACTTTCAACCCCAAAGGAGTGTGTGCAGACGCGCCAACCCAACCAGATCAAATTCCCAGAAGAGCAGTTGTCAAATCATATCCAATTGTTGATCGGTATAGATTGCTATGGATTTGGATGGGAGATCCTGAGTTGGCAGATACAGATTTGATATTTCCAATAGAAAATTTTGAAAACCCAACTTGGGGCTATACTGACGGTGGTGTGCTGGATATAAAATGTAATTATCTTTGGGTTTGTGATAATTTACTAGATCCAAGCCACGTAGCTTGGGTTCATGTATCTTCTTTCGCAGGAGCTGGGACTGATGATGAACCTCTTGAGGTACAGAAAACCGAAAGAGGTGTAGTGGTTTCTCGTTGGATAAATGGAAATGCTCCTTCACCTTATTATGCAGATCTTGTTAAGTTTGAGGGTAATTGTGACCGCTTGCAGCATTACGAGATGTGTATGCCAGCAATTGCTTTAAATAAATCAATTTATACTCCGGAAGGCACTGGGGGAGTTGGTAAGCCAAACGTTGAATTAACATATATAAATATTTCCTACAATTTCATGACACCAATTGATGAAGATAACACAAGGTATTTTTGGTTCCAGCATCGAAACACTGATCCAGATGATAAGGCAATTTCTGACAAAATGAATGCGGGTGCTTTAATGGCGTTTGAAGAGGATAGAAGCGTTTTGGAATATGTGCATGCTGGAATGAAAGACCCTGTAACCCCCAATATTGATCTTGGTCTAGATGCAGGAGCTAAGCAATTCAGACGAATGCTTAATCGTGAAATTCAGGCAGATGAAGCTTTGAAAAAATAAGTGAAAGCTCAATGTCAAATGAGAATAATACTGACTTAACCACGGGTTCCGTATCCAATCATTTACGAAGATTAGCTATTCCTGCTGCAACTGGCATGCTTTTTCATACATTATACAACATTGTTGATATTTATTTTGCAGGTAGATTGTCAACAGAATCACAGGCAGGAATGGCAATTGGGTATCTTACTTTTTTCTTTTTAGTCTCTTTTGGATTTGGATTGAATGGTGCAATGGCCAGCTTGGTAGGAAATGCCATTGGTAGAAAAGATAATAAAACATTAGAAGAATTAACTATTATTGGGATTCTATTCGCCTTATTTATTTCAATAACGTTGATAATTTTTGGGTTAGTATTGGGCCCTTTTACTTTAGGTTTAATATCTGAATCAGGTGCTTATCAAGATTTTGGATTGCGTTACTATTTTCTCTTATTGATTGCTCTTCCGGCATTTTTAATTGCATATACCTGCAATGGCATTCTCCAAGCTCAGGGAGATGCTGTTTCAATGCAACGTGCATTAATAATCGCTTTTTTATTAAATCTTTTTTTAAACCCCTTGCTGATATTTGGTATTCCAGGGTTTTGGTCTGGACTAGGCTTTGATGGAATTGCATTATCTACAATTTTTAGTCAATATTTTGTTATGATATTTATGCTTTATAAACTGGTAAACGCTAGCATTAAAATAAATTTTTCTTTTGAGATTTTAAGAATTAATTATAAAGTATTAAAGGAAATATTTATCCAAATGTTACCTCCAAGTTTGTCGTTTCAAATGATAATAATTGGTGTTTTGGTAATGCAATATGCACTCAAAGATTTTGGATCTCAAGCAATTGCAGGCCACAGTGTTGCAATGCGCTTGGAACAATTAATTCTGTTACCCGTTCTTGGAATGACACATGCTCTATTACCGCTGGCGGCCCAAAATTTTGGAGCAAATAAATATGATCGAGTTCGTCAATCATTTAATCTCTGTTTGAAAGTAGCTATTGGATCTATGGTTATATCCTATCCAATTATTTGGGTATTTGGTGAAAGTGTTATTAGTTTATTCACAAAGAATGAGGATGTAATAAATATAGGAGTAATTTATTTAAGAATAGATGGCCTAATTTTACCAGTTTACGCTTTAATTTTTTCGATAAACTCTTTTTTGCAAGCTGTGAAACGCCCATATGGAGTTTTTTTTGTGGGCCTCTTTCGGCAAGGGTTTGGAATTGCTTTCTTTATTTGGGTTTTTATTAGTGTTTATAATTTTGGTATTTTGGGTGTCTGGTTAGGAGCATCGGTAAGTGTTATTCTAGGGGGAGTTTTATCTTTAATAATTGCTTACCGGGTTGGTAGAATAGAAATTGGAGGGCTTTGGTTAAATACTAAGGCGCTTTAAATATAAATTTGAATCATTCCATCCTTGACCCTACTTTTTATCATTTTGAGGGCTACTCTTGCTGGAACTGCCTTGGCTTCGCCTGTTCTGACATCAAATAGACCTTGATGGAGAGGGCATTCTATATATGTCCCATCAAAATAACCATCACATAAATTCGCAGCACCGTGTGTACATCTTGACATACTAACAAATATACCAGCTTTTGCATCATAAACAGCCAAATCTCTGGTGCCTAATGTTGCATTTGTAACGTCACCTTTTTCTATTTTATTAAGCTTGATTAAGTTTTTCCATTCACGAATTTTCATATATTTTATAATCGATCGCTTCTAGGAGCTTTTCCAATTAATTGTGATATTATATCAACATGAGCGCCAAAATACCCCCGTTTTTCAACATATACGAAGCCTTTAAGTTTCTTATGTAATTTAGGAAGTGCATGAAAAGGAATTGATGAGGCGTAGTGGTGTTCCGCATGATAGTTCATGTTCCATGATAAAAATTGCATAGGTAGTGATACGAGACTACTTCGAGTGTTTTCCTTTAAATCATCTGTATTTGGTCTGCCTACGTGTTCTGTTAAACGTATAGCTCTCATTACCGGTTCACCTAGCATTACTGGTAGCCACCAATACCAAAGTGGCGCCCAAATATTATAGAAAATACAGATACTTAAGATTAATATGTATAAAAAAACCATTATCCGTGCTTCTCTAAGTATTGTCTTTTTTTCTTGTTTTGGAATAAAGCGAAGCTCTTCTTCACTAAATTGCCCCTTAAGGTGACGAAAAATTTCTGAAAATTTATTTTTCCAATACGGGAATGCAGAAATATACCAAAGATACTTGTGTACTGAGATTGGTAATTCTATTAATTCAGGATCTTTACCTTTAAGCTGGGTATATGTGTGATGATCACAATGCTCATAGCGGAAATGTTGATTTGGTAGCATTATAGAAAAACCACAAATGTATCCAAAAATATCATTTAATTTTCTTGTTTTGAAGGCTGTGTAATGACAGCACTCATGCTGCAGAGAGAAATGATGTACTAGGATAACACCTTGTAAAAACATTGAAGGTACTAACCACCATGAGTTGATTGATAGCCAAATTAGAAAACTGGAAAATGATAAAAGGCAGACCCAAATAATTAATCTTATAAAAGCTGGGGTATTTGATCTAGTCATCAATTGCTTGAGCTCCCTGCGGGTTAGGGCACCTTCGCTCATTGCCTGTGTAATGGGAGTTCTTACTTCATATGACATATTAATTCCTACTTTTCGTTATCATACTGAGATCACAGTTAATTGATTTAATCAAGTTTGGATATTCAAAATACATTTTTCAAAACTAAGGTGATTGGCGGGTTTGTGATGGAGTAAAGCCATATTCCAATTTATAATATTTTGAAAATATTTGTCGACTTGAAAATCCACTTACTATTGAAACTTCTAGAATTGAGAGAGAGGTTTGTTCGATTAATTGTCTAGCATGCATTAATCTTCTTTTAAGGTAATATTTTTTAGGTGATATAGATAAGTGTGAGGAAAAAAGCCTTTCAATTTGTCTTAAGGATAAACCAGCTTGATGAGAAATTTTCTTCAGAGTTAGAGGTTCCTCTAAATTATCCTCCATTAGAGCGATTACTTTCTGCAGGCTCTTTGGGACATCACGTAGGCGTTGTGCAGTACTTTTTGGTTGCTCAAGATCTCCATTCCTTGTGTAGGTAATCATTAAGTGATCACAAACACGTTCTGCATACTCTAAAGAAAATTCGCTCTTTATATAATCTATCATCATGTCTAGGGTTGCTGCCTCACCTGGGCTACTTGTAGCTCGCTCTGATGTTATGAATAATGCATCTTTAACATCTATATTTTGGTTTCTTTCCCTAAATGCTGCCAATGTTGTCCAGTGGACAGTCCCTGTTCCATTTGCGAGTATTCCTGCATCTGCCATTTTCCAACCAGCAGCACCAACGCCAAATATTGGAATATTTTTTAAATCACAAAGACGTAATACTTTTTTCAAAGAACTTTGCATATCAAAAGGTGTTTTTAACCCACAACATAAAAATACTGCTGTAGTTTTTGAAGTCTTTGTTAAATCCTTAAGGCAATCCTGAAACGACGTATCACATCGTATTGAAATACCAGGTTTTGAATGAATAGCATCATCTGTAATAGAGATTAGCTCTATGTCCAGGACAAGATCACGATAAAGGTTTTTTAAGGTCTGCAAAGGTTCTAACATTGACCCAAGTGACAAATATGAAAAGCCTGGAACTATAACAATTTTAATATTTCTATTCATGACATTATTTTCTACTTAAACAAGAATTATTATTCTGGCCACGGCGTATTTATATTATAATACGGCGATATTCATAACCTTAGTTAAAGTTAATAAATGGTAATTATCAACCATATTTTAATTTTTATTTGTAACCATTCTTGTTGACGATTTTGATAGTTTTATTAGTATCTTGATGATCGACTTTCTTTTGAGTGTAATTAGAGGATTTATCTAAAATGTTGACGATGAATGATCTTCCTGAAATTGACTTCAATTCAGAAGAATACCTTAATCAGCCGCTGGAAACACTTGCTAAGTTAGCAAGTAAAATAAAGGTTGCCCGAAGTGAAAGAGGTATAGAAATACTTGATTATGATTTGTGTAGGGATGCTATACTAGACAGAAGGTTTGGAACAGGGCATCCAAAATTAATGCGTGTTTTAGGCCTTAAGGAAGGACCAGCTCTAAGTTACAAGCAAAATTCTATTTCTTTTCATGACAGAGGGGAAACACGTCGAAGATTACGTATTCCTTTAACTAAGTTGATGGGCCCTAGTGGATCTGAAAGGTTTAGAATAGATATTAAACATGTAGTGAAGCAAACATTTGATGAAATACCAGAAGGCTCTGAAGTAGATTTAATAAGTTATTTATGTGATAAAATACCATCAAGGGTTTATTGTTATTGGATCAATGCCCCCTTAGATGATGCCGATTTTGTTTCTGAAACATCGCACATTGTGCAACAAGTCCACACACGAGATCCAAAAAAATCTCAAGAAGTGTCTGCTGGGTTTGAAAATCTTTTAAAATTTGTAGACAAACGAATTGAGGCGACACGAAAAAATCTAGGAGATAATTTACTTTCTGATTTAATTAGGGCGACAGATGACGGCGATCTTAGCAATGATGAATTGCGAAATTGGGTAGTTAAATTGGCTGAAGCAAATACAGATAATTCTTCGCATCAAATAGCAATCGCTGTGATTGAGTTAGCATCTCGCCCTGAGCTTTGGAAGTTATTAAGTCAGAACCCCAAACTTGTTCCACAAGCTTTGAGAGAGGTTATGAGGTATCACCCGAGGTCATTATCAACCTCAAGAGAGTCACTAGAAGACGTGAAGCTGGAGGGATACTTAATACCAAAAGGAGAGGCGGTTTTCCCTAATATTGGCGCAGCTCACTGGAACCCTAATTATTTTCCAAACCCAGGCAATTTCGACATTTATAGACCAGATAAACCAGGGCATCTAAATTTCGGAGGTGGTATTTTCTCTTGCATAGGGCGTTTTGCTGTAACAATTGAAATTGAAGAGGTCATAACTTATATGATATCAACTTTTCCAAATTTTAAGTTGAGTAAGTCCTCCTTTAGTCATTCTCCAATGTTTACTTCAGTTTCTGAATTGTTTGGTTGTTTGCAAAGGTAAAAAAATGAAATTTTTTAATTTAAATAATTATTGGACGCTTTAATGAAAAAAACAATTTTGGTAATAGCTGATAAGAATTATAGTTTGTGGCCGTTGGCTCCTTGGCTCTGCTTGAAGGCAGTAAATATGCCATTTGAAGAAAAACTTATTAAGTTTGGTCAACCTGATACGAGAGCCCAAATGCTTGAATTTTCCTTGACTGGGCGTGTACCTGCTTTTCATCATAATGGTTTAAAAATATGGGATTCTCTTGCAATTTGTGAATATATTGCAGATTTATATCCTTCATATAAATTATGGCCAGAAGATATGAATGCTCGAGCAAATGCGCGCACATTTGCGGCTGAAATGCATGCAACAGGTGGTGCTTTTCCAGGGGCACCAAGGCACATAATATATGCACTGGATACTAACGTCAGACGGCGAACTGAACGGGTGGTGCCAAAAGAAGATGTACAGGAAAGCATTACTTATTTAATCAATAGATGGCACAATTTATTAAAAGAATTTGGTGGAACAAATGGGTTTTTGTTTAATAATTTTACGATAGCAGATGCGATGTCCGCCCATTTAGTTAACAGATTTATTACTTATGATATTGAAGTTCCAAATGATATTAAAGTTTATTGCAATACTTTACGTAATTTCCCACCCTTAGCTCAGTGGACCAAAGAGGCTGAAGTTGAAAATTGGGAACTTCCTTCAGCTGAAATAGATATTTCAAAACTATGATTTTAAAATATTAGGGGCGTTTTTTAAATTGGATTACATCATCGGCAATATAATGAAAGTTTTGTTTGTCAATTGTGAAAATTGCTGTTTCGGGTTTGAAAATTGAAGGGTCATCAAAAGTACCAACTTTTAATATCATTGAACCTGGGCGTTTAGGTGATTTTGTTCCGATAGCCGTACCGCATGTTTCACAAAAAAACCTTTTTACTGGAGCCATTATATCTGTTCGTTCAAAGCTTTTTGGGGTTCCCTTTGTGAATTCGAATGTTTCCGCTGGTACAGTAACTAAAGTATTTGCATTTCCACCTGTGATATATTGGCATTCTCTGCAATGACATTGAATTGACGCTTGAATATCTCCTGTTGAAAGATATCGTAGCTCTTTACAGTAGCAACCACCGGATATAGCCATTTTAACTCCTATTTAGGATTGTTTTTAATTTAAGTAATCTATTTTATAATGTGCATTCAAATAATTTCCCATTATTTGGAATTTTATCATTAATTCCAGACAATCTGAGGCAATGCCATGCAAGTGCGTGGTTTGAGGAAGTTACTGGTATTCCTATATCACCTTCTATTTCTGCAATCGATTCTGCTAATTTCACAGACGTACAAGACACGAAAACGGCATCAAAATCAGCCACTGATAGTAGTTTTTTAATTGCATTCAATAAACTGCTTTTATTTATTGCTGCAACTGTAGGGTCGTGATTTTCATTAAAAGATCCAAAAACAGGAACTGTGAAACCTTTTGCTTCAATAGACTTTTGGACTAATTCATTGACGCTTTTTTCATAGGGTGTCAAAATTGCAATTCTTTTAACACCCAAGGCTTTAAATGCTGCGCCTGCGGCAAAAGCTGGATTAGTAGTTTTAGCAGTTGGCTTTGCTGCATTTAGTAGATCAGCTACGGTTTCGTCACCTAATACAATTGAGGCTGAGGTGCACCCGTAAGCTATTACATCAAGTTCATCACCGGGTAATATTAAATCTGCTGTTTTCTTTATTAAAGGTTTCATTGCAGCTAAAGTTTCTGGTGTAATTTTGGTAGAATTAGCTATCCGGGCGTGATAAAAATCCACTCCAGGCAATGTTATTATTTGTCGTAACTCATGCTCAATAGTGTAGTCTGTGGCTAATACAACGACACCAATTCTAGCACGTTTACCAATCATTTTTTCTGTATTAAAAGGTATATTTTCAATTAAAATTGTGTTTTTAGTTAGGTTTGTGTTTACATCGGTCGCATTCATTAAAATTACCTAAATATTATTTAATTTTTGAATCAAAACAACTTTCCTATTATAGGGCTGCTATTATTCCTATTTCCACTGTATAATCTGGTGTCGCTAGCTTTGGTGACTCAACGCATGCTCTTGTTGGCGCATTTCCACCGATGGCCCAAGCATCCCAAACTGCATTCATTTCTGCAAAATCATTCATGCTGCACAACCAAATTGTAGCTGATAAAGCTTTTGATTTATCAGTTCCAGCATTCTTTAGTAGTTGGTCTATCTGGTTTAAAATTGCTTTTGTTTGGTTTTCAACACTTTCGCCTGGTGCGGAGAGTGCGACTTGTCCAGCTAAGTAAACGGTTTCATTATGAATAACACATTGGCTCATTCTGTCATTTGTTTGGAGGCGTGTAATAGTCATTTTAAGATCCTTGTAAATTTTATTGGATAATAGTTAACGTTAATGTTTCAGAAAGAACAGCCTTTATTATAGGCTAATTCGATATGTTTGGCGCAATGTTCCTCACCTAATTTGGTGCCGCCAAGGATCACTAACTCTCTGTCAACAATGTCATTATAATTTAAAATACCAATGTTTAAGCTCGTCTCAATCGCATTGTAATAATTTCTTTTCTCAAGTTCTTCTTTAGTATGGGCTGCTAAACTGATCATCATAGCCTTTTTTAAGTTATGCGTTGCCTCTCCATATGTTAATCCATAGTTCCAAACTCTATCTATCCAGCCCTTTAACATAGCTGGCATTGACCACCACCAAAGTGGAAAAATCATTACAACAGCATCATTACTATTTAGTCGATTGAACTCTATTTGTACTTCTTCAGAATAATTAATTAGGTTACCATCGTTTGGTTCATCTTTGATCTGCAAAACTGGATTAAACTGCTCCTTATAGAGGTCAACAAACTCAATTGTATGTCCATTTAATCTTGCTCCGTTTGAAAATGCCTCTGCTACTTTGCCTGTCAATGAATCTGATCTTGGGTGACAAAGTACAACAAGAATTTTCATTTAATTTCCTTAAAATTTATAGTATAATTAACATGTTATTTAAAGTTCTCAATGCAACTGCGCTCTTACTAAGTATCCTTCAATTTGTTCTTCACCTAGGGCTCTAAGAGCCTCTAATGTGTGCATTCCTTTAATTAGAACGAAACGCTTACCATCAGCTCTTACTCTTATTGGTACAATATCTTCCCCATTTAATATTCCTTCAGCTAATTCTGTAACCTTGGATTCTTCCAGTAGTTTAATTCTTTTTACTGGTACATAAATATCAGTTATGTTGAACTTCTGTTTTTGCAGCATGCCAAATCCCCCTTAAGAAAAATGATACTATTTCTTACTTAAATTCAACTAGTAAATTGTTTTGATTGTTTTCAAAAATGTTAGACCAGCTATGCACCAACTGGAAGAGCAGATTTTTCTTTTATAGGTAAATGAATTAATGCAGCAAAAATGGCCAAACCAATGTCGATTAGCCACACTATTGTGTATTCGCCAGTCATCTGGAAGAAATAACCTCCTAAGTATGCTCCAAAAAACGCACCAATATTATGGGAGAATAGCGTAATCCCAAATAAAGTGGCTAGATACTTTGGCCCAAACATTTTACCAACTAATGCTGCCGTTGCCGGAACTGTGGAGAGATAGGTAAATCCAAGAGCAGCTGAAAAAAACATTATTGAAGTAACATCTTTTGGGCTAAGTAGAAATAAAATTACTATTATTGCACGTGCTCCGTATATATATGACAAAAATATTTTCATGCTGCGCTTAGAGATGTGCCAACCAGCGTAAAGGCTGCCTAAAATATTGAAAAATCCAATAACTGCTAAAGACCATCCCGTAACATTTACACTTAAGCCGCATGCAACAATGACACCAGGCATGTGTGTTATGATAAAGGCTACATGAAAACCACAGACAAAAAAGCCAGATATTAATAAGATATAACTTGGAGTATTAAAGGCTAATGACAAAGCTTTTGATAAAGTCAAATTATCACCAGCCTGGATTTTTTTCTTTTTTTCTGGCTGGTGTCTCAGAATCCAAACCAGTGGTAATATCATTAAAAGTAGTGCGCAAATCGTAAATATACTTGCCTGCCACCCGTAGTTAATTATCATCAACCCTGCTAGGGGAGCAAATAGAAACTGCCCAACAGAGCCACCCGCATTAACAAAGCCAAAAGCCATTCCTGATTTCTCTGGGGGCACTAGTTTATTAACTGCTGACATTATCACTGGTAATCCAGCTATTCCAGATCCCCCGGCAGATAAGATCCCTATCGAGAGTACTAACATCAAGGGAGTGGTGGAGAAAGGGATAAGAAAGCATCCTAGTGTAGAGATAACTATTCCTAGAAGAAGAGTTTTCCCAGATCCATATTTGTCAGAAATCATACCGCCTAGTGGGGTTACTGCACCGCTAATTAATTGACCAACTGCAAAAGCAAAACTTATTTCTAGATAATTAACGGTAGAAGCAAGATTTATGCCTTCTATGGACAATGGGATAGTTTGCCTGCCACCAAACACAACAGATTGTATGGCCCCAGCAGCAAATAGTATAAAAAAATAATTTTTCATTTATTCTAATTTTACTCAATATATATTTAATTTTAAAGATATTTTATAGATAATATATGATAATTAAATATGATTTTTTGACTTTTATTTATTTTTAATTAAAGTATTTATTTTTTCATTTGTGAACTTCGTGATAGTTTGTATTTTATGCAAGCGAAAAATCATATTGCATGGAAATTAATATTGTGAGATGTCATAAATATAATGAATTTATTTGATGAAATACCTGCTGCCAAGGCACCAAAAATCTTGCAATTATTACAAGACTTTTCAGCGGACCCTCGGATCAATAAAATGGATCTGGGAATTGGCGTCTATAAAGATGAAACAGGTATTACGCCGATATTAAAGTCTGTAAAAAAAGCGGAAGTTATTCTCGTAGAACAGCAAAAAACAAAAGCCTATATAGGATTGGCGGGAGATCTGGTTTTTTGCGATTTAGCTTCGAGCCTAGTGATTGGAGAGCAAATAGATCGAAAAAGAATAAATGCGATTCAAACACCAGGTGGTAGTACGGCATTGCGAGTTCTTTATGATTTAGTTTTTGATGTTTCTCCAAACTCTACTATTTGGTTACCTTCCCCAACTTGGGACAACCACCCTCCAACCATAAAGGCTGCGGGCCTTCGGTCTGATTACTATCGTTATTTCAACCCAAAGACTCAAAGCATTGATTTTGATTTAACATTAAAAGATTTATCTAATATTCCAGCAGGTGACGTAGTCTTGATGCACGGCTGTTGCCACAATCCAACTGGCGCAAATTTTTCAAATGCACAATGGGATATTATTTCTGAATTGGCTCTTAAAGTTGGTTTCTTGCCATTGGTAGATATTGCATATCAAGGCTTTGGTGCTGGATTAGAGGAAGATGCCTATGGAGTGAGAAAATTACTAAGTGCCTTGCCTGAATTATTAATAGCGTCTTCAAGCTCTAAAAACTTTGCAATTTACCGTGATAGAGCAGGTATTGCTATAACTATGTCTAAAAGTGAGAAAGTTAGTAAGGCTCTTGGTGGGAAGTTAAAAAATCTGGCAGGAACTAATTATTCAATGCCACCAGATCATGGTGCTGCCGTTGTAAGAACTATTTTATCCGATACAAAGTTAAAAACATTATGGTTAAGTGAGTTGGATGAGATGCGTAACAGAGTTAAGAAAATTCGAAATGATTTAAGCTTGGAATTGAGAAATCAAACCAACTCATCTCGATTTGATTTTTTGGCGGAGCAGTCAGGGATGTTCTCTATAATTGGGTTGTCCAAAGATGAGATTTTGCGTTTAAAAGATGAAAAAGCAATTTACATTGTGGATGACGGCAGAATTAATATAGCTGGTTTAAGATCCCAAGATATAGCAAGTTTTGCTGTAGCGGTGCGTGAAATAATTTCCTAAAAAAAGAGATAAATATGTCAATTACTGTTGGAGAAATTGCTGTCAAGACATTGATAGCTAATAAAATAGACCAATTGTACTGCCTTCCTGGTGTGCAGAATGACGATTTTTTTAATGTTCTTTATGACAATACGGACAAAATAAAGCCAATTCACACGAGGCATGAGCAAGGGGCCGCATATATGGCCTTGGGTGCTGCGATGGCTACAGGAAAGCCACAGGTATTTTCCATTGTTCCAGGACCAGGGTTTTTAAATTCAACGGCTGCACTATCAACAGCATATGCTGTTAATGCGCCAGTGTTGGCGCTTATTGGCCAGATCCCACTCGGTGCGATAGGAAAAGGTTTTGGGCTTCTTCATGAGATACCTGATCAATTGTCAATCTTAAAAAGTTTAACAAAAAAAGCCGATAGAATAGAAAATGCTGAAAGTGCCTCAAAAATATTAACAAGTGCATTCTCTACTTTGCAATCTGGTCGTCCAAGACCAGTTGGTGTGGAGGTGCCTGTTAATATTTGGAACTCTCATGTGGAGAAAGTTTCTGACAATTTAATAGGTCACCCAGATCAGGGTCCCAATGTAAATACTGATCGTATTGAAGAGGCTGCTAGTATTTTAAACTCTTCTAAACGGCCCGTGATTGTCGTTGGTGGTGGTGCTCAAAATTTTAGTATTGAGATTAACAATCTTTCATCTAGTCTTTCTGCGCCAGTAATTGCATTTAGAAATGGCCATGGGATCGTTGATGGATCTAGCCAACTTAGTGTCACTCTGCCGGCTGGCCGTGAACTTTGGGGCCATTGTGATGTTGTGTTGGCACTTGGTACCAGATGTCAAACAGCCCAGATGCAATGGGGCGTAGATGATCAAATGAAGATAATTCATATTGATATTGATCAAGATGAAATTGGTAGAATTAATGAACCTGAATTGGGTATTAACGCTGATCTCAAAGATGCGCTCCCATTATTGCTTAGGAGTATAGAGGGAAAAGAAGAATACCGTAATGATTGGCTGAAAACTATAAATGAAGTTAAGTTAAGATATAGTAAAATGTTTGATGAAAAACTGGCCCCACAACTCGCTTGGTTGTCCGCTATTCGTGCGGAGTTACCAAGAGACGGAATTTTTGTGGATGAACTAACGCAAGTTGGTTATGTGTCTAGGTTTGCTTTTCCTAGTTATAAGCCTCGAACGTTTCTCTCTACTGGTTACCAAGGAACTTTAGGGTGGGGTATTGCATCTGCTATGGGTGCGGCGCACGCACGTAGAGATGTGCCTGTTGTTTCTATTTCAGGTGATGGTGGTGCTTTATATACTATCAGTGAACTCGCCACGGCTGCCCGCCACAAAATTCCAATTACATCGATAATATTCAATGATAATGCATTTGGTAATGTTAGGCGGTTTCAAATTGAAAAATATAATAATCGACCAATAGCTTCTGATTTAAAGAGTCCTGATTTTGCAAAATTAGCTGAAAGCTTTGGTGTTAAAGGTTTAAGAGCAAAAACTCCTACCGAATTGCGTCATTGCCTAAGAGATAGTTTTGCATCAGGTGGGCCAACAGTAATAGAGGTTCCAGTTGGCGACTTTCCATCTCCCTGGGAGTTTATATTAATGCCTAAAATAAGAAATTGAGATAAAATTTTCTAATAATTATTTAAATTACGGTTAATTAAATAAAAGGATTATTTAATGAGTAAGCCAAATATACTAGCAATTTCAGGATCTTTGAGAATTAAATCAAATAATACAGCTTTATTAAGAGAGGCTATAGAGGTTTTTGGTGAGTGTTCTTATGAATTCGCCAATTTAGATTTACCTCTTTATAACGGGGATTTAGAGGATAAAATCGGCTTACCTGTTGGAGTTGTTAAGTTAGTAAATCAAATTAAAAAATGCGATGCCCTAATTATAGCTACTCCTGAGTACAATAAAATGATCCCTGGCGTTTTAAAAAATGCTTTAGATTGGATTAGCCGCAATAAGCCACAACCACTTGCTGGAAAGCCAATAGCTTTAGTCTCTACTGCAGGAAGGTCAGGTGGAGAAGTGTCGCAAATAACAATGAAGCATGCATTGGGTAGCTTTAATACTAGAACGTTACAAGGTGGAGCCTTTATTGTCCCCTTCTCAGATAAAGCATTTGACGGAGTTGGAAAACTCATTGATCCAGCTCAACGGGTCGCATTAACTAACTTGATGGTTAGGTTAAAAGAAGAAATTTCATTATTTATATAATACTAAATTAAATTTTGATTTTAATTATTCAGTCAAAAGTTACTTGTGGTTTTTTAGAGTGACGCTTGGTAACTATTTAAATTAGAAAATACCATGTAATGTTTTGGTATAAAAATTGGGGAGATATAAATGTCAAAAATTAATTTAAGAAAAGCAATTGGATTTATTGCTACGATAGGAGTTTTCGCCTCCTTATCAAGTTCTGCAATATCAGAAGAAATTGTTGCTAGAATGTCGGGCCATTGGAGCCCAACACACCAAAGCGCAATTCATGCACAAATGTTTGCGGATGAGGTGACTAAGAGATCTGATGGAAGATTAAGGATAGAATTTTACCCTTCCAAGCAATTATTTGGAATTAGGGAAGTGATGGGTGCAATAACATCAGGTGCCGTAGAGCTTGGTGGTGTAGTTGGTGTCGTTAGCTTTCCATCTATAAATAAAAACTTCAATGTAGCATCTTACCCAGGATTATTTAATTCTTATGATCAACAAAGAGCATTTTTCCTAGAATCTGATATGGGTAAGAAAATTTGGGATGACCTCACAACCAAGACCAATTCTAAGTTAATTATGTATAATCCTGTTGGCCCTGTGATGACTTTTAGTAGTAAAAGGGAACTAACGGGCGTTGATGCAATGAAAGGGCTGAAAGCTAGAAGGCTACTTAAGAGTGAAGAGCCAATGTGGGATGCATTTGGAGCTAATAGAGTTTCACTTCCTACTGGAGAAGTTTACACGGCCTTACAGACAGGAATGATAGATACAATAAACAGCCCTCCGGGAAGTATTGAGGCTTACAGCTGGTGGGAAAATCTTAAGTTTGCTCAAAAACCATATCAATATTTTGCTGATGCTTACATAATGGCGAACCAATCTTGGTTTGATAGCTTACCTGCAGATTTACAAGAACTTGTAATGGAAGTGGGGCAAGAAATTGGCAGTGTATCTACCAATACAATCTTAGATGCGGGTGAGAGTACTCTAACTAAATTCATTGCTCGTGGAGGTATTGTAACTGAATTAAGTGGTGAGGAAAAAGCAAAATTTGATAAGTTGATGACTGAAAAAGTTATGCCAGCTATGGCACATCTTTTTGATGCAGATGCTTTAAAAGCTGCTGAATCATTTGTTGAAAATTAAAGATGAAATTTGATATTTTTAAAATATTAATGAATTGAATGATTTCATTTTTTCTTAAGCCATTGCGATCTATAAATGTCTTGATTGGACATTTTGCTCATATGATTGCGATGGCTATTATAGCAATTATGGTTTCTGCATTAGCACTTAGTGCGATAACTAGATATATTTCTGGTAATGGATATGATTGGTTTATTGAGTTGCCACCAGTTCTAGTCAGTTGGCTGGTATTCCCTTTATTGGGTCCTTTATTAAAAAACGCTCAACACATAAAAGTTGATTTCCTTCCTGCGTTGATAAGTGATGAAAATCTTAATTGGCTTAGTCTCTTTTCTAATGTGATTGCATTATTGGCATCGATAGTATTTTTTAAAGCAGGTTTAGACGCTACTTTGTTGTATTTTAAGCTTGGTCAAATAATGGAGTTGGAAATCGAAATTCCTATTTGGTGGATGTATTTAGCGTTTCCTACAGGTTTTGCGATTTTAGGTCTGTTTTCCTTTGAGCTAATATTGACAGATTTGAAAAACTTAATACAAAAAAAAGAGAAAACAAAATAAAATGTATTTATTAGCAGTTATTATTTCTCTCGTACTTTTACTTTGCTCTGTGCCAATCTTCTTAGTTTTTGGCTTGGGTAGTTCAGCTGCGGCTATCTGGGGACTTGGTTTGCCGTGGTCCACGTTGATACAGGTTTCATTTGGTGCCTTAACTAAACATGTGTTGATAGCAGTGCCACTTTTTATATTTGCTGGCATGGCAATGTTGCGAGGAGGTGCAGCCTCAAGGTTGGTTGGTTTTGCAACAGCATTGGTAGGTCATTGGCCAGGAGGTTTGGGGATAGCGATGGTGATCGCAATGGGCTTTTTTGCTGCTTTTTGTGGTTCAATTCTTGCAGCGATAACAGCTGTTGGAACAATAATGATGCCTAAGATGATTGAACAGGGTTATCCAAAGCCTTTTGTTGTAGTTTTGGCTGCGTCTGCCGCACTATTAGAGGCATTAATACCGCCTTCTAACGCAGCTATATTATTTAGTGCTTTAACTAATGTACCTGTTTCGCAAACTTTTGCTGCTGGTATAGTGCCTGGTCTCATCCTTCTTTTATTAATGATCGTTTTAGTACTGATTAAATGCCGAAATATAAAAAGTAATAAGCCAGCAACGAGGTCTGAAAAGATAATGGCTTTTATCCAGGCTATTCCTGCACTGATAACTCCAGTTATAATACTTGGTGGTATCTATGCCGGTTTATTAACACCGTCTGAGTCTGCAGCAGTCGCTGGAGTTTGGGCTATAATAATGGGTTTCTTAATATATCGCGAATTAACTTTTTCTCTTTTGCTGAAGTGTTTTAAAGAAACGGCAACGATTACTGCTGTAATATTTTCTATAATTGCAATGGCAACATTTTTGAGTGTGGTTTTGACTTATACGCAAGTGCCACAAAGTATCATCTCATATTTTACGGACCTTGGTGGTGGGGTATGGTTCTTCTGGTTGGCGTTGGCTCTTATATGCTTAACCTTGGGGACGTTTATAGAGATTGTACCAGTATTTTATTTAACTGTGCCAATTTTTGCGGCATTAGCCTTATCCTTAAAATTAGATATTTTACATTTATATGTTGTATTTGTAGCTTTTGCTGGAATTGGTATGATTACTCCGCCAGTTTGTGTAGGGATATATACTTCTGCAAGCGTTATTCAAGAAAACCCAGGTAAGGCATTTAAAGAGGTGCCTTTATTTGTGGGAGTTGGTATTATTTATGGTCTGTTAATGATCGCTTTTCCTTTTGCGGCGACATGGTTGCCAAATCTCTTAAAGTGATAGTACGATAATTTATAAAAAATATTAATTTGTGAAGTGGTTAATCTATGGAATATGACGTTATTATTATTGGCTCTGGTGTGATTGGAGCAGCAATGGGTTTCGAATTAACTAAGGCTGGATTTAAAACCTTAAATCTTGATAAAAATCATGATGCAGGTACTGGCTCAACATCCGCTTCGTGTGCAATAATTAGAGTACACTACTCTACTATGGATGGCTCTGCACTTGCTTATGAGGGCTACTTTGATTGGAAGAATTGGGCAGAATATCTGGGCGTTAAAGATGATCAGGGAATGGCAAAGTTTGTTGAGTGTGGTTGCCTGGTGATGCAGACAAAGCAAAATGGGTTTTTAGAAAAGCACAAAGCAATATGTTCGTCTTTGAATATCCCT
Organism: Paracoccaceae bacterium; assembly: GCA_028112705.1. GTDB lineage: Bacteria > Pseudomonadota > Alphaproteobacteria > Rhodobacterales > Rhodobacteraceae. The sequence goes on along the minus strand of JAOGYN010000005.1, from coordinate 39,806 downwards.
TTTGACGAATGGAATTCGAATGTTATTAGAGAGAAACTGCCAATTTATAATCAGGATAGTTTCGCACCAGCAAAGAGAATTGATCAGGATGGATTTGGTGTGCCAAATGGTTCTCAAATCAATACGGGAGTTTTCTTTCCCACTGGGGGCTATGTTACTGATCCACAGTTATCGGCGCACAATTTAATGTTTGCTGCTAAATCGCATGGGGGTCAGTTTAAGTTTAATTCTGAAGTAGCTGATATAATTAAAGAAAATGACTCAGTTTTAGGTGTTAAACTTTCCAATGGCGAAGTAATTAATTCTTCTATTGTCATAAATGTAGCTGGGCCTGCTAGTTTCAAAATTAATAAAATGGCAGGCGTTGAGGCGGAAATGAATATTAAGACTCGCCCTCTCAGGCAGGAAGTTGCCCACGTTCCTCAGCCATTGGGGTTTGATTTTGAAAAAAGTGGGTTTGTCATCTCAGATAGTGATATTGGCTGTTACGTACGCCCAGAACATGGAGGGCATATTTTAATTGGGTCAGAAGACCCAGATTGTGATCCAAGAGAATTCGTCGATGATAGCAACTTTAATGGCGAATTTACCGACCAATGGGATAATCAAGTTCATCGATATGCGCAGCGGGTGCCAACACTTGGCATTCCATCTAGAAGAAAAGGAATAGTTGATCTTTATGATGCATCAGACGACTGGATACCAATATATGACAAATCAAGCTTAAATGGTTTTTACATGGCGTGTGGAACAAGTGGTAATCAATATAAGAATGCTACCATTGCAGCGAGAATGATGGTGGGTTTAATAAATTACTGTGAGTCTGGTAATGACCACGACACGGTGCCTTACGAGTTTAATTTAGAAAAAATAGGGCGAAAATTAAATGTAGGATTTTTTTCTCGCTTGAGAAAAGTCAATCCCGAAAGTTCAAATTCTGTATTAGGATAAAGCTAATAAAAGCTTTATCCTATGTTGTTTAGTGTTGATTTATTCGTCAATCATATCGCCGCTACCGCCAAGATCTGCTGGCATATCCTTGAACTTTGGAAGGCCATCTCGCATTGGCATGATAGCATTTTCATAGTTCAAATGTATTTCAGGTTTCCAATCAAATCCTTTTAAAACAGATGCATAAACATCAATTATTCCAAGTGGGGGGTGGTCAGAAAATACATGTCCACCACATTTTTCACACCAAGACCGATTGTGACCCTCAGTTTTGGCAAAAGTTTTTAAATGCTCTTTGCCTTTCGTTATGCTCATTGCGCCTCCAGGAAACGCAGTTACTCCGTTAACTGGGCTTGCTGACCAGCCTCTGCAGTATGTGCAGTGACAGATTGCTTGTAAAACAGCATCTCCACTGACTTCAAACTGTATCGACCCACAGTAACATTCTCCTGTATGTTTTTTATCAGTCATTTTTTACCTTTCATTTAATCTTATATTATTTGATGTCTTAATTATTCATGATAAGATTTTATCAAAATAGTTAAACCTTAAATTTAAAAATTGGAATTTATATGTCTAACGATAAAAAACCGCTTTTTTACGAAATAATTGAAAAGAGAAGGAGTACGCGTAAATTTCAATCTGGGAGAGATGTATCAAAGGAATCCTTAAAAAAAATTGTCGATTGCGGTAGGTGGGCTCCCTCTGGTGCTAACGTTCAATGTTGGGATTTCGTTGTTGTTGATGATCCAGTCATGATTGAAAAAGTAACTGGCGTGTTTTTGGAACAAGCTCAGCGTTTAGTAGATCATGCGAAGGGATTTCCCGCTGTTAAGAAAACATATTTAGCAAATACGGTAGCAATTATTCTTGTATTAGGTGATCCGAGGTGGAAGGTTTGTTTTCCTCATTCTAGCACTGAGGAGTGGGCTAAAGAATATGATGATAATAACGAAGCAATCTTTCTGTGTTCCTTAGGTGCCGCAATACAAAACATACAGTTAGGTGTTACTGCGGAAGGATTGACGTCATCTTGGTTGTCAGGAGGTGGTGAGGATACCACAAATAGAGATTTATCAAAAATTTTGGGTTACCCTGAGTGGATGACTGCATTTGGAACAATTCCCATTGGCTATCCAATAGCGTCTCAGGATCGAAGGTACAGGAGGCCATTGGAGCAGCTAATTCACTGGAATGGCTACAATTCCAAACAGTATAGAACAAATGAGCAGGTGGATTATTATGAGAGTACATTGCGACCATTCGCAATGTATAGAGACAATGAATTAATGACTGACTGGAAGGATATGGATCAAAAATTAGGCACCTGGTCTGAAGCATTTACAGGACAAACCACGAACCCAACTGGACAGCTGCAACCAAAAACTGATTTTTCAAAGCCTAGATCAATTGGCAGTGCGACTAAACGAAGAAAAAAAGATTTATAGTATCTTTTAAGGCTTTGTTTTATAATACAAAATCGAAATGTTTTAAGACAGACTCTTGGATTTCCCATGTGCCTTTGAAATTTGATTCCACTATAAAAGTATCTCCTGCTTTTACGATCCTTGCTGACGTGCCATCATCTGGAGTTATTTTAATCACACCTTTGATGATATGAACAAATTCATATGCGGAATATGTTGCGTGATATGTGCCGGGGGTGGCTTCCCATATGCCAGAAATCATAGTTTCTTCTTTATTAGTATGTAAAACTTGCGTTTTCATAGTTGGTTTGCCTTCAACTACAATCCAACCATCTAAATCGTTTGTATCTGCCTCAGGTTTATCAATATCATCAAATTTAGTAAGCATCTGTCTGTTCCTTGAATAATGTGTAATTCCTTTATTCTTATTTTGGTAGAAAAAGATTATCAAGTTAAGATATCATAATAGAAATTTTAATATTGATTTTTATTTTTATTTAGCTTTGTTTAAAACAGAAATTTTTTTCATTTGGTTAAGAAAGTTGGGTCAGATTAGTGCAAGAATACGATTACGTTATAGTTGGGGCTGGATCAGCTGGGTCAGTGTTGGCAAATCGGTTAACAGAAAACAAAAAGCATAGGGTTCTTATACTTGAGGCAGGAGGAAATGACTCAAGTTTCTGGATAAGGATGCCTATTGGATATGGCAAGATTTACTATGACTCCCGATTTAACTGGAAGTATGAAACTGAGCCTGAGCAAAATTTAGATGCGAATAAAATGTATTGGCCTCGAGGAAAAGTATTAGGGGGTTCTAGTTCACTCAACGCAATGGTCTATGTTCGAGGGCATCCTAACGATTATAATGAATGGGCAAAAACTGCACCTGGTTGGGATTGGAACAATATGTCTTCAATCTTTAAAAAAATGGAGGATTGGACTGGACCTGAGCATCCTGATCGTGGGGTAGGAGGCCCATTAAGTATTAGGGATATCTCAAAGGATGTGCATCCGTTATGCAATACATATTTAAAGGCTGCTGAACAAGCTGGAATACCTTTCAATGCCGATTATAATGCAGGTGAAATGGAGGGAGCCGCAATTTACCAAATTACTACAAAGAAGGGCTTTCGTGCATCTGCATCTCGCGCCTACCTACATCCCATTAAACATCGATCAAATCTAGAGATAAGCTTAAAAAGTCATGTTACTAGAGTTATCTTTGAAGGTAAAAAAGCAACAAGTGTTGAATTCATTAAAAATGGTGAATTACATACTGTTAAAGCACAAAATGAGATTATTCTTTGTGGTGGTGCAATAAACTCACCCCAATTGCTTCAACAGTCTGGCATAGGCGCGTCAGCACTCTTAAAAAACTTTGATATACCTATAATTAATCACTCACCAAATGTGGGCGAGAATTTACAGGATCATATGGGGGCCAGTATTTACTATAAGTCAAAAGTTCCAACTTTGAACCAAACCTTAGGATCTATTTTTGGGAAATTAAATGTAGGAATTAATTATGTTTTGCGCAGAAAGGGACCGTTATCACTGAGCGTTAATCAGGGTGGTGGTTTTGTCAAAGCACAGAGCTTTTCTAAATCTCCAGATACGCAAATTTATTTTTCCCCATTAAGTTATACGAGAGCGCCAACTGGGACCCGTCCCTTAATGAGCCCAGATCCTTTCCCTGGATTTTTATTGGGATTTAATCCCTGCAAACCAATGAGTAGGGGCTTTGTGCGGATTAAATCAAAAGATCCTTTGGCTGCTCCAGAGATGTATGGAAATTACCTGTCCACTGAACATGACAGGTTGTTGATGCGTGATGGTATGAAATTAATGCGAAAAATTGGAGCAACTCCTGCCCTTCAATCTGTGGTTGCATCAGAACTATCGCCTGGACCTGATGTTAATAGGGATCAAGAATTTGATGAATTTATTCGAAAAAATTCTTGGACTGTTTACCATCAGTGTGGCACTTGTAGGATGGGGAGTGATCCAAAACAATCAGTCGTTGATGAGCAGCTACGCGTACATGGAGTTCATGGACTTAGAGTTGTGGACGCATCTATATTTCCTTCAATTCCAACTGGGAATACAAATGGTCCAACTATTGCCGTAGCAGAAAAAGCAGCCACAATGATAATTAGAGATACATCTAAAGTTGGTCAGAAAAAATGAAAATCAAAAAGATAGAAAGCTTTTCCAATAAATTTGTTGGCTTTGTAAAAGTTACAATAGAGGACGGATCCTATGGATGGGGACAAGTGTCCACTTATCACTCTGATATTACGGTTCAGATATTGCATAGGCAGGTGGCGCCATATTTTATGGGTCAAGATATTAATGAATTAGATAATTTATTAGATATTGTAACGGAAAGAGAGCATAAATTTCCAGGATCTTATCTTCGTAGAGCTATGGCGGGGGTGGACACTGCTATATGGGATTTACGTGGTCGACTTTCTGAAAAATCAGTCGCTGAGCTTTTAGGTGGATCTCCTGGCAGCATAAGAGCATATGGGTCATCGATGAGACGAGATATCACCCCTTACGACGAGGCAATTAGATTAAAATCACTGCGAGATAGTCAAGGCTTTGATGCCTTTAAAGTTCGAGCGGGAGCAGAAGTTGGAAGAAACCAAGACGAATGGCCTGGGAGAACAGAAGAAATCATCCCAACTATGCGCAAAGAACTAGGATTGGACGTTGAATTACTGATTGACGCCAATAGTTGTTATTCACCAAAACGCGCGATTGAGATTGGGCATATACTGGAAGGTAATAATTTTAGTCACTTTGAAGAGCCTTGCCCATATTGGGAGCTTGAGCAAACAAAAATTGTTACTGATTCCTTGAGTATTGATGTCACTGGTGGAGAACAAGATTGTGATTTGCCAACCTGGAAGAGAATGATTGAAATGCGAGCAGTGGATATAGTGCAACCAGATATTTTATATTTGGGTGGTATTAATAGAACTATGAGGGTCGTCGAGATGGCGAATAAAGCTGGTCTACCGGTAACTCCACACTGTGCTAATTTGTCATTAGTGACCGTGTTTACGATGCATTTGCTGCGCGCGATAGAAGGTGCAGGAAAATACTTAGAGTTTTCCATTGAGGGACCTGAATATTATCCTTGGCAAACAGATTTATTTTCAAATGATCCCTTTAAGATCGAAGATGGTATGGCTAAAGTTTACGATCTACCAGGTTGGGGTGTGGAAATTAGTCCAAATTGGCTTGAAAATGCGACTTATCAGAAAACTGTAATTCCCAAATAAACTGTCAAATTAAGTATATTTACAAAATGTTCTTTTCAAGTTTGGGTAGGTAATTTTTTATGGCTTTTAGAAATTAGATAAGAGTAGAAATAGTCTAATTAAACTGTTGATTAATGTTGTTAACACTCCTGAGAGCAGAGTGTTTGTTGTAATACTTATTATTGGGCGAACTGATAATATCTTATTTGAAATAATAAACGATTTTAAAGAAATATAACGCCAAAATTAATTTAAATATCTCCTCAATTTATGAAGGGTCTTCATATCTACGCTAGATTTGAGGAAGGTGGTTAAATAATAAAACAAATGATGGAGCATTTGCAGAATTTATGGCACCTCATTTTAAACAAAACTAACGTTAGTTAAAAAAGGCAACTTAATTATAAGTAACTATTTTGATACAGCCGAGCGTGTTACATTTCGGAATACCTTGCTTTTGACTCAAATTTTCTATTTGCATGGGTTAATGAATTGACTGGTTTGATGGGTGGTGAGCAAGCAGCATTGGCAATAGAATAGGTGATGACAATTCCTGCAAATAAAAAAGGTAAAGAAGTAGATAAAAAGGTGATGAGAAAACAACGTTTGGCAATAACTGACGATTTTAAGAGGCAATCAAGTGCATTTTATACGTCAGGCCGTTTATTTGATAAGGGTATCATTTATCCCTGTGATACCAGAAAAATTCTAGGATTTTGTCTGAAAACTTGTTGGGGATCCAAACATAGAAATATGCAAATAAACGCTTTTGGCGTTGATCAAATTTGAAGGTGATAATATGTTCAAAACTATTTTATTAGAAAAAGAAAAAGGTTGGTTAAATATTTGGTTAAACCGGCCTGCTTCGAGGAATGCACTTTCCGCGGAAATGGTATGTGAATTAAAGAATGTTTTAATTGATACAAGAGCTGATAACTCTATTCGTGGAATAACATTACGTGGAAAAGAAAAAATGTTTTGTGCAGGTGGAGATCTTAAAGGATTTAAAGCAGTCTTCCAAAACCCTAATACCAGTAGAGGTGAGATAGAGGACGCAAGTGCAGAAATTGGTATTCTTTTAGATTTATTAAATACAATGCCACAGGTGGTGGTGACATTAATAGAGGGAGCAGCAGTGGCGGGGGGCATGGGCCTAATGAGTTGTGGTGATGTTGTTGTTACAACTGTGGATGCATTTTTCTCTCTCACTGAAACAACTTTAGGTATTCCACCAGCCCAAATAGCACCCTTTGTTATGGCAAGAATAGGACTGTCTAATTCGAGAAGGTTAATGTTAACTGCATCTAGGTTTGATGGTGTTGAAGCACATCGTATTGGTTTGGCTGATATTGCCGTAGGCAATGCTGACGAATTTATAAATGTATTGGATAATATTAAGAAGGGTGTATTTAAATCAGCCCCAAAGGCTAACGCCAAGACTAAAGCACTTTTATTTAAAGCTTTGTCGTTAAATACTGAACATTTTCGCTCTCATGCCGCAAAGACATTTACAGACTGCATGTTAGATGATGAAGGCTTGGAAGGTGTTTCAAGTTTTATAGAGAAGCGTAAACCAAGTTGGGCATTGTAGAATAATAAATAATTTTAACTCCATTTTGGTAAAAAATAGGGGCGAAATTACTTTATGAATAATGCGTAAAATTTTATAAGAAGGGTTGAAATGAGTTGCCATTTTACTTTCGCAGATTCTAGCCATTAAGGCGCTTCAGAATTAGCGACTTATTGGGTGGGGCAAGACATTGGCTAAATGAATTAGTAAATGCCGTCTGGAGCTATTGTGCAGGAGTTTAAAGTAGATTTTGCGTATGCTTACGAACGTCTTTTAAATCTTATGGAGGGTTAAGAAATGCAACAAGCAAGAGATTTTCAACAAGAAAGTGAATCTTTAGCAGAAATTTTAATAGATTTAGAAGACATTGATTTCAAACAAAAAACTCAATTTAAAGGTTGGACTATTGAAGACATTTTAGGTCATTTACATATGTTTAACGTTGCCGCTGATTTAACATTGGAAGATGGTGCTAAATTTAAATCTTTTTTTTCAAGAATTGAAAATGAAATGGCTAGTGGTAAGACGTTACTTCAATCACAATACCCTTGGTTAAATGGATTGTCTGGTAAGTTACTTTATAACGCTTGGATAGAGGGTTCTCACAAAATAGCCCAAAAATATGAAATTGCGGACCCTAAAACTCGCGTAAAATGGGCTGGTCCAGAAATGTCTGCAAGATCATCTATTACGGCACGCCAGATGGAAACTTGGGCGCATGGCCATGAAATATTTGATATTTTAGGTATTAAACGCAAAGAATTTGATCGTATCAAAAATATTGTGTTTTTGGGGGTTAATACGTTTAATTGGAGCCATGTCGTGAATAATCAAGTGGTTCCGGATACAATGCCATATCTACGATTAATTTCCCCGACTGGTAAAGTATGGGAGTTTGGGGAACGAAACGAAAAAGAAATTATATCTGGTGATGCCGTTGGTTTTGCACAAGTTGTGACTCAAACTAGATCATTTTATGATGTTAATCTTATGGCGATAGGGCCTGTGGCTAACCATTGGATGGATATTGCGCAATGCTTTGCTGGAGGTCCAGAAAAGCCACCAATTAAAGGCAGTAGAGATATTCAATAAACTTAAAGGATGGAAGCTCTAGAGTAATGATAGTTGGAGGTTGGCAAAGCTTTTATCGTGGAAAAAAGTAATATAAACCAACAAAAGACATTATGTCTAAACATTGTTAAAAAAATTGGTAAAATTGAAAGCCCACAGCACTATCTTAGGTTTGTTGAGATTTTAATATGCAATACCATTAATAGAGATTTAAAAAGAGAATTTAAATTAATATTTTTTTAAAATTTTGACCTATCAAAAACGACTTTATTGTCGTTAGATGATACGAAAAAAATATCAATATGGATGACTGTATCCCAATTTCAACTTAGTGTGGTAATAATGAGTAATAAAGATAGTGTAAGGACTAGTTTATCAACTTCTGATTTGCTTCGGGCAAATTTGACGTGTTTGGTTGCTGTTGCTCTTTTTGCGTTTACCTTCCCTGCTTCTGATATTCTTTTAAAAGACTGGGGCGTATTATCCGTTATTGTCTTTAGAAATATTTCTGCCTTCGTCTTATTGTTAGTTATGTGGATGGTTAGTGAGGGATTATTTCAAACAAAAGTTACAGACTGGCTTAACGGTTTTTGGATCGGAGGTATCGGTTTTGGAATTGGTTCTATATTAATGATCACGACCATTTATCTTACCTCTCCTGTTGTGGCTGCTTTGACTGCTGCAATTATGCCAGTAGCTGGCGTCTTACTGGAGGTTTTGTTTGATGGGCGAAAATTAAGGCAGTGGTTTGTTTTAGGGTTTCTTCTCGTTATAGTTGGGGGATTTTTGGCAACCGGAGTTAACTTTTCAGATGCAACTTTTGGATATGGTGCTTTAATTGGTTTGCTAGGTTCAGTGCTTTACGCTTGGGGTTCTAGGGCCACTGTTAAAAACTTACCTTCTCTAACTCCTCTGGGGCAGACAACTGTGACGAGCTTTGGCATGACTGTTTTTGGATTGGGATTTTATTTAATTGCTCTAATGTTTGGATTGCCCGGCACTATTATCCCAGAAGTTACAAATAACCATATCGTGTTAATACTTGTCACGGGTTGGGTGTCTTTGTCTATTTCGCAATTTTTATGGATAAAGGGAGTTGGCAAACTTGGCATTGGTATTGCCTCCTTCCACTTAAATGGTGCCCCATTTTTTGTGATGCTAATTCTACTTTTATTAGGTGGGGGCTGGGATTGGCAACAGGCACTTGGAGCTATTGTTTTGGTACTCGGGGTGGTGGTTTCTCAAAGAACCTGATGATAAGTATCCTACCTAAGCTAAAGTTAATCATCCCGACATTCAAAAATTCCCAATGTCATTCCTAACACCCAAGACCTCTTATTTTTCATCCAATAAGCATTTTTATCGTGGCTTGCACAGTGACTTTTAGCCATATCTAAAACATTTTGCGGAACTTTTTTAAATCCAAGAGTGACTTCAGCGTAGCGAATTTTGATACCATTTTCGTCCGATTTAGATACCTTTGGTGGGATAAGCATTGTTTCAGAGAAACTTGAATCTACTTGCTCAACGGCGGTCCCTCCACATCCAACTATAAATCCTAAAGCTATAATTGCAGAAATCAGGCTTAATCTTGACATTTTTTATTCCTTTTATTATCGATATTCTTTTTTTTCGCATGATCAAAGAAAGACTTCAATCAAATAATTTTGGTTTTTTAAATAAACAAGGCTTATTTAACAGCCATCACTTTGTTCACCCCAAGGCATGATGGTTCTACAGTATATTACTTGGTCGAGCTTTGCTTTTTTAAGATTAGCATCCGTAAAATCAGCATCTGTTAAGTTCGCATTAGTTAAATTAGCCCCCTTGAGATTAGCACCGATTAAACTTGCACCAGTAAGATTGGCTCCTTTCAAATTTACCCTTATTATATTTCTGGCGAGGTTTGCTTTATTTAAATTTGCATTTGTAAGGTTTGCTCCCTCAAAGTTCGCTGTTGAAAGTTTAGCTTTGCTTAAATTTGCCCCTGTTAAGTCTGCACCTGATAAATCTGCCGCTTTCATAAATGCGTTCGATAAGTTTGCATCTACTAAGGTGCCATCTTTAATACTTGCACCAAACAAATTTATTCGCCTCATATCTGCTTTGGAGAAATTAACATTATCCAAAATAGTATTTTTAAAATTAGAATTTTGTAATATTGCGCTAATAAAACTACTAGAATTGAGGTTTGAATATGAGAAATTTGAATCTGACGCATCCGAAAATGATAAATTAGCTCCCATCAGCTTAGTTTTAGACAAATTGGCAAACCTAATGGTTGATTTATTAAGATTTATTGATGTCAAATCCGAGCCTTGAAGTTTTGCATTACTTAAATTTGCTCCAGCTAGGTTTGCATTTTCTAGATTACTATTTATCAGATTTGAGTTTTCTAACTTTGCATTTTTCAATAGTGCTGATTTTAAATTAACTTTTACCAAGTTAGAACCAGTGAGCTGGGCTTGATTTAAATTTTCAAACGAGAGATCGCATTCCATGCAATGTTTTGTCTCCTTTAGCTTGGTAACATGTTTTTGATCTGCAGCATTTGCGGATGTTATTTGTTGGAGAAATAACACCAAAAATGTGAATATAGTGAAAATGGTGGAAATAGGCGATGATTGCATGAATTTACCTTTATATTTGTGATCTATTTTCAAGAGTATTGTTTGCAATTTACCATGCCAGGCGGGTCTTACAAAGAATTCTATGTTATTACTTTTAATTAGCTATCCGTTTGGTTTGACAGTTAATTTACCAACTTCAACTAGAATTACTCTTAGTGGTGTGTTTTTTTTAATTTTATCTTCACTGATTACGTCCCACTCGATCCCAGAATAAAAGTGTTTAACTGATTTATCTGGACTAATATCTACATCAAGTTTGAATTCGTAACCAACTAATCCTACTTCGATTTTTTTATTCCATTTTGTTGATTGGAGTCTTTTTAAGTATTTCCATAAGACTGCAGCACTTACTATTGCTAAAATTGATACAGAAAAAATTGCTGTCATCAGATCTGTTGGCAGCAATCCTATTGTCATTGCTGCACCAACAATTAGCATGGCGATGCCCACAAAAAAAAGAACAAAAGTGGCAAATCCAAAGAATATTATTTCAGCAACTAAGAGTAAAATCCCAACTATTAACAGAATCTGCGGTATGCTTATTACAAACGTATTTTCCATTTACTTACCTTTTGTACTGCGTTTGGATGGCGGAACTCCAATATAAGTCTCTTTTTCGTCTTTAGATGATCCGTTATTATTTGATATTTTTTGGATTATAGCCATTGATTCTGCGACCAATGAAGCTGCATTGCTTGACCCATCAGGCAGTAAAATAATCGACGACTCCTTCGCAATTTTTTCTTTTGCTTGAATTGCTTTTGTCGCTAATTCTAATTGAATGGCTTTTTGTCCACTGTCGGTGTTTGCAGCATCTCCAATCATTTTTAAAGCTTTTGCTTTTGCATCTGCTACTGCTACGAGTGCTAATGCCTCGCCTTGCGCCATCAACACTTGTTCTTCTTTTTCAGCCTCTGCAGATAAAACAACTGATGCTTTATTGCCTTCCGCTCTATTAATTGCTGCCTGTCGATCACCTTCAGACTCTAATATTTGCGCTCTTTTGACCCTCTCAGCTTTCATTTGCTGTTCCATGGCTTGCATAACAGATTGTGGTGGTTCAATATCTTTAATTTCGTACCGCATGACTTGTACACCCCATGGTGCAGCAGCTTCATTTATTGCTGCTACAATATTCGTATTTAATGTATCACGTTCTTCGAAAGTTTTATCTAACTCTATTTTGCCAAGTTCTGATCGCATAGTGGTTTGGGCTAATTGTGTGACTGCAAAGACATAATCATCTACGCCATATGTCGCCTTTACTGCATCTACAACTCTGAAATATAGTACGCCATCTACAGTAAGAGAAATATTGTCTCTTGTTATAGCACTTTGGCTAGGAACGTTAACAGCTTGTTCTTTTAACGATCGATCTGCTGCTATTTTATCAATAAAAGGGACCACGAAGTTTAATCCAGCTTCCTGCACCTCTTTAAACTTACCAAACCTTTGAATAACGTAGGCTCTATTTTGAGGCACAAATTTTATGGCTCTTTGTAGAATAACGATCACTAAGATGAATAAAACCACCGGAACTGAGAAGATTGTCGTTAGTATTGTAATTGTATCCATTTTAATTGACCTTTATTGAATTATGCTTTGATGACCCATTTTAATAGTCCATTGATTCTAGAGTTTAACAGAATTATAAAACTATAAGTAGGTAAATTGTCATATTGCGCTCACTTAATTTAGAAGAATAGTAATAAATTTATTACCTAAAAAAATAAGGGGATGGTTTATTTTAAACCTATTTAAAATCATTTTGATTTCAAGTTTATTGGCGTGTTCATTCCAGGAGGTTGGCTTTGCATTAAGCTGTGCCTCTCCATCTTCTCAAATCATTCATAAAATTTCTGAAAGTAAGATAGACAAAAATAAAGTCATCTTTAAAGGATCTTTAAATGTACTAAATGATTTGAATAATAATGGATCTTGTTGTGATGATTATCAAAAGGGCAGTAGTGGTTTTGTAAAAAATGTTTTGGGTTTTTTACCTTTTGTAAATATCTCCAATCTAACAGTGACAGTATGTGAAAAGAATGTGGAATCAAAGAGTTTTGAAGCACGTTTAAATGGTAAAATTTTAAATTCTACAGGATTTAAAAAGCCTATAAGTGACGTTATTAGAATTAATGAAACCTGTTTTAATGATTGGGGCTGTGGATTAGTGCCCTTGGATCAGGATATTATTGGATTTTTAGAATATAGTAATAATTCTTTCAGTATTACCTATGGTGTGTGTGACGCCTGGATTTTCAAAGCAACAAATAATCATACTAATGAAGTTATTAAATGTTTAACTAACAAGGATTGCGAAAGTAGTAACCTTGATTTGCAATGATAATTACTCTTGTACTGCTTTAAATAGCTTTAATAATGTTTTTTCCGACAGTTTTTTATTTGCACTTGCATGATCAAAGGGCGTCCTTCCAGAATCATCATCGATAGCGGGATCTGCACCGTTATCGATAAGCAATAGGACTATTTCATCACTTCTATCTGAAGCGGCTGTGTGTAATGCAGTGTAGCCAAAAAGTGTTTGGGCGTTTGTGTCTATGCCGTGGTCGAGTAAGACTTTTATATTTTCAATAGAGCCAAATTCTACTGCTGCGTGGAGGAGCGTGAATCCGTCGCTATCTGGTGGGGTTGGAGTTGGAACTCTTTTAAGAAGAAATTCTAACATTTCTGCAGATCCATGTGCAGCGGCATAATATACCATTGAGTACCCATTTGGATCTAAATTGACGCCATTATCATTAGCTTGAAGTTCATTTTTTAAAGAAATCAAATCATTATTTTCCCACCAATCCTTATTACATAAGTTTGCACAATTAGTTCCTGCAATCGCTTGCACAGCTGAAAATAACAAAACTATTACAAAAAGACTTAACTTCATTTTAACCCTTATTTTTTTATTATTTAAATTGTATTAAAGTATTTTCTGAAATCATTTTGAGATAAGGTTCAACCATTTTTTTAAATAATCTGCAACATCAATTGTTGAAGTTAAATCAATATCAAAGTTACCAAAGCTACTTGATGATGTTGTTAAAAAACTCCACAGGCAGTTAGGATAAGTGGTGTGATGGCCATGCCAGAGTGGTAAGTAAATTTTTTTTTAATTTTTCATTTCTTGGTAATAGAAAACTATAAGAAGTCACTCAATATTACTAGATGGTTAGTTTATAACGTGCAAAAGTTATCAAATAACAGTTGTAAAAAAAGTTATCGAGGGGGGGGGGGCTCATAAAAATTCCAATACAAATCAGTAAGTAACTTATAATATTAAGGCATAAATTTTAGATGCTATTGAATATCAGTGTCTAAAATTCTATCAATGATCTATTAGTGTAAGCTTAAATTTAGAAGAAGATAGAAATGTTACTGCCAAGAATTAATTCCCATATTTTGTTTACTTTGATATTTGTTTGTTTAACTTCTCAGTTAGTTTCTGCGGCTTGTTATACTGATTATAAAGCAAAAAAGGATCAACCTTTAAGGCTTCACTATGGTGTTATGAAGCTTTACGAAAGTGATTGTAAGGAAGAAAGCCAGAGAGATACAGATAATCGGGTATCGATACGCTTAAGGATTGCTGGCTGGCAGCTTTTAGGGGTATTAGCAACTTTTGATGATAGCGGGTTGGCTAAAAGGAAAGAAAGTGCAGGGCAATATTATCTTAGATTCTAAAGCTGAAAAAGCTAAAAGCTATTTTCTAATTCTGAATACGACCCAAGGAGCTCGGTTTCTTTTTTTGGGCATATTTGTTACCATAATGAGTTTAGTTGTGGTGGGTGCTGTTATTTTTTCGAACTTGCCAGTTGCTAATGCTTTTAACATCAGAGTTGAGCAGTTATTTATGCAATCACAGGCACTTCCGGTAGGTAATGAAATTAAATTACTAGAAATTTTAGCTGGGTCTGGAACGGCTTTCTCGGAAGTGCTGTCGTCTTATCGGTTTATAATTTTTGTTCTTTTAATCTTTGCCACTGCATTGTTATTATCCAGTTTAATTTTTATTCTAACGATTGTTACTTTAAATAATCGTTTAAGAGAGGTAGAAAGGGCTGGCTTGCAAATTAATAGTTTAATTATCAATCGTGAAGAAAGTGCTGTCTATTTAAATAATATGGAGTTTAGTTTAACAGGAGCAAGTTTCGAAGCTCTCTCGGTATTATGTGAGGCTAGAATGGATGATGATTTTTTAACTGGCCTTGATGTTGAGTCCATTATTACTGGGAAAAGCCTATCGGATTGTGATGAAGCTGCCGGTGCAACTAGAATAAAAAGACTAAGGGATTCTTTGGGAAACCAAATATTATCGCAGACATTAATAAGAAATTTTAGTAAAAGAGGCTACATGCTATCAATAGATAAAGAGGTGATTAAAATCATCTAATATATTTCAATTATTTACAGACTTTGAGAGGGTTATATAATTAGAAATAACTTTACTTTATATATTTATTTTTTTGAAAATTTACCCAGTCATCTGTCAGTTCGAATGAATTGTTCTATTTCGCTGTAACGTTGACATATACAGGGATGTTGTCACCAAGATTATAATTATTGTATGAATAACTTGATCCTATTGCTCCATAAAAATTGTAAGTTATTTTGTAATTCCTCAATTTTGTGCTATTAGATTGTCTGTTTTCTGTGGTGCAGCTTTGTAGTGTTTGATAGCCTACGATAGGCCTAGCCGTATTATTATTGTTATTGTTAGCACCAATTAGACCTCCAGCAATCGCACCTATAGCAGCACCACCGTCGTCGCCAGTTATAACTTTACCACTAACTCCACCTAGTATCATTCCAAGCAATACGTTGCCTGCATCAGATTGACCCTGAGGTGCATTTCCATAAATTGGCACTTGTTCATCTCTACAAATCTTAACTGGGGTATATTCCGTTATAGTCTCATAATTAGGCTCCACTTGAGTAACAATTGCGTTGAGTTCAGCAGCTAAGAGTGAACTGGTGGATAAAGAGGTGATTGCGACAGCAGTAATTAATTTTCTCATTTGTTTACCCTTCTAAATTTTAAAATCAAACTATTTACGATATAGACCTAGAGTGTTTCAAAAAGATAGCCAATAACTTTTGAATGTTATTGGCTATCAATTTTTACCTTACATTTATAATGTTAACAAAAATAGGATTATTTTTAGAAAGAAATACTTTTAACAAGGTAGTTAATGAGGTTTCTATAGGTATTTCGCTGAGAAGTAACAAATGTAATTATTTATTATAATGTAAGCTTTTTATTTATGGATAAGTTTGTTTACGAATTTATCAATATTTGATCTTCATATTAAAATTTCATGTATTTTTAAAGAGTAGGCCGTTTTTTGTTTGAATTAAGCCACCCACCAAGGGCTTCTTCATATGCTAACGCAGCTTGAAAGACATCTTCATCACAGTAGGTTCGTCCTACGATTTGAATTCCAGTAGGGACGCCATTTGAAGCTTGGCCAGATGGTACCGTTAAAACTGGACATCTACTCATTGTGTTGAATGGTGTCGTCATGCACCAACCAAGCATTTTGTTCACGTCTTTTCCGTTTATTTTTAATTCATTTTTTGTAGGATCAAAATCCGCTGGTACTGCTGGAATGGCTGTAGTGGGGCATATTAGTACATTATACTTTTCTAAGATTGGGCCAAGCGTACTATACATCTGATAGGCTACATCTAATGAGCCAAGAAAATCACTTGGTGTACTGTTTAATGATTCCTCGGCAAACGCTCGAGCGTATGAAGTTAATTCATCGGCGTGTTGTTCTAGCTCATCATGCATGGCGGCCCCAAATATATGACCCAAATAAGCAAGGCCAGCCTCTAGCACTTCTGGTCCCCAGCCAAGATCAACTTCCTCGATAGTAGCCCCAAGAGATTTAAAAACTTCTAATGAAGCCAAGGTATTCTTTTCCACTTCTGGATCGACCTCAAAGCAACCAAGATTTGGCGAGTAGGCTATTTTCCAATCCTTAATTGGTTGATACTCGTACGGCAAAACCAACTTTGGACGCAGGGTAGCTATGTCTTTTGGACTTGGTCCGCACATAACGTTTTGTAGCCTAATCGCATCTTTGACTGACCTTGCTAGTGGTCCAGTATGACAATAAAAATCTAAATTGAATACAGCTTCCTCTGGATTTCTCCCGTATGGAGGCTTGTATCCTACCAGGCCACAAGTTGATGCAGGGATTCTTATTGATCCACCGATGTCTGAGCCAGTGCAAATTGTTGAGGTGCCTGAAGCAAGCGAGGCTGACGATCCTCCAGAGGAGCCACCAGATGTAAAGTTAGTGTTCCAGGGGTTTCTAGTGACCCCCCATAGACGAGACCAGGTAAAACCAGCGCATGAAAACTCTGGTGTTGCAGTTCGTGCGTGAACAATGCCGCCGGCATCAAGTACCCTTTGATTTACTGGGGAGGTGTCTTCTGCGATGTAATCTTTATAAATTAAAGAACCTTTGGACAATGGCTGACCTTTAATTCCAGATTCGTCTTTAATGCCAATTGGTAAACCTTCTAGATCTCCTGTTTTCTCTCCATTTGCGTAATTTTTTTCTGCAAGTTTAGCTTTTGCTCTGGCCTCATCAAAAAATGTATATGTGAAGGCGTTTACTGTATCATTAACCTTTTCACTTTGATCAATGACAGCGTCGACTAATTCTACTGGAGAGAGAGTTTTAGCTTTGAATGCTGAGATGGCTTCATCAGCTGTCATGTAGCAAAGTTCATTGTCACTCATAAAAATTAGTCCTTCGTTTTGTGATTTTCTGCAATTGCATGTATTGCAGAAAGTGTATTAATTTTATGCTCATCGCTTAAAAAATCTGGCCAGGTAGAGAATTTAACAACAACCATGTTGTATTCTGGCGCTATGTATATCAATTGACCGAACACTCCTATACACATAACGGTCGTCTTATCTTTATCTTCAACCCAAAATTGGTTGCGATATTTTCCATTCGGAAGAGTGGAGCGAAGAGAGGCATTATCTAACCCATGATTTCCACTTCTGATATCATTAATCCAATCAGTTGGAATTATTTGGTTGCCATCTAATGCCCCGTCATTCAGGTGAAGAATTCCCAAGCGAGTAAAGTCTCTCAGTGAAGAACTGATCCCTCCACAAGAAAGCCCGTAACCAGAACTATCAACCGTTATATTTGCATCCTCTTCGGCACCCATTTTTTGCCAAAGCTCGTCACTAATTAAATCGGCAAGTTTTTTACCGGTAACGCGTTCCATTGCGTGTGCAATGACATCAGTTTCTATGGACCGGTATAAAAACCTTTCCCCATGTTCGACTTCTTTTTCTTTAAGTGTTAGCATTTGATCCCAAACGCAACTCGGCCAGTATTCATTTGGATCAGAGCCTTCAGGTATTGGTTTCCAATTTGAGGCAACGTCCATTTTGCCTATGTCTGAGTTGCGGACATCATATTCTTCTCCAAACTTAACGCCAGAAGTCATATCAAAAACATGTTGAAGTTTTGCACCGTCCCAGGCAGTATTTCTAAGCTCTGGTAGGTAGTGAGTTATTAGTTCGTTTGGATCCAATAAACCGCGTCCAATTAGTATACCTGCAACTGTTGAGGTAACAGATTTAGAAACAGATTGAGCAATATGTAGGGATTTTGGTTGCATCCCATTGTAATAACTTTCGTGGATAACTTCGCCGTCAATGTGAACCAGAAAACCATCTGTGTAAGTATCGTTTAACATTTTTGAAACTGTGGTATTATCGCCATTAACGTCATCAAAAGTGACGTCTTCAATGTTTTGTAAATTGTATTTTAAAGAGCTAATATAATTTCTATCATGTTTAATATTAGCTGTAGGTAAAATCTGTCTAATATTTTGAAAGGACCATCTATTCCATGGAGGTCTATCCCAATCAATCAATGGTACTCTCCATTCTTTGGGAGTTGAGGAGCCTAACATAATTGGTGGTATTTTATCAGAATTCTTATAACTTTTCATTTTTAAACCTCAGGGCTTTAGGGTAGTTTGGCCAGTTTGACTGGCCAAACTAATATTTTTATTTTAGTAAACTAGTCCATATTTTGGTGTACATATCATTAACAGATTTCTCACAAGCAGGAATAAACTGTCCTTTTGAAGCTATCTCCGCAGAAACTACTATTTCTGGAGCAGTAAGCATATCTTCTGGCATGTATTTTTCCGAACCTTTTATACCATTTGCGTATCTTGCAAATGCTGACATCATTGCAGCATTTTCAGGGAGCATGATAAAGTTTTGGAATATCTTAGCATTTTCAACATTATTTGCTTCTTTAAGTACAACTACTGCATCTTGCCATAATGGGTAACCTTCCATTGGGTGGCCGTAAGCAATATCTGGATTTTTCAATCTTGTGCGGAAGCTTGCACCGTTCCAGTTTACTCCGGCATATAGATCTTCTTTTACGAATTTTTCTATATTACCATATCCCATTGATTTCCAATGTGGTTTCGCTGCAACCAAAGTATCTCTTACTTGTTTAAGAAGTGTCTTATCATCAGTGCAAGGTGTTCCGCCGTGATACATAATAGCTAAATTCATTACATCGCCCATCTCTGGAACAACGTTTATATGTCCTTTCAATTCATCAGGTGGATCAAGGAATATTGCAGAAGTATTTATATCACCTTTGTAGAATTTTGTATTAACTGTTACACCAGTTGATCCCCACTGCCACGGAGCACTGTATTGTCGACCCGGATCCCAGTCGACGTCTATAAATTGTTCCATCATGTTTTTAAAGTTTGGCATCAAGTCTACTCTGGTATTGAGTAACAAATCTAATTTAATCCATTGTTGGACATAACTATTTGATGGAACAGCAATATCAAAGCCATGACCTCCTGCAGCAACTTTTGCTAGTGCTGTATCATTACTATCGTAATCTGTAATAGTGACTTTTATATCAAATTCTTTTTCAAATTTTTCAATTAAATCTGGGGGTGTGTAGTTGCCCCAATTGTAGATGTTTAGTTCACCGGCAGCATTTACAACTGATCCAGACAGTGCAAATGTTGCAGCTACTAAGCTTGTTATAAGTTTATTTTTCATTGTTTCCTCCTTTTGGTGTCCAAATTTGGACGTTAATCTTTCGCATCTATTTTTTTCGTCCAGTTAGGATGAAAAATATAGCTACAAAAAGAATGCTTATTGTTAATAATATACTCGCTATTGCATTAACTTCCGGCGTAATAATTCTGCGCAACTGGCCGAGCATGTAAGTGGGTAAGGTTTCCTGACCCGCTGATTTTACAAATTCAGATATAACGACGTCGTCAAGTGAAATAACAAAAGCCAACATAAATCCAGCGATAATACCAGGCCAAATCATTGGCAAAGTTATACGTTCAAAAGTTTTCCAGGGAGTTGCGTAGAGATCTGCTCCTGCAGTCTCTAAAGTCATGTCCATCAACTCTAACCTTGCTCTAATTGGCAGGTAAGCGAACGGAATACAAAAAGCGGTGTGTGCCATAATCATATACATCATTCCTGTGTATCCTGTTGCAACTTTTATAATCGCAAAAAAGATTAGCAATGCTACCGCAGTGACTATTTCTGGAACCATTAATGGTTGATTAATAATAGTGTAGATAAAGGTGCTACCCTTGAATTTTTTTGTTCTAGTTGTTGCCAATGCTGCCATTGTTGCTGCTGTAGTTGCTATCGTAGCTGCTGTGGCGGCCAGATACAAAGACCTAAAAGCTGCTTCCTGCACGGCATCATTGTTCCATGCTGCCTTGTACCATTTTAATGAAAAACCTTCCCAGATTGAAAGAGTTGTACCATAGTTAAACGAGTATATAATCAAAATAATTATGGGCGCGTATAGGAGTAAAAAAGTGATCAATGCTATTGATTGAAAACCTGGTATTCTCTTTACGGAGAACGCTCTTTTAAAAGATAATATTTTAAACATTTTCTTTACGATCACTAGTTGAGATTTTTACGTAATATAATAATGCCACGATCACGACTGCCATAAGAGTTAGGGATAAAGCTGCTCCCAAAGGCCAGTTTCGACCTTGTCCAAATTGCAGTCTAATTAAATTGCCGAACATTAAATTTTTTGTTCCACCGAGCACCTGTGGCACTAGGTAAGAACCAAGACATGGGACAAAAACTAAAATCGAGCCAGCTATCATACCTGGTTTTACTAATGGAATAATAACTCGTCTAAAGCAATTCCATCTAGAAGCATATAAGTCGTAAGCCCCTTCAACTAGTCTAAAGTCTAATTTTTCAATTGCTGCGTAAACAGGCAATACCATTAATGGGAGGAAAACGTATGTCATACCCACACCAATAGCAAAGTCTGTGTAAAGCATTTGTATTGGCTCATCAGTTAATCCTGACCACTGGAGTAACGAATTCATGACACCTTTGTTTCTAATTAACTCCATTATCGCAAAGGTTCTTACCAGCATGTTACTCCAAAAAGGTACGGTTATTAAAAAAAGCCAAATATTCCGAGTTTTTTCAGAGCGGGTTGCAATAAAGTATGCGGTAGGGACGCCAAAAATTATGGTTAATAATGTAGTCCAAAGGGATAGCTTGAACGATCTCCAAAATATTGATAAATGAGCATCAGACCATAAAAGAGTATCATCAAACATGTCTCTTTCAACGACGACATTTACCCAGGCGTCAGTGGAAAACCTCCAGACAACGCCAGTATAATCACCAGGTGTCAAAAAAGAATAAATAGCTACGATTAGTAACGGACCTGCGGCAGCGATCATGATTATAACAAGAGCGGGAAGAGACAAAAGCCAGCGATTTTTAGTATCTCTACGCAAGCTTTCCAGTTCTGCATCGGACTGCTCAAAAGCCACATTGTCTTCAATAGTTAAATTGTTTGATTTATCCATTTTGCTAATCTTATTTACTCTTTAATCTTTTAATATTTGTATTGCATCTGAATCGATAACTAGTTCTACTTTTGAGCCAATTGCATATTCTTTAAGCTCGTTTGGTGTGTTTTGTTGTCTAACTGTAAACTCTTCACCTGTATTGAGTTCCAAGTGAAAATGAGTGTCAGTTCCAAAGTATACCATGTTGTTAATTGTACCTTCAAAAGAATGCTTATTGTCTTGTGATTTAATTAAACGAACATGTTCTGGACGAATTAAAATTGATTTCTTGCCTGTTATGTCACCCCTAATTTTATTTGCGATTTTGAGTTTAGTACCATCAGAAAGAACGGCGAAATCATCTTCTATGCTCGCAGAAAGAAAGTTACTGTCACCAATAAAATTTGCAACAAATCTATTTTCAGGATGGTGGTAGATTTCCCTAGGACTTCCCACTTGTAAAACCTTTCCATCACTTATTACTGCGATCCGATCAGACATCGTTAAAGCTTCCTCCTGGTCGTGAGTAACAAAAACAAAAGTAATGCCAGTCTCTGATTGCAGACGTTTAAGTTCAATTTGCATTTGTTTTCTTAATTTAAGGTCAAGTGCAGATAGGGGCTCGTCAAGGAGAAGAACTTGAGGTTTGGGAGCAAGAGCTCTTGCTAGAGCAACACGTTGCTGTTGTCCTCCGGATAATTCAGCTGGTCGACGATTTATTAACTCTTCCATCTTAACTAATTCTAGCATTTCATCTACCGTTTTTTTAACATCTAATTTGCTCATACCCATCATCTCTAGGCCAAAAGCAATATTGCCGCCCACAGTCATGTGAGGGAAAAGTGCATAATTTTGAAAAACTGTATTAACTGGTCTTTTATTTGGAGGTAAAAAAGAAATATCTTTTTTATTTAATAAAATTGAGCCTTTGGTTGGGTGCTCAAAGCCAGCAATTAAACGTAGTAATGTTGTCTTTCCACAGCCGGATGGACCCAGAAGTGTAAAGAATTCATTATTTTGAATTTTTAACGAGACGTCGTTTAAAGCAAAAACGTCTGTATCCCCTCTATAAACTTTTACTACATTCTGGATGTCTATAGCTTCATTATTTTTCATTGAATTGCTTTTCATTAGTGTCATTTGAGCGTTGAAAGTTAACTTAGTAAAATTTGAACTTAAGCTTCCATAATAAAATATTTATTGCAAGAGTGATCACAGATAAAAATTTTAATAATATTTTAACCCTTGTTAAATTTCATATTAATTGAAATTAATTAAGATTAAGTGACTAGTTATTAAATTTTATTTTGGTGTTTATATATGAAAAAAATTGACCATTTTCCTTTAATAGAAATTTATGGCAGTCCGTTAAATCGCGGCCTTCAATATGGTGAGCAAGCCAGAGCAAGAATAGCTGCATCAATTGATCTGTACTCAAGAAGCTTAAGAGATTTGGGATTAAGCAAAAGTGAAATTTTGGATTTGGCAAATAATTTTTTACCTAAAATAACAGATTGGGCGCCAGATCTAGTGGATGAAATGAAGGGAATAGCTAAAGGAGCGTCGGTAAGTTTGAGCGAAATAATGCTAATAAATGCGAGAACTGAAATACTTCAATTAGCTGAGCGTGGAGAGAGTTTCGTTGATAATCATTCTGATGGCTGTACGGGTGCCATAATAATGCCTAAATTATCTGCCAATGGTGAGATTATTCACGGTCAAAATTGGGATTGGAATGAGGAATGTATAAATAATACTATTGTGCTGCGGGTACTTAGAGATAATGGGCCAAATCTATTAACCTTTACTGAGGCAGGTGGGTTGGCTCGTAGTGGATTGAACTCTGCTGGTATTTCTATAACAGCCAATTATCTAAAATGTGATCAAGATTATAAAACCTTAGGTATACCACTGCCATTTATCCGACGCCGAGCACTAGAGTGTAGATATTATTCAGATGCCATACGGTTTGTTGCTACCACTAGGAAATCAGGTGCAAATAATATGATGCTAGCTTCTTCAGAGGGTATGGGGATTAATTTTGAATGCGCACCTGACGAAAGCTTTGCCGTATTGCCGGATACCGATGGTTTAATTGTACATGCAAATCACTGGCAACATGTTGCTGCGTTGTCCAAACTGAAAGATACTGGCATTTCCTGGTCTCCAGATAGCTTCTATCGCGATTATCGGGTTAAAGAAAATTTAAAAAGTTTAAACAGAAAGTTAGATTCTGAGGATTTAAAGGAAGCATTTTTTGACAAATTTGGCGCTCCTTTTAGCGTTTGTGTGCCTCCTTATACTGAAAATGAAAATGATCCTGGGGCAACAGTTGCTATGGTGATTATGCAGCCAAAGAAGGGACTAATGGAAGTGGCACCTTTCCCAGCCTTAAATAATGATTTTAAAACGTATTGGTTGAAAATCGAAGATAGTAAGTTTTAAATCTTTAAAGGGATACCAAATGACTGAAAGAAAAAATATACTTCATTACCCTAATCCAGATTTAGTTGTTTTGAAGGAAAATCGACCCAAGTGGAACCAACCCGAAACACGTCGACATGGGTTTCATAATTTTTATCGGTTACCAAGATACAATTTATCACTTAGGGCTGCTAATATTTTGCATCTTGAAATGGACATAAATGAAAATATCGGTTCTAGAGCTGATGTAAAAAGAATGACTAATAATAAATTCTTTTCAGGGATGGCAGTCATAAAAGGCCAAGACTTGATTTTTGAAACTTACGCTAAAGATTTTCATGCGACACACCCACATTTGGCCATGTCTGTGATGAAACTTACTGTAAATTTAATTATAGGTGATCTCATTTCCAAAGGTGTATTAGATCCCAATAAGAAAGTTCAAGACTATATTTCTGAAATAGGCTCTGGATATGCTGAAGCCACAATTCAGCAAGTTTTAGACATGGATTTAGAAAATGGTTATTCTGAAGATTACGGTGACGTTTTTGCTGATGTCTTTCTGCATGAGGCATGTTGGGGATGGCGGTTAGGAACCGAAGATAACCCAGAGGTTTCTCAGAAAAAGTTTTTAAAATCCATTAAAAGTATTGGCAGTTCAATAAAAAACAATTCGGGTTACGCAAATTATAAATCAGCAAATACCGAGGTACTTGCCTGGGTTGCTGAGAGGGTTAGTGGTAGGAATTTCTTAGATTGGATAATTGACTTGGTCGAGGCAACTGGGATTGAAGGGAACTGGTATATGTCAACTGATCGGGAGGGTTTTCCAGCCTTTTCTGGTGGCGTGAGTTTAAATGCAAGAGATATGGCAAGGTTTGGACAGCTTTATTGCAGATATGGCTGTGGAGTTAATAATCTTCAAATAAGTTCAAAAGAGTATATTGAGTGGACTAGATCTAGAAAATCATTAGTTCTAGATGGAAGAAAAAACTCTCCGAATTACTCTAATCAAACATTTACAAATGGCACCTGGATTGGACATGGGGGATATGGCGGGCAATTTTTACTAGCAAACCCTGACACAGGTGTATCAGTTTCGTTTTTTTCTGTATTATTAAATAAGAAAGCTATGGATTATGATTACATAGGTGACATGGTGAGCATGATGGAAAGTATTGCATCTGAGTATTAGTACCTCTTAAAATTTATTTGGAAAAATATAAATAATAATTATCTTAACTATGACCCCAATCATTCGGATCTTGTGAGTTTCCTGGTGAAAGGCCTATTATATCTCCGTCTGTACTACAGCCCAAACCCAAGACAGTTCGGTTTGCGTAACTAAAATATGCTGTTACTTGGTTTATTTCCAAAATTTCACCATCTGTGTAACCTAGATCACGTAATTCAATTATCATAGTCTCTGACACTTTTGATGGATCTTTTGTTAAAATTTCAGAGTATTGCATAGCCATTTTTTGAGCCTTTGATAAAGGTGCTTTTTCTATTTCATTTGAGGTAATCGCCTGACGAATTTTCAGCGATTTATCGTCATCATTTAATAACCTTTTCAATCCAGCAAAGTGATGATCAAAACAATAGTCACAATTGTTTAATTTACTTACCCATACGCCTAACACCTCAAGAAACCATTTTGGAATTGTATTACTGGAATGATGTAAGACATATTTATATATCGCCATGTGGCCTTCCATCGTATGCGGACGGAGTGAATGGGACATCATTATATTATCAACGTTATTATTGGGGCCTTTAACTCTGTCATACAATTTTCTTAACTTACCTGAAGTTTCCTCGTAAGGTATTGTCTTAATCCATGTCATGTTTTGACTTTCTTAAATGAACCAATTTTAATTACTTTTTTGATATTTAAATAAAATAAACAAATTAGTAAAATTATTTCGAAATTCATTGCAGACTTTAATTGTCGATAATCCGAAAGGGCAAAGTTAAATTTTAAATATTATACAAAAAGATAATATCAAAAACAATCTTCTTACTTTGTTCGTTGGAATTGCTGGGGCGTGGGTTGGGTATATATTAAACATACCCCTTGGCCCAATGTTAGGTGCGTTGGTCTTTGTCTTAATTGCAAAACGTAAGTACTCATCTTTGAAACTGTCGAGATACTTTTCCTCAGTGGCCTTGTGTCTGGGTGGAATTTTTATGGGCAGTCGCTTTCCTAAGGATTTTTCTAGTGCTTTTTTTTCATGGGAAACTAGCCTTTTGGCCGTGCCGTTGTTCGTTTTGGTAAGCGTGCTTTCTATTTCGGTATACTTAAAATTTGTTCCAAAATATAATCTCTCGACATCGGTATTAAGTGCATTTCCAGGTGGTATTTTGACAATGATTGGCCTTGGCTCTGCAACAAAAAGTCGTGAGGATCTAATTCTTTCAACACACACGATAAGAATTATAATGACCGTTATTACAATACCTTTTGTATTAACATTTTATGGTTTTACAGCTGGAGGTGATATTTTAAGTGAAAATGAGATTTTTACGTTATCAGACTTTACTGCTTATGAAATGTTAGTTGTGCTGTCTGTTAGTATACTTTCATTAATATTTGCAAAAATTATAAAATTACCAGCTGGTAAACTGGTTGGGCCTATGTTTGGAGTTGGTTTTCTTTATTCTGCGGGCATGGTTGTGGGGGAAATTCCTTCAATTACATTAATATTTGTACTTTGGTTGCTTGGGTCAAATCTTGGGATTCGATTTCCCCAAATAAACATATTTGCTCTGTTGAAACTTTTATTACACGGTATTGTGATTTTTGTTATCTTATTATTATTTTCTTTAATATTTACAGTCTTATTAATTCCATTTTCAAACCAGGATCCTTTAACAATATTTTTAGCATTTGCGCCAGGTGGTTTGGGAGAAATGGCAACTATTGGATTAGTTTTCGGCGCAAACCCTGTGTTTATTTCAATTCATCATGTGGTTAGGGTTATATCCTGTGCTTTGTTTGCAATTATCTTGAGTAAGTGGTTCTTAAACAAATAGTATTTTGTTTTCTTGACCTTTTGAATAAAAAGTAATTCTCTTTGATCATAAATTAATAATTGGATTTTATCATGTCTAAATTTTCTTCCTTAAGTGACGTTGCCAAATTAGATAACTGGCGGACTACTCCTTATAGTAAATGGTCATTTCACCATGTGCGAGAAATTGTTCCAAGCGCTGAAATCAAGAATAACAATCAAGTAATAGTACCTTTAAGTGAAAATAGTAAAACTTTTACTAATCTTGATTTGCCTAAGATTATGGATGAAACAGAAACAGACGCGATCGTTATTGCCAAAGGTAATAATATTTTATTTGAAAAATATAACAATGAAATGACGAGAAGTTCTCCCCATATATTATTTTCAGTTTCTAAGTCAATTTTGGGACTTCTAGTCGGCACTCTAGTTGAAAATAAAGAACTTAAGGAAGATGATTTAGTAACTAAATTTATTCCTGAGTTAAATAATTCAGCTTATTCTGATGCTACGGTTAGAGATCTATTAGATATGCAGGTTGGTGTGAAATTTAATGAAGATTACACGGCTATTTCAGGGCCAATCGTTAACTATCGTTACGCAGCTAATTGGAACCCAGTGCCGGAGGGTGTCAAGGTTGGAGACCTTCGATCATTTATGAGTACTTTGACAGAAAGAGACGGAAATCATGGCGAACGTTTCCATTATGTCTCGCCCAATACAGACTTAATGGCTTGGGTTTGTGAGAGAGCTACTGGAGTACGATACGCTGATTTGTTGTCAGAGAGGTTATGGACGCCGATAGGAGCGGAATATCCCGGTTACATTACAGTTGATCGCCTCGGTGGTGCTCGTGCAGCAGGAGGTGTCTGCTTTACAGCCAGAGATCTCGCACGTGTCGGATTATTAATAGCAAACGGTGGAGTGCTTAATAAAAAACAAATTGTTCCCAAGAATTGGGTGGATGATATAATAAAGAATGGTTCGGATGACGCTTGGAAAAAGCGACATGGTGAGGATGAATTTGGCGATATGCCCATGCATTATAGATCTTTTTGGTACATACAAAAGGATGGAGATCCTTTAATTCATGGGGTGGGTATTCATGGGCAATATTTATTTATCGATCCCAAACTTAATTTATCTATTTCATGGTTTTCAAGTGATAATGAAGCGACCGGATCAAACTATATATCAAAGGTAATGAACGCTGTTAAATTAATTAGAAATGAATTGAAATAAGTTATTTATTAGTTATATCAAGATATAACCAGTAACCAGTAACCAGTAACTATAAATGATATATGAAGATGAAAGTTCCAAATGAAAACAATAGGTTGTGATGATAGTGTTATATTAAATCAATGGCATCCAATTTCATCTCTTGATGTGCTGCATATTGGAAATTTGGATAAAACGGTTTTGCTGGATACCATGATATGTTTTCAATTAAATGGAGTTGGAGATGTGTCAGTTTGGTTGCAATCTGACAATTTAAAAACCTTATTGCCTACACGAATTTCATATGGTTTTGTTTGGGTGTGTTTGGGAAAACCCCCGGATGTTCTCTTCCCTTTTCCAGAGTTTGACGAAGTGGATAGAAGAAATGTTGCAACTGGTGTTTTTGGAGTTAACGTTTCAGCCGGTAGGACAGTTGAGAACTTTTTAGATATGGGTCACTTCCCATATGTTCATAGTGGTATTTTAGGAGAGGAACCTCACACAGAAGTTAAAGAGTATGACGTTGAGGTTTCGAAAGAGCGGGATGAAGTGCTTGCAACTAGTTGTAAGTTTTATCAACCGCAGGCTGCTGTTTCATCTAACGAAGGGATGGATGTAGATTATATTTATCGAGTCCCTCACATAAATTGTGCATTATTATACAAATCTAGTCCAGTAGACGATACTCGATTGGACGTTATAATTATCTTTGTTCAGCCAATGGGTGAGGAGTGGGTTAGAGCACATACAGGCATGTGCATAATCGATGATGACAGTACCGCTCAAGAAATACGTCAATTTCAGCAGACGATATTTGGCCAAGATAAACCAATTTTAGAAAATCAATATCCTAAACGTTTGCCACTAGACACAAGAATTGAAACACCTATTAGAGCAGATAAATCTGCTATTGCTTACAGGCGTTGGTTGTCAAAGAAGGGATTGCAGTATGGTGTTATACCAAGTGCAATTTGAGGTTAAATATTAAAATGTTAAATGATCTGAAAAAAAACTGGTATCCTATTGCATCGAGTTTAGATGTGCCAAAGCGGCATGTGTATCATGCTCAGTTATTGGGGAGAGAGTTTGCTGTTTGGCGTGCTGACGTTGGTAACGTAAACGTTTGGGAAAATAGATGCCTTCATCGTGGAGTTAGACTTTCTATTGGAATAAATGAGGGAACTGAACTTCGCTGTCAATATCATGGTTGGAGGTATGCAAATAGAACAGCCGGTTGCACCTACATTCCTGCACATCCAGCTGACGCTCCCTCACGAACTATTTGTAATAACACCTATCCTGTATGTGAATTTTTGGGAATGATTTGGTCTGGTGAGGAAGCCATAGGCGATATTCCAAGTTTTAAAAACTTTGATGAATTTACTGTTTTGCGACCTTTGCCAATGAATGCGCATTTTGATTTGGTCAAGAAGATGGCGATTTCTAAATACAGCCAATTAAATTATTCAGTGAAAGAAGAGGCAAATGGTGCCTTCATTGTCACATCTGGAATAGCACAAAATATTTTATTCTTTGTTCAACCGCAAGATAGCAAACTATCAGTTTTACGTGGAGTTGTTAACCAAGTTCTTTTAGGGAAAGAAAGATTTTATTTTTTAAAAAAACATAATCAAATTCTACAAAACTTAAGGTCTGAGATTGAGAATATTTCGAGTAATATAGAGATAGATCCTATGGTCGCGCAAATCTCTCAAGTATCTTTAGAATTATCTAAAATGCCAGAAAAAAATGAGACTGGTAGAAAGGCTGATTTAAGGGTTAAGGTTTCTGAAAAATTTAAAACTGCTGAAGGTATTGTTAGTATCAAATTAGAATCTATTGATGGACAATTACCAACCTTCCAACCCGGTGCACACATTGATTTACACCTTCAGAACGGTTTAGTTCGCCAGTATTCATTGGTTAATGGGCCTGGTGAGACTAATTTCTATAGGATCGGGGTTAAGTTGGAAGAGCCAAGTGCTGGTGGTTCTTCTTATATACATGATAATTTAAGGGTGGGGGATGTATTGGCCTGCTCAACTCCTAGGAATAATTTCCCACTTCGTCGAGATTCTATCAAAACTATATTTATTGCTGGTGGTATTGGATTAACGCCTCTTCTTGCTATGTCTCAGGCGTTAGATGTTATGGGTTTGGATTACGAATTCCACTATTTTGTGCAAAATGACAAACACATAGCTTTTAGTTCAGTTTTAAATAAATTAAAAAATAAAGCTTTTATACATGAGGGTTTCTCGCCAGACTCAACTGTAAAGAAAATAAATGACGTGTTGAAAAGTCCAAAAAACTCAATGAATTTATATGTTTGCGGTCCGGGTCCAATGTTAGAAGCTACTCGTCAAATAGCTGCAGAGTTAAATTGGCCTAATAACTCCATTCATTTTGAATATTTCAAAAATAGCAATGAGATTGATGATAGCTCTAGTTTTGAGATTGAACTTGCTCGTTCAGCTCTTTCACTAAACGTCCCATCTGGAAAAAGTATACTGGAGGTTTTAAGAGAGAATGGTGTTGATTTGCCTAGTTCTTGTGAGCAAGGGGCATGTGGGACTTGCAAGGTAGGCGTAATTAAGGGGTCTATTGATCATCAGGATGTTTATTTAAATGAGAGTGAGAGATCTGAAGGTGATGCGATGATGACATGCGTTTCTCGATCGCTTTCTAAGAGTTTAATATTAGATATATAGGTTAAAAATGTTAGAACTTTATGATTATGAGTTATCAGGAAATTGTTATAAAATTCGATTGATATTATCATTTTTAAATTTAGATTACATATCAAAGAAAATAGAGTTCTATCCTAGTGAAGAGCATAAATCAGAAGTTTTTCTTAAGATAAACCCCTTGGGGCAACTACCAGTAATTTCAGATGGTGGTTTGATTTTACGTGATGCGCAGGCAATACTAGTTTATTTGGCATCAAAGTATGACAAAGCAAATAAATGGTACAATGTTAATGATCCTGAAATGCTTGGTTCAGTATCTCAATGGTTGGCGTTTGGGGACTCAATAACTGGTAGTGCGTCAGCTGCACGTTTGCATGACACATTGTTTTATAATAATTTTAATATTGATAAATGTAGAGAAACGGCCCATTCACAATTTAGAATTCTAGATGAGCACTTATTCTTCCAAGAGGAGCTTGGTTGCAATTGGATTTGTAAAGGTGAGTGTCCTTCTATCGCTGATATAGCTTGTTTCCCATATGTTGCACTTTCGGAGGAGGGTGGGATTTCTCGCATGTCGTATCCAGCAATTAGACGGTGGATGGACCGGTTCAAACGAATTGATAATTTCATTGTGATGCCTGGAGTTTTTCCAGCTGGCCCTTTATAAATTTTTATTAACAAAACTATAATTTTGTTAATAAAAATCTCAAAACTGTTTTTTGATTTATTTTAACATTCAAAGAACTGAATGTTACGAGAATATTTTTATATTTGAATATTCGTAACAATTCCGTTGACAATGTTAACTAAGCAATTACGGTAATGTATACAGTATACAAAAAATAATTTTATTAGGCAGAGTAACTAAAATACTAACAATTTAGGGAGAGAGAAATGAAAACTTTTTTATCAAAAATAAAGACGTCAATTTATTTTGGCGGGTTAGCAGTTGGTTTAAGCTTAGGTTTGAATTCAGCTAATGCAGGTGAGATCTTAATAGGCATTCCGGCCGCCCAATCTGGGCCAGTTGGAGTGGCTGATCATACTGATTTCACAAATGGCGCTTTAATGGCGATAGAAGAAATCAATGCTACTGGTGGCGTAAATGGCCATACTCTATCAACTAAAATTATTGACTTAAATATGCTAACTCCTGAGGGAAACGTGGCTGGAATTTTGAATTTGGTTGAGAGTGGGGTACATGCTATAGCCTCCGCATTTACAATTATACCTCAGCCAGCAATGGATGCTGCTGCGCCGAGTGGTATTCCTTATCTACACGGTAATACCTCATCAGTAAATGTTGAGTTATATCAGGGAAATCCTGAAAAATATAAAAATATCCTTCAATTAGATGTTGCTGAAGTTTGGTATGGAACTGGATTTGTCCGCTTCCTTTCAGATTTAAAAGCATCAGGACAATGGGTACCTAAAAATAATAAGGTTCATATTGTGCAAGGACAAATATCCTATACACAAAATATAAGCAAAGCTACTCAGAAAAAGATAGCAGAAACAAATGGTGAGTGGGAAGTTGCTGCAATTACAGACATACAGTTTCCTGTGCAAGATTGGGCTCCTGTAATTCGAGCTCTTCAAGATACAGATGCAGCGGCAATTATGATTGATCACTGGATTGCTGCGGAACTCGCTGCATTTGCTCAGCAATACGCATATGATCCAGTACCTGGTGCTTTAGTTTACCTTCAATACGGCCCATCTCAACCAGAGTTTTTGGACTTAGCAGCCGGTGCTGGTGAAGGTATGGTTTGGGGTACTGTTTATGGAGTATATGCAGATGAGAAAGGTTCTGAATTTAGAGCTAAATATCGTGCTAAATACCCTGGAACTATGGGTATGGTCTACACGGGCGGTGGTTATGACGCGGTTTATCTACTTGCAGATGCTTGGGAAAAAACTGGTGACCATACGGACTTCGATGCAGTTGGAGAAGCCCTTAGAGGTGCTAACTTTCGTGGAGTTAATGGTACATATAAATTTAGAACTGAAACGAATAGCGGTACTAGCTATCCAAACATGACAGAAGACCCAGAAGGTGGACAAGCACATTTGTTCTTCCAAGTTCAAGATGGAGAGCATAGAATTATTGCACCCACGCCTTATGTTGAGGTGCCATTCAGACTTGCTCCTTGGATGTAAGTTAAAGAATGACCGCGCCTTTTGAACTCTTTGGTTGTAAGGATGTTAGCCTGTCGTTTAGCGGTAGGCGCATCCTTACAGATGTTTCTATCCATGTTAATCCAGGAGAGATCGTGGGACTTGTGGGGCCAAATGGAGCCGGAAAAACTTCTTTGTTTGAGGTTCTCTGTGGAAGATATATCTCTGAGACAGGGTACGTTAAAATGGGTGAGAAGGATATAACCAGTATCGCTTTTTTTGACAGAGCTAGGATTGGCCTTGGTCGAACCTATCAAAGCCCCGTTACTCCCGCCTCACTATCAGTAGGAGAAACTTTTAGAGCTACCCGCAAAGCTTATAAACCATATCTAAGTGTTCATGATGCGGAATGGTCTGCGAGGCTCACGAACCTAAAGGTTCATTGGGATACTCCCGCAGTTAGTTTGGGTGCATTTGATCGCCGTAAATTACTTATATCTTGTTTAATGATGAGAAAACCTAAAGTTATTTTAATGGATGAACCTGCATCAGGATTAATTA
Source organism: Paracoccaceae bacterium (assembly GCA_028112705.1). Classification (GTDB taxonomy): domain Bacteria; phylum Pseudomonadota; class Alphaproteobacteria; order Rhodobacterales; family Rhodobacteraceae. The sequence continues at coordinate 5,961 of JAOGYN010000005.1, read as the reverse complement.
ATTCAGAAATAGATGAGTTAGATCTTATTATTCGTCGTCTTGTAGATGAGTATGCCATAGGGGTAATTATGATTGAGCACCGATTAGAGCTTTTATCTGCTGTAGCTGATCGTGTTGTTGTTTTGGATCTTGGGAAGGTTATTGCTGAAGGTGCGCCGGAAGTTGTTTTTAAAGATCCAAAAGTTCATGCTGCCTATTTTGAAGATAATCATGTCTGATATTCTTAAGATAAGTAAGCTGTCTGCTGGATATGGGCCTCTGAGAGTATTACATGAAGTGGACTTGACAGTAAAATCTGGTGAAAGGATTGGTCTTGTCGGTTTGAATGGCCACGGTAAAACTACTTTGCTTAGGGCAATAACTCATATGTCTGGATGGCAGCAAGGTTCGATTAAATTTAATGATATTGAGATAGGTGGGTCTAGATCTGTTGGTGCAGGACGAAGAACTCCCCGCTTGGTAAGATCAGGAATAGCAGTAGCTCCACAAGGTGATGCGATTTTCCCAGGTTTAAGTGTTAGAAAACACCTCGAGTGTGGGGCTTATACAAAGCAAGCTTGGAAAGAAAAAAAACAACGTATTGAAAACGTATTTGATATATTTCCTCCTTTGCGTACATTGGAGCACTCACTTGTCGGTAAATTATCAGGTGGCGAACGTCGCATGGTTTCAATTGGCAGAATGCTTATGGTTGAGGCGAAGTTATACTTGATTGATGAGCCATCACTTGGCCTTGCACCAAAAATCTCACATGGGGTAATGGAAGCGCTTTGGGCGTTGCCAGTTACTGATGCAGCAATGATTATTGCTGAACAAAATGTTAACCTTTTGTCCGGTAAGGTTGACAGAATAGTGGGTATGCATGCCGGAAGAATGCGTGGTGAGGTCGGCCATGTATCTTTGTTATAGGAGAATTTAATTGGATTTAGGTCTTGTTATATACGCATTAAATCTAGCCTCAATTTATGCATTAATGGCAATTGGAATTTCTATTCTTTGGTCCAGCGTTGGTATGATAAATATGGCTCATGGGGCCACATTTGCTGTCTCTGGGTATGGTGCATGGATCATTACAGGGTTTATGAAACCTATTATTATTGCAAGTTTTGGTAAAACAGCTTTAGCAACTTTTATCATGGCCAGTACCTTAGTAGGCTCGGCGTTAATTACAGGAGCTATTTGTGGTGCGCTTATTTACGTTTTGGCATTTTTACCTATCCACGATAAACCAAATTATCCTATTCGTGGTTTGATCATCACTCTCGCAATCAACATTGCCTCCGTACAATCTCTCCTTTATATTTTTGGACCGAGAAGTAGAGGATTACCAAAAATTTTTGGATTTGGACGTTGGGAAATTTGGGGAACTAAAATAAGATTTGATCAAGCAGGTACAATAATTGGTGCTATAATAATTTTATCATTAACATTGGGTTGGTTGAGGTATAGTAGGCGTGGTTTAGAAGTTCGGGCAATGATGCAAAATGCTGAAGGGGCTGCTTATTCTGGTATTTCAAGGAAAGTAACTGCTTTGCCCGTTTTAATGTTAACTGGTGCATTAGCAGGAATGTCTGCTGCATTATTATCTCAAACAATATTCGTAAGCCCAACCTCTGGATCAGTACCTTTGATTATGGGTTTAACAATTGCACTTTTGGGTGGATTAGGGTCGGTTCCAGGAGCTGTTATAGGTGCTATCTTAATCGGTTTTCTTGAGGCCTTCATAGGCTCAATTCCATTTTTAGGTCAAAGGTATGTGATGTTTTCTACTTTTGCTTTCATTATTGCTGTTTTAATTATTAGACCGCGTGGCATAGGCGGCTTATTAGATGATACGAGAGAGTAGTAATGAGTACTAAAAATAAATTTTTTTCTGTAGGAAGAAGGCACTGGGAATGGCGTTTAAAGCCTTCGAAAAAAGGGTATTGGGCTAGGCTAAGAATGCCATTCAGCAAACGTCACTTGCTTCAGTGGCGTGGAGTGCATAATCCAAAAAATTTAAATAGAGAGCGAGTATTAATAGATAAGAAACCTTTATGGTGGACGATTGGTCTATTGTTACTTGCTCTTATTACACCATTTCTCTCCAATTCATTAATTTCGGTTGTTTCTATTTTTTGCATGTATGCGGCAATTAATGTGCTTTGGACTCTAATCGTTGGAACTGCTGGAATTTTCTCGTTAGCCACATTGGCGGTCGTTGGAATCTCTGGATATGGTGCTGCAGCAGCAAATGTTTACCTTGGAGTGCCCTGGCCATTTATGTTAATTATTGGACCAATGGTTGGTTTTGTATTTGGTGCAATTTTGGCGGCACCTTCAACAAGGTTAGATGGACTGTATTATGCCCTTTTAACAATGGGAATTGCTGAAATTTGTAGAGTGTTTGTTAGTCAGTTAAGGGGTCTTACTCAAACTGGTGGTGCAATAACGCAAGTAGATAGCTTTATTCCAGAAGACTGGTTTCTACAACGACCTGGATTGTTGCTGGGATTTGCAGGAGCTTTTCTAATTTTATTGGGCGCACTATTGGTTTGGCGTCTAGTTAATTCAGAAAGATTGGGTTTGCTTTTGCGAGTAGCAAAAACGTCCAGAGAAGATGAGGCATTTGCTGAGGCAGTTGGCATAGATTTTAGACGAGCACGCCTTTTTGTATTTGTTTTGTCATCTGCTGCACTTGGAGTGATAGGTGCATTTTATGCGATGTATTATAAATCTATTTCTCCATCAGTGTTCTCTTTAGATCAAGTTATGCTTTTATTTGCCATGATGGTGATTGGTGGATTGGGTAGGGCTGAGGGCGCAGTCGTAGGGGCAGCCATTGTGGTTTTAATCGACAAGGGTTTGATAGAATTAGGTCCATTAAGAATAATATTAGTAGCGGTGATTATGCTTATTGTCACAATGGTCACGCATGAAGGTTTAACGGGAGCTCGTGAACAATTCCGGGCATTTCGTAAACGAAAAAGTGGTGAGCGTCGTGCTCGCCGAACTATAAAGGGGGGTGAGGTAATGCCCGAAGAAGCAACTGAAATTCATGACAAACAGGAAATTTATTATAGACGATTTAACAAAAGGCTGAGAGATCATTTAAAAACTCTTATTACGCCTGACTTAATTAAAGAACATCAAGAAGCTCCACAAGGTAAGCATTCTGATCAATTGTCGAGAGTATTGAATTTTTTTCGACGTGGAGAAATGCCAGATAAATATGTTATAATGCGATTAAAAGAGGGTGAAGATGATTATCGCGTCATGGCTGTATCTGGTGTTAAGGGGACGCCTCCAAGAGTGGTGGATGATAAGATTTACACAAATTTAAACGAAGCATATCACGCTGTGTTTTTGCTTCGCGTTAATGACCTTTTAGAAAGTTAAAAAATGACTGACATTAGATTATTTGGCTATTCAGATCCTTTATCAGCTAAAGCAGGTGAACCTATTGATTTTATGATTTCTGCGGAAGGCACGAATACTGCTAACGCAGAGATAAGTAGATTGATACATGGTGATTATAATAAAGAGGGACCAGGGTTTGTTGAGGAAAGTATCAAATCCGATGTTCCTATAACGATCGAAGTTAAGCGCCAATATACACAAGGTGGTTCTTTCATAAAGGTGAAAGACAAAAACAATCTATTATGTTTAAAAAAATCCTTTAGTATGCATGCCTTTATTTGGCCTTCAATGCCTGGACATGAACGACAAACAATCATGGGTAGGTGGTCTGTTTCGAGCTCAAAAGGATATGCTTTGGGTATTAATCCAGATGGAAAATTAGAATTTTGGGTTGGTGACGGAGTAAAAATTGATAAAGTTACGGCTGAAATTCCCTTAGTTCCAAAGGTTTGGGTTTTTGTAGCAGTTACGTTTGATTGCGTTTCTGGAGAGACAACAATAGTTCAAGAGAGTGTGCAAAATAGCTGGAACTCTATTATTGGACCTGTGACACCCTACAATCATAATAGCGTTGTAACAGAAAGTTTAAGGGTAAAGCCCGCTGATGACGATATATCATTCCTGCTTGCTGGTGCTAACGAAGAAAATAAAGAGCGCGGTTCATTCGTATCAATGTTATATAATGGAAAAATTGATCGGTGTGGTGTGGTAGAGCGTATTTTGTCACAAGATGAGTTGGGTCTTATTAAAGCCGGAAATGTTCCAAGTGACCCTTTAACTTACTGGGATACAACAGTTGGTTATACTGATCGAGGTATTGGAATTGATATAGTTGATATTGGTCCAAATCAGTTGTCTGGTATTGGTGTAAACCGTCCAGTGCGTGGTATGACAGGATGGAATTGGGCAGGTCGGGATGATAGCTTTCGATTGAACCCATCTCAATACGGTGGGATATCATTTCACGATGACGCAATTACAGATTGTAAGTGGGAAAAAACGATCACATGGACACCACCTAAGAATTTAAAAAGTGGGGTTTATGCTTTAAAAATTATTTCAGGAAAAACAATTGATAGAATTCCTGTAATAATCCGGCCTGATAAGCCAAAAGCAAAAATTGCTGTTCAGATGAGTACGTTTACATATTTAGCCTATGCAAATGAAAGGTTGTCTTTCGAGGCGCAAATTGCGCAAGCGATCGTGGCACATACACCTGTTATATCAGAGAAAGATATTGAGTATCAGAAGTTGGAAGAGTTTGGACTATCAACCTATGACCATCATTCCGATGGGGCTGGCGTCTGTTTTACCTCTTGGAAACGACCCATTATTAACCTTCGTCCTGGCCACCGGATGGCCGGCATGACTATCCCCTGGGCTTTACCAGCAGATTTATCATTGCTTTGGTGGCTTGAAAAAGCAGGGTATGATTATGATCTGATCACTGATCACGACTTAGATAGGGAAGGTGTCTCAGCACTAACTCCATATAAGACAGTTTTGAATGTAACACATCCAGAATATTATTCGGAAGGGATGCTGGATGCGACTGAAGAATACTTAACGTCTGGAGGCAGGGTGATGTATCTTGGTGGTAATGGGTATTATTGGGTTACCGCAACGTGTCCAGACGATCCCTCCTGCATCGAGGTGCGAAAACTTGATGCAGGATCACGAGCTTGGCAAGCTGAAGCTGGGGAGGGATACCTTGCGTCATCTGGTGAGAGGTCAGGGCTCTGGCGATCTAGGGGTAGGGCTCCACAAAAGTTAGTTGGGCTAGGTTTTTCAACTGAAGGGTTTGATAGTTCTGAGCCATTCGAGCGTATGCCGGATAGTTTTCATAAAAGTGTTTCATGGATCTTTAAGGGGATTGGCGATGAGGAATTAATCGGTGATTTTGGTCTTGGTTTAGGTGGTGCTGCAGGCATTGAGTTGGATCGGTATGACTTAACTTTAGGGACCCCACCACATACGATGTTAGTTGCTGCTAGTCACGGTCATTCTGATAATTACCCATTAGTTTCTGAGGATATAACTTACGCCTTTCCTGGCCGTGGGGGGACACAAGATCCACAAGTTCGTGGGGATATGATCTATTTTACTACTCCAAATAAAGGGGCAGTTTTTGCTGCAGGTTCAATTGCTTGGAGCCAAGCGCTTCCCATTAATGATGGTGACAATAACGTAGGTCGTATAATGCGTAATCTCCTTGATGCTTTTTTAATTGAAGGTTCTTTACCTGGATCTAATTATGTTGGTGAGGAAAAGCACTGGAGATAATGTGTTAACAGCGTTGATTGTTATTTATTATAGTTGGAAATTTCAATAAAACGCGGTATTATAATACCACATTTATAAACTGCTGTTTTTAAACAGTTTTTTTTAAATTATTATATTGACTTGAGTTATATTTACTTTAAAACGCCTGGTTGTCGGGTAATGGTACGACTAATACTTTTAGATGGTGAAAAATATGAAAACTTATACAGCAAAACCTGCTGATATTCAAAAAAAGTGGATACTCATTGATGCAGAAGGTGTCGTATTAGGCAGACTTGC
>JAOGYN010000049.1:0-2277 GCA_028112705.1 Paracoccaceae bacterium | reverse complement strand
ACCCTATTTGGTCAGCGCACTTTAATTAAGAGCTGATTAATATTTCCACAAATACAAAAAATTAAAACAACACATAGGGAAAACATGATTGAAACGATAAAACCTTATAGATCAGTTTTGTATATGCCTGGAGCAAATACTCGGGCGTTAGATAAAGCCCGAAGTCTTAAAGCAGACGCAATTATTTTTGATTTGGAAGATGCTGTTGCTGTTAGTGAAAAAATCTCTGCAAGAGAGAATGTGGCCCAAGCTTTGAAAGAAGCTGGTTATGGTAAAAGGTCATTAATTGTTCGTATAAATGGTCTTGGTACTGATTGGTGGGAAGATGATTTGAAAATGGTTGCAGATTCAAATTGTGATGCGATTTTAGTTCCTAAAGTTGATTCAAAAAATGATATTCGTAAGGTGATAGAGCATTTAGACTCAATTGGTTCAGTGGCTGCTTTTAATACGAGAATTTGGGCTATGATTGAAACACCTGATGGTATTTTGAATGCTTCTGAAATCAGTCGAGCTTCTAGTAGAGTAGAGGGGTTTGTGATGGGCACAAATGATTTGCAAAAAGAACTCAATACTCGGTCTGTCTCAAATAGAGGACCTTTGATAACAAGCCTTTCCTTGTGTGTTTTAGCAGCGAAAAGTGCTGGCATTATTTGTGTTGATGGCGTTTACAATGCTTTTAAAGATGAGGTTGGTTTGTTGACTGAGGCCGAACAAGGAAGGGATTTAGGGTTTGATGGTAAAACTGTTATTCACCCTCTTCAACTTGAAATAGTAAATAAAACCTTTGCACCCTCTCTAGAGGAAAAAGAACTTTATATCAGTCAGATCAAGGCATTTGAAGAGGCTATTATACAGGGCAAGGGTGTGGCCGTCTTGGATGGTAAAATAGTTGAAAACTTACATGTTGAAATTGCTAAAAGAAATTTAGGTTTAATGACTGCAATTGAGGAATTGGAATAAATACAAATGGCAAATAAAACGAATAGAGGTTGGTTTTTTGAAGATTACTTGATTGGGCAAGTTTTTAATCATGCTGTGCCGAGGACCATTACTTCTGGAGAGCGTGCAATATATCAGGCTGCATACCCTGCTAGACATGCATTATATTCGTCCAATTTATTTGCTGAGAATTGTGGACTTCCAGGATCTCCAATAACAGAATTAGCCGCTTTTCACATTATTTTTGGTAAAACTGTCCCTGATATTTCTTTAAATGCGGTGGCTAATCTTGGTTATGCGGAAGGCTTGTTTTTAAAACCCGTATTTGTGGGAGATACTTTAAGATCTGTAAGCGAAATTATCGGATTGAAAGAGAACTCAAATGGTAAAACTGGTGTGGTTTGGGTCAGGACATCTGGATTTAATCAGCATGATGAAAAAGTAATACAATACGTTCGATGGGTGATGGTTCGAAAAAGAGATAACAATTCAATAAAGCCAGAAACTATCGTGCCATCTTTAAAATCACATTTAGACGTTGAGGATTTAATAATTCCTAAAGGTTTGAATTTTGAGAATTATAATTTTGAGCTATCTGGTGAAAATTATTGTTTAAATGACTATTCGGTTGGAGAGAAAATCAATCATGTTGATGGAGTGACGATTGAAGATGCTGAACATATGATGGCAACACGTATTTGGCAAAATACGGCAAAAGTTCATTTTGATGTTACCCAAAGAAGTGACCAAAGTAGACTTGTGTATGGTGGTCATATTATATCATTAGCTAGATCACTTAGCTTTAATGGGTTAGCAAATGCACAGTTGATTGCTGCTATTAATTCAGGTTCGCATGTAAATCCATGTAAGGCTGGTGATACAGTTACTGCATGGTCAGAAATATTGGATATATCTCAAACTACTTCCCCTAGTATTGGAGCCATTAGATTAAGACTCGTAGCTTTGAAAAATGGCGTTGATGAATTTGATTTACATGATTTGAACGGACTATATAAGTCGAATGTTTTATTAGATTTGGATTATTGGGCTTTTATACCTACGTAGATTTTTTAAAATTGCCTCGTATTCAAATAAATGCATTTAAATTATAAGTATGATGGTTTTATACCATTGACACTATGGTGTTTTGCTCCATTTCCTTTTAACAGGATGTAAATTTAATGAGGAGAAAAAATATGGGAGATTCCAATAACAATAATCGCCCTTTATCTCCACATTTAGATATTTATCAATATCAAATAACTTGGACAGTTTCCATTATGCATCGTCTAACAGGCATAGCAATGATGGTTGGATTATTATTAATCACTGCAT
>JAOGYN010000048.1:0-2371 GCA_028112705.1 Paracoccaceae bacterium | reverse complement strand
AGATATGCCAGCGATTGTTGTAGTCAGTTCTGTGAATGACGTACCTGTTACGGATAGTGCGAGTTCTTTATCTGCAACTGAGGATACTGCTGCGAGTGGTACTATAACAGCTAGTGATGTTGATGGTGATAGCCTTACTTACACATATTCGACACCAACTAAGGGTGCTATTACAAACACTAATGGTGCTTATACTTATACACCAACGGCAAATGAAAATGGATCTGACAGTTTTACCATAACGGTTTCTGATGGGACAGCTACAGCTACGCAAGCGGTGACTGTTGCGATTTCTGCAGTTAATGATGCACCGGTTACTGATAGCGCTGGAACTTTAGCAGTTACAGAGGATATTGAAGCAACTGGCACGATTACAGCAACTGACGTTGACGGTGATCCATTAACCTATGCTTACTCGACCGCTGCCAAAGGTACTATTGCAAGCGGCACAGATGGAGCTTATACGTACACACCTTCAGCAGATTTAAATGGATCAGATAGTTTTACTGTAACAGTTTCAGATGGAACTGCTTCGGCAACTCAAACGGTTGCGGTCAGTATCGCTGCTGTGGATGATCCAGAAGTAGTATCAGCGACAGTAACAAACTCTGGAAATGTGTACTCTGTTGCATTTACCATCGATCAAACGGCAATTTCTAATGCTGATTTAGTCGCAATTACAGAGTATGCATTAGAGTTTACTGGATCTGGAACAGCTACATCTTCAAACGGTCTGGTGGGAAGTGGTTTAGTTACAAGTTACGCAAGTTGGACATCAATAAGCGGCACGAGAGGTGACTTGAATGCCCTGGACACTGATGTTGAAGTAGGAGATTTTACAAACAATATTTTTACAACATCTGAAGCTTGGAGTGAAGGTTATGTAACTACAGTTCCAGTTGTAAGCGAAGCAACAACTTGGACATATGGTTCAACAGATATAACAAGCTATTTAAGTACCTCTGGATCATTGGGAACATTGGTCTTTACATTGGAGGATGATGTTACAAATTTTGATATTACAGTCACTGGCGATATTAGTGGATTGGCTTCAGATCAAACCACAACGGCATCTGAAACATTAACATCCTTTGTGATAGATATTGTGTAATAGATTTTAAAAATTTAATCTCAGAACTAGGCGATCAACATGTAATGTGTGGTCGTCTTTTCTAATTAAGGGATGTTAAACTCTCGACTTAATGTTCCTATTAGAGCTGCAATAGAGATTTGAGATATTAAGAAGTCTGCATCTAGATTAATTGATTTTAGTTGAAATTCGAACAAACGCGCTTCTGCAGAAATAATATCTGAAATAGTTGCGCGCCCAATTTGAACCTGCGATTTTAGTAATCAATTTCTTTTTCTGAGTAATAAATCTTCTTATCGTTTAAAGATTTTAAATTCTTGTAATTTCCAATTTGGCTTTTCAACTGAGCCAATTGTAATTTAGTTTCTTTTATAACAGAGCTTAATTTATATTCTTGGATTTTTATTTGAGTTTCAGCAGATTCTATTTGCTTATCTAATCTTCCTCCATCAAATAAATTCTTACTAATTGATAATCCAACTGCTGGCGTGATAGTCTTTTTAGTTGAGGCGAACGTGCTATTAATTTCACCAGACAGTGATACTGAGTGTGATTTTTGAGCTTTTACCACAGCTAAATCTTTGTGACTTTTTTTCAATAAGATAAATTCATTATTGATTGTTGGGATTTTTTCAAGTTGTATCTCTTGAGATGTCAAAGTGTCAGAAAAGTCACTGATCACAAGCGATTTCATACCTTTGTTTGGTGTTGAACCAAACAACTTTGCAAAATTTACCTTAGATTGGTTTGAGCTCTCTTCTAATTCAGCTTTTTGAGTGTATAATCCATATATCGTTCGGTTTGCTTGAACCATGGTGGTGGCATCAATGGCTCCCACATTTTCCATAGTTTTTAGTTGATCAGATAGGACATCCAATCTCTCTATTCGCAAGTTAGCAGCGGAATTAATCCTTTCAAATCTACTGACATTTATTATTGCTAAGGAATTTTTCAATAGTTGCTGGTTCACACTTTCTAAATATTTTAGTTGGGCGGCTGTTAATGCTAGTTCTGCAGAACTCACCTGGTTAGTTAATTTCCCACCATCAAATAGAATTTTTGTAAAATTCAACGCAGCTAAAGCTCCAACTTGTAAAGGGTTTATATTCGAAATACCTGGTGTTATTATGGCGTTTAAATTTGGATTAAACTGTGTAGTTATAAAGGATTTTGAAATTTCAGAGTTTAAAACGGTCTGCCTCGCTCCTAATACTTCGGGGCTAGATAGTGCTGCATCTGCAATCGCTATGAAGTTACCTTTTTTAAAGGATACGGAGGAGC
>JAOGYN010000047.1:0-2388 GCA_028112705.1 Paracoccaceae bacterium | reverse complement strand
ATTGGGTTATCTCAATTATAGAAAATATTCGTTCTGTTAGGTCAGAAATGAATGTAAATGCTGGAGCTAAAATAGATTTAATAATTATTGAACTAGATGAGAGCAAAGGAATAGCTTTTCACGAGAATTTAGTCATGATTAAAAGATTGGCAAGATTAGAAAATATTTCGCATGCATTAGTAGCGCCAAAAGGTTCGGTCACTGTGGCGGTTGAAGGGGGAACTGTTTGTTTACCTTTATCTCAGGTAATTGATTTGTCCGCTGAGAAAAGCCGTCTTCAAAAACTTCTAGATAAATTGATTGCTGATATCAGCATTACTGAAAAAAGAATTGGAAACGCCAAATTTGTGGAAAATGCCCCAGCAAATGTTCTCACAGAAAATAAACAACGCTTGGTGCAGTGGAATTCTGAGTCGGAAAAATTAATAAAAGCGATACATAGATTAAATGAAATGAGTTTAACTTAACTTTAATTATTTCAGTTCTGAGAGTATGGTAAAATGAAAAAATTTCGTTTCACGTCTTTAACGGATAGTCTTCCGTCAACGGTTCCATTTGTGGGGCCTGAAACACAAGAACGACAAAATAAAAAGGTGTTTAAAGCACGTCTTGGTGCTAATGAAAATGTCTTTGGACCATCCCCATTATGCATTGAAGCAATGAAAAATGCAGCTAAGGATTCCTGGATGTACGGTGATCCAGAGAATTTTGATTTAAAAAAAGAATTGGCTAATTTACATAATGTGAAGCCAGAAAATATTGTGGTGGGAGAAGGTATAGACGGATTGCTTGGATATTTATGCCGATTGTTTATTGTCCCAGGAGATACGGTGGTATCTTCTTTAGGTGCTTATCCTACTTTTAATTTTCATGTTGCTGGATATGGTGGTGTTCTTGAGACAGTTCCCTACATTAATGACTGTGAAGATCCAATATCTCTTTTAACACGTGCAAAGGAAACCAACGCTAAATTATGTTATCTTTCGAATCCTGACAATCCAATGGGAACATGGCTTGACGCTGATGATTTAGAATTAGCACTTCGCCAGATTCCAGAAGGTTGTTTGTTTATATTAGATGAAGCTTATGTAGAGTTTGCTCCGCAAGGAACGGCACCTGAAATTAATACTGATAATAAGAATATAATACGTTTTCGAACTTTTTCAAAAGCGTATGGCATGGCTGGAGCCAGAGTTGGTTACGCAATTTGTAATAGTGAATTAGCTTCAGCTTTTAATAAAATACGAAATCACTTTGGTATGAGTAGAATAAGTCAAGCTGGGGCGCTTGCCGCGTTAGGTGACTTATCATATCTTGAGAATACAATTAAAAATGTAAATGAAGCAAAAAATAGAATTTATGAAATCGCTTTAAAAAATGAATTAATGGCTATTCCTTCAGCAACAAATTTTGTTGCAATCGATTGTGGTGAAGGGAAAGAACGAGCTACAAAAATCATGAATGGTCTTATTTCGGAAGGTATTTTTGTACGAATGCCTTTTGTTAGTCCCCAAAATAGATGTATTAGAATTTCTGCTGGAAAACCCAAAGATCTGGATTTGTTTGAGCAGGTTTTGCCATCAGTATTAAATAAACTTTAATTATAATAAAAATTATTATTTATAAGTTTTAGCTAATGTATCAGTAGCTGCTTCAAGCGCGTATTGACCATGTGGTATTTTCAAAGCTTTCAAAGCCACATCAATTGTCGATATCACTCCGAGTATCATAGTTGCATTAATATGTCCCATATGCCCAATTCGAAAAAAATCATGAATCTTGGGGTCTTCTTGATCAGCCATTCCCAAACCTATCCCTAATGTCAGGTCAGAATTTTCCTCACACCAATCTTGAAGTTTTTTAGCTCCACCATTTGATATACTTGCGGCTGTCACTGCATGAGATCTTAAGTTTATATCTCGTACATTCATTTCTATGGATCCTTGGGTTGACCAACAATCAAAAGCCGCCCAAATCGATTTGGATAAATTTTCGTGTTTTGTCCAAACGTCGGAGATATCCTGTTCTTTAACTAACATATCTAATGCAGTTCTTAGCCCGTAGAGATGGTGCGTCGGTGCAGTACCACAAAAATACTGATAATATCTTTTTACCTCAGTCCGTGGAATCCAATCCCAGTATGAGCTTACTATTGTTTTTTGAGATCGAGCAAATTCCGCTTTTGCATTATACCATACGAAACTTAAGCCAGGAGGGGTCATCAGGCCTTTTTGACAAGCTGAAATCATTAAATCCACGCCCCAATCATCCATTTTGAAACAATCGGTGCCCAGACTTGCAATACAATCAGCAAATATCATTGCTTTATGTCCAACTTTATCGATACACATTCGTAATTCTTTAAGATCAGTTCTTATTGAGGTGGAC
>JAOGYN010000046.1:0-2391 GCA_028112705.1 Paracoccaceae bacterium | reverse complement strand
ATTGGAAATTTTAAAGCTAAATTAAATAATGGCCCTTGGATTGGTGGTGTTTTAAATAGTGGTGATAATGGAGTAGCAATAAAAATAGAATCTGATGATGCTGGAGCGGTTTTAAGGTCATCTGGTATGTTTGAAGATGCACGTAATGGAGAATTATCACTGTATTTGATACCGTCGGGTACAGAAGGGCATTATGACGGAGAGCTAATTGTTAAGAATACCCGCGTGGTTAATGCTCCAGTGCTTGCTGAATTATTATCTGCTGTAAGCGTTATTGGATTATTGGAGCAAATGGATGGGCAGGGGATAGCCTTTACCGAAAGTAAAGCTAGTTTTAGCTTTGAACCAGGTGTAATTGAAATTCATGACAGTAGCGCTATTGGAGCATCAATGGGTTTAACAATGATGGGTTATTTCTATCCAAATACTGGGGCAATTAAGGTAAATGGCGTCATTACTCCCTTATATGCGGTAAATGGAATATTTGAGCAAACTGGTATTTTTGCTGGCCTTCTAGGTAAGAAAAAGGGAGAGGGTGTGTTTGGATTTAATTATGAATTAAGTAGTGATGGAAATAAGTTACATGTTGATGTTAATCCATTGTCAATCCTTACACCTGGTGTTTTCAGAGAACTTTTCAATTCATCAATGCCGGAGAGAACAGAATGATTTTAGATGACTTTGATTTTTTTCTTCCTGAAGAATTAATTGCTTTAAGGCCGGTCAAACCAAGAACATCCTCGCGGCTTTTAGTAGCTGAGGGTGGGTCTTTAATTGATGCAAAGTTTTCCCAACTGGAAAACTTTTTACGCCCTGGCGACCGGTTAGTTTTAAATAACACTCGTGTCATAAAGTCATTTATTTCAGCCATTAGAATACGGCATGATAATAATTTAAATTCTGAAGCAAAAGTTAAGTTTAATTTATTAGAGAAGGTTTCAAAAACAAAGTGGAAAGTTTTGGTTAAACCTTTACGAAAATTGAAAAAAAATGATATTTTACAATTATCTAATGGTGGTTCATTAATAATTTCTTCGGTCTTTAGTGATCATGCTATAATTGATTTTCAATTAAATGAAGGGGAGTGCCTTGAAGGGTTTTTAAAAAATGTAGGTCAAATGCCAATACCACCATATATACTTAAAAAACGAAAAGTGGATGAAAATGATGATATTGATTATCAAACTGTTTTCGCATGTTCAGAAGGGTCGGTGGCTGCACCTACAGCATCGTTGCATTTTGATAACTCTTTGATAAGCAAATTAGAAACTATGGGAGTTAAGTTATCGTATGTCACTCTTCACGTGGGTGGGGGTACTTTTTTGCCAATTAAAACTGAAAATATTTCAGAACATAAAATGCACAGTGAGTACGGTGTCGTGTCATCTGAAACTGCGGAAGAGATAAACCAAACAAAAAGAAATGGAAAACGTGTTATAGCTGTTGGTACAACCTCAGCGAGGTTGTTGGAGACTGCATCAATTGATAATTCATGTTCAGCCTTTAAGGGCAAAACTGATATTTTTATAAAACCAGGCTATGACTTTAAGTTAATTGATGGGTTAATAACTAATTTTCACTTACCTAAATCCACTCTTATTATTTTAGTTGCCTCATTGATTGGTTTAAAGGAATGTAAAGACCTATATTCTCATGCGATTGAAAAGAAATATCGGTTTTTTTCCTACGGAGATAGTTCTCTTATACTGCGCAAGTCTTAAACCGTTTAAATTAGTCGTTTTTAAAGCATATATCGTATTAAATTAGTTTAAGCGATCTCATGCTAAAAGAGTTTGTTCTCTTATTAAGTCATAAATTTTTTAAGTATTTTATCAATTTTTTGTTTATTAGGAAATGTGCAATGAGTGTTGGGTTGAAAAATTCATGGCCTCTGTTCTTGGGTATGCTTATGCTCATGATTGGAAACGGTTTACAGGGTACATTACTGGGAGTGCGTGGAGGGATTGAAGGGTTTAGTCCAGGTGTGATGTCTTTGGTTATGTCTGGTTACTATATTGGCATCTTGGGGGGGTCAAAACTAGCTCCTTTGATGATAAATAGAGTTGGTCATGTTAGAGTTTTTGCCGCATTAGCTTCACTAATATCAGCCTGTTTTATTTTATTTCCAGCATTTCCATCGGAGTTTGTTTGGTTCATCCTTAGGGTAATAGTTGGTTTCTGCTTCTCTGGTGTGTACGTAGTATCAGAGAGTTGGTTGAATGATATTTCGACAAATACAAATAGAGGTAAGATTTTATCATTTTATCTTATTATTCAAACACTAGGTATCGTTCTGGCTCAGTTACTATTAAATCTTGCAGATCCAAATGGTTATAGTTTGTTCATCATTGCGTCGGTTGTGCTTTCACTATCATTCACCCCAATTCTTTT
>JAOGYN010000045.1:0-2574 GCA_028112705.1 Paracoccaceae bacterium | reverse complement strand
TACCTATGGTAGCATTTCTGGCTTGGGTAGTTTTTTCTGAATTACCCGGATATTGGACTTGGGTAGGTGGAATAATAATATTTTCCTCAACCGTTTATATAACGAGGCGCGAAGCAAAAATTAATAAATCAAAAATTGTAAACTCTGAATTACTCGTGCCCAAGTAAGGTCATTTTCTAATAATCTTTGAAATAATCTGTCAACTAAGCGTATTCATCTTCCAGAACGCGTCGCCAACGACACCAACAAAGCAGTGGAATTTTGTGAATACTGAACTTGCTCTGGCAACGTTTCACACAGAGCGATCGATCCTTTGTCGATCTCTGCATTATCGATGCTCAAACTCCCAGCGATGCAGTAAAGTGCGTATACGCAATCCGAGTTTTTTTTTCCTCCAATATCGAAGGGTTGAGTGACAAGTTTAACCTCAGCACAAATCTGCACTGGGTCATAAATCACGTTGAAATCTCGGATTGGTCCGTCATTCAAATAGCTATTAATCTTAGTTTCACCAGAGAATACTGTTGGCTTACAATAAGCCGCGTCCAGTACGCCATCTTCACTCTCAAGAACCATGCCATTCCCTTCGATGACCGTTAGAATACGTGCCATTCCTTCGAATAATGAAAATGGGCCATCTTCATCAACTTCCGCAATGCTGAGCCGCCACATTAACTGATTCTCACTCGTTATTTTAGCGATTTCATGTGTAACCCCAGTACCATTTTTCCAAGTGGAAGAAATAAACTGATCAGGTGATAATATTTTAATGTCAAGATCCTTTCAGAAAGCCCATTCTGACTTTTTATCGATCAAGGCAAATAAAGCAACAAGCGGGGAAATGTAATAATGATGATTGAGTAGACCAGCTGTGCAATCTAGATAAAAAGAATACTGCAATAAATATCTTTCATCAATCCCATTATGCTAAATCGGCCAATTGCCACTAACGTGTAGTACTAGCAGGGAGATACTTGCTGAGATTGATTATTCAATAATTATGACCCGCCCATGGTAGAGCTTATGGAACAAATAAAAAATACCAACAGATATCATATTTTTTCCTTAAAAAACTCTGAAAACGACACTCCTGCCGCAATTAGACCTGCCATGCGTAATAATTTATCACATTCTCATACAACGGAAAATATGAAGATACGAAAATAAAATGATGAATTTTAAATTAATTATTATCTTAATATTGCGCACCTTTGAAGATACTTGCGGCCGCGCAATGCAAAATTGTTCACAATTTTCTTCCTATCAAAACTGTCAATTCTCACCCAATAAAAATGAGCACTAAAATGTCTAAAAATATTTCTCGTCGCTCGGGCGGAAGGTCCGCCCGTCAAGCTCTTCGCGCAGCCCCTCTTACAGACGATGTCCGTCCAATCCGCTCCGGCTTAGAAGGTGGCACATACAAGCCACTTTCTGATCTTGACGTTCAGAAAATCCACACTGCTGCACTTGATGCCCTTGAGACTATTGGCCTTGCTGATGCTCCCCCATCGGGGGTCGAAATTCTTACAAACGCTGGCGCAATACAAGGTGATGATGGTCGTATCCGGTTTCCCCGTGCGCTTGTCGAAGACATGCTTACCAAAGCGCGTCGCGAGATTACACTTTTTAGCCGTGACGGTAGAAACGACCTCACACTTTCAGGCAATCGTGTCCACTATGGCACCGCAGGTGCCGCAGTGCACATTGTAGATGTTCACGGCAATCAATACCGCGAATGCACAGTCCAAGATTTACACGATGCCGCACGCATAGTAGATAAACTCGACAATGTGCACTTTCTCCAACGCCCCATGGTTTGCCGCGATATCCCTAACAATTACGAGATGGATCTCAACACAATCTACGCCTGTGCATCAGGTACAACCAAACATATCGGCACATCATTCACTGAACCATCTTTTGTATCAGGCGCATTCGAAATGCTCTACGAAATTGCTGGTGGAGAGGCAAAATACCGTGAACGCCCATTCGTATCTAATTCCAACTGCTTCGTTGTGCCGCCCATGAAATTTGCGACTGAAAGCTGTGAAGTAATGGAGGCTTGTATTCGTGGTGGCATGCCTGTGCTGTTGCTATCCGCTGGAATGGCAGGCGCTACAGCCCCCTCCACCATAGCTGGTGCAATTGCCCAAGCCACTGCCGAATGTCTCGCAGGTCTCGTCTATGTCAACGCCATTGCCCCCGGTCACCCCGCCATCTTCGGCACTTGGCCCTTTGGCCTCGACTTGCGTACAGGTGCGATGTCTGTTGGGTCTGGCGAACAGGCGCTACTCACCGCAGGTTGTGCCCCAAATGCACAAATTCTATGGTGTTCCAGGGGGTGCTGTAGGTGGGGCATCAGATTCCAAAATGCCTGACATGCAAGCTGGCTCAGAGCAAATGTGTTCAAATGTAATGGCGGGACTTTCAGGCCTCAACATGGTCTATGAAGCGGCAGGTATGCACGCTTCACTGCTCGGGTTTTGCCTCGAAAGCCTGATCCTTAGCGACGATATCATCGGTCAAGCTTTGCGTTGCGTACGTGGGATCGAAGTCACCGATGAAACCCTCGCT
>JAOGYN010000044.1:0-2601 GCA_028112705.1 Paracoccaceae bacterium | reverse complement strand
AATGTAAGGATTTATATTCTGGCTCTTTTTTTTCTGACAAAATCAATCGCATTAAGTTTTAAAATTGATAGAACTTCTCTAATTTCATTCTTTGATGGAGGCTCTTGAAGGTAAAGTCGAATTTTTGGAAATACATTACCTTTAATAACTAATTCTAAGGCCTGTTGTGATTTTGAACATTTTGGATTGTGCCAAATAATAGTTTTTACAACCATTTTTCTTTTTCAATTCCTATGGCTTCGCTAATATTTTTGTAGCCATCATTTTTAATAATCTGGTCTAGTTCGGAGAAAATTTTTTCAACCAAAGAAAAGCCATTATAAATCAGGGCAGAATAAAGCTGAACAATACTTGCTCCAGCTTTTATTTTAATATATGCATCTTCTGCTGAAGAAATGCCACCAACACCAATTAATGGTACTTGGCCCTTAGTCTCTTTTGAAAATTGTGCCAGAATTTTGGTTGATTTTATAAAAAGTGGCCTGCCTGATAATCCCCCTTGCTCGTCCTTATACTTACTTCGCAAATTTTTACGCTCTAAAGTAGTGTTTGTTGTGATTATCCCGTCAATATCAAATTGTAGAACTAGGTCAGTAATCATTTTAATATCAGATTTAGTTAAGTCAGGTGCAACTTTTAATAAAAGTGGGATTTTTTTTGGTATGTTGGCCCTTGTATCATGGAGACTTTTTAAAAGTTTTCTCAAAGATGCTGTTTTTTGAAGGTTTCTGAGATCTTTTGTGTTTGGAGAAGAAATATTTATTGTGGCAAAGTCGATAGAATTATAAGTGTGTGACAAGACCTCAGAATAATTATTGAATCTATTTATACTATCTTTGTTGGCACCAATATTTAACCCTACTATTCCATCTCCAGAATATAACGTTAACCTCTTATTTATGTCGTTCATTCCAAGATTATTGAATCCAAGTCGGTTTACTATAGCTAAATCTTGGTCCAGCCGGAAAAGGCGTGGTTTTGGATTTCCGCTTTGTGGTTTTGGTGTTACTGCGCCGACCTCAATAAATCCAAAACCTATTCGCATTAATTGTGGAATAATTTTTGCATTTTTATCATAACCAGCTGCTAATCCGATAGGATTTGGAAAGTTTAAGCCCAAAATATTAACTGTCAAACGATCAGATGTTAATTTACCTGGTCCAGAAATAAGATTAGATTTAAGTGCCGTTATGGAAAGATTATGTGCTTTTTCTGGTTCTAAAGAATGAAGTATTGGTAAGGTTATATGTTCATAAAGTCTCATGGCAATTTGACTGGAAAAACATGAACACCATTTTTTAATAGAAGGGGTTTACACCAAATTATTTCAGTCAGTTTAAGTTTTCTGTAGAGATGCGGGAAAAGTTTATTGTTCCGCGCAGTTTCCCAAATTAGATCATCTGCTATCTTGCTATCATCGATAGCAGCTATGAATAAGCCCTCAACGTCAGTGAAATATTTTTTCACAGTTCCCTCAACCTGTGAGGAGGTGGAGAAATGTATGTATCCATCCTGAATATCGATAGGAGCACCAGAAGTTACACCGTTTCTCTGTAAGTCAATCCATTCGTTATTTTTCAAAATTTTGTATATCATCTTATGTTTCATGCCTTTCACTGGCATTTTCGTCAATAGATATTGACTTAATTAATTCAAAAGTTTGATAACAAACCTTATTAAGGCGAATTTCTTTAAATTATTAGTGAGGTTATTATGAAGGTAGGCTTTATTGGTACAGGTGAGATTGCAGAGGCATTGATTAGGGGGATTGTTGGTCAAGGGCATCATATATGGATTTCTAATAGGAACTCA
The DNA here is from genome assembly GCA_028112705.1 of Paracoccaceae bacterium. Classification (GTDB taxonomy): domain Bacteria; phylum Pseudomonadota; class Alphaproteobacteria; order Rhodobacterales; family Rhodobacteraceae. Next base: position 789 of record JAOGYN010000044.1, on the reverse strand, counting down.
GAAAGAGCCAGAAAATTAAGTGAAGTTTATAGTGAAGTGATTTCTGGCACTAATGAAAAGGTAATTTTAAGTTCTGATATTATATTTATTTGTTTGATGTCCACAGTGGCATCAAAAGCATTGCCAAAGTTAAATTTTAGAAAGGGTCAACAAATAATCTCTGTAATGGCACACACTACCAATGAGCAATTAAAAGATTACTGTTATCCCGCGGAAAATATTTCTATTACAATTCCGTTGCCCTTTATAGCTAAAGGTGGCTGCCCATTACCTGTTTTCCCACGGAGCTTAGCGTTGGAAGATTTGTATGGAAGTAATAATCCGATTATTGTATTAAAAAATGCTGCTGATATTGCACCACATTTTGCTATTTCAGCTACATTATCACCAATTTTTTCTCTTTTTGATGTGGCGGCTAAATGGTTGTCTGAAAGAACAGGGAATGATTTAACTTCAGAAGTTTACGTTACACACTTATTCAAGGGATATCTTGACTTTATGCCAGATGAGGAGTGCGAAAGATTTCAGAATGCTTTGGAGAGCCTTTCTACTGAGGGCGGATTAAATTCTACGTTAAAAGCTTTTATGAATGAAAAAGGTACTTATGAAGCTTTTGTTGATGGTCTTGATGCCTTTCGTGATAGATTGAAGATTTCCAAATAAATTGACGCAGTTAATTAAATGATGAAAACGACATATGTGGTCGTTATTTTAATTTAAAAATTCATAATATAATCTATTATCAAGATATATAAATTCAATGAATGTGGGATTGATTTGATGAATTCA
>JAOGYN010000043.1:0-2851 GCA_028112705.1 Paracoccaceae bacterium | reverse complement strand
ATATTTTGGTTTTTTCTAAAATTTAATTGTCTTATTGTTTCTTTACTGGAACTTGCTGGGAGACATATTAACACTTTGTCGCTTCTATTTATTAGATCTTGATTTGATTTAGCTATGTCATAGTTAAATTTAGTTGCTAATTCTTCAGATTTCTTCTCTGATCTAGGAGATAAGATAAAATCATAATTTGCTTGAGCTTTTGCTAAACCCTCTAAGATAAATTGAGCTATTTGCCCAACACCTAATATTCCGATTAAAATTTTATTTTCAGACATGTTTACAGTTCATTTAATGCATCTGAAATGGCACGTGCAGTAAACTCAATATCATCTTCTGTATGAACAATTGCTGAGAGTGAGTGAAGGGTGGCGGAGGGGTTCATATAGACACCCTTGTCAAATAATTTTAACGAGAAATCACGAAATTTTATCCTATCAACACTTCTACAAAAATCACGATAATTAGAAATTTTATCTTGGTCAGTAAAGAAAATTTGAAACATAGAGTTCACCCCTTGGCAAATGACTTTATGTTTATTGTTTTTCATAGTAATTTGTTGAATTTCTTTAGTTAATTTCTGACCTAAATCTTTTATTTTTACGAACCCCGCTTGATTGTCTGCTAACATAGTTGTCAACATAGTTTTGCATATATGAAGTGCCAAACGGCCCGCATTGTGCGTTCCAAAATGTAACACTTTTCCCCACTCTAAGCCTGACATTACCTCGTTTGAACCACCGATTGCAGCCATTGGAACACCTGCACCTAAGGCTTTACCGTAAGTAACTAAATCTGGTTTTAAACCATATAGTTCCGCGCATCCACCTGCAGCAACCCTAAATCCCGTAACAGTTTCATCCAAGTAAAACAAAGCTCCATATTGATTGCAAAGTTCTTGCATTCTATTTAAGTAGCCAGGATGAGGCGCAATTACGCCCATATTAGACATCACACCCTCCGTGACAACGCAAGCGGCATCCCGTCCATGTAACGCCATGGCTCTTTCTAATGCGTCTACGTCGTTCCACGGAACAACAATTGTATCCATCCAACTTTCTTCAGTCATACCAGAGCTATCAGGTATTCTTATTGGAGAATTAGGGTGTCCTAATGATGTAATTGGTTGCGGATTGCTATTTATTAATACTGCGTCCCACCAACCATGATAATGACCTTCAAATTTTATGATTTTTCTTCGTCCAGTATGCCCACGTGCAAGTCTAATAGCTGCCATCGCTGCTTCGGTGCCCGTATTTGCAAACCTTATTTTCTCCACATGAGGGAGTAAATCTACTAAAATTTCAGCAACCTCTACTTCTACTTCTAAAGCTGTCGCAAAGTGGCTACCGCGAGCTATTTCCTTCGTAACAGTTTCAACAATTTTAGGATGAGCATGACCCAGCGGAAGTGCCCCAAAAGCCATCATCCAATCAATATATTCTCTGCCATCTACATCATATAACCTTGATCCGTGCCCATGTGACATGTATCTGGGAGTGGTCCCAAATGCCGCTGGTCCTCTAGAGGCAGATGAAACACCTTCGATTAAAACTTTTGAGCCTCGTTCAAAGAGACTTTCTGATGTATTTTTTGTCATTTTTGTGAATTCCTAAAGCAAATAAAATTTGAACATTTAATATGTTTGTTTATTTCGTGAGACAAGTCCTTTATTGATTTTTTTCTTATTGTTGTGCAGTGGGCTCATTCTTAATTGTAATAACATGAAGCTATCAAACCTGAGGTTGAAAAGTGAGGTTCATACGGGTTCAGGCGTTTGTAACGTTTATCAAGAGGCAGGCTTATACTGAATTCGTGTTTTACAATTAGTGGTAGTTTGAGGGAGTATTGATAAATACTTGCAATCTTGTCGTCTGGATTGGTGGTGTATGAATTTCCTTGATTTCTGACTGAACGAAAAGCTGTATAATCATTTACGCCCAAAACAGTTTTTTAATTGCGGTTTTAAACCTTGGCCCTAGCTTGGCATCTTTGAATATGTCTTGCCTCCATTCGCTAGGCACAAGTTCATAGCTTAATGCTGGGTTAAGTCGATAAGTGTGATACCAAAGAGCTCACACGCCTCGATCAGAGTTGTTTCTAATTTAACTGGAGGTCTAAATTGGCAAAAGGTTATTATTAAATATTTGGTATTCCAAAGAATGCTAAGCAATAGCCACGAACGCGCCATCAAGACTGACGTCACCATTTTCAACAAGGTAAAGGGTAGTATCAGTGGTGGACAATCCAAGGGTGTTTACAAGTGCACCACTTGCATCAACCAAATCATAAGTATTGATGCTTGCCATTCCAACAACATGCCTCAGAGCAGTTCCAACATCTGATAGGGAGACAGTACCATCATTATCAACATCCCCCGCATGCATTGCCTCACCTGTTAATGTTGTCATTCCAACAACGTGTCTAAGTGAAGAGCCAACGTCAGATAAGCTCACGCCACTTGTGTACGTGTGCGTTAGTGATGGCTCCAGTGTGGCGTGCGTGAAGGTTGTATCCTGGGTAATGGTGATATTACCACCTGTAAGGGTGAAGGCCGTACTGTTAGAGGCAGTATCAATAAGGTTTAATGTAACATCAGGTAAATCCGTTGTGCCAGTCGCAGTCGTATCCTTAACGGCAATTATGTTCGCAACGGCATTAACGGCCGCTGTTGCATCACTTGTCACACTCTCAGCTGTGCCACCATTATCTGAATAGCCAAAAGTAACCGTAATGGCGCTGCCCACATCTGCCTGCACTAAGGTGTAAGTTGTATTGGTGGCGCCCGTAATTGCAGCACCGTCTCCAAGCCACTGGTAGCTAACCGTATTAGTGTCAATGCCGTCGGCATCTA
>JAOGYN010000042.1:0-3121 GCA_028112705.1 Paracoccaceae bacterium | reverse complement strand
CACATCCTGAGCGTGTTCTTACGAAGGCTATCCAAAGAATGTTGCCTGGTGGTCCATTAAGCAGACAACAAATGACAAACTTACGCATTTATGCGGGTACAGAGCACGGACATGAAGCTCAAAACCCGGAAGTAGTTGATGTTAAGTCTATGAATTCAAAAAATACTAGGAGCGCTTCATCATGAGTGAGGATATTAAATCTTTGGAAGAATTAAAGTCTGCTGTTTCGGGAGAGGAAGTTCTTGTTGAGGCAGTTGTGGCTCCGAGAGAACCAAAGCGTGATAGTCTCGGAAGATCATATGCAACTGGTAAGAGAAAAGATGCTGTTGCGAGGGTGTGGATTAAACCAGGTTCAGGGCGAGTTATGATTAATGGTCGTGAAATGAATGTATACTTTGCGCGTCCAGTTCTTCAAATGGTTCTACGTCAACCTTTTGAAGTTGCGAGCGTCATGGGCGAATTTGATGTTATGGCAACGGTAAAAGGTGGTGGGCTGTCTGGACAGGCTGGAGCTGTCAAGCATGGAATATCGAAAGCATTGCAGATATATGAACCATCTCTGAGAGGTGTTTTAAAAGCTGCTGGCTTCCTAACACGGGATAGTAGGGTAGTAGAACGTAAGAAATATGGTAGGCGTAAAGCGCGTCGTAGCTTTCAGTTTTCCAAGCGATAGGTTACTTCTTAATAAAATTGATAAAAAACAGGCAGTTAGTAAAATAACTGCCTTTTTTTATTGGTTACACTTTGGTTACACAGGTGTTATTAAACCCTTGTAAATTCGAAGTTTCCGTTTTACTCTAAATGTGATTTGGTTACACTTTGGTTACACAATCGCTTATTGGAGATCAGTTTATATGACCCAAAATACTGATTACATAGACGTAATTCCCAACAACGTTATAATATACAGACGGGCACGTAGTCCTTATTGGCAAATGCGTTTGAAACTTCCTCGTCCAAAAGGGTCTGTGAAGAAATCAACTGGTGCCTTGGATGAGACAGAAGCGAGAAAAGTGGCGATAAAGTATTTTAGCGAACTCTCATATAAAATAGATAATGAACTTACCACTGAGCAATATGACTTTGAGAAACTCTACAACGCTTGGTGGAGGGGTGAAAAGGGATCCAAGAGCGATGCTCGTATCGCTTTCATAGAGGGCACCACAAGGCGTTATTTGCGTCCATATTTTATGAACGAGTTACAAAACAGGGATGTGTCTACTCTGAAGGATTATGATTTTGAGAAATACTGGGATTGGCGCATCCATTTTTGGAGTAATGAGACAGGACAACAGAACCTTAAAACCACGCAAAATAGAAGACGTAATAAAGGTGCATGGAGACATAGTAAAAAAGGAAATGTTAGTTTTAAGAGACCTGCCGATAAAACCTTGCAGATGGAAGCATCACTCATCAAACAAATATTTGGGTGGGGAAAAAGGCACGGAATAATGCCACATATGATATACTTGAAAGCACCCAAGGATCCCAAGAACAAAAACTTTAAAACTTCACGTAGACCAACATTTGAGGTTGTGGAGTGGCAACAGATTTATCGCTATATGCGAACTTGGGTAAAAGGTGCAGTTGAGGGTGCCCCAAATATAAAAAATGGTAAGTATGCAAAGGCAAAAGTTCCTTACAAACGCACGCACGCTTTACATCTTTATCAAAGAAAAATGTTACAGAACGCGGTGTTGTTTATGGCAAACTCTGGACTCCGTCCAAACGAGTTACGACAAGCAAGATGGATAGACCTTAAAAGGAACAAGGAAGGGTTATATTATCTGTATGTGCGTCCTACCACCAAGACCGGCGAGAGAGATGTTTATTTGCGAGAAGGTGCAGAGAAATATTTGTTAAATGTAAAAGAGTTTAGCGAATACACAAATCCGATGGATTTAATATTTTCAACTCACAAAGGCACACCGCATACAGACTTCAATAGAACCTTTAAGACAATATTGGTTAATCTTGGATTGCTCTACGATACAGAGGGTAGGGCGAGAACAATCTATTCCTTACGACACTTCTACGCGACGCAAAGGTTGTTGAGTAATCCCCCGATTAGGATTGAAGTGCTTGCCGATAACCTTGGCACATCTGTTCCCCATATTATGAATCATTACAGGCATTTGTCAGTTCATAACTATGCAGAGTCTTTGTCTAAACGATAAAGTTGATATGGGTAAAGTATTATCACTAACCTCGACTTTTAAGTTTCATAAAATTCGGTTTTAGTGTTAATAAATTATTAGATTTAGAATTCTAAAACACTATAAATTTTTTTGAGATAATTTAACATGGAATATCAGTTGGAATATGAATGAATCCTAAAATTTCAAAACTAATATTAAAATTTTCAAATAATTTACCAGAAAATGACCAGTATTCAATTTGTGAAGAAATAAGTAACCTTCAGAGATCGTTTAAATGGGATGAATGGGAATATGGATTAGAGTTAATAGATCATCCTGAATTTTTAAAACAGGTAAGTGAAGTAAACCTTTTGAAAATGTTTGTTCTGCTTACTCAATTAGAAAAACGTAAAAAAGGTTTTTTCAGTCACATGTGTAGAAATGGTATCGTAAATAAAATTATGGTCTGTTTAAGAAAAAAGATTGAAGAAACCTCTGTGAATAAAGACACGACTTTTAAAATTGATGGAACTTTTGATTTTAGAGCAGACACCACTCCCAATAGAGATCCTGATCAACATAGTGCAACATTGCGAAAATACCACAAGTTGCTTTGGTCTAAACACTTGCCAAATGGACGTCTTTTGAACCTTTCAGATGAGGTGTCAGGCAAATATCTATACCACAATTCTGATCTAGGAGAATTCAACTTAACTAGTGACACTATTGTGCATTCATACAGGGATGTTTCACGAGTGAAAAATGTAATAGTTCAGGTTCCACAAAAAGAGATGAAAATAATTTATAACTCTCTCCATGCGATTGGTGGATATACGTTATTCCCTGGAGGCAAAAGAGAGGGAATTCAAACTATAAACCAAGCAAGAGGGTGTAATCGAAAAATAGTAGATCGATTTGATCTGACCCTTGAGTGTATTAGAAGATACTATGAAAATGTGGAAAGTCCCCTGCTAAAGACATTT
>JAOGYN010000041.1:0-3231 GCA_028112705.1 Paracoccaceae bacterium | reverse complement strand
CTGAGTGATCATTTTTTCTTAATAAAAAAAGTCAAGTTTGTCTTACTTTTATCCATTTTAAGTAATTGATGCCCTTGCTCATTACAAAAGTGAGGAATATCTATAATGGACGCGGGATCATCTGCCAATACTAATAGTATTTTTCCAGAGTCTACTGATTTTAGTCTTTTTCTTATTTTCAAGACTGGAAGTGGACATAATAAGCCAGTAGCATCAATTTCATTGTCATGTATCATGGCTAGGGAAATAAACCTGTTTTTTTTACTTGTCTACACTGTTTCGAGAGCGCAGATAACTAATAAGTTTTTTTAATGTAATTTTTGGATAAAAATGTTTGGTATAGATATAATTGATGCAAGTTTCCTGACGTCCGTGATGATTTCATTTGCGGCTGGTATACTTAGTTTTCTCTCTCCATGCGTCTTACCTATTGTTCCCCCATACTTAGCCTATATGAGTGGAATTTCTATGAACCAGTTATCTTTAGGAAAACACAGGTTACTTGATACCTTTCTACCTGCTCTAATGTTTGTGATAGGCCTTTCAACAGTTTTTTTAATAATGGGTCTAGTTGCTTCGTCATTTGGTAATTTTTTTCTGATTAACCAACTTATAATGAATCGGATTTCTGGAATAGTTGTTATTATATTTTCAATTCATTTTTTAGGTATTTTTCGAATACCTATTTTAGAAAGAGATATTCGCTTTGAGGCGAGAAATGATTTTGGAAATGCGTTTGGTGCATACATATTGGGTTTAGCATTTGCCTTTGGCTGGACACCCTGTATTGGTCCGCAACTTGGCGCAATATTGGCATTAGCGGCCAGTGAAAATTCTGTACTGAGCGGGACATCGCTTTTAGTAGTTTATGCAATTGGATTAGGAGTTCCATTCCTTATTTCAGCTATTTTTATTTCTAGATCATTAAAGTTTATGAAAAAAATTAAAAACCATATGTTGATTATTGAGAAGGCAATGGGTGTTTTGCTATTAATAGTTGGCGTTTTGTTGTTGACTGGTGGGTTTTCTAAGGTTTCGTTTTTTCTTTTAGAGTTAATGCCATTTTTGGGTAATATTGGGTGAGCTTAATTATGCTATTCAAATAAACACCTCATAAAGGACATATAATCTTATTGCACCAGCCAGGCTGCACTTTTGTGCTCGATCCAAATCTATCTTAGTTATCAGTTTGTTTATGGATATATTATTTTTCTGTGCAATATTACAAAATTGAATCCAAAAACTATCTTCTAAACTCAAGCTGGTTCTATGCCCATTAATTAGAACTGATCTCTTTTTCGGTCTCTGGTACATAGTTATAAATTTATTTCTTTTTGCTGTGCCATGTGGAGTATAAAAATACTTATTGTATTAAGTGACACAAATTATAATTAGTAATTTTAATCCTTTGGCCCAATCATTTTTTCTGGGCGAACAATTCTTTCAAAACCCTCTTTATCGATAAATCCTAATTTAATTGCTTCTTCTTTTAAATTTGTACCATTTTTGTGAGCTGTTTTGGCAACCTTTGTGGCGTTATCATAACCAATAGTTGGGGCTAAAGCTGTTACTAACATTAAACTTTCTTCCATAAGCTTATTTATTCGTTCTTCGTTAGCTATAATTCCGTCTACGCAATTGATTGTAAAAGATGCTGCGGCATCACCTAGCAGTTGCATAGACTGCAATATATTGTAGGCCATCAGCGGTTTAAAAACATTCAGTTCAAAATGCCCTTGACTGCCCGCAAAACCAATTGCCGTATCATTGCCAATTACTTGAACACAGACCTGTGTTATCGCCTCAGCTTGGGTTGGATTGACTTTGCCGGGCATAATGGATGATCCAGGCTCGTTCTCAGGTAGTGACAGTTCACCTAATCCACTACGTGGCCCTGAGCCTAAAAATCTAATATCATTTGCAATTTTAAAGATTGAAGCAGCAACAGTTTTTAATGCTCCTGATAATTCTACAATAGCATCGTGTGCAGCCAAAGCCTCAAATTTATTTGGAGCTGTAAAAAAGGGTAGGTTGGTTATTTTCGAAATATTATTAGCTATAGCAACATCCCACCCTTTTTCCGTATTAAGTCCGGTACCAACTGCTGTTCCACCTTGCGCGAGAGCATAAATATTATGAAGTGCATTTTCTATACGCTTAATTCCCTGTTCTACTTGGTATGCGTATCCAGAAAATTCTTGTCCAAGGGTTAGTGGTGTAGCGTCTTGGGTGTGAGTTCTACCAATTTTTATTATATGGGCAAACGATTGTGCTTTATTATTGAGAGACTTATGGAGGGTTTTTAAGTTTGGTATCAATAGGTTATGAGCTGTAACTGCTACAGAAATATGCATTGCTGTAGGAAATGTGTCATTTGAAGACTGTCCCATATTACAATGATCGTTAGGATGGACTGGATCTTTGCTACCAATTTTACCACCCAATATTTCAATAGCCCTATTAGCAATAACTTCGTTTGCATTCATATTCGATTGCGTTCCAGACCCCGTTTGCCAAACCACTAGAGGGAAGTGTTCGTCAAGTTTACCATCAATTACTTCTTGTGCAGCTATTATTATTGCATCCCCAATCTCTGGTTTTAATTTGCCCAAATCAATATTAGTTTGGGCACAAGCTTTTTTAATAACTCCTAATGCATGTATCAATGCCAGTGGTAGTTTCTCCCAACCTATAGGAAAATTTATGATTGACCTTTGGGTCTGTGCTCCCCAGTATTTGTCCAAAGGCACCTCTAGAGGTCCAAAACTATCTGTTTCAGTACGGGTCTTTGTCATCAAAGGTCTCCTTCTCATTTGAAATAGATATAAGGTGACATTTTGGTAATCGCAATAAAGCACACAAACAAATATGGATTACCGTAAAAAATATAAATTTAACTTATAATATAAATCAACTATTTTCTAAAACTATCTAATGAAACTATTTCAGCATCATTCTGTTCTTCACCTTCTAAAGCAATCATTTGTGCCTCATCGGATTGATCATCTTCAACAATTTCAAGTTTATCAAATTTCAGGCCAAACTCAACTGATGGGTCGACAAATGATATAATAGATTTAAATGGAACAGTCATTTCTTCTAATTGATCACCAAAATTTAAGGTGATTGTAAAATCATTTTCAGTAACTTTTAGACCATCAAACCAATTTTGAATTACAATAGTTATTTCATCTGGATGTTTTTCTTTTAACCATTCTGCAATTTTTACTG
>JAOGYN010000040.1:0-3303 GCA_028112705.1 Paracoccaceae bacterium | reverse complement strand
AAAAACTGCCACTGCACCTCATCGCACCTAACAATAGGGGCTTTAAGTATCTTGGCCAATAATTCGGAAGATGTTAAGCCACTTATCGTGCCTGAAGTGCACGTTGAGGGACCATCCCACCATTTGTATTCTACGCCCATGTGATAAAATGCAATCATAGCGCCGAGTAGTATTATCAATCCAGAAACTTTCAGCAGCGCTGTAGAGTTAGAGTAAATGGCTAACATCCCAATAGGGATTACGGCGATATGTGGCCACCTTTGCCAAAGACACATCTTGCATGGGCTCATATCTCCAAGAAACTCAAACCCATATGCCGCAACAAGCAAGGCAAAAGATCCAAAAATTGCAATCCAAGTTAGGTATTTTAAATTTATACTCATATTACTTTTATTAAAAGAAAGCCGAAAACAAGCAATACCATAAACGCAATAAAGAGTAAGTTCAGATGCCGTTCTATAAAATTTCTAATAGGTTCCCCGTATAATCTTAGTAATATGGCAATAATAAAAAACCTTGCGCCACGTGCTATTATTGAAAATATAAAGAATTGATAAATTGGCATTCCAGCTATCCCAGAAGATATTGTAATAATTTTATATGGAAAAGGTGTAACGCCTGCAAAAAGAACCGCTGCAGCTCCATATTTATTGAATTGAATCTGGAAATCCAAAAATAGTTGTTGGGCGTGATAGAAATTAATTATTATTATTCCAACAGTTTCATACAATTTTAACCCAATATAATATCCTAAACCACCTCCAAAAACGGATGCAACCATAGCAATAAAAGCAATTAGATATGCATTTTTTGGTTTTGCAATTATTAGTGGAATTAATAAAATGTCAGGAGGGATTGGAAAAAAAGAACTCTCTGCAAATGCCACAATTGCCAAAGCCCATAACGCGTAGCGGGTAGCTGAGAGTTTAATTGTCCAGTTATAAACTGCCTTGATCATGTTTTTCTTCTATTTTGTTGTATTTTGAAATTTAAATCTTTAAAATTTATTAACTTTAATTAATCAAATCTTTTATAAGGTTCAAATATGAATGTTGCTATTATTGGCGCTGGAATTGGTGGTTTATCTTTAGGTTTATGCCTTCATAAATTAAATATTCCATTCCAGATATATGAAGCCGTTAAAGAGATCAAACCATTAGGCGTTGGTATTAACATTCAGCCCCATGCTGTAAGGGAGTTATATGCTCTAGGTTTAAAAGATGATTTAGATAAAATTGGAATACGCAGTCAAGAAGTAGCCTATTATTCCAGGCAAGGTGGTTTAATTTGGTCAGAGCCAAGAGGTACGTTCGCAGGATATAATTGGCCTCAATATTCAATAAATCGTGGTGATTTGCAGATGCTTTTATACAACGAGTTAAAAAAGTGTGCTGGATCAAGAGTTATTAAAACAAATGCCACCTTAAACAATTGGGAAAATAATTCTGGAGGGTTAAGACTAAACTTAGTAGATCGTAAGTTAAAGACAGTTTTAGAGAGTGAAAAAGCTTCAATAATGATTGGCTGTGATGGAATTAATTCAACTGTGCGTTCGAAGCTTTATCCGGCTGAGGGTTTTGCTAATTGGTCTGGAATTATGATGTGGCGAGGAACGACAAAAGGGTTAAAATTCTTAAGTGGAAAATCCATGGTAATGGTGGGGCAACGAAATCAAAAGTTTGTTGCATATCCTATTCATGAATTTGCAGATGGTGAGATGTTAATTAATTGGATCTGTGATTTAAAATTTCCAGATGATTATAACTGGACTAAACAAGATTGGAATTTAAAAGGTAAACTGATGGATCTCTGGCCATCTTTTGAAAACTGGACTTTTCCTTGGTTGGATGTTGCCTCTGTTATCAAAAACACAAGTGATATTTATAAATATCCGATGGTGGATCGAAATCCCTTAAATAGATGGACTTTCAAACGTGTAACTCTTTTGGGCGACGCTGCGCATGCAATGTATCCTATCGGTTCAAATGGTGCCAGCCAAGCGATCCTTGATTCCGCTCATCTGGCGCGCTGCTTAGAGCAGTATGGCTTAAATAAAGATGCTTTATGCCGGTATGAAAACATACGCCGCCCAGTTGCAAACAAGATAGTAGAGACAAATAGGTTAGATGGACCTGATAAAATATTGGATATTGTGGCAGAAAAAGCTCCAAACGGTTTTAAAAATATTAATGATGTAATGCCTCATGAGAAAATGAAACATATTGCTGAAAAATATAAGGTCATAGCTGGATTTGATGCTGATACCTTAAATTCTTCAAATATAATTATGGAATAATAAAATTAATCAAAACTTATGTAATTATTCCAATTTCTTTTGAGATGATTAGGGGTATTCTTAAAAATAAGATCATTTTGTTCACGTGTCCAATTAGTAAGGCGACTTGCAGCATTTGAGCTATACTCAAAAAAATCATTTTTAGATCCCTTTAAGCCTACTGTCTTAACACCTAGTGGAATTTTATAAACGATATTAAACTCTGATGAACGATTGTTTGACAAATCATGCCTAATATTAAACACAACTGATTTTTTTAACTTAAATTGTTTTTTAAAACTAATTTCAGTTAAATGCTCAGTTTTGTTTTGGAAGTTTTGAATTAAATAATTACTACCTATCCTTAAGTTTAACCAAGGAAAATATTTTTCAACTCCACTTGCTATGGCATTTTGGATACATGACGTACAGTTTCTGTTTAAAGTGCTATAACCTGATATGTTAATTACAGATTCATTCTGGAGATTAAAACTTTGGTTACTAAGAAGGAGTCCGAAATCTTCTTTGCTCATTTTGCCAACCCGAACTAGAAATTGATTATTTTTTCCTATTAATCTTTTATTACTTAAATATGTTTCTGTAAGATTTGGTTTGTTATTAAGTGTGCCACCAATATTAATCTTTAAGTTTTTGTTAATCGGTAAAGCCATACTTAATTTTAAATTTGTTGATTGATTTTGTGATTGCAATCAAATTGTATATTCTGGTTTAGTTTTTACTAGTTTAGGTTCTTTCGATGATTTGAATTGAGAAAGATAATGTAGCGCATTTCCATCTTTTAGGTTGTTTGCGGTTTTATATGAATCCACCGATATGATTACTTCACTTAATTGAGCACCATTCTCGACGTTAGTTAGTATTATCTGGTCAGCATATGCATTATTTTGTTGTAAGAGCTCATTAATTATTGGAATTGAAGAATTTTTAGAGCTGGCAGTAATTGATATATTAAATTCTTTAGCTAAATCATTTAAAACTTTTGGATTTTTTAATATTAAATTTAATAT
>JAOGYN010000004.1:65000-174030 GCA_028112705.1 Paracoccaceae bacterium | reverse complement strand
GTTAGGCTTGGTGGAACGATAGATGATGCTCCAGGTGAAGCTTTTGATAAGGTTGCTAAACTTTTATGTCTAGATCAACCTGGTGGACCATCAATTGAAAGAGCAGCAAAGTTAGGAAATCCTAATGCATTCTCCCTACCTAGACCTCTACTAGATAGAAAAGACTGCAACTTGTCTTTCTCTGGCCTAAAGACTGCAGTTATTCGCTTGAGAGATAAGATAGTATTGGATAATGGGACATTGTCGACTGAGAAGTTGCAGGATTTATGCGCGAGCTTTCAACAAGCTGTCTCAGATGTTTTGTTAAAAAAGACGGAATTTGCTATGAGGAGTTTTTCAAATAGAATTGGTTTTTTCCCAAAATCATTTGCAGTAGCGGGTGGCGTTGCTGCAAATTCAGAAATTAGACTAAAGTTGCAAAATTTATGTGAAGAAAAAAATGTTATTTTCTCTGCCCCACCAATAAACTTATGCACTGATAATGGTGCTATGATAGCTTGGGCTGGTATCGAGTTATTAAAAGCTGGTAGAGTAGATGATATGAGCTTGAAAGCTAAACCAAGATGGCCTTTGGATGTGATTAGTCCTCCGATGCTTGGCTCTGGAAAAAAAGGGGCAAAAGCATGAGTGATATTGGAATAGTAGGTGCTGGATCTTTCGGTACTGCACTGGCTATTTCATTAGCAAGCGAAAATAAAAACGTCACTTTATGGGCTAGATCACAATCTCAAGTTGAGGAGATGATTAAGCTTAATGAAAATAAAAAATTTTTGCCAGGAATTAAATTTCCAAATACATTGCTACCTATTGTAGATTTTAAGGAGTTAAATAGTTGTAAGGTAATTCTTATAGCAATACCTACCCAAAGTTTAAGCAAACTATTTAGTTCTCACACTATTGAAAAAAATACAGTACCTATAGTGGCTTGTTGCAAAGGGGCAGAACTTGAGACAGGTGATCTTCCAACTGAAATAATAAAAAGATATCTGCCAGAAAATGAGATACTGGTATTAACCGGCCCTGGTTTTGCAACTGAATTGGCATTAGGCAAACCTACTGCAATGACTTTGGGTTCGGAATTACCAAAAAATAATATTCAAAAAGCTCTCTCTTCAAAAACATTACGTTTGTATCAAAGTAATGATTTAATTGGCTTACAATTGGGTGGAGCTTTAAAAAACGTCATAGCCATAGCTTGTGGGATGGTGATGGGAGCCGGTCTTGGTGAAAGCGCGCGTGCGTCATTAATGACACGAGGATTTGCAGAAATGATTAGGTTTGCAAAAGAAAAAGGTGCTAACCCAAATACTTTGATGGGGCTGTCTGGTTTTGGGGATTTGTCATTGACTTGCAATTCTACCAAGTCACGGAATTTTTCCTATGGTTTTTCCCTTACATCAAAAAATGGGTTGAAAATTTCTGATACGGTTGAGGGAATTAAAACTTCTCATATTATAGCTAAACAAGCTCATAGTTTAGGTGTTGATATGCCTATAACTCAAATGATTTCTCAAGTTTTAAAAAACGAATTAACCACAAAACAAGCTATCGAACAGCTTTTATCCAGGCCTTTGAAAGATGAAATTTGAATAATGAGGGCTAAATGATTAGCCCTCATTATTAAGATCAATATCGATAATGCTCAGGCTTAAATGGACCTTCAGAAGAAACACCAATATAATCAGCTTGATCTTTTGTTAATTCAGTTAACTTGACGCCAATTTTTGCAAGATGCAAACGTGCAACTTTTTCATCAAGATGTTTAGGTAAAATATAAACTTCATTTTTATATTCGTCACTTTTAGTCCATAATTCAATTTGTGCCAAAACCTGATTGGTAAATGATGCAGACATTACAAATGAAGGGTGACCCGTGGCATTTCCAAGGTTTAACAAACGGCCCTGCGATAACAAAATCATACGATTACCAGACGGCATTTCATACATATCAACTTGATCTTTGATGTTTGTCATTTTTAAGTTGCGCAAATTAGCCACTTGGATTTCATTGTCAAAGTGACCAATATTCCCAACAATTGCCATATCTTTCATTTCACGCATGTGCTCGATACGAATAATATCTTTATTACCTGTAGTAGTTATGAAGATATCAGCACTAGAGACCGCTTCTTCTAATGTAATAACTTCGAACCCATCCATTGCTGCTTGTAGTGCGCAGATTGGATCAACTTCTGTAACCTTTACTCTTGCTCCAGCGCCACTTAGTGAGGCAGCGGACCCTTTTCCAACATCCCCATACCCACAAACAACTGCCGTTTTGCCGGCCATCATTGTATCTGTGGCACGACGAATACCGTCAACTAAAGACTCTTTACAGCCGTATTTATTATCAAATTTTGATTTAGTAACAGAGTCATTCACATTGATAGCAGGAAAAGGTAGCTGCCCATTTTGCATTAATTCATATAAACGATGAACACCTGTTGTTGTTTCTTCTGAAACACCTTGGATTTCATCACGTGTTTTTGTAAACCAGCCTGGGCTTTCTGCCATACGCTTTTTAATTTGAGCAAAAACTGCTTCTTCTTCTTCTGATGTTGGAACATCAAGTAAGTTAGTCTCGCCTGCCTCAACTCGTGCACCCAAAAGAACATAAAGCGTGGCATCTCCACCATCGTCCAATATCAAATTCGCACCATCTTCAAACATGAAAGATTTATCTAAATAATCCCAGTGCTCAACTAGTGTCTGACCTTTAATTGCAAATACGGGAACACCCGATTCAGCTATTGCAGCAGCAGCATGATCTTGCGTAGAATAAATATTACAAGAGGCCCAGCGCACATCTGCACCTAGTGCAGTTAATGTCTCAATTAATACAGCTGTCTGAATGGTCATATGCAAAGAGCCAACAATACGCGAACCTGTAAGTGGCTTACTATGTCCAAATTCTTCTCTTAAGGCCATTAGGCCGGGCATCTCAGTTTCAGCAATATCTAATTCTTTTCGTCCAAAGCTAGCTAAGGAGATATCTTTGACTATATAATCATTTTTCATTTAACTATCCTTTGACTTATTATTCCACGGGCGTCTAACATCGCAATCTATATGGAGCAAGTGAGTTATTGCTTCTCTATAAAAAAAGGTAATTGCAAAGAGTTAAAAATGATGAAAAAAAATTCAAAATCACCTCGTGCTTGGCAAAAAATGCTCTCTGGTCGAATATTAGATTTATTAGATCCCTCTCCTGTGGACATAGAAATAGAAGATATAGCGCATGGTTTGTCTTTCTTGGCACGCTGGAATGGTCAAACTGTTGGTGATTATCCTTATTCTGTTGCAGAGCACTCAATCTTGGTTGAAAAAATTTATAGTTATTTAAATCCAGACATATCAGTAAAATGGAAATTAATTGCCCTTCTTCATGATGCCCCTGAATATGTTATCGGAGATATGATTTCTCCTGTTAAGTCTAAAGTTGGTCCTGGTTACGAAGAATTAGACAATAGACTTATGTCAGCAATTCTCTTGAGGTTTGGTTTGCCTTCCTCGATACCAATGAAAATTAAGAAGGGTATCAAGCAAGCTGATAAAATATCTGCTTGGTTGGAAGCCGTACAAATTGCAGGTTTTGATGAATTAGAGGCCAGTAAGATCTTTGGAGCTCCAGATAAAAATTTAAGAAATATTTTTTCAATAACTTTGCGTTCACCTAAATTAGTCCGTAGTTCTTTTGAAGAAAAATTTTTAGAGTTACTGGAACAGTATAATTAAAAATTGTCTTTTAATCTTCTGATTTCTTCAAATACTTCTGCATTTGATTTGTTTTTCATGTTTAAATTTTCTCTAATTATCGTATCTGAGACTCTTAAAAATGGATTAGTATCTAATTCAATTTTTAAGTTGGTAGGGATAGTCGAAATATTGGCTTTTCTTAGCGCTTCAATGGCTTTAACTCTGTCCTTTAAAAGCTCATTTGAAGGATCAATACTTAAACTAAAACGAGCATTAGCTAATGTATATTCGTGAGAGCAATAGATCGTTGTTTGGTCTGGAAGTTTCATAAGTTTTTGAAGACTCTCCCACATCATATAAGGCGTTCCTTCGAACAGTCTACCGCAGCCTAATGCGAATAAAGTATCACCTGAAAAAAGTGTATTATGAGATGGTAAGTAAAAGTTTATCATGTCGATGGTATGGCCGGGAGTATGAATAATTTCTACACTTTGGTCTGCAAAAACGAATTTATCATCTTGAGTTAACTCAAGATCTAACCCTTCGATGTGATGTGATACCAATTTGGGACCATATACAAACGCACCTGTTTTTGTTTTTAATTCTAATAGACCATCGGTATGATCTGGATGATGATGAGTGATCCAAATTTCAGTTAGTGACCAGTTTTTATCTTCTAAGGCTCTAATCGCTTTGGCAGAATCGCCTACGTCAACACAGGCTGTTTTCTTTGAATTTGGATCATGAATAAGGACCCCATAATTGTCAGAACCGTAGGAGTATTGGTGAAATAAAAGTTTTGTCATTAATTTCTCTTTTTTACAAATTACTTACTATAAAGTGCCCAGACTCACTGGTGCTTGAATTATATCTTAGTTAAACTACACAAAAAATAGGAGTTCAATTATGAAATTGATGAGTTTTGTTAAAGATGGTGTTGCTGGGTTTGGTGCTGTAACAGGTGACAGTGTGATGGATTTTTCTCATAAATTCAATGACTTAAAAGCTATGTTAGCTTCAGATTTTGATGTAAATGAGGGTAATTTAATACCGCTCGGTGAGGTTAATTTTCAACCAGTAATTCCTAACCCTGCAAAAATTATATGTGTTGGTGTGAATTATGCGAGCCATATTGCTGAAATGGGTCGAGAGCCTGGCGAGTACCCTCTGCTATTCACACGATTTGCTAATAGTCAAGTTGGACATAATGAACCGATGCTTGCTCCTAGAGAATCTATTAAGTTTGATTATGAAGGAGAGTTGGCAGTTATAATTGGGAAGGGAGGTCGTAAAATTTCTGAAAATGAAGCAATGAATTCTATTGCTGGTTATTCATGTTATAATGATGGATCAATACGTGATTGGCAGCGACATACTTCTCAATTCACGGCAGGGAAGAATTTTGTTGGTACAGGTGGTTTTGGGCCTTGGATGATTTCAAGCGATGAAATACCTGATCCATCTGTGTTGCATATTGAAACTAGGTTAAATGGTAAGGTGATGCAATCTGCACCCATAAGCGATTTGGTATTTAATATTCCCAAATTAATAGCTTATATTTCGTCATTCACGGAACTGGAAGCGGGAGATGTTATCATAACAGGTACAACTGGTGGGGTTGGTGCTGCTAGGACACCACCTGTGTGGATGAAAGCTGGTGATACTGTAGAGGTTGAAATTAGTAAGATTGGAACATTAATTAATCCCATACTGGATGCAAATTGAATTCTAATGCAATTGAAACGCTAAAACCTATTTTAGAGAAAGAGGGTGTAGTTGAGGCTGGATTAGAATGGAATGAACTCTCTGGTGGACGGTCAAATTTTATTTGGCGTGTTGGTGATAAAGTATGTAAATTATATCAAAGTAATAGATCATCTGATTTATTTCCAAACAATCCAAATACCGAGCAAAAGATATTAAAGTTTTTAGAGGGCAGCTTTATTGCACCAGAGTTCATTTATTTCAATAAATTATCTATTGGTTTCATCTTAGTTTATCAATTTGTTGATGGTCTTGTCTGCAATCAGCCTTCAGAAGAGCTTGCCAAAACTTTATCACGATTACATGCTGTTTCGTCAAAGAATCTTTTGCTAGAGAGAAGAGATAGCTCTAGTAAGTTTTTGTTAAAACAATGTGAGAAGTTCTTAAGGGGTACTTCTTTAGATAACCTAACCTTACCACTTGATCCAAATATAGAAGATAGTAGTGAGCTTTCAATTATTCATTGTGATCCAGTTCCTGGAAACGCGATTTTGCATAAAAATGAGGTTATTTTAATTGATTGGCAATGCTGTGCGATCGGTGATGGAAGTGAAGATGTAGCCTGTGCTCTATCTCCTGCTATGCAATATTTATATGGAAAAGGTGAGTTAGATTTTGACATAAGAGAAAATTTTTTAAAAACATATAGTCATAAAAAAACTATAGAGCGTTATAAGTCATTAGGTCAAATTTATCATTTTAGGATTGCGGCTTATTGCTTTTGGAGAGCAAAAAAAGGTGAACAAGATTACGAAGATGCATTTCTAAAGGAAAAACAATATTTAAATACTGTATACAATTAATGCTAACAAAATCGTCAACAAACTTCCAACCGCACACCAAAACAATTTTGTTTTATTAGAATAAGGTTTTTCGATAACTGAATGATTTAATTTTTCAGTTAGTGTATCTATAATAGCAGGCAATTGGGGACCAAACCTAGAGAGTATCTGCATGGTTTTTATAAAATCTTTAAAGAATGCTTTTGGTCCAATATTTTCTTTTATGTAATTCTCGACGATGGGTTTAGCGACTTTCCACATATTTATATTTGGATCAAGTGATCTAGCCACTCCCTCAACAACAACCATTGTACGCTGCAGTAAAATTAACTCTGTCCGAGTTTCCATACCGAATCTTTCAGTTACATCAAATAATTGCGTTAATAGTTTTGCCATGGATATTTTGCTGGCGTCTTCACCAAATATTGGCTCACCTACAGCTCTTAATGCCTGAGCAAAGGCATCAACATCTTGACCTTTTGGAACATACCCAGCTTCAAAATGAACTTCCGCAACTCTTTTATAGTTTTTATTTATAAACCCCATTATTATTTCAGCATAGACGCGCCTAGTATACTCATCTATCCGCCCCATTATTCCAAAATCTAGAGCAATTAGGTCTCCATTTTCTGCTACTTTTAAATTGCCCTGATGCATATCGGCATGAAAATAACCATCTCTAAGAGCATGTTTAAGAAAAGTTTGAATGATTCTTTCTGCCAAATCAGACAAATCATGACCTGCCTCATCAAGTTCGGTAACATTTCCAAGGGCTATTCCTTCTGCCCAATTTAACGTCATTACGCTGTGACTTGATAAGTGCCAATGAATATGTGGAACTTGAAATTTTTCATCTTTAGATGTGGTTGTTTCAAATTCAGATCCTGCTGCAGTTTCAAGCATTAAGTCTAACTCTCCCTTAACAACATTATCAAAATGAGCAATTACATCTGTTGGTCTCAATCTTCTGGCTGATGGAGAGAGCAGTTCTATTACGCGGGCTGCGAAAAAAAATGCATCAATATCTCGTTTAAAAGCTTTTGCAATATTTGGCCGTAAAACTTTTACTGCAACCTCAGCACCATTAGATTTTAAGTTTGCCTTATGTACTTGTGCAATTGATGCTGCCGCTACAGGTTCAGAGAAATTTAAAAAAATGGAATCTAAAGGTGCTTTTAATTCTGAAACAATAGTTTTTATAGCCAATTCTCTGGGAAATGGTGGTATACGATCTTGTAAAACTTTAAGTTCGTTGGATAATTTATTTCCTACGATGTCAGGCCTAGTAGAAAGCAACTGACCAAATTTTATGTAGGCAGGCCCCAGAGCGCTAATTGCTCTCAAAATGGGTGGTTGAGTAATATCACCTTTATAGCCAAGCCATTTAAAGGGCCATCCTAAGAAACGCGCTGTAACTCGAATGCTTTTTGGTGCATTTACAGCCTCAAGTGCGATATTCATAGCGCCAGTTCTCTCAAAAGTTGCGCCGGTTCTAATTAGTCGCCAGATATTATGGGGTCCACGCAATTTTAAACCTTCCAACCCGAGTGGAGAGCAGCTATGCCTAAACTCAAATTTCGGTATTTAACATTTTCAAACCCGGTAGTTTCTATCATTTTTAAAAATTCGTCCTGCTTTGGAAATTTTCTGATTGATTCGACTAAATATTTATAACTATCACTATCACCAACTATAAGTTCGCCCATTTTTGGTATCACTTTGAACGAATAAAGGTCATATATTTTTTGTAATTTCGAAATTGGAATTTGACTAAATTCTAGTATCAGTAATCTACCCCCAGGTTTCAAGACGCGATATGCTTCAGATAAAGCTTTTTGGATGTCTGTTACATTTCGTATACCAAAGCTAATCGTATAGGCATCAAAAGAATTACCCTCAAAAGGCAAATCCAACGCATCACCGCAAACCCAATTTAGGTTATTTTGGTACTTTTGGGCCTCTACCCTTTTCTGCCCTTCAATAAGCATACTTTCTGTCATGTCTAAGACTGTTACTTTTGATAAAGGAGCGCGGTTCAGAAACCTAAATGCTATGTCTCCAGTCCCTCCAGCTACGTCAAGTAAATGCTGATTGTTGCGTGGCGATAGCCAATCTAACATCGCATTTTTCCATATTCTATGAATTCCCAGAGACATTGCATCATTCATTATGTCATATTTGTTTGCAACATTTGTAAAAACTTCTTTAACTAATGCAGACTTTTGATTTTTTCCCACTGTTTTATTGCCAAAATGAGTGGTGTTTCTAAGGCTGGACATTGAATATCTTTCTAACAGTTTGAGAGTCATATATGCTTGAAAACCATAAATGTGAATGTTTTAGGTCAGATAGTTCGTAAAATAAAATTTAAACTTGAAAATATAAGTAGATTTTCCAAATTAATTTTTAGTTTATTTGTTAATATAGCTATATATTATATTAAAGTTTAAGAGTAAGAAAAAATACTGATTTAAGGATTGATTGATGCCAGAATTACCTGAAGTGGAAACGGTTGTACAAGGTTTACTGACAGTAATTACGGGAAAATTAATTAAAACTGTTACCATAAATAGACCTAATTTACGTTGGCCATTTCCGAAAGGTATGAAAGAGAGATTAGAGGGTAATGTCGTTTTAAATGTAAATAGACGTTCTAAATATATATTATTTGAATTATCCCTGGGCGAAACAATGATAATGCATTTAGGGATGTCTGGACGAGTTTTGATTCATCAAAGAAAAGCTCAAAATAACCATGAAAATTTTTATTTCAATCAACCTGAAATTGAAAAACATGATCACGTGATTTTTGATTTTGAAGAAGGCATAAGGGTTGTTTATAATGACCCTAGGCGGTTTGGGGCGATAGACGTTTGTAACTCGATGGAGCTAAGCACACATAAAATGATCTCAAACTTAGGTATTGAACCATTAAGCAATCAATTTAATGCAGATTTTCTTTTTGAGAAGTTTAAGGGCAGTAAAACTACTATCAAAGCCGCACTTCTAAACCAAAGACATGTCTGTGGTTTAGGTAATATCTATGTTTGTGAAGCTTTGTGGAGGTCTGGTATTTCACCATTGAAATTAGCTGGTCAGATAAAAATAAATAAAATTGAACTTTTGACAACAGCGATTCGAAAAGTTCTTTTAGAAGCGATTTCTTCGGGTGGTTCCTCTTTGAAAGATTTTAAAAATACAGAAGGTGCTCTGGGTTATTTCCAGCATAATTTTAACGTTTATGATAGTGAGGGAAATAGTTGTAAAACAGTAGGGTGTTGTGAAACAATAAAGAAAATTGTTCAAGCAGGCAGATCGACATTCTTTTGTAATAATTGTCAAAGATAGATTAATTTTAAAGAATCTGTTTTGATGTAAATTAACCGATTAACAAATTAAGAGGTAAAAATGGCTTACCAAACATTGATTGTAGAGATTGAAGAACACGTTGGCGTGATAACATTAAATCGTCCTGAAGCTTTGAATGCTTTAAATAGCAAAATGCTTGGAGAACTAGCAACTGCAGTAACATTAATGAATAGTGATGATAGAGTGCATGCATTAATCGTAACTGGTTCAGAAAAAGCTTTTGCGGCAGGAGCAGATATTTCCGAAATGGCTGAAAAGTCATTTGTTGACATGTTTAAGTCTAATTTTTTTGGTGATGAGCACTCTATAATTTCAAAAAGCCG
The DNA here is from genome assembly GCA_028112705.1 of Paracoccaceae bacterium. GTDB lineage: Bacteria > Pseudomonadota > Alphaproteobacteria > Rhodobacterales > Rhodobacteraceae. The sequence continues at coordinate 164,096 of JAOGYN010000004.1, read as the reverse complement.
AAAGCCAATTATAGCTGCTGTATCGGGCTATGCTTTAGGTGGTGGATGTGAGTTGGCAATGATGTGCGATTTTATAATAGCTTCTGATACGGCAAAATTTGGACAACCAGAAATTAATCTTGGAGTGGTGGCTGGCATTGGAGGAACACAGCGTTTAACGCGACTTGTTGGAAAAGCCAAATCGATGGATATGCATTTAACTGGTCGATTTATGGATGCGGTAGAGGCAGAACGTAGCGGCTTAGTAAGCAGAGTCGTTCCAGTAAAGAAATTAATTGAAGAAGCTAAAGCTGCAGCGGCAAAAATAGCTGAGAAGTCAACTTTGACTGTAATGGCAGTGAAAGAAGCTGTTAATAGAGCAGAGGAGACATCATTATCTGAAGGTATTCTCTTCGAAAAGAGGTTATTTCACTCGCTTTTTGCAACTCAAGATCAAAAAGAGGGCATGGCGGCATTTTTAGAAAAGAGAGAGCCTCATTTTCGTGCAAAATAGAATGATTGTACTGGTTGACTAAGTTGAGTTGTGGCGATAAAAGCCACATCTTAGATTTATGTATATCTTATAAAGGTTTAAATTATGGCAAATTCGCCCCAAGCAAAAAAAAGAGCGCGACAAATAGCTCGTAGAACTGAAGTGAACAAAGCAAGAAGGTCTCGTATTAGAACCTTTCTTCGCAAACTTGAGGAAGCTATAACTGGTGGTGATGTGAAATTAGCAGCAATAGCACTGAAAGAAGTTCAGCCAGAATTAATGCGTGGAGTGACTAAAGGAATCATGCATAAAAATACAGCTAGCAGAAAAATGTCTAGACTGTCTGCGAGAGTGAAGGCTTTAAGCGTTTAAATCATTTAATTTGGTAATTTAGAAATGGCGTCCTTTAAAGGGCGCTTTTTTTTTGGATAAATAATTGCAATTTGTAGTGTTAGAAAAATACTAAACAACAACATATTGTGTTTGGTTTTACTATGTTAGATTCGCTTTCAACTAAGTTGCGAGTCAAGTGCGAAGATTGGTTGTATCCGATGTAAACCTGTTGCTAAATGATACTTGTGATTCACACGTCTGGGGGGACTTGAATGGGAAACGCATTTGGACTTAGCGTAACTGAGGCATTGCCTCATGAGGCTTGGTCCGAGCTTAGCAGCCGCCAAACTGCGTTTCTTGTTGATGTTAGGACTAAAGAAGAGTGGACCTTTGTTGGTGTACCTGATTTGGCTTCTCTGGGTAAGCAAACCATTTTTATTGAGTGGCAAGAATACCCAAACATGTCTTATAACCCTTCATTCGTTGATATGCTTATGGAACAGATTGGCAGTAAGCCGGTAGATAAAATCTTTTTCTTATGCCGTTCGGGGGTTCGCTCAATGGAAGCCGCTAATGCACTGTCTAATCACCTGAGTAACTCAGGTAAAAATATTAGATGTGTAAATGTCGCGGAAGGATTTGAAGGGGATATGAATTTAGAAAAACATCGTGGTTGTTCTTCCGGTTGGAAAGCACGCGATTTGGCTTGGCGCCAATATTGAGATTATGAGCGAGAAAATATGAATAATAATATTTGGGAATGTGTGTGTGATAGGCTGCTAAAAACAGTGAGTAAGAATGAATTCAACAACTGGATCCAACCTCTAAATTTTCAAGGAATAGAAGATGGTGTTGCAAACTTCTTAGCTCCAACTAATTTTATAGGTACGTGGGTCTTGAGAAATTATGGAGAGATGATTCAACGCCACTTTATTACTGAAGGAACCGTAATTGATAGAGTTGCATTTAAAGTTGATAGTGTCTCTTCAAAAAAACATATCGACAAAAATAATGGCATAGTAAAAAAAGAAATTTCGAATAAATCATCACAAATTTCTGAAAGATCTTTCAATGATAGTAACTCTTTATTACCTGTCGCGCCGTTAGATAAGAGATTCACTTTTGATAGCTTTGTTATTGGCAAACCAAACGAACTAGCCCATGCCGCTTCGAGGCGTGTTGCTGAGGGGGGTGCCGTAACATTCAACCCTTTGTTTCTATATGGTGGAGTTGGATTGGGAAAAACCCATTTAATGCACGCTATAGCTTGGGAAACACAGCGTAGAAACCCAGCTTCAAGAGTAATCTATTTGTCTGCTGAGCAATTTATGTATAGATTTGTGCAAGCTTTAAGATTTAAAGACATGTTGAGCTTTAAAGAATTATTTCGATCAGTTGATCTTTTAATGGTTGATGATGTTCAATTTATAGCTGGTAAAGATAGCACTCAAGATGAATTTTTTCATACATTTAACGCGTTGGTTGATCAAAACAAACAAATAATTATTTCGGCTGACAGAGCCCCAGGTGAAATTGATGGCTTAGAGGATCGGATAAAATCGCGACTGCAATCGGGGCTGGTCGTTGATTTGCATCCAACTGATTATGAGCTTCGTCTTGGAATTTTACAATCAAAGGCTGAGAAGCATGCTATGCATTACCCTGAGGTTATTATGTCAGAAGGTGTATTAGAGTTTCTGGCGCACCGTATTTCGACAAATGTGCGGGTGTTGGAGGGGGCATTGACAAGATTATTTGCTTTTGCCTCTCTTGTTGGCCGAGAAGTGAATTTGGAAATGGTTCAAGAATGCTTGGCTGATATATTACGGGCATCTGATAGGAAAGTTACTATTGATGAGATAATTAGAAAAGTTTCTGATCATTACAATTTAAGAATGACTGATCTTTTAAGCCCACGTAGAGCTCGAAGTGTAGCGAGACCAAGACAAGTTGCAATGTTTTTGGCAAAAACGCTTACTTCAAAATCACTTCCAGAAATTGGTCGTAGGTTTGGTGGACGTGATCATACTACAGTTATTCATGCTGTTAAGAAAATCGAAGAGTTAAAATCTATAGATAATCAAATTGCTGAAGATGTAGAGTTACTAAGAAGAATGTTAGAGGCTTAGATTTTCCAAGATCGACTATGAGATTCAAGGAACACACATAGGAAATAAATTTGTTATATGTGGGCTTTTGCTTGACCACAGCTTCTCTAAATCAGATAAGGTGACTTAAAGTACCGAAGCACCCGTCATTTTTGGATGTGCAATGAGGTGTATTTTAAGAGGAGTTTTTATGAAAGTCAGTATTGAGCGTAGCGCACTTCTTAAAGCAATGTCACAGGCGCAATCTGTTGTGGAACGCCGTAATACCATTCCAATTCTAGCAAATGTATTGATTGAGGCGGAGGGCAATAGCGCAAGTTTTCGGGCAACTGATCTAGATATTGAAGTCTTGGATAAAGTTAATGCGAATGTAGAAAGAGCGGGTGCAACCACTGTTGGAGCACATACACTTCATGAAATAGTGAGAAAATTACCTGATGGTGCACAGGTGGTACTTTCTGACGATGGCACATCAGGTAGACTACAAATTTCCGCAGGTCGTTCTAACTTTACGCTTGCAACTTTGCCACGTGAAGATTTCCCAATTATGGCATCGGCAGAATATGAAATTAATTTTAATGCTAAAGCCAATATATTAAGGCGTTTATTTGATAAGTCTAAATTTGCGATTTCTACTGAAGAGACACGATATTATTTAAATGGAGTGTACATGCACGTCGCAGAGGGTGAGAAAGGTCAAATGCTAAGATGTGTTGCAACAGATGGTCATCGGTTAGCAAGAGTTGATGCTTCTTTACCAGAAAATGCAACTCTAATGCCAGGTGTGATAATTCCTCGAAAAACAGTTGGTGAATTGGGGAAATTATTAAATGACGATGATGTTGATATAGCAGTTTCGGTTTCTGAGACTAAAGTGCGTTTTGCCACAGCCACTATCCAATTAACATCAAAGGTTATTGATGGAACTTTTCCAGACTATTCAAGAGTAATTCCTACTGGAAATACTAAGAGATTAGAAGTTGATGCAAATGAGTTTGCTAAAGCTGTAGATAGAGTTAGTACCGTTTCGTCTGAGCGATCACGCGCAGTAAAATTAGCTTTGGATGAAGATAGGTTGATCTTATCGGTAAATGCTCCTGATAACGGTGCAGCAGATGAAGAAGTAGCTGTTTCATATGGGGAAGAGCCATTAGAGATAGGGTTTAATGCTAAGTACTTGTTGGAAATAGCAGGACAAATTGATCGTGAAAACGCTGTTTTTATGTTTAATTCGTCTGGGGATCCTGCATTAATAACTGAAGGAGAAGATTCTTCAGCTGTTTATGTAGTGATGCCAATGCGTGTCTAGTTCTTTCATTTCAGAGTTAAGTTTTTCTCATTTTCGGAGTCATCTTCTGTCAAAAATGGCCATGAGTGGTAGTTCCGTTGTTATACATGGTAAAAATGGTGCTGGAAAAACAAATATTTTAGAGGCCATTTCCTTACTTGCCCCTGGCCGGGGTATCAGAAATGCTAAATCTAATGATATATCAAGAATTCCAGAGAGTTTGGGTTGGAAGGTCAAGGCCACACTTGAACATAGAAATCAAATCCATGAAATTGAAACTTATGTAGATAATAAAAGTTTAAGAATTGTCAAAATAGATGAGAAAATACAGTCACAAATTTCATTAAGTAAGATTTACCGCATGCTTTGGCTTTCTCCTTCTATGGATAGGTTATGGATTGAAGGTGCCGATGGGCGCCGTAAGTTTCTTGATAGAATGACTTTGAACTTCATTCCTGAACATGGTTCTTTGTCTATAAATTTTCAAAAACTATTGAGGCAAAGAAACCGACTTTTAAAAGATAAAGTTTATGATAAAAACTGGTATGAGGCGTTGGAAGAGAAGATGGCAATCGATGGTGCCAATTTAAACAAAAACCGAATATTTACTATTGAGAAAATTGGAAAATCACTAACAAATTTAAATCCATCTTTCCCAAAAGCAAAGCTATCTCTAACAAATAGCCAAGATTTAGATAATTCAATCAACAGTAATGACTTGGTTAAAGCTTTAAGAGATAACCGCCAGAGAGATATGATGGCAGGTAGAACCTTAATTGGTCCCCATCGGATAGATATGTCTGCCTTTTATTTAAATAAGAATATAGAAGTTAGTGAATGTTCTACAGGAGAGCAAAAAGCTATTTTAATAGGTATTATCTTAGCTAATGCATGGTCATTAACTGAATATGTGGGAGATCCACCAATTTTGCTGTTGGATGAGGTTGCAGCACATTTAGATGATGATCGCAGACAGGAATTATATAATGAAATTGTTAATCTAAAAGCCCAGGTTTTTATGACAGGAACAGATCAAAATCTATTTGGATCATTAAATGGTTTGGCTGATGAGTTTGAGGTTGTTGAGGAAAATGGATTATCAAGAATAATTGACAAAGAATAAATATTTATTCTTTAATTTATGATCAAAAAAACTCATGATTAATTGGACTTATTCACACGGGTAAATGCGTGACATTCTATTAGGAATAGCATATATTGTGGGCATTGCTAAAAGGAATAACAATATGTCTGAAAACGAAGCTTCAAAAGAAGAGTATGGTGCCGAATCTATTAAGGTTTTAAAGGGCCTTGAAGCAGTGCGAAAACGACCAGGTATGTATATTGGTGATACTGATGATGGTTCAGGTTTGCATCATATGGTTTATGAGGTCGTTGATAATGGCATTGATGAGGCATTAGCGAAGCATGCTGATTTTGTATCGGTTACAATACATAGTGATGAAAGCGTTTCGGTGCGAGACAATGGGCGAGGTGTACCAGTTGGCATTCATGAGGGAGAAGGCGTTTCAGCAGCTGAAGTGATTATGACGCAACTACATGCTGGTGGAAAGTTTGATAGTAATTCTTACAAAGTTTCGGGAGGGTTACATGGCGTTGGGGTTTCGGTTGTTAATGCGCTGTCAGATTGGTTAGAGTTAAAGATTTGGAGAGATGGTAAAATTCATATTGCGCGTTTTGAGCATGGGGAAACTGTCGACCATTTAAAGGTAATAGGGGATGCTCCAGAAGAAACTGGCACTGAAGTGAGATTTATGGCCTCGTTGAATACATTTTCTAATAGAGATTTTGTTTTTAAAACTTTGGAGAACAGATTAAGGGAGCTTGCGTTTTTAAATTCTGGCGTAAAGATTATCTTAAAAGACGAAAGGCCTGTCGAGCACCTTGAATCAGAGATGATTTATGAGGGTGGTGTAAAAGAATTTGTTAGATTTTTGGATAGATCAAAATCTTCCATCATTCCAGAACCTATCTACATCACAGGCGAAAAAGATGACATTGGGGTTGAGGTCGCCATGTGGTGGAATGACAGTTACCATGAATCTGTTCTGCCATTTACTAATAATATCCCTCAGAGAGATGGTGGCACACACATGGCTGGATTTAGAGGTGCTTTGACTAGAACTATAAATTCCTACGCTCAGTCATCTGGAATAGCAAAAAGAGAAAAGATTAATTTTACTGGAGATGATGCGAGAGAGGGATTGACGTGTGTCTTATCCATTAAGGTACCGGACCCTAAGTTTAGTAGTCAAACTAAAGATAAGTTAGTTTCATCTGAAGTACGTCCTGCAATAGAAAGTCTTGTGAACGAAAAATTAAGTGAATGGTTTGAAGAAAACCCATCTTTAGCAAAAGATGTGGTTGGTAAGATTATTGAGGCTGCTGTGGCGCGAGAAGCTGCAAGAAAAGCGAGAGATTTAACGCGTCGAAAATCGGCAATGGACATCGCCTCATTACCAGGTAAATTAGCTGACTGTCAGGAGAAAGACCCAGCATTATCTGAGGTTTTTTTAGTTGAAGGAGATAGTGCCGGTGGTTCTGCAAAGCAAGGACGATCGAGGCGCAACCAAGCAGTCCTACCTTTGAGAGGGAAGATCCTAAACGTAGAAAGAGCTAGGTTTGATCGAATGTTATCTTCCCAAGAAATTGGTACATTAATCACCGCTTTAGGTACTGGTATAGGTAGAGATGAATTTAATGCGAATAAATTGCGTTATCATAAAATAGTTATAATGACTGATGCCGACGTTGATGGTGCACACATTAGAACACTTCTGTTAACGTTTTTCTTCAGACAAATGCCAGAGCTAATCGAACGGGGCCATCTATTTATTGCTCAACCTCCGTTGTTCAAGGTGGCAAGAGGCCGATCTGAAGTCTATTTGAAAGACCAAGCAGCTCTTGATGATTATTTAGTTGAGCAAGGTTTAGATGGTGCGTTATTAAGATTAGGAACGGGGGAAGAGATAATTGGTGCTGATCTTGCTAGAGTAGTTGAAGAAACTCGCAATATGCGCAGGATTTTGAATGCTTTTCCAACGCATTATCCCAAAAATATTTTAGAACAGTCAGCAATCTCTGGGATTATGGCTCCTGGTGTGTTGGATGAAGACCTTCAGGGAGCAGCAGATTCTGTCGCTAAAAGATTGGATATGATAAGTTTAGAATATGAGCGTGGTTGGCAAGGTCGTCCAACACAAGATCATGGTTTGAGATTCTGGAGAAGTGTTCGGGGTGTAGAGGAAGTTCGCATATTAGATGGAAATTGCTTAAGATCTGGAGAAGCGCGAAAATTAGGATCATTTACAGAAAGCTTGATGGAAATTTATAGTGGGACTGCTAATTTAATCAGAAAAGATAAAGAAGTTAAAATTCACGGACCAATTGATTTGTTAAACTCAATTTTGGGGGAAGGTGAAAAAGGCTTATCTTTGCAAAGGTACAAAGGACTTGGTGAAATGAATCCTGATCAGTTGTGGGAAACTACTTTAGATCCTGAAGCCCGAACCCTTTTACAGGTAAAGGTTGCTGATTTGAATGATGCTGATGATCTGTTTACCAAATTGATGGGAGAGGTTGTAGAGCCTCGGAGAGAATTTATTCAGTCAAATGCACTTAGCGTCGAAAATCTAGATTTTTAAGAAATATATTTAATAATATTTATCATGGTATTTTTATAAAATAAGATGAGTTACGGAATTTACATAGGTAAAGATTTAACTGCAGATGGGAATGGGTTTTTAGCTGGCTATGGTGATGAACCATCTAGCCATTGGCTAGAAATAACCCCAAGAAAAAAAAATAAAGATAATGAGACTATTTTAGTTGGCGTTTCTGAAACGTCTGACATGCCGGGTGAACGAATGGAAATTCCCCAAATAAGTGAAACTGCCAGATTCATTTCAGTTAATTATTCATATTACAAAGGTGTTCCTGCCCCAATAACAAATGGCGGGCTTAATGAGTATGGTGTTGCCGTTAGAGATATTTGGTCTACCTCTCGACCTGAACTAATCAAAATGACCCCCAAGAACCAAACTGGCCCAAATTATAGTGACTTAGCACGCCTAATTTTGGAACGCGCTAAATCTGCCAAAGAAGGTGTAGAGTTGATTGCATCATTATTATCCAAATACGGAGAAAGTTCTTATGGTGGAAATTCTCATATAATTGCTGATGCTCAAGAGGCTTGGGTTGTAATTCAATTTTCGGGTGGCCATGGGCTTTGGGCAGCAGAAAGATTAAATGAAAAAAGCATAAGGATTTCCAGACCAGGTTATATTGAAGAAATACCTATCACTAACCCGGATGATGAAAACTTTTTATATTCTAAGAATTTAGTATCATTCAGCAAAAAAAAAGGTTGGTATTCGTCTGGAGTATTTAATGTTAATAAGATTTTAGGAGATGGTAAGGGGCGTTGGGCTGGCGTCAAGTGGATGGAAGATTTTATGAAAGCTATAATTTCAAATGGAGAAAAAATAACTTTTGAAAAAATTGTTTGGGCTCTTCGAACATCTAAATTTACTGGTGATACAGCTGGGTATGGGCAAATTGTCCCCTTAGTAAATAGTGTAGAAGAAACGACTAGAGTTTTATGGCATGCTCCAATTGGCGCTTTAGCCTCCACTTTTTCACCAATCTTTATGGGTCAACAAAGTGTTCCCATAGAATTTGCTAAACATCGATATTTGACTGTGGGTGAATCACATAGGTTTATGGATGATAGAAAAATTGAAGATGGAGGGGTGGATTCTGTATCATTAGTTTCTCAAGAAATAGAAAGCAGCCGCTCAGCTGTCATGGAGTGTAAAAAACTCTTATATTTAATTCTTCAAGATCCAGAACGTTATCAGTTAGAAGTTTTAGAAGTATTTAATGCGCGTGAAAACAAATTGCTCAAATCAACCAATGAAGTGATAAAAATAGCGGATCTATTAATTGAAAATGAGCAATACAAATTAGCAGAAAAACTCTTAACATACTTTAGCGAAAATGAATTAAAAAATGGACTAAATTTAGTAATATCATTGTCGGAGAGTATAGAAATGCGTTTTAGAATTTTACCAAAATCTAATCATAAAGAAATTAATAAAATCAAACAAATTTGGTGATAAACAACTTATCCTAAATGACTTTTACCTCGTTTGGTTGCCAGTAATATTTGTTTTTGACGCTCCCGAAAACGAACTTTCCGTTCTTCTGAAAATTCATTGACACATTCTTTACAGCTTACACCAAATTCAAATTCTATATTATCTGTATCCTCTAACGAAATTGGTCGACCACAAGCGAAGCAGCAATCATAAGAACCTTTTTTTAAACCGTGTGTAACAGAAACGCGATGATCAAATACATAGCATTCACCAATCCAATTGCTGTCTTCTTTTTCAATTTCTTCTAAATACTTCAAGATCCCACCTTGTAGATGGAAGACGTCTTTAATGCCTTGGTTCAATAAATAGTTAGAAGATTTTTCACATCTAATACCACCTGTGCAAAACATAGCGATTTTCTTTCCCTGATACTTATCTTTATTTTTTTTCCACCACTCTGGAAATTGCCGAAAACTATCTGTGTTAGGGTTTATTGAATCCTTGAATGTACCTATCTTGATTTCATAATTATTTCTTGTGTCAATTACTACGACATCGTTTTTTTCAGTAAAAGCATTCCAATTTTCAGGCTTTATATATTTTCCTACTGTATGACGTGGGTCAATATCTGGTTGTCCCATCGTAACTATTTCTTTTTTAAGTCGTACTTTCATTCGGTTGAAAGGTTTTGATGAATTTAAACTTGTCTTGGTCTCAATTGATGCACAGCCAGGTAAAGATTTAATATACTGCATAATCATATTTATATTTTCGGCTTTCCCAGAAATTGTTCCATTTATTCCCTCAGTAGCAAGTAGTATTGATCCTTTTATTTTATTTTTTTTGCATAAAATTTCCAAAGGTACTCTGATTTCTCCTGGATCTGGAAAACTCGTAAAATGATAAAAAGCTAAAACTGTTATATTATTCATTACCTGAGAATAAACTGTCTTATTGTAGACGGCAAGGTGCCTTAAACTTTGCTTTAAAGAGTTATTGTCAAATTAGTAAAGATCTTTTTGAACATCATGTTGTGTACTTTGCACACTTCACCAAAAAACAAGTATTGTAAAACAGATCTAATACTTTTAAGAGAGCAAAGCTGTAATTTCAGCAAAAGTGTCCGCAACCTTTTCAAAACGGAGAAGCAATGTTTAGAATCTACTTACCTGGCATTATTTCGATGGCTATCATAGTTGTCACATCTAATATTCTGGTACAATTTCTTTATGGAAATTGGCTCACCTATGGCGCTTTTACGTACCCTTTGGCCTTTTTAGTTACTGACGTTATGAATAGAGCATATGGCCCAACAGTAGCACGAAAAATTGTTTTTTTTGGATTTGTAACTGGGGTAATATGCTCACTGATTGGCACTCAAATTATGATAGAGCTTGATAAAGATTTTTATGCACCTGCTGTGACATTTAGAATTGCCATTGCATCTGGATCAGGCTTCCTTCTAGCTCAATTATTGGACATTTTTATTTTTACTAAATTAAAGGATCGATCGTGGTGGCATGCCCCCTTGGTTTCATCCATTATCGGTGGAGCATTGGATACTGTGATATTCTTTGCAGTATCTTTCTCTATAGCTGTAGTTTTCATATTTGGAGTAGATCATAATACAGACTTTATGAATCAGATGGTTCCAATACTAGGTGTGGGTGGTGATGCCTCACTTTGGATATCATTAGCTATTGCAGACTATTTGGTTAAGTTATCATTAGCACTCCTGTGTTTAATTCCTTTCAGGCTATTGGTTGCTCAATTGATGACAAGGAAAGTATAAAAATCCTTTGACAAATAATTAGAATGTGCCACCTTCATTTTAACCGAAACAAATGAAAGGAGGTGGTCCAGTGTCTAGAGTAGTATTGGAGAAGAGGGCGAGTTACATATTAGAGGTTGCTCTTTAACTATTAAAGGGCGGGGTCTGACTTGACCTAATCCCAACTCTTAAGAAATTTAAAGGGGCCACTTTGTTTGGCCCCTTTTTTATGTAAGTATGTTTATATGATCAGAGTAACAGAAAATATCTTTATTAATGATTGGGAAATGGTGGAAACGTTTTCACGAGCGTCAGGCCCTGGTGGACAGCATGTTAATAAAGTTGAAACCTCTGTTACGTTAAAATTTAACGCTCTTAGCTCACCCAATCTAAATGAAGGAGTGAAGTCTAGACTTAAGATTATAGCGGGTCAGAAATGGACTAAAGATGGATTAGTAATAATTCATGTTGATAAACATCGAAGTCAAGCTAGAAATCGAGATCTTGCCCGATTCAGATTGTTTGAATTAATAAAAAAGGCTATAATTTTACCTAAAATAAGAATTGATACAAGGCCATCTCGGACGGCTAATAAAAAGCGCTTGGATAAAAAGACAAAACGTGGCCAAATCAAAATATTACGCAAATATTTACCAGAAGAGTAGTAATGATAATTTTTTAATTAATTTATGGCTAAATGCATTAGGCTAGCTGGGAGACTTATATGACTGAAACAATAATCGAAAAGCGTGCCAGACTATTAGGTCCAAATTTTTCTACATTTTATAAGAATCCTGTTCATATTGTTCGTGGTGAAGGTGTTTGGTTGTGGGATAATGATGGCGAAAAATACTTAGATTGTTATAATAATGTTCCTCACGTTGGTCATTGTCATCCCCATGTTGTAGAGGCGATTACTAAACAGGCAAAACTTCTGAATACTCATACGCGGTACTTGCATGAAGGGATTTTGGATTATGTGGAAAGGCTCATATCTAAGCACCATGAAGGCATAGAATCGGCTATTATGGTTTGTTCTGGAAGTGAGGCAAACGATATAGCGTTGAGAATGGCTGAAGCTCAAACGGGAAAAAAGGGAATAATTGTAACGGATTCTACCTACCATGGTAATACAAGTGCAGTTTCCCAATTGAGTTATGGACGCAATGCAATAGGAGGTGTTGGAGATCACATTCGATATGTACGGACACCTAATAGTTTAAGCGATAATAAAGAAAATAGTGTTAGTGAGGCGGAGCGTTTTGCGCAAAATGTAAAGTTAGCAATAGGTTCTTTAGAAGAGTCAGGTCATGGTGTATCTGCCCTATTAATATGCCCATACTTTGCAAATGAAGGGTTTCCAACGCTAGAGTATGGATTTCTTGATAAAGCAGTTAGGCAGGTACGAAGTGCTGGTGGCATTGTAATAGCTGATGAAGTGCAGCCAGGGTTTGGTCGTCTTGGTACTAATTGGTGGGGGTATCAAAAAATTGGACTCATACCGGAGGTGGTTACTATGGGTAAGCCAATGGCCAATGGGCACCCTGTGGCTAGTGTCGTGACTTCTGCTGAAATAATTAAATCATTTAGGCAGGCCTTTGGATATTTTAATACATTTGGTGGGAATCCTGTTTCGTGTGCTGCGGCAGCAGCTACACTAGACGTGATCGAAAAAGATAAGTTAACTGAAAATGCTTTGAGTGTAGGGGATTATGCGTTAAATGGGTTAAGAGAATTAAAAAAAGAATTTCCACAAATTAAACAAGTCAGAGGCTCGGGTCTTTTTTTTGGTGCTGAAATGTGTGGTAAGGATAATATACCTTTAACCCAGTATGCAGAGAAAATAGCTGAGAAAATGAGAGAAAAAAGAGTTTTGTTAAGTGTACTAGGACCTAATAGAAATACACTTAAGATTAGACCTCCAATGGTTTTTTCCAAAAGCAATGCTGACCATCTACTAGATACTTTGCGCTCTGTAATGAAAGAGGCTGAGTGTGAGTTCTGATCTTCAGTTAATTGCTGAGAAAGCCTGCGTAGCTTGGGGAGGTTATAGTGTACCCCCCAAATTGATAAAACATAGAGAAAATGCGGTCTTCAGCGTTATATTAAAAAATAAAGGTAGAGCCGCTCTTCGATTACACAGGCCTGGATATAAAGATGTAAAAGAAATAAAATCTGAAATGTGGTGGACAAAGGTTTTAGCTGAAAAAGGATTCCCAGTACCGTCTCCAATTGCTAATTTAGAAGGTGATGATTTAGTTCAAGTATCAACAGAATTGGTTGCCACTATGATAGAATGGGTTGATGGAAAGCCTATTGGAGATTCCACAATTCCTATTCAAGGTTCAGGCAAGAAGATATATCATGATTTAGGTAAATTATTAGCGGAACTGCACAATATTACAGAAAGTTTAAGCTTCCCAGACTGGTTTTTGCGTCCATTATGGGACATTGATGGACTTTTGGGCGAAAGCCCTAACTGGGGAAAATTTTGGGAAAGCCCACATCTCTCGCAAGAAGAAAAAAAGATATTAATTTTAACGAGGAATAATGCTCAAGTAATGTTGAAGGAATATAAACTTGATGGAGTGCAGACTTCTTTAATACATGCAGATGCGATAAGAGAAAATGTTTTCATAGGTAAGAAAGGACTGACACTAATCGATTTTGATGATTGTGGTTATGGCTTTCCTCTTTATGACTTGGCTACGGCAACCATACAAAGTCTTGGAGAAAAAAACTATCAAAACAGATGTGATACCATTTTAGAAGGTTATGGAAAAGAGCGATCACTAAGTCAGGCAGACATTAATCTATTTCCAACCTTTGCAATGTTGAGAGTTTTGGCAACATCAGCATGGATTATTCCTAGGGCACCTGTTGGGAGTTCTGTCATTGAAGTTTATAAGAAAAGAGCATTGAAGGAAGCCATAAAGTTTTTAAAAAAGTAAAATAAATATAAATTTACTTCTGGCCTTTTGTTCTCCCTTGTTATAGTGCGCGCCAAACTCTCTTTAAAAGGCACAAATTAATGGATCTACGTAATATTGCGATTATTGCGCATGTTGACCATGGTAAAACAACTTTGGTTGATGAACTTTTGAAACAATCAGGAGCTTTTAGAGAGAATCAAGAAGTTGTTGAGAGGGCTATGGACTCTAATGATTTAGAGCGTGAACGTGGTATTACTATTCTTGCTAAAGCAACAAGTGTTGAGTGGAATGGAATTAGAATAAATATAGTTGATACACCTGGGCACGCCGATTTTGGAGGCGAAGTTGAAAGAATTCTGTCAATGGTTGATGGTGTAGTTTTACTAGTTGATGCGGCCGAAGGGCCAATGCCACAAACCAAGTTTGTAACAGCTAAGGCCTTAGCTATGGGACTTCGTCCAATCGTGGTCGTAAATAAAGTTGATAAATCTGATGCTGAACCAGATCGAGCTTTAAATGAATGTTTTGATTTGTTCGCTAATTTAGGAGCGAATGATAACCAATTAGATTTTCCAATTATGTATGCATCTGGAAGGTCAGGATGGGCAGACACTCATTTGGATGGTCCTCGAAAAGATTTATCAGAGTTATTTGAACTTATTGTGTCGCACGTACCAATGCCAAAACAAGTTGAAGATCGTAATAAACCATTTTCTATGTTGGCGGTTACTCTAGGAGCAGATCAATTTATAGGAAGAATTTTAACTGGTAGGGTCGAGACTGGTACTTTAAAAGCTGGTGAAATGATTAATGCTATTTCACATGATGGAAATAAAATTGAGCATTTTAGAGTATCGAAAATTCTAGCATTTAGAGGTTTGGCAAAGCAAGCAATTGATGTAGCAGAAGCTGGTGACATAGTCACTTTGGCTGGAATGGCAAAAGCAACGGTAGCTGATACATTGTGTTCTGTTGAGATAACAAAAGCAATCCCTGCGCAACCGATTGATCCCCCTACAATTTCCGTAACATTTGGTATTAATGATAGTCCAATGGCGGGTCGTGATGGTAAAAAAGTTCAATCTAGGATTATTAGAGACCGTTTACTGAGAGAGGCGGAGACAAATGTTGCAATTAAAGTAACAGATACTCCAGGTGGAGATGCTTTTGAAGTAGCTGGTCGAGGCGAGTTGCAAATGGGAGTTTTGATTGAGAATATGAGGAGAGAAGGTTTTGAGTTATCAATATCACGCCCTCAGGTATTATTTCGAAATATAAATGGTCAACAGCATGAACCGATAGAAGAAGTGACGATAGACGTAGATGATGAATACACGGGCGCTGTTATTGAAAAGGTTACTGGTCCACGAAAAGGTGAGCTGGTCGAGATGAAACCCGCTGGCGTAGGAAAGACAAGAATAATTGCTAACGTACCTTCCCGAGGTCTTATTGGCTATCAAGGTGAGTTTCTAACGGATACGAGAGGAACAGGTGTATTAAACCGCGTGTTTCATGATTGGTCACCATATAAAGGAAGTATTCCAGGTCGACGAGCAGGTGTTTTAGTATCGATGGAAAATGGAATTTCTGTTGCATATGCCCTTTTCAATTTAGAAGATCGTGGAAAAATGTTCATTCGACCGCAAGAAGATGTTTATGAGGGGATGATTATTGGTGAACATAGCCGAGAGAATGATTTAGATGTAAATCCATTAAAGGGTAAAAAGTTAACAAACGTTAGAGCAAGTGGAACTGATGAAGCGGTAAGATTAACGACGCCAATAATTCATTCATTGGAAGAGGCTATCGCTTATATTGATAATGATGAGTTAGTAGAAGTTACTCCTAAGAATATCAGATTAAGAAAAAGGTTTCTAGATCCGCACGAACGAAAAAGACAATCAAGAGCAGCTAGCTAAATGGTTCTTTAGAAATTATTGTTTCATTAAGTTTAACTTTTTTCTTTCTTAATTTTCGTTTTCTTTTTGTAAATTTTTTAGATTTACGCAATTGTTCAAAAGGTTTGTCATTTAATTCCAAGAGTTTAAACCTTAGCCCACCAGACTTTTCATCTGATGCAATGAGTATTGCTATTGCGCTCATCCCAATCTGTATCTTTCGATTGGAAAGAGAACCAGTTAAACTATTTTCGTTTTCGTTATATTTATAATATTCGTTACTGAAATTTGAAAGTGGTATTAAACCGTCTGCACCTATTTCATTTAATTGTATAAAAATTCCAAACCGAGTGATGCCCGAAATTGTACAATGAAACTCTCCACCAACCTTGTCTTTTAAATACCTTGCTAAATACCTATCTATAGTTTCTCTTTCAGCTACCATAGAGCGTCGCTCTGTAATGCTAATATGAGAAGCTATCTTTTCTAAATTTGGGAGTTCGCCTTTAGATGGCATATCCTCCTTATCCCAATTATGTGCTGTAATTAGAGCTCTGTGGACCAACAAATCTGCATATCTTCTTATAGGGCTGGTAAAGTGTACATATTTTCTTAGATTTAATCCAAAATGTGAGGATTCTTTATTAGAATAATAGGCCTGCGTCATGGTGCGGAGTACATTTAGGTTTATGACTTCAGAATAATCAGTTTTTGATGCTTGATATAGTAATTTGTTCAGATCTGCTGTTTTTAATACTTGTGATTTTGGTAGATTTAATCCAATCGATTTTACGGCTTCCATTAAGAAATTTATTCGCTCTATCTTGGGTTCTTCGTGAATCCTAAATAGGGTGTTTATATTTTCCTTGGTTAGGGTTTCCGCTGCGCAAACATTAGCCATGATCATAAATTCTTCTATTAATTCATGAGCTATTAATTGTTTTTTGAATTTAATTGAATCGACTTCTCCCTTATCAGTTATCTTAATCTGGCGTTCAGGAAGATTGAGTTTTAATGGTTGCCGTCTTTGTTTGGAAATTACAGTTGCTTGGTATGCTAATAATAGAGGTTTTAAAACTATTTCGTACAGTGGTTTTGTTTTCTTATTAGTAATTCCGTCAAAAGATTCTTGTACTTCCTCATAGTTTAATGACGCCTTTGAAATAATAGTACCTCTAACAAATTCGTGTGTTATCTTTTCACCTTTTGAATTTATTTTCATATAAACTGCGATACATGGACGTTCTAAATTTTCATTTAGGGAACACAAGTCAGTTGATAGTTTTTCCGGTAACATAGGAATAACACGGTCTGTGAAATATGTTGAGTTTCCTCGTTTGCGTGCCTCTAGATCAATAGGGCTTTCTATTTTTACATATTGGGCAACATCTGCGATCGCTACCCAAACAATAAATCCGCCTAAATTATCTTTATCTTTATCGTGTAAAGCAAACACGGCGTCATCATGGTCACGGGCGTCAGAAGGGTCAATTGTTACAAACGACAAGTCTCTTAAGTCTGTTCTACTTTTTTGAGAAACTTTAACTTCATCGTAGCTTTCGAAAACCTCTTCTGGGAATCTATGTGGAATATTGTGCTCATTAATGGCTATTAGGCTTAAGGATTTAGTGTCGTTAACATTACCCAAAATACTTATAATTTTTGCATCTTCTTTTTGGTATTTTGATATCGTTTCTTCTGCCTCTACTATATCACCATTTATAGCGTCATTTTCGTAGTTAGGATTAACGTTCCATTTTTTTTGTGATCCCTTAGTAATTGACAAAATTATACCCTTGTTACCATGTTTCTCAAAAATACCTAAGATCGTAATTCTATTATCATTTATTGTGCTGATAAATTTGGCATTTAATAAATACTCATCATTCGGTGTCTCAGTTATTTCTACAAGAATTGTGTCCCCAATTTTTAGAATAGGATCTTTATTTTTAGGGGTATAAAGAACTTCTGTTATACTCTTTATTTTGTCTTGTTGGCTTAATCTTAAAATGAGATCATTATCATCAGTAAATTTTACGATTTCAGCTTGTAATATGTTTTTTTTATATCGAGAGGATTTCCTAAACTTCTGGTTATGTTCTCTATAGACAGATCTTTTTTTCATTTGTATTTTTAATTCCAACAAATAAATATTGCTATACTATTATTAATAAAAATATTTCTTATTTTAATACAATATAGTTATATTGTTTAAGTGATTGTAAATTGCAGTTTAAAGTAGTTTTCTCGATGATTTGGCTTAATTTTTTGATTTATTTTCTAAAAAATAATTTCTCAATATACTTGAGTAAATAGATTTTAATTTCATTATATCTTCTAATGCTACGTGTTCATCTGTTTGATGCATTGACTTACCAACCAGTCCAACTTCTACCACGGGACAATGTTCTTTTATGAATCTGGCATCTGATGTGCCACCTGAAGTAGAAAGGTCAGGCATTATACCTGTTTCTTCTAATACGGCATTTTGGACGATGGAAGAAAAATCACCTGGTAAAGTTAAAAAACTTTCACCAGATACCTTGAATTTGGATGAAATGCATAAATCAAAATCACTTTCAATTAATTGCACTTCATTTAATAACCATTTTTTAATTGATTTGGAGGTGTGAAGGTCATTAAACCGTATATTTATTGATGCATTTGTCTTTGCTGGAATAACGTTGCTAGCTTTATTTCCAGTATCAATTGTTGTTACTGATAAGTTTGATGGGTCAAAGTGTTTACTTCCTTTGTCCAATTTGTGAGTGCTTAGTTTATCGATTAACTTTGCTAAGGCTGGGATAGGATTATTTGCTCGATGTGGATATGCCGCGTGGCCTTGTTTGCCAGTTACTGTCAAATGAACTGTCATTGATCCTCTACGACCTATTTTAACTGTGTCACCAATCTTTTCTACACTGGTTGGTTCACCCACTAAGCAGGCATCTATTTTATATTTCTTTGCTTTCATCCAATCAAGAATTGCTAGTGTACCATCAGTTGCGTCACCCTCTTCATCTCCAGTGATAGCGATTACAATTGACCCGTCTGGTGGAGTTTCTTTTATATAATCAATTGCAGCAGCGGAGAATGCAGCCACACCAGATTTCATATCACAGGCGCCTCTTCCCCAAATTTTTCCATCCTTAATTTCTCCACCAAATGGATCAAAAGACCATAAAGAGATATCACCGACTGGAACAACATCGGTATGACCGTTAAAACCTAAGGTTTTCCCATTCCTGTTCTCACCCCAAATTGCAAACAAATTAGAGATGCCTTCTCTTTCGATACGGTAACAATTGAAACCTTCACTGGTTAAAAGAGATGCTAATAAACCAATAGCTCCGCCTTCATCTGGAGTAACAGACTTACAGCGAATAAGCTCAGCTGATAATTTGACCGGGTCAGTTTTAGAATGCATATTTAACTCCTGATTGAAGCAAATCTAGGTTATTTAGTGATATCTTTGCAATCGTTGTGATTGTATTAATATAAATTTAGGTTGTTAAGCTTAAAATAGTCTTGGTCAACTCTTCTGGGTTTTTAATTAAATAATCTGGTTTGGCTTCTTCCAATTCAAACTTTGTGCCATACCCCCATGAAACTCCTATAGTTTTAACAAAGTTTTCTTTCGCCCCAATAATATCATATTTACGATCTCCAACCATAATTACTTTAGAGGGTGATATATTTAAAAACCCTAATGCATGGCCAATCAGATCAGTCTTATTAGTATTTTTTCCATCTAATTCTGATCCAAATTCATATGTTAAAAATTTGGTTAACCCAAAATGTGCTGTAATTTTTTTTGCGTAGGAATGAGGTTTTGAAGTCATTAAATACATTTTTATATGATTTTTTTGTAAAATTTTTAAAGCGGCTGGAATTCCTTTATAAACTAGGTTTTCAAATAAACCAACATCAGTATATCGTTCACGATAGTATGTTACTGCTTTATCAATATCTTTATTTTGCAGACCCATTTTTCCAAAACTATCCCAAAGTGACGGACCTATAGTCCAGTCCAAGTCTAAATTTTTGGGCAACGGAGCACCTATTTTGGTCATAGCATAGCGAATAGATTTTGTTATTCCGACTTTTGGGTCAGTCAGCGTCCCATCTAGATCTAGAAATACATCTATTGGCATCTTAATCTTCAAAAAATGGAGTTATTTGTGAAATCACAACAGAGTTTTCCTTGGTAGCTTTATCCATTAAATCATATTCATGATCGTCGATATCATGGCCTTGATCAATTCTTTCCTCGATGGTGCCATATCCAGAAACACTCAAAGGTGACATTCCACTTACTTTTAATATGGCTATTGTTTCTCTCACGGCTTCTGCTTCGTCAATGCCGCTGGCATAGCACATAAGAGCTGCCCCAGAAGATGTCTTGGGCAGACCATCATCTTTACTCCTCCCAACCTCAGCTATGAGAGTATAAATTTTTTGTTCTTTTTTTTTATTATCAGTCAAATTTTACATTCTGGTTTAATTATCTAATTAGTCTCTTAATAATTCATTAATTGATGTTTTTGATCTGGTTTGAGCATCTACTTTTTTTACGATTACTGCGCAGTAAAGATTAACTCCATTTTTAGAGGGTAAAGAGCCTGAAACCACGACTGATCCCGCAGGCACTTCACCATAAATTATTTTGCCGGTCTCTCTATCCAATATTTTGGTTGATTGTCCAATAAAAACACCCATTCCTAGAACAGAACCTTCACGAACTATGCATCCTTCAACAACCTCTGATCTAGCCCCAATAAAACAGTTATCTTCGATAATTGTTGGCCCAGCCTGCATTGGTTCTAAAACCCCACCTATCCCAACACCACCAGAGAGATGTACATTTTTTCCAATTTGTGCGCAGGAGCCAACAGTGGCCCAGGTGTCAACCATTGTACCGGTATCAACATATGCTCCTAAATTTACGAATGAAGGCATCAGAACTACGCCACTCGCGATGTAGGCTGATTTACGGACTATACAATTAGGAACAGCTCTAAAATTAGCTTGTTTCCATTCATTTTTTCCCCAA
The DNA here is from genome assembly GCA_028112705.1 of Paracoccaceae bacterium. Lineage (GTDB taxonomy): Bacteria > Pseudomonadota > Alphaproteobacteria > Rhodobacterales > Rhodobacteraceae. Next base: position 143,120 of record JAOGYN010000004.1, on the reverse strand, counting down.
CCTTTAAATTTGCTATCAACTTTATCCCACCAATTCGTCCCTTGTGGGCCACCATCCTGTTCGGCCATATCTTGCAGTTTGAATCCTAATAAAACAGCCTTTTTAGCCCATTGATTTACTCTCCACTCACCTGTTGGTTGTCGTTCAGCAACCCTTAAAGAACCAGCATCCAAAGCATTTAATGTCTCCTCTATAGCTGTACGTGTTTGCCCAAAGGTATCAGGTGAAATATTATCTCTATCATTCCAAGCTGTTTCAATTGCTTCTTCAAGTTGATTGTTAGACATATGATTACTCTCCAATTAATATCTGTCTGTTAATTAGGTAGCATATATCTAAACCTTTTGCTGCGATCAATGGAGTAACAAAAAAAGTTAGTGCTTCAATAACTTAATATCTATTGAATTATTGTGAATTAATTACAGATTCACATAATTTTGGTAAATCCCCCATTGTGAAGTCCCGTGGTGTGCGTTTGAGTTTTAATTTAGTTTTTTCTGCATTTGTTAATGGCTCTTTGGGCTTTAGGTGATCGGTAACCCACCAATTTAAGGTTTCATTACAACCGAAATCATCACCACTTAATTTATTTATGGTAGGTGTTTGTGCGACACAGTTGTTGGAGGTCTTTGGGCATTTTAATCGAACATGAAAGTGGGTATCGTGACCATACCAGGGTCTTAGCTTTTGCAGCCAGTTACGATCTATTTTGGTTATTTTGCATAGATCAATTTTAGCTACAGCTGTTATAAAAATGCGATCTACCAGTGGGTTCTTGGCAGCATTTCTCAAAATATCTCTGTGTTGTTGGGTCCAAAACGAATTCGTATTTTTTTGATTAGACGCTTTTACTGAGATTGAAGAAATAGTCTCTCTTTCCATTTTATTTAATTTTAAGGTTTTTGCAGGTAACATCCAGATGTCGATATCCAAACCATTTTGATGGGAAATATGGCCAGCTTTAAATGGCCCACCCCTTGGTTGAGAAATATCACCAATATATAATCCTTGCCATCCATTTAGAGAGCTCGCGAAAGAACTGAGTTGCTCTACAAATTTTAAGGTATTTTGATGGCCCCAGTTGCGATTTCTTGATAATCGCATAACTTGCCAAGATTTTCCAGTTTCCGGTAATTTTTCTGCCCCAGCCAGACAACCTTTTGAGTAGCTTCCTATTGAGTTTAAGTCTTGTGCGCTAGGCATGACTTCTTGGCCAAAAAGTGTATAGGCTTTTACTTCTTCAGTAGTATTTGCTATCGAAATATTTGCTATAAAAGTACAAATTAATAGTAATACTATTTTGTATAATATTTGCTTATGTATCAGTAACATCGCCTTCTGGTTGTACCCAACGAAGTAGAAGCATGCCTAATATAAATAAGCCCACAACTGGTGAAAATCCCAGTCGGGCGTCATTTAACCAATAAGTAAAAAGTCCGATGAGAAGTGGAGCCAAAAATGCTGTAGCTTTACCAGCAAGAGCAAATAGTCCAAAAGCCTCAGTTGGGCGAGCCATGTTGGTGTGGCGAACCATCATGGAGCGGCTAGCAGCATATATTCCCCCGCCTGAGCCACCAATTGCAGCACCACAAATGTAGAAAATAATATCTGGTAAATTGGAATCCACCGGTAATGCTATTCCATAAAAGCTAGTTCGTGACATGCCAATAATACAAAGTGAAACAATTATAAGAACCCAGATATGAAAATAGATTACTGGACGTGGACCTAATTTACGGTCATATTTTCCTGAAACCCACGTAACAAGTGCCGCTGAAATACCTCCGATAATTCCAAACACACCAAGTTGCGTCAAGCCCCAACCTAAAACTAGCGCAGCGTATACACCGCCAAACGCATAGAGCCCATTTAAAGCATCACGATAAAACATTTGGGCACCCATAAAAGAAAATAAGCTGGGTTGCTTTAACATTCCTTGCAAAGATAGTTTTAGTTCGGTCATTGACTGGGTGAAGCCACCTTGACGATTGGGGGCCTTTCCTTCTTTTACCCACATGAAAAATGGGACCATGAACACAATAAACCAAATAGAAATAAGTGGCCCTACTGCCCGGGTACCTTCGCGCGCATCTGGGTCAAGGAATCCAAACCCAGGCTTCAAGCCGATGAAGGTTTTTCCACCATCATCAAAGAAAAAGAATAACATGATAAATAGACTTAGAATGCCCCCAATATATCCTAAAGCCATACCATTTCCTGATATTTTTCCCACTTCTTGACGTGGGCCTAGACTTGGTAAAATAGCGTTTGTAAACACTGCTGCAAATTCGGCTGCAACGAATGCAATTGAGAAAATAATTAGAGAAGACCACATTGCTGATCCGTCTGGCACCATATACCAAAGCAACCAGGTGCAAATAACAAACACAATTGAGGCAGCCCAAATCCATGGCATGCGGCGCCCAGTACTATCTGCATAGGCACCAGCTAAAATTCCTATTATAGCAACAAAAATTCCAGCGATGGCTTGACCCCAAGACCAAATCGCTTGGGCACTTGCGGCGGCCGTATCTTTATCCATGCCGTTGTTTAGAAATGCCTCTGCAGCTACAACTGCAAAATATGGCCCAAATATAAATGTTAGGCCGAGTGTGAAAAATGGTTGGGTAGCCCAATCAAACATCATCCAGCCATGTACCCGCTTTTTAAGATCAATCGCTTCGTTAATGGCGGTCATTAATTTATCCTTACAAAGTTTATAAGATTAAGGCATATTTTTTATTTATAACGCAAGGAATTAATTAGATCTCTGGTGGCCAAGTTCTTGCTGACTCGGCTTTTGACCAATCCTTTGCCCAATTTGGTAATATTAATTCTGGTCCTTTATAATTAATAACTTTAGCAAAACGATCACTTTCTACGATGCCATTATTATCAGTTACAGCAGACCTAATTAAAATTGATGAGATAGGTTCATTTTTCTTCCACATCGATTGTTGAAAATAAAGAAATCTATCGTCCCAACCTAATAAGCGTGTGTTAACCTTCAATTGATTGAAAACTGTCACTCTTTTTCTATATCGAATGGAAGAGCCCGCAACCGTAAACCTCCAACCTTGGCTCATTATCTTATTTTTTAATCCACTTCTTATTATGTGTGAGATTCTACCGAGATCATATAAAGTTAATGTTCTGCCATTATTCAATTCCCACCAAGGGTCTAAGTCAACTGGCCAACATAGTGTATAATATGTGTGTACCTCTGAAATTAGAATCTTTTTTAAGAAGCTTTGTCGTGTAAGTTCCTTTGCCATTCTTAGATAGGGGTACATTATTATCTCCAATAATTTCCATCTGCTGATGGCAAGAAAATCTTGATTTAAGTATGATGGTATTTAGGTATTATTGTAGATCTGAAAAAGTCTCATTCAATCTTTCTAATGCTTCTAATAACAATGTTCTGCGTGTTGCTATATTAAAGCGTAAAAAGCTGTCACCACCTGCTCCAAATGTGTGACCATGGCTTGCAGCAATTTGCGCAGTTTTTTCAACTCGTTTTGTGAACTCGTCCTTTCTCATACCAGTATTAGAAAAATCTACCCAACAAAGATAAGTACTTTCCAAATGCATCGAATTAATTCCAGGGATTTTACCAAGCTCAGTGTTGAAAATTTTCTGATTTTCGTCAAGATACAACATTAAGTTATCAACCCAATCTGCACCTTCTTGAGTATACGCAGCAGTAATCATTTGTTTACCAAAACTACTTGGTGAAATGCCAAAACTAACCATAGTCTTATTAAAAGCAGCTCTTAGTTTTGGATCAGGGATAATAACATTTCCAGTGTGCATTCCTGCAATATTAAATGTTTTTGTGGTGGCGGTCATCATTACCAAACGGTCAAGAATTTGTGGTGCAGCAATCGCCATTGGAATATGTTTGTAACCGGGCATTATTAAATCATTATGTATTTCATCAGATACAACTACCAAGTCGTGTCTTTGCGCAAAAGATGCTATTTCGGTTAATTCTTTTTGGGTCCAAACCCTTCCACCTGGGTTATGTGGTGAGCTGAGAACTAAAATTTTTTCATTACCTTTCATCAATGAATCATAATGTTCAAAATCTAATTCATAATGACCGTTATTATTAACTAGTGGACACTCTAGAACCTCCCGGCCACCTTCTTTAATTTGTCGAAAAAAGACATAATAAATGGGTGTGAATAAAACGACTCCATCGCCAGGATCACTGTATGTTTGTATTGCCATAGAAGTAGCATTTACCAAACCGTGTGTAGTGAATACCCATGATGGATCTATGTCCCAATTATGACGGTGCTTCAGCCACCAGTGGATCGACTTTAGATAATCCTTGTCGTCGCCAAAATATCCATAAATGCCATGATCGTACATTTTTTTTATAGAGTCTGAGATGCATTTTGGGGGGCGAAAATCCATATCAGCCACCCACATTGGGATACCGTTTTCTTTGGAAACTCCATACAGCTCTTCCATCATATCCCATTTTGCTGAATGTGTATTTTTTCGATTAATTATTTCATCAAAGTTCATCAAAAATTTCCTGATTATAATTTGGGCTCAAAGTAGGGATTTCTTTACTGTGATCAAGGGAATAATTCAAAAGTTATACTTTTCTAAATTTGGTTAATTAAAATAGATTCCAATAATACTTAATTTGCCTGACTTACTAATATTTATCTACTTGAATAAAAATATGTGAAACCTTAAATCTTTGTTATGACTATCAGACCAATTATACTTCATCCAGATCCTAGGCTAAAAAAGAGATGTGCCTTAATCACTCTTTTTGATTCAGATTTAAAGGATCTTAGCAATGATATGTTTGAGACTATGTATAATGCACCTGGGATTGGTTTGGCCGCACCACAAATTGGTATTATGTCGCAAATTTTCGTAATGGATTGTGGACTTAAAGAAGAAGATCCAAACCCTTTAATCTTTATAAATCCTACTGTCAGTTGGAGTTCTGAAGAAACTTTCACCCATAATGAGGGGTGCCTATCGATTCCAGAACAATATGAGGATGTTACTCGGCCAGCCAAAGTGACAATTACTTTTCAGAATCTAGAAGGGAAACCTTTTGAAGTATCATTTGAGGGCATCGAAGCGACATGTGTGCAGCATGAGATTGATCATTTGAAAGGAAAACTCTTTATTGATTATCTTAGTGGTTTAAAAAGACGTATGATTACTGACAAAATGAAAAAATTAAAACGTGAAATTGTTAGAAAATAATTTAAAGGTTTTGTTAAGATTCATGAATAACATGGGTGAGAAATAATGCGATTAATTTTTATGGGGACTCCTGAATTTTCCATACCAACACTAAACGCTTTAGTAAAAAGCCAACATAATGTTTTGTGCGTTTATACGCAACCACCACGTGCTGCTGGAAGGGGAAAGAAAACGCAACTCTCGGCAGTACATTCTAGGGCACATGAGCTTGGACTAACTGTTAAAACACCAGATAATTTAAATAACTCAGTAGATATTGATGAATTTGCTGAATTAAAGCCAGATGCAGTAATAGTTGTTGCCTATGGTCAGATTTTACCAGAGAAAATTCTAAAAATCCCAAAAAATGGCTGCATTAATATACACGCGTCTTTATTGCCAAGGTGGCGAGGAGCGGCACCAATTCATCGAGCGATCATATCGGGTGATCATGAGACAGGTATTTGCATTATGAGTATGGAGTTAGGGTTAGACACTGGACCTATAATTGCTCAAGAAAGAACACCAATACTTAAGTCAGATACGACCAAGGAATTATCCAGTCGCTTAGCATTTCTTGGATCAGAAATGCTAATAAAAGTGCTTACCTATCCTCAAAATATTAATATGATTAAACAATCTGAAGAGGGGGTAACATATGCAAAAAAAATAAATAAAATAGAAGCGAGAATTGATTGGTCCTTGAGCGCTGATCGGGTGGAGTGTCTAGTTAGAGGCTTATCTAATTTTCCTGGTGCTTGGACTATGCACAATGGTGTGCGCTTGAAATTATTAGATGCAGAGTTAGTTGAAAAAAATGGTCCAATAGGCACTATAATTGATGAATCAGGAGTAGTTGCATGTGGGAGCAATGCTATTAGAATTTTGAGCATCCAACGCCCAGGTAAAGCTGAACAAGATTGGAAATCTTTTACTCGTGGTTATGAAATAAATCATGCTGATACACTAAGTTAGTTTTTTATTTTGTAAGGCTCCATACCTGCCCTAGCCAGGGCGTCAGCTCGTTCGTTTTCCTCTTGGCCAGAGTGGCCTTTAACCCATCTCCAAGTAACTTGATGTTTTGATCTTGCTAAATCTAGTCTTTTCCATAAGTCAATATTTTTAACATCTTTTTTATTAGCTGTTTTCCAGTTATTTTTTTTCCAATTATTAATCCAGTCAGTAACGCCACCCTTGACGTAATTACTATCTGTAATAATGGTCAATTTTGCAGGTTTTTCTAAATTTTCAAGAGATGATATAGCTGCCATTAACTCCATTCTATTATTGGTTGTTTCTAACTCACCACCATATAATTCTCTTTCTTTAATTATATTATGATCTTCTTTAGCCTGTAAAATAACACCCCAGCCGCCTGGGCCTGGATTTCCAGAACAAGCACCATCTGTGTAAGCAAAAATCTCAGGCATTGGCTCTAATTATAACCCAAGCTGAAAGTTTGCCATCAAGGCCGATATCTTCTCCATGACTTATTTCTTGAGTTTTGAATTCATTTTCTTTTAAAAGTTCAATCAACTGGGGTTCTGAATAGTAAGAATAAAATCTCCCAATATCATCGCGTTTTTCACCCTCACCAAGCTTCATTCCTATTGTAAAAACACCTTTTGGTTTTAAAGAGCGATGTAAAGTAGTCAGGTGATTGGGAAATCTTCTTTTAGTAGCGTGTAAAAGACTAAAATGTGCCCAAACCCCATCAAAATTATTGACCCATTTAATATCTTCAAAAGATTGATGGAGAACATCAATATTGTTTTCTATCTTTGCTACTTTTACCATTTCTCCACTTGCATCGGTCGCTATTACTTTAAATCCATTACTACTCATAAAGGCAGCAGCATTTCCTGGACCACAGCCCAAGTCTAATACAGTTCCCCCCTTTCTTACTTCTCTCATGAATGTTTCCAAATGTTTGCTTGGCTTACTTGAATTAGTCATAGTGGCATATTCATGACTTTTAGAATCATATACAGAAATAGTTTCTAAATCTGTCATACTTTTTGCTCCCGTAGTATTCTGGGCACTTTAAATGAGACGTTTTCTATTGCTGTTTCAATTAGTTCTTTTTTCACCTGGTACCTTTCAGTAAAGGCATCAATTACTTCATTTATTAGAACTTCTGGGGCGGATGCTCCAGCTGTAATGCCTACAGACTTGATGCCTTCTAACGAACGCCAATCAATATCGACTGCTCGTTGGACTAACTGTGAGTACTTACAACCAGAAAATTTTCCAACCTCCACTAACCTTTTGGAATTAGAAGAATTTGGTGAGCCAATAACAAGTAAAGCATCAATATTTGGCGCTATCTCTTTAACGGCTTTCTGTCGATTTGTGGTAGCGTAACATATGTCTTCTTTATGTGGTCCAATGATATTCTTAAAACGTTTCTTTAACTCTTCAACAATACACTTTGTGTCGTCTACTGATAATGTTGTTTGAGTTATATACGCTAATTTATTAACATCTCTTGGTGTTATACTTTTAACATCTTCAATTGTTTCAACTAACAAGACTTCACCATCTGGAAGTTGACCCATAGTACCCAAGGTTTCTGGATGGCCTTCATGGCCAATCATTATCATTTGTAAACCATTTTGGTAATGTCTTTCTGCTTCAATATGTACTTTACTAACAAGTGGACAGGTAGCATCCACATATACCATACTTCTTTCTTTAGCTTCCAAAGGGATGGATTTTGGGACGCCATGCGCCGAAAAGATAACAGGTCTGTCATCAGGACATTCATCTAGCTCTTCTACGAATATGGCTCCTTTCTTTCTCAAATCGTCAACTACAAATTTATTATGAACAATTTCATGACGTACAAAAACTGGCGCCCCCCATTTTTCCAAAGCCAGTTCAACAATCTTTATTGCCCTATCTACACCAGCGCAAAACCCACGAGGAGCAGCAAGATATAAGGTTAATGGTGGTTTATTCATATACACAATCCATTTTAAGATTATAGGTTTATTAAATTCAAATATTATCAAACTAATAAAATTGATATAGCACAAGTATTGTTTTTTAAATAAGGTCTTTGATTATGTCTGCAAGCCAAATAACAAATAATAAAAATAAAATTAGTCAATATAGCAATTGTTGTGTTGCATTTGGGTCAAATATCTTTTCCAAATTAGGAAGTCCTTTAGAAATAGTTCACCAAGCTATGAAAGAAATTCAAACTTCTAAATTTGAACTTGTATTAACTTCCAACCTTTATGAAACAGTGGCTTATCCAAAGGGATCAGGTCCTAATTTTATAAATTGCTGTGCTGTATATAAAACCAAATTGAACGCTTCTGAGACGTTACTGCATCTTCACAGTATAGAAAAATGTTTAGGTAGAATTCGAAATAAAAGATGGGCACCACGAGTAATTGATTTAGATTTGATATATTTTGATGAGTTTATTTATCCCAACCAAGAAGTTGTTCAAGAATGGATAGGTCTATCAAAAGATGAGCAAATTGAATTATGGCCCACAGAAATGATATTACCTCACCCTCGATTGCAAGACCGAGCATTTGTACTTATTCCAATGTGCGACATTGATCCAAAATGGAAACACCCAATTTTAAAAAATACAGTGTCTGAGATGTTAAATGATATAGATTGTAAGCTTTTGGCTGAGATTAAAAAAATATAAACAAATAGCTGGAGCCTCTTGCAAATAATTCAAAATACGCTTAGTGAACACATCTCATTATGATTGATATGTACAGGAGCATCTTATGGCCCGAGTAACAGTAGAAGATTGTGTAGATAAAGTACCTAATAGATTTGAGTTAGTAATGTTAGCTGCTCACCGATCTAGAGAATTGTCTTCTGGGTCTGAGCTAACTGTTGATCGAGATAAAGATAAAAACCCTGTGGTTTCTTTGAGAGAAATTGCGGATGAAACTCAAAGTGCAGATGAGCTTCGCGAACGTGCAATTGAAAGCAATCAGACGCAAATTGAGGTTGATGAACCTGAAGAAGATGCTATGGCTCTTCTGATGGGTGTAGAGCAAGACCAGCCAAGTGATGATATGTCAGAGGAAAACTTGCTAAGAGCCTTAATGGAAGCTCAGGAAATACGTTAATTTTAGCTTCCTATCGTCCTTGAGGGATTGAAAAGGAGAGCAATTGATAAGTTTAGAAAAACTCGTTGAGTTAACTGAGAGCTACAATCCACGCTCAGATGAAGAACTTATACGCCGTGCATTTAATTATGCAAAGCAAATGCATGAAGGTCAATCTAGACGATCGGGAGAACCCTATTTTATGCATCCGTTTGCAGTAGCGATGCAGTTGGCAGAGCAGCATATGGATGATGCGACCATAATAACAGCCCTTTTGCATGACACTATTGAGGATACAAAATCTACTTTCTCTGATATTAGGGAACAATTTAATGAAGAAATAGCTGAATTAGTTGATGGGGTAACTAAACTTACAAACTTAGAGCTTGGCTCTGTGGAGAGTGCGCAAGCGGAGAATTTTCGAAAGTTATTACTTGCTATGTCAAAAGATCTTCGAGTTCTTTTGGTGAAATTGGCCGATAGGTTACACAATATGCGCACCATAAAGCATATGGATTCTGAAAAGCAGCTTATAAAAGCCAGAGAAACAATGGATATTTATGCACCTTTGGCTGGACGAATGGGAATGCAATTTATTCGAGAAGAATTGGAGGATTTATCTTTTCGAGTTTTAAATTCTGAAGCCCGAAGTTCAATAATGAGAAGGTTTGTGTCTCTTCGCAATAAATCTGGGGATGTGATAACAAAGATTACCGATGATATTCGCAAGGCCATGAACACATATGAAATTACTGGAGAAGTGACGGGTCGGGAAAAGAAGCCATATTCGATATGGCGCAAAATGGAAGAGAAGCAAGAAGGATTTTCAAGATTATCAGATATCTATGGATTTCGCATAATTACTAAAGATGAGGTTGATTGTTATAGAGCGCTTGGCGCCATACATCAAAGATGGCGAGCAGTTCCTGGACGTTTTAAAGATTATATAAGTCAACCTAAAAGTAATGGTTATAGATCTCTGCACACGGCTGTTTCTGGACGTGATGGAAAAATAGTCGAAGTTCAAATTAGGACAAAGGAAATGCACCAAGTAGCAGAAACAGGTGTGGCAGCTCACTGGTCCTATCGGGAAGGTGAGCGTTCTGCAAATAAATTTGCAGTAGATCCTTTTGTTTGGATTAGTGAAATTACAGACAGTTTTAACAGTTCTGAAGATCAAGAGGAGTTTCTGGAGCATGTAAAGTTAGAAATGTTTGCAGATCAAGTTTTTTGTTTTACGCCAAAAGGAGACGTTATTAAACTTCCAAGAGGAGCAACTCCGTTAGATTTTGCATATAGTATTCATACTAGAATTGGTGACGGGTGCGTAGGAGTAAAAGTTGACGGTAAAAGAGTCCCGTTATGGACCCGCTTGAGAAATGGACAATCTGTAGAAATTATAACTGCAAAAGGGCAAAAACCTCAAGCTGCTTGGAGAGATGTTGCGGTAACTGGCCGAGCAAAAACAGCAATAAGACGATCTTTGAAAACTGAAAATAGGGACAATTTTCTTCGGTTGGGTAAAGAATTTTCTCGTGTGGCTTTTGAAAATGTTGGAAAGAGACCTACTAATAAAGCCCTCTTAACAGCGGCTAAAATGTTTGCCTTAAAAACTGCAGATGATGTTTTGGTTTCACTGGGAAGCGCTGAATTGACGGGGACGCAAGTTGTTGAGGCGTTATATCCAGAAATAATAAGAAAAAGACCAATCGATGAGATTGAGCCTTCAAAAGCAATTATAGGTTTAATGTCTGATCAAAATGCTCAGCGTTCTAGTTGCTGTGAGCCCTTACCAGGAGAGCGGATTGTTGGAATCTTAACGAAAGGCAAAGGAGTTATGATCCACACTATCGACTGCGACAGGTTAGCAATTTATGATCAGGTTCAAGATAGATGGATTGACCTGCATTGGTCAGAAGGTAACCATCAGGCCTTAAACGAAGTTTTAATAAATATTACTATTGGGAATGATGCAGGTGTATTAGGGCGTATTTGTACATTGATTGGAGAGCAAAACGCCAATATTTCTGATATGCGTTTTGAAGAGAAGCAACCAGATTTTTATAGAATAGCCGTGTCAATTGAAGTTCGGGATGTAAAGCATCTACATAATGTTGTCACATCGCTAAATGCTGATACAGATGTTGCTGAAATAACAAGACATAGAGATTTAGTGGAATTAGTTTAGATTTTGGAGTGAGAATTATTGGTTTTTAGGCGAAAAAACAAATTAGGCTGGTGGCAGGGTGTGCGGCAGTTACTTTACCCTAAGGGCGGTTGGAGTAGAGCGTTAAGTTATCTGGGCCACAGATTAACTCGTATTAAAGACTCTCCTCATAAAGTTTCAAGGGGTATTGCAGCTGGTGTATTTGTCTGCTTTACGCCTTTTTTTGGCTTTCATTTTTTTCTAGCAGCAATTATTGCGTTTATAATTAGAGGCAATTTACTTGCAGCAATTTTGGCAACATTCTTTGGAAACCCTTTAACATTTCCATTTATCAGTTGGGGTAGTTTGCGACTGGGCACATTTCTATTGGGAAGAGATTTTAGTGATGCTGATTTCAAGAGTTCCAGAAATTCATTTGATGAGGTGATGTACGAGATATTTGAGAATTTAAAAAGTATTTTTAATTCAAATATTTCTGGCTGGAATGAGACCTCAGAATTCATAAATATTTTATGGAGTAATATTTTTGAATTTATTAATATATTTTTATTTCCTTATCTTGTTGGAGGCTTAATACCTGGTTTTATATTTGGGTTGTTATTTTATATTGGCTCTGTACCTATAATATCCATGTATCAAAATCGAAGAAAAGGTAGATTGAAACAAAAATGGGAAATATTGAAGGAACGTGCTGTAAAAGTAAAAAGTGTTTTAGAAAATGAAGATAAGGAAGATTAAATGAAACAAGATATTCGTCTTGGAGTGAATATTGACCATGTGGCCACTGTAAGAAATGCGCGAGGTGGAACCTATCCAGACCCTACTCGTGCAGCCTTATTAGCTGAGGAGTCTGGAGCAGATGGAATAACTGCTCATTTAAGAGAAGACAGGCGGCATATAGGTGATCAAGATATTGACACTCTAATGCGGGAGTTAAAGATACCATTAAATTTTGAAATGGCTGCTACTGATGAAATGCAGAAAATAGCACTGAAATACCGTCCTAATGCTATTTGCTTGGTGCCAGAAAAAAGAGAAGAAATAACAACTGAAGGAGGTTTAGATGTTGTGAAAGATGAAATTAGATTAGCAAAGTTTGTATCTCCACTCAGGGACGCTGGATGCAGGGTTTCTATATTTTTGGCGGCTGACCAACTCCAAATTGATGCGGCTTTTAGAATTGGAGCGCAAGTTATAGAGCTACATACAGGGGCATATTGCGATTTGCATTCAGAAAGTCTTAATAAAGAGCGAGATGAAGAGCTGCAAAGATTGAAAAGTATGGCAAAATATGCAAATGATTTAGGATTAGAAGTTCATGCAGGCCACGGCTTAACTTACGACACAGTAGTGCCAATTGCATCTATTTGTGAATTACACGAGTTGAACATCGGACACTTCTTAGTTGGGGAAAGTATCTTCTGCGGTATGAAGGCTGCTATAAAAGAAATGAAATTATTAATAAAAAAAGCTCGAGAAAATATAACTATTGGTTGAGGTTTGTTAGAATTTTAAAATGATTATTGGTATTGGATCAGATTTGGCTAATATAGCTAGAATACAGGGAACGCTTGATCGTTTTGGAGATAGATTCCGAAACCGAGTATTCACTAATATTGAACAGCAAAAAGCAGACGGTCGGAAGATTCCTGCGGAAACATACGCGAAAAGGTGGGCAGCAAAGGAAGCGTGCTCTAAAGCTCTTGGTACTGGGTTGCGTATGGGTATTGCTTGGAAAGAAATGCAAGTAACAAATTTAAAAACCGGACAGCCTAAAATGACTGTTGAGGGCTCAGCTGGGAAAAGGTTAGCGACGATAACGCCTGCCGGACATGAAGCAATTATTCATTTAACTTTGACAGATGATTATCCATGGGCACAGGCGTTTGTAGTCATTGAAGCATTAAAAAAAAAGACTATCTAGAGTGAGTTTGATTTGTTTAAAGTTCACTTGTTGAAAAAATAACTGATTAGGAAATAAAATGTTATCAAAGAAAAAGAAGACAGAAGGTTTTTTAGATACGATTAAGACCCTTGTATGGGCCTTATTATTAGCTGGTTTAATAAGAACATTATTTTTTCAACCTTATTGGATACCGTCTGGATCAATGAAGGATACCTTACTGATTGGGGATTTTTTGTTTGTTAATAAAATGGCCTATGGTTATTCGAAGCACTCTTGTCCTTGGTCATTGTGCCCGTTTTCTGGGCGTATCCTGTCAAAAGAACCAAAAAGAGGGGATGTTGTAGTTTTTAAACATCCAACTACTGGTGCGGATTTTATAAAAAGATTAATTGGGTTGCCAGGAGAAAAGATACAAATGAAAGATGGGGATTTATTTATTAATGACATTAAGGTGCCAGTAACTAATGATGGCTTGTTTAAAGAAATATACGAAATACAGGGCCCAATGCAAATTAGTAGACCAGCATGCTCGAAACCGACTGTGCAAGGCGCTATATGCACTAAGGAAAAATTCAAGGCTGAGTTACCTAATGGAGTAATCCACAGTATGTTAAATGTTTCTTCAGGCCAATCGCTAGATGATACTGGTATTTACTCAATACCTCAGGGACATTATTTTTTCATGGGGGATAATCGAGATAATTCTTCTGATAGCAGAGTTAGAAAACCTCGTGGGATTGGTTTTGTGCCGTTGGAGAATATAGTTGGGCGAGCTGATAGAGTTGTGTTTTCTTCAGCTGGAAAGTCAATTTTGTATTTTTGGACTTGGCGATCAAATAGATACTTTAAAGCCATTAATTAACTTTTTCTTGGAGAATTAAATTCAATGAAACTTTCTTCTGATTTGAAAGATTTTTGCTTAAGGCTTGGTTATCAATTTGATAATGTACACTTATTAATTGAAGCGCTTACGCACCCTTCCTTATCTTCTTCTACAAGAGCTGATAATCAAAGATTAGAATTTCTTGGAGATAGAGTTTTAGGTTTAGCTATTGCTGAAATTTTATTAGCCCGAGATAAGGAAGCTTCTGAAGGAAAAATTGCTCCACGATTTAACTCCCTAGTTAGAAAAGAGACATGTGCAGCTATCGCTGAATCCCTTGAGTTAGGGCCGGTAATTCGTCTTGGTCGCTCTGAAATGTTGTCAGGTGGGCGCAGTAAGCAAGCAATACTTGGCGACGCAATGGAAGCAATTTTGGCAGCAGTTTATTTAGATTCAAATTTTGAAATCACTAAGGTTTTAATAGAAAAGTTATGGGACAATCATGTTCAGCAAGCAAAAGAAGACGCAAGAGATTCAAAGACAGCTTTGCAAGAATGGGCGCAATCCTTGAAATATTCTCCTCCAGTCTATACTGAACTTTCTAGAAGTGGGCCAGATCATGGGCCTATATTTACAATTGAAGTTCGCATAGAGTCTGGTGAAACTGCCATAGCATCTTCTTCTTCAAAACAGAATGCTCAGCAAGCAGCAGCTAAAGCTATTTTAGAAAAGGTATTAAATGGATAATAAAAAATCTTGTGGGTTTGTGGCATTACTTGGTGAACCAAATGCTGGTAAGTCAACGCTATTAAATTATATGGTTGGAACAAAAATTTCTATAGTTACACATAAGGTTCAAACAACCCGAAGGAGAATTAGAGGTGTTTCGATCTTGGGTGATAGTCAAATTATCTTTATAGATACTCCAGGATTATTCCAACCAAAAAGGCGGCTGGATCGTGCGATGGTAAAAGCAGCTTGGAGTGGTGCAGTAGACTCAGATGTTATTGTATTTCTTATAGAAGCAAACAGAGGGGTTACTAGTGGGGTTAAAGAGAATCTAAAAAAATTAAGAGAGTTTAAGGATTTTCCTGTTAGTGTAGCTGTGGCAATTAATAAAATAGATCGAGTTAAATCGGAAGAATTGCTTAAATTGACAAAGGAAATTAATGAGGAATATGAGTTTGAAAAAACTTTTTTAATCTCTGCAAAAAAAGGGCATGGAGTAAATAATTTAAAAGAATGGTTAGCTGGGAAATTACCTATTGAAGAATGGCTTTATCCTGATGATCAAATAGCTGATCTTCCTTTGAGGACGATCATGGCAGAAATTATGAGAGAAAAATTAACGCTCAGGTTACATCAAGAGTTACCATATCAGTTGACCGTTGAGACCGAAGGTTGGGAAGATCGACCAGATGGGTCAGTAAAGATCGATCAATTAATTTATGTGGCTAGAGATGGGCATAAAGGAATTATTTTAGGTCCAAATGGTTCTACTATTAAATCAATAAATATAGCTGCTAGAAAGGAAATGGAGACTTTCCTAGAAAAAAAAGTTCATTTATTCTGTCAATTGAAAGTTAGACCTAAATGGCTTGATGAAAAAGATCGTTACTCGGAGATGGGTTTGACCTTTTCCGATGGTGATTTGTGACCAGGTTAACCACAGAATTTTGGATATCTGCTTATTTAAAACGACTAAGGTTAAAAGAAATCCCTGCTTTTATAACAAAAAAGGGAGATAAAATCTCTGGCGCTGTGATTATCAAAATTAATACATTGGACGGATATGCTGCGAGTTATTATAAAAGGTATAACTTTGAATTAGATAAATGGCACTGGGATATGCTAGTTTCTGGAGTTGACACAGAAGTTGAAAATAGTTTGTTAAGGCAAAAAGAGATTGATCAAGATCTTTGGGTGATTGAGGTTGAGGATCGGGATGGAAGACATTTGCTTGCCGAAGATGGTTTATCAGGATAAATTTTTATTATGGAATGGCGTGAAGAAGGAATATTAATTGGTGTTCGGCGTCATGGTGAAAGTTCAGTTATTGTTGAGATTTTTTTTGAAAGCCGGGGAAGGCATCTGGGGGTCGTTCGGGGGGGATCATCCCGAAGGTTAAGCCCAATACTTCAACTTGGAAATGATTTGGACGCACATTGGAAAGCGCGTTTAGAAGAGCATTTAGGAAGTTTTTCGGTTGAATTGATCAAAAGCAGAGCCTCAACAATAATGATGGATAGATTGGCATTATCTGGTCTATCTTCAATATGTAGTTTGTTAAATTTTACACTTCCTGAACGAGAAAACCATATAAAATTATTTAAGAATACCCGTGATTTATTGAACTCACTCACATCTAAAAACAATTGGTTATCAGAATATTTGCATTGGGAAATGGTTTTACTTGAAGAGTTAGGTTTTGGGTTAGATCTTTCTCAATGTGTTGTGACAGGGTCTAATGATAATTTAAATTATATTTCGCCCAAATCAGGCAGTGCAGTTAGTACAGATGGCGCTGGGGGCTGGTCTAAAAGATTGCTGCCTTTGCCAAAGAGCCTTTTAGGTTTTGGTGATAATATGGCGGATACGATTCAAGGATTGACGGTTACTGGGTATTTTCTTGAAAATAAAGTTGCGCCAGCATTAGGTAATAGAAAAATGCCAGCTGCTCGTGGAAGGTTCATAGAGTTATTGAATAAAATATAAGCTCTATCTAGATTTTAAATTTAACGAAGATTGTAGTAAGTTTAACTTTTCTAATAATTGTTCCAAATTTTCTCTACCAAAATCTTCTATTAGTTGTGAGTATATTTCTTTGCTATCGATTGTTGCTCTGCTCATCAATATTTTTCCTTTATCAGTCAAGGATAATAATATTTTTCGAGCATCACTGGGATCATTTTTCATGAAAATGAGATGTTTCTTTTCAAAATTTCTAGTAATTCGGCTTAAACTTTGCGGCAAAATGCAAGCAATATATGCTAATTTACCTGCTTCAACTTCTCCATGTTCACTAAGGCCCCTGAGCACCCTCCACTGCTGTTCAGTTATTTTTGCTGAAGCTAACATAGGTCGAAAACGGTCCATGACAGCTTCCCGGCTTCTTAAAAGAGTAATGGCCAGAGAGCGATTTATTTCTTCTTTATTTTTCATGATGATCCTTGACATTGATGAATTTATTTAACATGTTAAAGAAAAAAGAGCAAGCTTTGGCATACCTAACGTTACAATACTCCGCAAATTTAAAAAATCACTTAGATTTTAATGACCTTTGTGATTCTCTAAGACTTGCGATGCATGAGCAGGGTATTTTCCCAAAGGCGGGTGTTCGAGTTAAGGCGCATTCCATCCAATTTTATTCGGTAGCGGATGGACATGCAAACAATGGATTTATAGACATGGTTCTGCGCATTGGTACTGGTCGAAGTGCTGAGATGAAAGAAAATACCGGCAAGGTATTAATGTCTAGATTAGAATTGAAAGTAGAAAAGTTATTAAGGACAGGGTTTTTAGCATTAGCATTAGAAATTGTAGAGATAGATCCAGAGATGAGTTGGAAAATTAATCCAATTCATAAGAGGCTTTCTGAAAATCAATAGTCGGGATGGAGATAGAGTAAAATAGCATGTCAGAATTAGAAAAGAATAAGAAAAAAGCATCATTTTTTTTACAAAAATTCAATGAGATAGGAGTTTTAAATCATATTAATGGGAAAAGTGAGCCTGCTTTGGCAGGCGAAACTTTTGAAAATATTTCCCCCATCGATCTTAAGGTAATTTGTAATGTTTCTAGGAGTCGTTTGGAAGATGTTGATTTAGCCGTAGAAGCTGCAAAAAAAGCGTTTTCAGAATGGTCTTCAATGACAGGTCAAGACAGAAAAAAGATTTTGCATGCTATTGCTGATGCCATTGAAAGTAGAGCTGATGAAATAGCATTAATTGAATCAGTTGATACAGGCCAATCTTTAAGGTTTATGTCTAAGGCTGCGCTGAGAGGTGCTGCAAATTTTAGGTTTTTTGCAGATCAAGCTCCTTATGGAAAAGATGGAGAATCTACATTTACTAATTCACAAACAAATATGACTATGCGATATCCAATAGGGCCAGTGGGAATAATAACACCATGGAACACCCCATTTATGTTATCAACTTGGAAAATAGCTCCTGCTTTAGCGGCGGGATGTACAGTCGTTCATAAACCAGCCGAATTTTCCCCTTTGACAGCAAAAATTTTAATAGAAATAGCAGAAGCTGCAGGTTTACCTAAGGGTGTTTGGAACACTATAAATGGATATGGTGAAGAAGCTGGTAAACTTATTACTGAACATCCTGATATTAAGGCAATTTCTTTTGTTGGAGAAAGCGCAACGGGTTCAATGATAATGAAACAGGGCTCTGATACTCTAAAAAGAGTACATTTTGAATTAGGTGGAAAAAATGCTGTTGTTGTGTTTGAAGATGCTGATTTAGAGCGAGCAGCTGATGCCGTGGTATTCATGATTTATTCATTGAATGGTGAGAGATGTACATCGTCTTCAAGATTGTTGGTGCAAGAATCGGTGCGAGAAAAATTTGTTCAAATGATACTTAAAAAAGCAGAAAGAATAAAAGTTGGTCATCCCTTAGATCCAGATACAACTGTGGGACCATTAATACATCCAATTCATGAAGAAAAGGTTAAGAAGTATTTTGAAATTGGTCAAAAAGAAGGTGCAACCTTGTTAACTGGTGGGCCTGTTGATGGCCCTGGTGGAGGGCCGTACATTGCTCCAACAATCTTTACAGACGTTACTCGAGATATGCGCATAGCAAAGGAAGAAATATTTGGACCTGTACTTGTGGTAATTCCCTTCAATTCAGAGCAAGAAGCTTTAGAGATAGCCAATGAAACAGATTATGGGTTAGCTGGTTATCTTTGGACAAATAATGTCACCCGAGCATTCCAATTTAGTCAATCAATGGAAGCTGGCATGATATGGGTAAATTCTGAGAATGTTCGTCATCTTCCCACGCCCTTTGGTGGCGTTAAATCTTCCGGTATTGGAAGAGATGGGGGCGATTGGTCTTTTGATTTTTACATGGAAACAAAAAATATAAGTTTTGCCATAACAGAACATAAAATTACGAAATTAGGAGGGTAGTTTGCCAATTCCAAAACCAGTTTTATATCCACCCTTTGATACCTTACGAATTAGTCATATAGAGTATGGTGTTAAAAATCTTGATGCATCTAAAAAGTTTTATTCGGAAATTTTGGGATTACAGATTACAGATGAAGACGAAAAAATTGTTTATTTGAGAGCAATGGAAGAGCGCGGTCATCACAGTGTTATCTTACGAGAAAGTGAGAACGCTGATGTAAAAGTCTTAGGTTTCAAAGTATTCTCAGAAAAAGACCTCGATAGGGCAGAAATATATTTTATAAGTAAAGGGTGCAAGACGAGTTGGATAAAAAGACCTTATCAAGGTCGAACCTTGCTAACATCTGATAATAATGGAATTCCTATAGAGTTTTATTATAAAATGGATAGGTTGGAGACGATACATCAACAATACAATCTTTATAAAGGCGTTAAGCCTTTAAGAATTGATCACTTTAATTGTTTTTCCCCAAATGTAGATAGCAGTTTAAATTTTTATAATGATTTCGGTTTTAGGGTCACTGAGTATACTGAGGATGATGAAAGTGGATCGGTATGGGCAGCTTGGTTACACAGAAAAGGTGGTGTTCATGATATCGCTTTTACAAACGGTACTGGCCCAAGGATGCATCATGTAGGATTTTGGGTACCAACACCTCTTAACATTATAGATTTATTGGATTTGATGGCATCCACTGGATATGTTGACAATATTGAAAGAGGGCCAGGTAGGCACGGTATTTCTAATGCATTTTTCTTATATATTTTTGATCCTGATGGGCATCGAATAGAAATTTACTGTTCTGATTATCAAACTATTGATCCAGATCATGAGGCAATCAGATGGAGTTTAACAGACCCTCAAAGGCAAACTTTATGGGGAGCGCCAGCTCCACGTTCCTGGTTTGAAAAAGGGTCACATTTTGAAGATATATCAGTGCGTTCTGCTGATCTTAAAGCACAACCAATTATAGCACCGGACCATTAATATGAAATTTGCAACTTATAGAATAAATAACAAAACTTTTTATGGAGCTAAAATTTTGGGAGGTATGATTGCTCTATCCCCTGAATTTCCAAATTGGCCAACATTGAGAGAGGTCATCGAAAATAATGGTTTAAATAGCCTCGAACTAGCCAGTGAGGGAATGTCTCTAACACATAAAGATGAAGATATAATTTATGAAATACCAATAACTAGACCAGAAAAAATTATTTGTGTAGGTGTGAACTATCCAGATCGAAATGCCGAATATAAGGACGGAAAAGCTGCACCTACTTATCCATCATTATTTATAAGATTTGCAAAAACTTTTGTTGGTCACAAGTGCTCAATTATCAAACCTAAAATTTCTGATCAGTTAGATTATGAGGGTGAAGTTGTTTTAATAATAGGTAAAGAGGGTCGGCATATTGCTCGAGAAAATGCTTTAGACCACATTGCAGCTCTATCATTGAGTAATGAGGGTACTATACGTGATTGGGTGCGCCATGCTAAATTTAATGTTACACAAGGTAAGAATTTCGAGAGTTCAGGTGCAATTGGGCCGTGGATAATTCCATTTAAATCTAAAGAACAATTGAAGAATATCGAACTCATAACGAGAGTAAATGGCGAAGTTCGTCAGAAGGATAATACTGATCGTATGATATTCTCGTTTGATTATATAATTAATTACATAAGTACATTTGTAACATTAGTTCCTGGTGATGTGATTATCACCGGAACACCTACTGGTGCTGGTGCTCGTTTTGACCCGCCAAAATGGCTAAAATCTGGTGATGTGGTTGAGGTTGAGGCTAGTGGAATTGGGATTTTGAAGAATGACGTTAAGGATGAAGTATGACACCTGACGAGCATGCTGAAGCGGCAAAGGCTTTATTTGAAGCAGATGATAATAGGAAGCAAATTGGGCTTTTATCCTTAAAATACCCTAAAATTGATATGGCTGATTCATATGCGATCCAATCTTTACTTGTTAATAATAAAATTTTAGCTGGGAATGAAGTAATTGGCTGGAAAATTGGATTGACTTCAAAAGCGATGCAAAACGCATTAAACATTAATACTCCAGATAGCGGTGTTCTCTTGTCTGATATGGTTTTCGAAAATGGATCAACTATTCCTGCCAATCGATTTATTCAACCACGTATTGAGGCTGAAATTGCATTTGTAATGAAGTCTGATCTAAGTGGAAAAGCTTCGCGCTTGGATGTTTTGTCCGCAACAGAGTATGTATGCCCGTCAATAGAAATCCTTGATACTAGAGTTCTACGATCTGATCCTAAGACTGGAAAAACTAGAATTGTATTTGATACTATCTCAGATAATGCGGCAAACGCTGGAATAGTTTTAGGTAATAAAAGGCACGATCCAGAAGATATTGATTTAAGGTGGGTAGGAGCAATTGTTTCAAGGGATGGCGAAGTGGAAGAAACTGGTTTAGGCGCTGGAGTCCTTAATGATCCAGTTATGGGAATTGCTTGGTTAGCGGAACGGTTAGGAAAATATGATCAGAAGATTAGAAAAGGTGATGTTGTGCTATCAGGATCATTCATTCGTCCAATCGAATGTCCGTCAGGGACTAGTATTTTAGCTGATTTTTCTGACTTTGGTTCAGTTAATTTAAACTTTGAATAGAATTTTATTTTCATATCATTGTTGCAATAGATTGAAGGAATTTTTTGTGCTTTAAGTCTAGTAGTGGCGTAATTTTTTCTATAATTTCTGAATGATAGCTATTTATCCAATTGATTTCTCGCTCTTCTAATTGCTCTTTGTTTATTAAACGGGTGTCATAAGGGACGAAGCTTAGAGTTTCAAACCCATAGATTGATTTTGTGGGATTAAGCGATAATTTTTGTATTTCCTGAACGATCATAAGATTTTCGATTCTAATTCCATAAGAATTTTCTTTATAAAAACCTGGTTCATTTGATAAGATCATACCAATTTCTAGCGGAATGTTTGATGTCTTGGATATACGCTGAGGCCCCTCATGGACTGAGAGGTAGTGGCCAACGCCATGCCCGGTTCCATGATCATAGTCTAATCCTTCTGACCATAGAAATTGGCGAGCTAACGGATCTAACTGCTGTCCAGTAGTTCCATTGGGGAATTGAGCCAGATGAATAGCAATGTGTCCTTTGAGAACTAATGTGTAATTAAATTTCATTTCAGTAGTTGGGTTACCAACTGCCAAAACCCTCGTTATATCAGTTGTGCCGTCTAAAAATTGACCACCACTATCAAATAGGAAAAGGTGACCATCCAAAATTTGCTTTGCTGTATTTTTATTGAGCTGATAATGTGCTTCAGCAGCGTTTCTTTCAGTTGCAGAAATTGTAGGAAAGCTAGGCCCTTGATATAATCCTAATTTTTCTCTTTCCGATTGGAGGCGCATTGCCGCTGACCATTCGTTTAAATTAACTGGGTCAGACTCTAGAAACCATTTTATAAATTTAATTACCGCAGTACTATCTCGCAAGTGAGCGGCTCTAATGCCATTTAATTCTATTTCATTTTTTTGCGCTTTCATTAGATAAATTGGATCTGTTTGAATGTAGGGTTTTATATAGGCACGCTCTGCTTGTAAGATAAGCGCAATATTTGCGGTTTCCTCGTCGAATAATATTTTTTTACCAGAAAATTTCTTCAAAATGGCTGGTAAAAGAGAAGGTTCATTGAGCGTAATATTTTTATCATTTTTAATTTCTATTAATATGGCATTACTTAATTTCTCTGTTTTCATAAATAGATTTGCATTCCCATTTTCTTCAATAATAGCATATCCAAAAGCTACGGGCGTCATAGGAACATCATTTCCTCTTAAATTAAAAACCCAACATAAATTTTCTGGTGCTGATATGAGTATGGCATTTATCTTCATCTGATTTAATGAATTGGCAACAAGCGCACGTTTGTCTTTAGATGATTTTCCAGAATAAATTAATTTATGTGGAACGACATTACCCATTGGTGGCTTGGGTTGCTCTTGCCAGATCATGTCTAGCAAATTATTTTCTAGCGGCAAAAGTGTAATATTTTTTTTGGAAATTATTTTACTTATATTCTTGATTTGCTTTGGGGTATGTAATCTTGGATCAAAACCTACTGTCAGCTTATTGGTTAAATTTTCTAATATCCAATGTTCAAGTGGATATTTAGTGATATGGCATAGTTCAAATATTTTTTCATCGATTTGTCGAGTGGCTTGGATGGTGTAACGTCCATCTGTAAAGAGGGCAGCTTTATCTTTGGTAACTAATACCGTTCCAGCTGATCCGGTAAAGTCGCTAATATACTGAACGCGCTCATCGCACTTCGCTACATATTCACTTTGATGCTCATCTGCTCTAGGGATTAGAAAAGCATCAATTCCATATTGTTCTAGTAATTTTCTCAATGCAGTAATTTTTTTGTGAATCGTCATTATTTCCACCTAATGTAATTTTCACTATTATAAGCAAATCTAAAATGGTTGGAAAGTTGTGAATTTTTGGATAGGTTGGATATTACTGTGGAGATGATATGGCTAAAAAAAGAATTTTAGTAGAGTTTGGAATGGGTAGTTCTCTGCGCCAGCGTGATTATACGAAAGCTTCTGAAAGGGCAATAAAAGATGCCTTATGGCATAATTCTATTAACGCCGCTGAAGCTTTTGGTTTTGCTAAAAACGATATGTTAATTGATGTAACTATAGGAGTTCAAAAACCAGAATTGGTAAATATAGAGGCTTTAAAATCAGTTTTCCCTTATGGAAAGCCAGATATTAAGGTTGTAAAAGGGGGTTTGGATATTCTCAAGCCGAATGAAGGTGGGGTAACTATCATCGCCAATGTGGGGATTGAGGTATCCTTTGATATTGAGATAAAAAAATGACTCGGCTGATTTTAGAAATGGGAATGGGAAATGATCTTTATGGTGAAAATTATACAAAGGCAGCGTGTAGAGCAGTACAAGATGCACTGCATCATTCATCATTAACATTATTTTCAAGTTTAAATATCAATCATTCAGAAATGCTTGTTAATGTCACGATAGGTGTTAAAAAACCAGATTTAGTTGATAAAAGTATAGTGGCGCTTGAGTTGCCTCGGGGAAAAATAAAGGTAACCGTAGTAGAGGGAGGCTTAAACATTCCTGACACGATGTCTGGAAAAGACCACATAATTGCAACTGCAGGAATTGAGGCATTTGTTCAAATTGATACAGATAAATGGAAAATAAAAAATTAACCCAATCTTCTTAATTATCTTCATTTATTAAATTATCAGATGCCTTCTCTATATTATTTTCTATTAAGCCCATAAATTCTTTAATGTCTAAGCCGCTTTCAATTCTTGGTAGAAACTCGATTACTGCCAATCCAGGTTTTCTTAAAATACTACTTTTAGGCCACAGCATTCCAACATTAGTAGCAACTGGGACACAATCTTGCTCTAATTCTGAGTACAACACACCTGACCCAATTTTATAAGGTGCGTGAGTTTTTGGAGCTACTCGGGTGCCTTGGGGAAATATGATTAATTGGCCTGGTTTCTTTCTGCTGCTCAGGTGTACTGCTTTTATCATCTCTCTTATAGCAGCACCTTTTTTACCTCTATCAATAGGAATGCACCCAAGTTTTTTTGCCCAAAAGCCAATTATTGGAGTTATTAATATTTCCTTTTTCATTATAAATTTTGGTCGATTTAATGCAGAAACGATCATTATTATGTCTAAAAAGGACTGATGCTTAGAGATAATTAAAACCTCATCTTCAGGCACAACACCGCGTACTTCTGTTTTTATTCCAACCAATACGTTTGCAGTAAATTTTACCCAACCACACCATATATTGACTGCTGTCATGGTTAAATCATCCCTAAATAGAAGCAATGGCGTAAAGCAGATTGTAACCAAGATCATCATTACATACATCTGTATGATAAATATTAAAGAAAAAATGTATTGCATAATAATGCGCATTTTCAGCTAACCTTTTTCCTTATTAATACTATTTTATTATTCTTAGAATATAGCTAACTATTTTCTCAATTAATATCATTAAATTTACTAACAAATATCTAAAACCTACTAATCTTTTAGTGCCATTAGATCAAAAAATCTGTTAAGTGACTTCTACATCTTTTATTTTGTAGAAAGTTTTTATGAAAGTCGTC
Source organism: Paracoccaceae bacterium (assembly GCA_028112705.1). Taxonomy (GTDB): domain Bacteria; phylum Pseudomonadota; class Alphaproteobacteria; order Rhodobacterales; family Rhodobacteraceae. Next base: position 117,605 of record JAOGYN010000004.1, on the reverse strand, counting down.
TGTCCAAATTGCGAAAAATCCTATTCTATAAATACTAATTTATTTCTAGATAAGGAGCACAATATTAAGTGCATCAGTTGTAAACATCAATGGACAGAGATCTTTATTGATAAATTAAGTGTGGAGAACAAACCTTCCTTTGAGGAACCAAGTGCCATTCAAAAGGTGCCATTGACTAATGCACAGGTATTAAAAATTTTACGTGAAGAGGCAGAGTTTGATAAAAAAATAATGAAATCGTCACGCCATAATAAAAAACAAACGCAAAAGAAAAATGATGTGATAGATTTAAAACAATTAAATAAACCTGAAGAAATAAATTTTCTGAACATACTTTCAAATAAGGAATTTTGGTTAGGGTTTTGTTTATCAGCAGTTCTTGTACTATTATTATTTGGTATTTACACTTATGGCGAACTATTAGGGGATATATTTCCGCAACTTTCAGATCATCTATTAAAATATTTAAATTTTGTGGATTCGATTAGAATTAAGATTGATTTGACAAAAAATGATTTATTAGACGCTATAGGTCGGTCTTTCAAATTTTAAGCGTTCAGTTAATTCAGGTATTCCATAATTTTGATAAAACTCTATTATAGTATTTGAAAAGTATTTCGGTTTTATTAGGAGCTGCCATGTCAATCAATACCTTTGGCCATTTTTTTAAAGTGACTACCTGGGGTGAAAGCCATGGAGAGGCTTTGGGAGCTACAATTGATGGTTGCCCTTCTAATATATTATTAAGCAAAGAAATGTTGCAAACTTGGCTCGATAAAAGAAAGCCAGGAAAAAATAAGTATACTACCCAAAGACAAGAAGCTGATAAGGTTGATATATTATCAGGAGTTTTTGAGGGTAAAACTACAGGTATGCCAATACAGTTGATCATTTGGAATACAGATCAACGTTCAAAAGATTATTCTGATATTAAAGATAAGTTTCGACCTGGGCATGCCGACATAACATACTTCACTAAATATGGTAATAGAGATTATCGAGGTGGTGGGCGTTCATCAGCCAGGGAAACTGCTGCTCGTGTAGCAGCTGGTGGTGTCGCGAGAGCAGTACTTAAAAATGTAATGCCTGAATTGATAATAACTGGGTATATGCTTCAAATGGGTAAGCATAAAATTAATAGAGCTGATGTAGATATTAGTGAAATTGAAAAAAACCCATTTTGGGCTCCCAACAAATTAGCGGCAAAGCAGTTTGCGCTATATTTAGATGATTTACGTAAGTCTGGTAATTCTGTGGGTGCAATAATAGAAATTTTAGCATCTGGGGTTCCTTCGGGCTTGGGTGCACCTATTTATGCAAAGCTAGATACAGATATCGCAGCTGGTATGATGTCCATCAATGCCGTTAAAGGTGTTGAAATTGGTGAGGGAATGTCTGCAGCTATGCTGACTGGTGTCGCAAACGCTGATGAGATTGAAATGGGCCCAAATGGGCCAGAATATAAAACAAATAATTCTGGAGGTATTTTAGGTGGTATTTCGAATGGAGCAGATATTGTTTGCAGGTTTGCTGTAAAACCAACTTCTTCAATTGTGACCAGTCGTCAAACTATAACTACGTCTGGAGAAGCTACCAACATTATAACTAAGGGGCGTCATGATCCCTGTGTTGGTATAAGGGCAGTTCCTGTCGGCGAGGCTATGATGGCCTGTATCATCCTTGATCATTTTTTACTGCACAGGGGTCAACTGGGTGAAAATCAAGGTGTGATAGGATAAGTTTCTGACAAATTAGCTAACTGAAGTACTAATTCTATAAAATACGTTTCAAATATTGTTGTTTTTATAATCTTGAGTTTTAAGAAGCGTAATCAGAATTTTCAAAATCTAATATAGCTTTCAATTCTGACAGATGTTTTTCTGCTTGTTCTGGAAATCCATCCATTTCTGATGCAGTTTTCTCTGCGATTTCATCAGATAAAACTCTTAGTTTTTGTCCTGTTTGTAAGGCTCTTATGTATGTCTCTGCCGACTTTTCAAAATAATACAGTCTGTTAAATGTATCTGCTACTGATGAACCTATAATTAAAATTCCATGATTTCCCATAATCATGACTTTTACTTTGGGATCTTGAAATAATTTAGCACAGCGTTCGCCTTCTTTCTCGAATGCGAGCCCACCATAATTATTATCAATAACATATCGATTATAAAAAGCAGCAGTATTTTGGTCGATTGGCAAGATATTACTGTTTTCTAGAGATGCGAGTACAGTGGCATGTGTAGAATGAACGTGCATTGCGCATCTTGCATGTGGACAGTGTCGATGTAGACTACCGTGCAGACCCCAGGCAGTTGGATCAGGTGCCCCAGGTTGAGCCATAGTTTCCGAATTATCCGCGTCAACCAATAGCAAATCGCTTGCTTTGATCCTTTGAAAATGTGACTGGGAAGGATTCATAAGAAATTTCGTACCTGTATCGTTTACTGCTAAAGAAAAGTGATTAGCAACTGCTTCACTAAAATTTAAACGGTCTGCCCATCGAAAACTAGCAGCGAGATCAACACGCTCATTCCAAAAATTAATATTTGGAATTTCTGTGATTTTAGGGCTGGAAGTCATATTATTTCCCATCATTATTGCAAAAGATTTAAATAAAATTAATTCGGTAAATTTATTGATTATTTATAAATAGTAAAACCTTAAATTCATTTCACAACCTGTTTATTTTTTATATAATAAACAAGGTTGGAAATTATTTACTTAAGAATGAACATTTTATGAATAAATAAACTAACTATTATTTAGGAATTAAAAATGACAAAATTTAAACATGAACCCTCCACATTTGTTTTTTTACCAGTTAAGTATGTTACCTATTACTATCAGGAGTCAATTTGGATTGATTAGATGACAAAACCCGTCGATAAAAATAAACAATTGAGAGCTAGAAGGGATAGTAAGGCTCCCAAAGTTAAAAAGAAGATTTCTGTAAACGCCACGCATAAAAATAAAAAACAGAAAAAAATTAAATCTAGTAAAAATATTATACATCGAATTTTTGTTACAACTTTTAGATGGATTTTTTGGTTTATTTGGTTCTTTTTTTCCCGATTTACAATCTTAATATCTGTAGTCCTTATTGGCTTTATAATATTCGAATATTCGCGGATAGGTCCCCTTAATAATTTGGTAGATGCCAGGGTAAGTGGTTCGGTAACCTTACTAGATAAAAATGGTCAGATTTTTGCATGGCGTGGAAATCAATTTGGTGGTGCCATCACTGCTACTGCGGTCTCTCCGCATTTAAAAAATGCTGTAGTTGCCGCTGAGGATCGAAGATTTTATAAACACTTTGGTATTAGTCCTCGTGGGATCGCAAGTGCTATTAGAATTAATATTAGAGAAGGAAGAAGCCCACTGAGAGGCCATGGAGGATCAACCATAACACAACAAGTGGCTAAAATATTATGCTTAGGTACAAATTTTGATCCATCGGATGGGTCATCTGAGGCACATTTTGAGAAACAATGTCGTAAAAATAGTATAGTGCGAAAATTACGAGAGATACCATTTTCTATTGCCATGGAGTTAAAATTTTCAAAAGATGAAATTTTAATGATATATTTAAATAGAGTTTACCTAGGGGCGGGCAATCAAGGGTTTGAAGCTGCGTCTAGAATGTATTTTGATAAATCTGCAGTGTACTTAAATCCATCAGAATCTGCCATGTTAGCTGGGTTGCTGGTTGCACCTTCTTATTATGCTCCAACTCGAAATCTACAAAGAGCTCAAGAGAGGGCCGCTGTGATAATTGATTTAATGGAAAAAGAAAATTATTTAACTAAAGATGTTGCATTAAAATCCAAAAAATACCCTGCTAAATTATCACCAGCTGCAAAAGAACAGTTTGGTGGTTATTTTGCAGATTGGGTGAGTAAAAGTAGCCCTTCTTTTTTTACTCAAAAGGCTAATGCTGATATCTATGTTAAAACTACTTTCGATACAAGAATTCAAAAGGCAGCAGAAGATGTTTTGCGAGATATTTTTGACAATAAAATTGCAAAAGAATCTGACGCCCAAGCGGCGGTTATTGTTATGTCTTCAGATGGTGCAGTACGCGCAATGATAGGTGGCCGTGATACTAAGGTGAGTGGTCAATTCAATAGATCCACACAAGCTATGCGCCAAACAGGTAGTTTATTTAAACCATTTGTTTACGCTGCTGCCTTAGAAAAAGGGTATAAATTTAACAGTGAAGCTATTGATGAAGAAATAACAATTGATGTACCTCATTCAGGCCCTTGGACACCTAAAAATTACACAAATGAGTTTTATGGAAGGATGACAATAACTGAAGCACTAGCAAAATCAATAAATACTATAGCTGTTAAAACAGCGATGCTGGTTGGATTAGATTCTGTTCGAAGAATTGCTAACGATTTTGGAATTCCGGGTGATTTGGCACCAGGACCAGCCCTAGCATTAGGGGCTTCAGAGGCTACATTAATAGAAATGACTGGAGCTTATGCTGGTATTTTGAGTGGAGGAATTAGTGTAAAACCTTATGGATTAGATGAAATAACAATCGTGGGTGAAACTAGCCCAATTTTGGGAAGAAACGGTGGTTTGGGTGAGCGTGTTATGGAGTGGGATAATGCCAAGCAATTAATTTATATGATGAATACTGTAATTGAAAAGGGTTCTGGTCGACGAGCTAAAATTAAGTATCGTGAGGCTGGTGGGAAGACTGGAACTACGCAGGCCATGCGTGATGCCTGGTTTGTTGGTTTTACGGCCGATTATGTTGTGGGAGTTTGGATGGGTTATGATGATAATACTCCGCTAAAAGGTGTTACTGGTGGTGGCTTACCAGCTGAAATATGGAAAAAGATAATGATGAAAATTAGTAAAGATTTACCTTCTCGACCCTTACCAATGATAAATCCCAGAGTAGCCAGTCGCAGTTCAAAAAATAATGAAGTTTTAGATATTGACGCAAGTGGGTTATTTAAAAGAGTAAACTCTAAGGTTAAGTCTAAAAGTTTTTTAGGTACTTTGTTTGGGCGTCCAGAAAATTGATAGAGTTTTATTTTAGTCACCTAAAACTTGTTAACGTTGACTTTGCGATATAGATTGAAAAAATGAGCACTTTGATTTTAAGCCATAATGATTGTTTTAATCACATTGAACCGGTTGGCCATCCTGAACAGGTTAAACGTATAACAAAAGTATTAGATGTTTTGAAAACATCGAGCTTTAGAAATTTAACCTGGCGAGATGCTCCTCTAGCAACGAGAGAACAAATAGAACTATGTCATTCCACTGATTATGTTAAGTCGATTGAGGAAATTATAATTGATGGTCGTATTGCGCAGATTGATGCAGATACATATTTTGGAGAAGGTTCATTGGCGGCTGCAAAAAGAGCAGTGGGTGCAAATATACTAGCTGTGGATAGTGTAATGTCTGGAGAATTTAATAATGCTTTTGCGGCTATTCGTCCGCCAGGGCATCATGCTGAAACTTCGAAGGCAATGGGCTTTTGTATTTTTGGTAATGTTGCTATCGCCGCAAAGTATGCTCTTAAAAATTACGGTTTGGAACGAGTTGCAGTAGTTGATTTTGATGTCCATCACGGTAATGGTACGCAAGATCTTTTATGGCATGAACCAAAGACTTTGTTTTGTTCTATGCATCAATCGCCGTTGTGGCCTGGATCAGGAAAGGTAGATGAAACAGGCGCATTTGATAACGTCCTAAATATACCAATTGCATCAAATACAGCTGGAGACGGTGTGCGTTCAAGTTTTAACGAAATTATTATACCAAAATTAGAAGAGTTTAAGCCAGAGCTTTTAATAATATCTGCAGGTTTTGATGCTCATATTAGCGACCCACTTGCAAATCTTGAGTTGGTTGAGGAAGATTATGAGTGGATTACTCACAAACTTTGCGATGTTGTAGATAAGCATTGTAATGGTAGATTGGTATCTTCATTAGAAGGTGGCTATAATTTGGAGGCATTGGCAGCATCGGTCGCTGTTCACGTAAAGGTCCTGATGGAGAGAAGCAAATGACAGTAAAAGATATTTCAAATTTTTCATTTGAGCGAGCAATGAGTGAATTAGAAGATGTTGTTGCAAAGCTTGAAAATGGGCAAGTACCACTTGAGGATTCTATTAAGCTTTATGAAATGGGAAATGATTTAAAAAAACATTGTGAGCAAAAATTAAAGGAAGCTGAAGAAAAAGTAGCACAAATCACTTTCTCAAGCGATGGATCTGTATCAGGAAGCAAGCCTGTCGAAAAATTGTGATGTTTGTTGATAAATTAAGAAACTGTCAGTTAAGAACAGAACAGCAATTAAAACAGAGTTTTTTAAGCTTACCAGAAAGTCGTTTAAAAGATGGAATGACTTATGCAGCGCTAAGTGGTGGCAAAAGATTGCGTGCTTTTTTGGTGATGGAATCTGCATTTATGTTTGATGTTGACTTAGCCAGTGCCGACCTGGTTGCAGCAGCAGTGGAATGCTTGCATGCATATTCACTAGTTCATGATGATTTACCATCGATGGATGATGATAGTCTACGAAGAGGTCTGCCGACTGTTCATGTGAATTGGGATGAGGCCACAGCAATTCTTGTGGGCGACGCCCTTCAATCATTATCTTATGAGATTTTAACTTCAAAAAACTTAACTTCCGATCCAAAAATCAATAATAAGTTAGTTCATAGTCTAGCTATTGCATCTGGTGCCGCTGGAATGGCTTTGGGTCAAATGCAAGATATTTTGTCAGAAAAAAGTGATAAATTTTGTACCATGGAGGAAATAACAAAATTGCAAATGAATAAGACGGGTGCATTAATTCAATGGTCTGCAATGGCAGGAGCATGTTTGGCTGGACAATGTGAGCAAGTCTTAGCACCATATTCAAAGGCATTAGGATTAGCATTCCAGATTACTGATGATATCTTGGATATTGAAGGAAATACATTTATAGTTGGGAAAAAGGTTCGTAAAGATACAAAAGCGGGCAAAGCTACGTTTGTTTCCTTAATGGGATTGGATCAGGCAAAACATGAAGTTAAGCTGTTAATTTCTGAGGCTTGTGATTCTTTAAGTGAATTTGGGTCAGAAGCTGATGGACTTCGACAGTTAGCAGATTATGTTATTTCGCGCAAAAAATAAAGGTTTAATAACTTACTATGAGTATAGATAAATCAAAAACTCCATTATTAGATAAGATTAGAGTTCCGTCTGATATGCAAAATCTTTCTGATATTGAGTTAAGGGAACTGGCTGTTGAGCTTAGGCAAGAAACAATCAATGCAGTTTCAGAAACAGGTGGGCATCTTGGGGCAGGACTTGGTGTTGTTGAGATGACGGTCGCTCTTCATGCTGTTTTTGACGCCCCAAAAGACAGAATTATATGGGATGTTGGGCATCAGGCTTATCCACACAAGATTTTAACTGGTAGAAGAGATCAGATGAGAACATTACGGCAAAAGGATGGTCTTTCTGGTTTTACAAAAAGGAATGAAAGCGTTTATGACCCTTTTGGAGCCGCACATAGTTCTACCTCGATATCGGCCGCTTTGGGATTTGCAGTAGCAAGAGATTTGGGAGGAGCACCAGAATATGGAATAGGTGCAACTATCGCAGTTATTGGTGATGGAGCAATGTCGGCTGGAATGGCTTACGAAGCCTTGAATAATGCTGGCCATTTACGAAAAAAAATGATTGTCATTTTGAATGATAACGATATGTCAATTGCTCCTCCTGTTGGTGCAATGTCTAGTTATTTAAGCAGATTATATGCTGGAGCGCCTTTTCAAGAACTCAAAGCTGCGGCCAAAGGAGCAGTAAGCTTGTTACCGGCACCTCTTCAAGAAAGTGCGCGAAGAGCAAAAGAGGTGTTAAAGACGATGACTGTTGGCGGCACTCTGTTTGAAGAGTTAGGGTTTTCTTATGTGGGCCCAATTGATGGGCATGATGTCGAGCAATTATTATCTATCTTTCGAACAGTAAAAGACCGATTGGATGGTCCGGTTCTTATCCATACGATTACTCAAAAAGGAAAAGGCTACCCACCAGCAGAAGCCTCCAACGATAAATATCATGGAGTTGGAAAGTTTGATGTCGTTTCAGGGAAGATAAAAAAATCAGTTCAAAATGCTCCATCTTATACTAATATTTTTGCAGAATCATTAATAAAGGAGGCCACATTTGATGACAAAATTGTTGCCATAACTGCTGCTATGCCGGATGGCACAGGATTAGATAAATTCGCAAAAAAGTTTTCTAAGAGGACATTTGATGTTGGTATTGCAGAACAACACGGTGTGACTTTCGCTGCTGGATTGGCTGCTGGTGGAATGAAGCCATTTTGCGCAATATATTCAACGTTTTTACAGCGAGGGTATGATCAAATTGTGCATGATGTAGCTCTACAAAACCTACCAGTCCGATTTGCTATAGATAGGGCAGGCTTAGTTGGTGCTGACGGGGCGACTCATGCTGGTAGTTTTGATATTGCATATTTAACGAATTTGCCAAATTTTGTAGTAATGGCAGCTTCAGACGAAGCAGAACTCGTACACATGGTAGCAACTGCAAGGTCAATAGATGACAGGCCTAGTGCTTTCAGATTTCCAAGAGGAGAGGGAGAAGGAGTAGTAATACCTGAGAAGGGCATTCCATTAGAAATTGGTAAAGCACGTCTAATAAATAAAGGTACTGGAATAGCAATTTTATCATTTGGTGCGAGATTAAGTGAAGTAGTGAAGGCGAAAGAAAATTTAAACCTAAAAGGAATTAACCCTACTATTGTTGATGCTCGTTTTGCAAAACCACTTGATGAAGAGTTAATTTTGAAAATTGTAAATACTCATGATTCTTTAATTACTATAGAGGAGGGTGCAATAGGTGGATTTGGTAGCCACGTAGCAAAATTTCTTTCGGATGAAGGTGCTTTCGATAAGGGTTTGAAATTTAGATCTATGTGTTTTCCAGATGAGTTTTTAGATCATGCAAATCCAGTGGAAATGTATGCGGCAGCAAAATTAAATTCTTTTGATATAGAAGAAAAAGTATTAGCATTATTGGATGTTGATTTTCTTAAAGTAAATAAAAACAGTAATTGATTTAAGTCAATCATTGCCGATAAAACCACCAGACTGTTTGGTCCAAAAGTTAGCATATAAGCCACCTTTCTTAAGTAAGTGGGAGTGCGTTCCATCTTCTTCAACCCGACCATTTTCCATTACTATTATTCGATCCATTTTTGATATAGTACTTAACCTATGAGCGATTGCGATTACGGTTTTCCCTATCATTAATTCTTCAAGAGCTTTTTGGATATACTCTTCAGCTTCACTATCAAGTGCAGAAGTTGCTTCATCCAAAGCTAGGACAGGTGCGTCTTTTAAAATTGCTCTAGCTAACGCTATACGTTGTCTTTGCCCACCAGACAATTTAACCCCTCGCTCACCTAGAAAAGCATCTAAACCTTTACGGCTTTGTAAATCCTGAAGGTCATTAATAAAATTGCTCGCTTGAGCTTTAGAAATAGCATCATTTAAATCTTCTATTGATGCATTTGGATTTCCATAAAGAATATTATCTCGTGCAGATCTATTAAACATTGAAGTTTCTTGCCGAACCATGGAAATTTGCTGGCGTAAGCTGTCTTGAGTTATATTTTGTATATTATTTCCATCAAGAAAGATTTTTCCGTCTTTAATATCATAAAATCTTAACAGTAGGGCTAAAGCAGTAGTTTTCCCAGCTCCTGAACGGCCAACCAACCCAACTTTTTGCCCATTAGGAATAATAAGATTAAAATCATTAAGCCCTCCACCAAGATCATTGCCATAATTGTAAGTGACATTCTTGAACTCGATTTGACCTTTTACCCCTTTAAGAACTCTCGCATCTTTTTTATCTGTTAAATCATGTTTGGGTGATAATGTATTCATCCCATCTTCGGCTTCCCCAAGATGTGAAAATACGTTCATTGCTGTAAAGCTAATCCACCCAGACATTTGGGCAAGTCTGGTACTTAAAAGGCCTGCAATCACAATATCCCCTGGAGTAGCCAATCCATTTTGCCATAGGAAGATACCACCTCCGATAAGTAAGATTGGAAGAAGTCCAGCTAAGGTCATAATTGCAGCTCTAAATGAAACGTATAATACTGCAAAATCTATAGACTTTTTTCTGAATCCCTTAAGTGCTTCTTCAGCATAATGCTCTTCGCCATCAGAATGGACAAAAAGTTTTACTGTAGCCATATTTGTTAAGGTGTCGACTACTTGGCCAGTAACGGCTGCCCTAGCAGCAGCGCGATCTTTTGACCGGAGCCTAATATGAGGTAAAAACCACTTTATCAGAATTGAAAATGAAAAAATCCAAATTAATAAAATGATAGTTAACCATGAACTAACACTCCCTAAAATAAATCCAGAGGCTACAAGTGTGGCTATTGCAAATGAAAATGCATTTGTAATTTCATTAAATGTTTCAGATATGGAAGTTGCAGTCTGCACCTGTTTTTGAGCTAATCTCCCCGCAAAGTCGTCATCAAAAAACTTTATTGATTGACCCAGTGTATGCCTATGTAACCTAATAAAGGTTAATGGGAAAAGATTGGGTACCATAGCAATGCCGTTTATTGCGGCACTGATCGTCATTAGTATTGGTCGGATTATAACAAAAAATATTGATATGGCTATTAATGTTCGAAAATTATTTTCAACAAATGTGCTTGGATCATTTGTTATAGCAGTATCAATAACCCACCCTATAATAATAGCACCAAATGCCTCTGCTATACCTACAGAAAAGCTCGCCAGAGTAGCAATTAAGATAGTTTTTTTGGCGCCTTTTACACTCCAGAGAATGAATGGTAAAAATGAGTTTGGAGGAGGACCTGATGCTTTTTCAAACGGGTTTATCATTCTAGTAAAAAAATTACTCATGGTACGTCTATCCCAATAAAGCCACCAGATTGTCTTTTCCAGAAAGCATAGTAAAGACCTTTCTGATCTAGTAATTTTTTGTGTGAACCTTCTTCGGCAATCTTGCCGTCCTCAAGGACTATAATTCGATCCATTTGAGCAATAGTGGAAAGTCTATGAGCAATTGCGATTACTGTTTTTCCATGCATTAGGCCATTTAGTGTATCTTGAATTGCTGCTTCCACCTCACTGTCTAAGGCTGATGTTGCTTCATCTAGGATTAAAATGGGGGCATCTTTAATTATCACTCTAGCTATTGAAATACGCTGTCTTTGCCCACCTGATAACTTTACACCCCGTTCGCCAACTTGAGCATCTAATCCAGAACGATCCTCGGTATCCTGTAAATCTGGTATAAACTCCCACGCCTCTGCTTGTTTCGCAGCAGCTATTATTTCATCTTCAGACGCTTCGGGCTTTCCATAAAGTATATTATCTCTCACAGACCTATGTAATAGAGAGCTATCTTGTGTGACCATCCCTATATTTGCTCTCAATGAATTTTGTGTAACTGTTTTTATATTTTGTGAATCTATGCTTATAGTTCCCGTTTCAAGTTCATGGAACCGCAATATTAAATTCACTAAGCTTGACTTTCCAGCACCTGAGCGCCCTACAATACCAACTTTTTCTCCACCATTTATCTTTAGTGATATACCATTTAGACCACCTGTGCTTTTCCCATAGTGATGCCAGATATTTTTGATATCTATTGATCCATCTTTTATAACCAATTTAGATGCATTCTTTTCGTCTTGCAGATCAATTTCTTGTGCAATTGTTTCCATACCTTCTGAAATCACACCAAGTTCTTGAAAAAGGGTGGTAAAAGCCCACATCAACCAATCACTCATACTGGCAAGCCTCAAAGCGAGAGCGGTAGTTGCTGCTACTACACCTATGGTTGTAGAGCCAATTGACCAAAGATAGATAGACCAACCAATAACACTAAATAATAAAGCGCCGTTGATAAAATTAATACCAAGTGCCATCCAACTATAAAGGCGCATTTCTATAAAAAATTTCTGCCTCGTGTACTCAATTGCTTCTTTAGCATATTTTTCTTCTTTATCGTGATGTGCAAACAACTTTACTGATTGTATATTGGTATAGCTATCTACAACTCGACCTGTAATAGAGCTTCTAGCATCTGAAGAGATTTGAGATGCTTCTCCTACTTTGGGTATAAAAATATAAGATAGAGTTAAGTAAGCAAAGAGCCATATTAATAGGGGAATTGTTAACCTAAAATCTACATCAGATAGAAGAACTATTGCTGCAATAATATACACAATTGAATAGGTTAGTGCATCAAAAAATTGATATATGACTGCTCCAATCGCTGGTGGAGTTTGCATCAGTCTATTGGCAATGCGTCCTGCAAAATCATTTTGAAACCAGCCAACTGATTGCCTAAGCACGTGGCGATGAGCTCGCCAGCGGACCATTGAACCAATATTTGGAATTATAGTTTGATTCATTAATATTCTATCAATCATACCAAGCAATGGATTTATTATTAATACAAATCCAGCAATTAGCATGAGTTCAAATGCGTGCTCACTAAAAAAATATTTTGGATTAGTGTTAACCATCAGGTCTATTAAATAACCAGAATAAAAAATTAGAAATATTTCTATCGCAGACACAAGCGCAGAAAAGAATAGTGCACTTATTAATATATTTTTAAAATTTCTTAGGTAGTTCCAAATAAAAGGAACCACACGATTTGGTGGCACGCTGTCTTCGTCGTAATCAGCATAAGGGTCAATAAGTTTTTCAAACCACCGAAACATTAGGAGCTCTTCTTCTTAAATTGTTTTAATATAAGGATAAATATTTATTTGCCACTTTTCTGAGCATGGGTTTGCAATTTATTAATGATGTTCTATTCAAATTATATCGTAATCTTTCGCTGTTATTTATTAGGAAAGCAATTGATTTTTATTGAGTGTAAAATCTGATTTGATCCATTGGCTTTCTAACTTTTTTAACTCATCTCCAAGTTTTTTGCCTTTAAGTTTTGGCATCAGATCCTTAGCAGTTACTGGAAATTTTCTTGTCACGATTGAGGAAACTTTATTTATTAATATTTTGTTTAATGTAGTTTTCTTCATGCCGTGTTGTAATAATAAGTACATTATACCGTAATCTATACCGTTATAATATGAAAACTCAAATATAGGCACATTTTGCCCAATCGCTTTTTTAGTATATTTTATCATTTTTAATTCTTGCCGTGTCAATGTTAGGACCTCTTCAATATTTGATCCGTGCAGGCTAAGTAGCCTACCTATCCAGTTTATCTTAATTTTATATTTTTTTTCAGCCTCAATATATGAAATAAAAGAATTTATTGAACAGTTTTTAAAAAGTTGGTTTAAGATCCCAGTATCAGTCATTTTTATTATAGTTCTAGTGGGATTGTTGGATAAGAATAATTTACGCAGCTCGCTCGTGATGCGTTCTTTAGATAATGTTGCTAATTTACTTTTATGTTCTCGGCAAGCGGCAAGTGCTGGTACATTAATCTCTAGCATTTCATTTCCATAGATTGCTTGGAACCTAAAGAATCGCAATATTCTGAGATAATCTTCTGCAATGCGTTTGTTTGGGTCACCTATAAACTTAATTACTCTATTATTTAGATCCTCTAATACATTTAAAGGGTCAATTATTTTTCCGTAACTGTCACAATATATTGCATTTATAGTCAAATCGCGCCTTGAAGCATCCAATAATAATGATGTTGTGAATTCAACTTTTGCGTGCCGGCCATCATTTGTAATATCATTTCTGAAAGTAGTTATTTGATAGGCGATCTTATCAATAATGATAGTTATTGTTCCATGCGTGAGGCCTGTCAGAATGAATTTAAAGTTATTTTCTTTTGATATTTTTATAATAGTTTCTGGCAGAGCATCTGTTGCCATATCAATATCAGTCACAGGAACCTCTAAGATCGAGTTTCTAACACACCCCCCAACGAACAAAGCTTGATACCCATAATTTTTAAAAGCTTTAGACAAGCACTGAGCTGAGGCTTGATTCAACCAATTATTTTCCAACTTATTTATGTTCATTTTAAATCTGCTAAACCCTTTAGAATTCGCGCAGTCGCTCCCCAAATATAATAAGGACCATATGGAATATTGTAAAAATACCTTTTCTTATTTTGCCAAGTCAAATTTCCAACTCTGTAATTGTTGGTGTTCATTAAATAACATAAAGGAACTTCAAATATTTCAGCAACTTCCGTGATTTGTACTTTCATGGTTACGTTATCTTTAATGTGTCCTACAAAAGGTGATATTTGAAATCCAGTTACTGTACTGTGTTGAGCTAGCTGTCCCAGTATCTTGACATCTTTAGGATAAATTCCAATTTCTTCCTGTGTTTCTCGTAGTGCAGCAATTTCCAAAGATGCATCAGTTTTGTCCAATTTTCCACCTGGAAAAGCAATTTGGCCTGGGTGTTGTTTTAATTTATTGGAGCGTTTAGTTAAAATTACGTTTAACCCATCTTTTCTTTTAATAATGGGAATGAGAACAGCAGCTTTAACAAAGCGATCTATTTTTATATTTTCATTTGGCATTAGGTCATTATCTGAGGTTAAGTCAGAGTTTTGTTTAAATAATAAATCAGTTAAGGTTTTTAAATCAAACATATTTCTTTGCATCAAACCCTAATATTGCAGGATCCATAATATAATGTGCTCCACAAAATTGACAATCAGCAGTAACTTTCCCAGCTGGCGTTGTCATTTTTTCGATATCCTTTGAAGAATACATAGACATCGTATTTTTCACTTTTTCTGGGCTGCAAGTACATCCAAATTTTACTGATTGTGATTGAAAAATTCTTGGTTTTTCTTCATGAAACAATCTATTTAGTAATCTTGTTTTGCTAACATGGGGACCAATTAATTCAAGTTCTTCAACGGTGTCTAAATGAAAATTTACACGATTCCAATTTTCATTTTCATCTCCTACTAGTAGATCTGACGAAGAAAGAAGCCCATCTTCAGATGTGATGTTATCATCTTGCGTTATTTCAGTTCCCTTGGGCATTTTTTGTATTATGATGCCACCAGCTTTCCACGAGCTTTTTCCAATTTTTGTTTGTGACCTACCTACTGCTAGGGAAAAGCGTGTGGGTAATTGTTCTGATTGTGCAAAATAAGTTTCTGCACATTTAAGCAATGAGTCCCCATTTAATGGCGTAATTCCTTGGTAAGGCTCTGTTTCAGGGCCTTGGTCAATTAGAACTGCAAAATAACCTTTCCCTAATTGTTTGAAAGGATTTTTTTCATCTAGATTTAATTTATTTTTAGTAAAACTTGCAAATGCTCTTAGCTTTCCTATTTCACCTTCTTGGGTGGGAGCAAAGTAATCAGTAGCTATTAGTTTTATTGGCCCATTTCCTCTTATTTGTAAGGATAGTTTCCATTTTAAATTAATAGTTTGGCCAATTAATGCTGTGATGGTAGTGGCCTCCGCTACCAATGTTTCTACTATAGATGGATAGGCATGTTGCGCTAAAATACCATTTAGTGTTTTATCAAGTCTTCCCACTCTGCCACGTATATCAGATAAATCCAATTGAAATGGTAAGATTTCATCATCAGAAGGAGTTTCGATTGCGTCGCTCATTTAATTTCCCTAAGTAGTTTTAATTTGACATAAAGCAGTTGAGACTTAGTCGCAATGATATGCGTGAAAGGTTTTTATGATAAGACGGTTTGATGAATTTCCTATTAAGGAAAAGAATTATGTAACAAGACATGGTGTTTATGCAATAATCAGAAAAGTAAATAAATTACTTATTACTTTTCAAGGAGATCCACATTATGAGTATCAATTACCTGGTGGTGGCGTTGATCTTGGGGAAAGTAACTTGCAAACGCTACATCGTGAGGCACTTGAAGAGACTGGTTGGATTATTGCTCCTGAAAGACGTTTAGGGGCTTTTCAACGTTATACTTACATGCCCGAATATAATCTTTGGGCTCGTAAAGTATGCCATATTTATATTTGTAAAGGCATTTTAAAAAAAAGTAATCCTTTACATAAAGATCATACCCCAACCTGGGTATCCCCAATGGAATCCTTAGATTTATTATGTAATTCTGGTGATAAACATTATGTGGCGTTAGCTATGAGTTTAAGATATTTGTAAAGTGTTGGAATTAGAATTAAACTTTGAGTTAAGAAAGATACTAGTTGCTAGCTCTTGTTCTTAATTTTTTTTTTGGATAATGCATCGTCAGTAATAATGTATAAGGATGAATGAAATGTTATCACCCAAGAAAGTTGTTTTAGCCTATTCGGGCGGCCTTGATACTTCAATTATTCTTAAGTGGTTAGAACTGGAATATGGGTGTGAGGTTATCACATTTACAGCAGATCTTGGTCAGGGAGAAGAGTTAGAACCGGCACGTAAGAAAGCTATCTTACTTGGTATAAAACCTGAAAATATTTTTATAGAAGATTTGCGTGAGGAATTTGTACGAGATTTTGTATTTCCAATGTTTAGGGCAAACGCAGTTTATGAAGGTTTGTATTTATTGGGTACTTCAATAGCAAGACCGCTAATATCTAAAAGATTAGTAGAAATAGCAAAAGAAAAAAATGCTGATGCTATAAGTCATGGAGCAACCGGCAAGGGCAATGATCAAGTTAGATTTGAGTTGAGTGCTTATTCTTTGAATCCAGATATAAAAGTTATTGCGCCATGGCGTGAATGGGATTTGACTAGTAGAACAAAATTATTAGCGTTTGCAGAAAAACATCAAATACCAATTTCTAAGGATAAACGTGGTGAGGCACCCTTCAGTGTAGATGCAAATTTATTGCATACTTCCTCAGAGGGGAAAGTTCTTGAAAACCCAGCTGAAGAGGCACCAGATTATGTTTACCAACGGACTGTTGATCCAGTAAACGCACCAGATGAACCGGAATATATTGAGATTGGCTTTGAAAAAGGTGATGCAGTTTCTTTTAATTCTGAGAAGTGCTCCCCAGCTGCTCTTTTGGAAAAATTAAACGTTGTAGGTTGCAAACATGGTGTCGGAAGGTTGGATTTAGTTGAAGGTAGATTTGTTGGGATGAAGTCACGTGGTATTTACGAAACCCCTGGTGGAACAATTTTGCTTGAAGCACATAAAGGGATAGAAAGTATTACGCTTGATAGTGGCGCTGCGCATCTCAAAGACGAATTGATGCCAAAGTACGCAGAATTGATTTATAATGGTTTTTGGTACAGTCCAGAACGAGAAATGTTGCAGGCGTTGATTGATAAAAGCCAAGAATATGTGAATGGAATGGTTAGGTTGAAGTTATATAAGGGATCAGTATGGACTGTTGGGCGTTGGTCTGAAGATAGCTTGTATTCGGAGCAGCATGTGACTTTTGAAGATGATCAAGGTGCATATGATCAAAAAGATGCAGCTGGTTTTATAAAAATAAATGCTCTGCGTTTGCGTCTTTTAGGTATGAGAGCAAGACGGAATATTAATTAGATATTTAATAGTTGTATCATTTTTTAATAATCTTTTAAGATAATAGTTATTAACTATCTGCTGAGGGGTTATTCATGCCAAAAAAAATTCATTATAATCCGAATTTAGAACAAATGAAGCTTTGGCCTAAAATCTCTGGGAATAAAATCAATGGCTTGGATGAGCTTGCTTTTCGAAGGCCAGACTATGTTTATTGGCGGGACCCTAAAGAAATAGTATATGGAGCTTTACAGGAATGGTTTTATAAGCAAAACACAGATCCAAAATTACAAGAAGGTCGAAATGAGAGGATTATAGAAGAAGCTATCAAAATCCCAGAAATTTCTGAAACGGTAACTTTGAAATCGGATGAAGAATGGTCGCAGTCAATAAAATTGAAAGCAACTGAGTTGGGTGCTGATGCCGTTGGCATTACTACATTAGAGATTGATAGAACATATGAGGGCGTGTCAATTCCTTATGATACAATAATTATCCTTGGTTTAGCGATGGATTATAATGAAATGTTGATGGCTCCTGAGGTTTCTGCTGGGGCGCATGTTGTTAAAGAATACACTCGTGGTATGAAAGCATCAAAAAGATTGGCTAGCTGGCTACGGTTAAATGGACATGACGCGCAACCAGAGCATGGACCGTTTGCTGGAAACTTACCCTTAGTTCCCGCGGCGATTGCAGCTGGATTAGGAGAACTGGGAAAGCATGGTTCGGTTATTAATGAAAAAATGGGTTCTTGTTTTCGACTTGCTGCAGTAATGACTAATATGAAACTAAAACATGATGAGCCAAATAATTTTGGTGTTGATGATTTTTGTCTTAATTGCCAGATTTGTTCAAAATTTTGTCCTCCTGATGCAATTTTGCATGAAAAAAAGACTGTGAGGGGTGAGAAGAAATGGTATGTAGATTTTGATAAATGTTTGCCGTTTTTTAATGAAACTGCCGGTTGTGGAATCTGCATTACAGTTTGTCCATTTTCAAGACCAGAGGTTAGACCTAATTTAATAGCAAAGTTAAGTCGCAGCACTTGACGTCTTGATTAAATTTGATTGGTCTAACAGTTGTATATGTTCAAAATATTTGGTTGTCTTGAATTATGAATAGTGAAATGAGTCGATTAATAACTTACCATGATATTATGGACCCTAATAGGGCAAAAGCTTTACATGCAACACTCTCTTTATCGACTCCGTCGCCCGAAATTGGTTGCATATTAAGACCCTTTTGGCATCAGATATATTTTTGGGATGCGCAACCACCAGAAAAATTAGGTAGAGATGGGCATCCAAAGCTGGGAGATTTCATACCAGATTTAGGATTACCACGGAGAATGTGGGCGGGAGGCGAAGTTCAGTTTTTTAATGAAGTAATTTTGGGGGTTCATGCAAAAAAAATCTCTACAATAGAAAGCGTTGAAAGAAAATTGGGCAGGACTGGACCTCTCGCTTTTGTCACAGAGAAAATTGATATTATACAAAAAAACAAACTCTGTATTAGGGAATATAAAAAATTAGTCTATCAGCAAGAATTCAAGAAAGATGCTAAGAAAAAAAACGACCCTATTACTAAAAGAATCTCAGATGAAGAAAAAAAGATTTCGTTTAATACAACCCATTTACATAGATATTCTAGCTTAACATTTAATGGTCATCGGATTCATTATGATAGAATTTATAGTCAAGATATTGAAGGCTATCCGGGATTGGTTGTGCATGGCCCATTATTGGCACAATGCTTAATTGATTTTGCGGAAGATGCTTTAGGATCAATTAAACAATTTAATTTTCGAAGTGAAAGCCCACTTTTTGATTTTGAAGAAGCTATTTTATGTCGAAAGAATACTGAAAGTGGTATTGAATTATGGGTAAAAAATTCAGACAATAAACTGTGCATGTCAGCAATAGCTACATAACAGAAATTAGGTGACTTGGTGTAAACTTTTTTGGAATATTGTTTACATTATCTAATATAAAATCAGTTGTAACTTTAGCAATTTTTGGCGCCAAACCTATACCAATTTTAAAGCCGCCATTGGCGATAAAAACTTTATCCTTAGTAGGGTGTGGCCCAATTAATGGTGACCTACCTTTTGCCCTTGGTCTGATACCAGACCAAACTTCTATCACCTTAGCATTTGTAAGTGCAGGACAGATTTGTTTTACCTTTTTTATAATATTTTCTAATTTTTCGTCTGTACCCTCATGGCTCCAACTAATTTCAGAGGTTGAGCCAACAGCAACTCTATTGTTTTTTTGAGGGATTATATGAATCCCATCGGCAAAGAGTTGTGGATAGTTTTCTCGATTTAATTGCAGTAAAGCGGCTTGCCCTTTAACACCATCACCAACGGGTTTTCCAAGTTCACCTGATAATTTTTGAAGACCATGATATCCAGTTGCCCAAATTTCTATACCGTTATAGTTTCTTTCATGCCTCCCATTTATAATTATTTGTGCTCCCATTGCTTTAACTGCTGATGACAAGGATTCACATGCCTTCCTTGGGTTGATTTGCGCAGATAATGTGTCAAACGAATATAAGCCAGTAGGACTTGGGATATTCCAAGTCTTATCTAGTTGGTCTAGTGTTTCCCAACTCGCAAATCCTTTCCACAATTTTTTAGCATTTTTAGTTCGCTCTTTTGATAATTCTATCGCACGATTATCTGGTAATGGGGTAATTCGACCATATTGTGAATATTCAGAATCTTGACCACCAACAGAGTTAACTTCCTTCCAAAAATTATTCTGCATTATTAATGATTCAAATTGGAATTCTTTTTTTTCGTTCCAATTATCTGGTGTGTGTGGTGCAAGTGCTCCTAAAATGCCACCACTACTACCAAGCCCAGGTTTTCCAATTTCAATAATCTTTACTTTTTCACCACGTTTTAAAATTTCAAAAGCAATAGATAATCCGAAGATCCCTGCTCCATAAATAATAATTTCAGGCGTTGCCATTTTACTTTCTGTCTTTCATTAATAAATAGATTTCCTTTTAGGTAATGTAATGAAAAAAATCCAGTATAAAGCAGCATCAATTATTTGGAAAAGTGATGTTATACCTTTTTCCAATCAATTTCAGGATCCATATTTCTCTGTTGATGGTGGTTTGGCGGAATCTCAATATGTATTTATTAAAGGTAATGATTTGTATGATAGATTGATTGATGGTTTTAAGATTGCAGAATTGGGATTTGGCACTGGTTTAAACTTACTTTCAGTAATCAGATTGTGGGCTTCTTTAGGACGTCCAGGAAAATTAAATTTTACAAGCTTTGAGGCGTTTCCCGTAAAACCAGCTGACATGCGCCGAGCTTTAAAGAATTTCCCAGATTTAATCAATTTATCAAATTATCTATGTGATATCTTGGAAAGAGGAGCCACTCATTTTGAAATCAAAAATATAAATGTGCAATTGATTTACGGAGATGCAAGGGAGACTATTATAACTTGGGACGATATAGTTGATGCATGGTTTTTAGATGGTTTTGCGCCCATTAAAAATCCAGAGTTATGGGGAAATGAATTATTAACATCTGTTGCCAACAAAACGATTGTTGGTGGAACTTTTTCTACATATACAGCAGCGGGTGCAGTTAGGAGAAATCTTACTAAGTTAGGATTTGAAGTAACTAAGACGAAAGGTTTTGGAAATAAAAGACACATGCTTTTAGGAAAAAAAATTGGCCAAGAATAAGAATGTTAAATTGGGCGTATGCATGATGATCTTTGCGACATTTATTTTTGCCCTGCAGGACGGCCTTTCTAGGCATTTAGTAAGTACATACAATGTTTATATGATTGTTATGATACGTTATTGGTTTTTATTTATTTTTGTTATTGCTTTAGCTTTAAGGTCGAAAAATGGAATAGTAGCAAGAGCCAGAACAAGCTTTTTACTAATTCAAATAATTAGAGGTTTTTTGCTGGCATTTGAGATAGTAGTTGCTGTTCAAGCATTCGTATATATAGGTTTAATAAATACTTCTTCTATCTTTTCATGTTATCCATTGATAGCAACTCTATTGTCTATACCAATTTTAAAAGAAGTTATTGGATGGCGAAGGTTTGCGGCAATACTTATTGGATTTATTGGAGTTTTATTAATACTATGGCCAGGCAGTAATATTTTTTCCATTTATATGGTTTTACCAATTGTTTCTGCTATAGCATTTGCTATTTATGGCATCCTAACGAGATATGTTTCTCAAGAAGATAGTCCAGAGACAAGCTTCTTTTGGACAGGTGTTGTCGGTGCTTTCGTCATGACAATCATAGGGGTCTGGTTTTGGGAAAAACCTGATATAAATGATTTAAGTTGGATATTACTCTTGTGTATTTTTTCAACCTTAGGGCATTATTCTTTAATAAAATCATATGATTTTGCCGCTGTTTCGATCGTACAGCCATTTGCATATTTTCATCTTATTTTTGTATCAATTGTGGGGGTTTATATATTTGGGGAATCATTAACTTCAAATATTGTTATAGGATCAATAATCGTCATTATAGCTGGTATTTTCACATTAAAAAGGCAACAAGTTAATGATTAATTCAATCAATTTATCTCTATCTGAGTTTGGTTCGTAAGCCTATAATATTTGAAACTGTAAGAACTAGTAGTACGATGATGCCGCCGATAATGGCGGTTGGCCCCGGGTTTTCTCCTAATACATACCATACTAAAATTGGTGCAAAGATGCTTTCCAAGACAAGAAACAAACCAACTTCTGCTGAAGTTATATATCTTGGTCCAATAGCCATAAGGCAGGTGGCGAGTGGCAGTAGTGCTCCACCTAAAATTAACATTTTTGGCCAATCTGCTGGTTCTAAAGTATATGAAGCTACAAAGGGCGTGACAGCGATCGCTGCTACCAAATAAGAAAGTGCTGTCGCTGGTATCATTGAAATATCTGATGATGCCCTAGCAATAGTAAATGCAGTAGCTAATGATATTGCCACACCTAACGCTGCTAAATTTCCCAAAATTGCACCAAAGCTAATGCTGGAACCAAGAGCTATTATTCCTATACCAGTTAATGTAAAAAAAACAGTTACTATCATTCTAATAGTAAGGGGCTCTTTTAAAAAAATGCGGCTGATTATCAGTGCCCAAACTGGAGCTGTCGCAAGTAAGAAGACTGTTGCAGCAACAGTGGTTAGGCTTAATGCTATAACATAAAGAATGGTATTTATAGCATAGCAGCCAGCGAATAATAATGCTGGCCACGAAAAGCTCATCATAGATTTTGGGCCTCTTGTAATTATTAGGAAGGCAGTTATTGCAATTCCAGATAATGCTGCTCGCCAGAATGCAACAGTCATAGTTGCTTCATCTACTAATCTGATAATTAAACTATCTGGAATTAGCGCTAGAACCCCTATTCCCGTTATTAAAAGGCCTTTTGTTTGATTATTCATTTTAAGGATTAACTTCCCATGGAATAATATTTTGGGTGTAAGGTATGTACAAGGGATGTTTAGGGTGCCCGTTTTTAGTTAACCCAAGATGATATAATTGAGAGTTATTGTTTAATAATAATTTTTTGACCTCTGCTTCTCTATTAATGTGTGTACCGTGAATCCCCCATGCACAGATAATAACATCCGACGATAGAACAGAATCCAATATATGATAATTATTATCTTTACCAACTGGCTTGCATTTTTTCATTAAGTTATGTGGACTAGTTTCTCTCCAAGCGAAAATATTGCATATACAAAAACTGCCAAAATCTAATTTTCTAGCACGTCTCTCACATCTCTCAACGGTAGGGTCATTTTTAGTTTCATCAGCCGTTGAAGGATTCAACATAATAAACAAAGCTTTTCTTTTCTTTTGTTCCCAAACCCTAGTCAAAGTATATCGATAGTTTTCACATTTTGAATATACTGCCTCACTTTTAATGTTGCCCTGATTGTGTACTTTAATAATCATTTTGTGAAAACACTCTTGATGGATAAACATTACCCGCTTTGTAGGTTACCATCGCGATGGCTCTACTATCTGATGATACCCAAGCTAGTGTATCGTCAGCCAATTCACAATTTGGTATTTTTAAAGGCTGGCCTTGTCTTAATTGTATTGCACCTTCTGAAGTGGTGGTTAGTTCTGTTAACCCTGTTAATCCCAATTCTAATGGTAGTAGTAGGCGGTCTAAGCTTAGATCTTTTCCAGTCGACTTAAATAAATCATATGCATTAGCTTCACTGATGTTGAATGGACCTGAAATGGTTCTCCTTAGAGATTGAACGTGAGCAAGACAGCCAAGCTCTATTCCTAAATCTCTGGCTATAGATCTAACATACCCTCCTTTGCCACATTCCATTCGAAGTGAAATTGAATTTTCATTATGAATTTTGATTATGTTTAAGGAGTTGACTAGTAATGGCCTAGATTTTAATTCTAGCAGCTCGCCCTTACGTGCTTTTGCATAAGCACGCTCTCCATTAACTTTTACAGCTGAGAATTGTGGTGGTACTTGCTTAATATGTCCACGAAATTTTGTAAGTGCCTGCACAATGTCTTCTTTAGATGGTCTGAAAGTGGAGGTTTCAATAATTTCTCCTTCCATATCATCTGTGTTTGTTTGACTACCCAAATTAATAATGAAGTCATATGATTTCAATGATTCAGTTATAATGGGAATTGTTTTGGTTGCTTCGCCTAATGCAATCGCTAATAAACCTGTAGCTGCTGGATCTAGTGTGCCTGAATGGCCAGCTTTTTTAGCATCAAAACACCATTTTATTTTATTAACAACAGCAGTTGATGATAAGCCTTCGGGTTTATCTACTAAAAGCCAGCCATCTATATTGCGGCCTTTTTTTTTACGGTTATTCATCTTGAGTATCGCGTTTGATTTCATCTTTATCAAAAAGGGTGCGCATTGCGTCCATATTGTCAAAAGTAGTATCTAACAAAAATTTTAATTCAGGAGAGAATTTTAATTTGACATTTTTTGTAACTATTTTCCTAATTTCAACTTTATTATTATTTAATGCTTCAACAACTTCTTTAGATTTATTTCCCCCTAGTGGTGAAACAAAAACATGGGCAATTTTTAAATCTGCAGACATACTGACTTCGCCAACAGTTATTGAAACTCCTGAGAGTGTTTCATCATAAATTTGGTTCCGTGAAAATACTTCTGCAAGTGTTCGGCGCACTAACTCGCCCACTCTTAATTGGCGTTGACTGGGTCCAAGACTTTGCCCAAACTGGTTTGACATTGCAATCTCCTTTTAAGATGTTTTCATTATTGCAGATCCATTGTGGGCGCAACAGACCCTTTGCGTTAAGTGAATAGATTGTTTAATAAGTAAGAAATACTCAAGGAGGTTGGTATGTCAGAAACATTAAGTATTGCCATTACTGGGGCTTCTGGACGAATGGGGCAAATGCTGATTAAAAATATACTTAAGGATAGAAGATTTGAAATTTGTGGTGTTACCGAGCATCCTGGTCATGAATGGATTGGATCTGATATTGGAGAAATGATGGGTGGTGAAGGTTTGGGACTAACCGTTTCAGCCGATCCATTGGAGGTTTTTGCTAAAGCTAGAGCAGTCATCGATTTCACCTCACCTTCTGCAAGTATTACTCACGCTAACTTGGCGGCTCAAGCCAGATGTGTGCACGTTATTGGTACAACTGGATTTTCCAAAGAACAGATTGAAAAGTTAACTGTAGCTAGTCGACACGCTGTCATCGTGAGGGCAGGAAATATGAGTTTAGGTGTTAATCTTTTAGTGCAATTAACTAAAAAGGTATCAAAAGCTTTAGATGAAGATTTTGATATTGAAGTAATAGAATCGCACCATCGCATGAAGGTAGATGCCCCATCGGGAACGGCTTTGATGTTAGGAGAGGCTGCCGCTGATGGTCGAGGAAAAGAGTTATCAAAAATCTCTGATCGTGGGCGTGATGGTATAACTGGCCCAAGAAAACGAGGAGATATAGGGTTCACAGCAATCCGTGGTGGTGATGTGGTGGGTGAGCATGATGTTATTTTTGCTGCAGCTGGTGAAAGGGTCACCCTCCGTCATGTTGCAACAGATCGGAGTATATTTGTTCGTGGTGCTTTGAAGGCTGCTATTTGGGGCCAATCTCAAAAACCAGGGGAATATGATATGTTAGATGTATTAAATTTAAGTTAATTTAATACATCTAGATAAAAACTTTAATTCAATCAAAAATCAGAAACAATCCCTTTTTTCTCCCAATCGCCATAACGTGTTGGTTCAGGACCGTTTCTGCCTCCAAGTTCTTTTGGGAGTTCATTTTTTTTTGCTATTGCGCGACGCTCTTTGGCCTCTGTTAATGAGCGTTTAGCCGCTTCAGGAAGGTCTTTTTTAATTTTGTGTAACATTTACCTAATTCCATCATATATATACTTGATATAATTTTAAATAAAACAATTGCAAAGATTTTTAAATGAACTCTCTTAATTCACGACGTGCAGCTTTAGCTTTACTTACAAGAGTAATTGATCAGCGTATTATGATCAACTCATTTAGCAAGAGTGACATGAAGGAATTTTCTAAATGTGATGATTTAGAAAGACGAGATGCTATGCGTTTAACTCTGGATTGTTTACGGCACTTTGATCCGGTTCAGGCCTTACTCAAGATTTACATAAGAAAAGCACCACCAAAGAAAGTTTTTAATATTTTAAGGTTGGGAGTTGTGGAGCTATGCGTGAATCAAAGAGCATCCTATGGAGTAGTAGATGATGCAGTGAAGTTAACACATGAATTAAGGAGTGGCTCAGCTTTTACCGGTTTGGTTAATGCCATCTTACGTAAAGTTGCAGTAGATGGACCTAAGCGTTGGTCAAGTTTAAAACCGTCAAGTTTACCGGCTTGGATAGCTAGGCCAATAAAGGAGCAACATGGAAAGACTATTCAAAAAGCGATTGAAAAAGTGCATGCCGAAATTCCACTAATAGATCTCACTGTTAAAGTTAGTAAGAGAAGTTTGATGACAGTTGGTGATGTTCTACCCAACGGTTCCATAAGAATGAATGGGGGTGCTGTTTCGAAATATCAGGGTTACAATGAAGGGTATTGGTGGGTTCAAAATGCGGCTGCTTCTATACCAGTAAGCTTACTAGGTAATATTGAAGGGAAGAAAGTATTAGATTTATGTGCTGCACCAGGTGGGAAAACAATGCAATTAATTGATGGAGGTGCTTACGTAACAGCTTTAGATATTTCTGAAAATAGAGTGAAATTATTAAGGGAAAATTTAGAAAGAGTTCAACTAACAGCGGATTTGGTTGTTGCTGATGTCTTTGAGTGGGAAAATGATGAAGAGTTTGATATTGTTTTACTAGATGCTCCATGTAGTGCTACGGGTACAATTAGAAGACACCCTGACTTACCATTCGTTAAAAACCAAGATAATTTAGATAATTTGATCGATTTGCAAAAACAACTCCTAAAGCATGCTTTTCAATATGTGAAGCCTGGTGGTGAGCTTATTTATTGTACATGCTCATTGTTGTTTTCTGAGGGTGAGGTCCAAATTGAAGAGTTTCTATTAAGTTATCCTACTATGTCTATTGTTGAAATTGATTTTGGTTCTCTAGGATTACCAAAAGAATGGGAAAGCTTACATGGAAGCATCAGGACCAGGCCAGACTATTGGGGAGAGCTGGGTGGTTTGGATGGTTTCTTTATATCACATTTAAGAAAAAATATATCATAGGATAAATATGAAAATTAATTTAAGATTAAAAATGGACGCAAATAGTTGTTATGGTTAATATGATAAAATTATCCAGCAAATACTTAGACGAATATTGGATTAAAAGGTCCTTGAAATTGAATTGCTCTAAAAAGTTTTTATCATACCCTGAACCCTACGAAATTGGAAACGTTGAAAATGGAAAGTTACTATTATCTGGAGTGTTGAAATTTCAAGTTGAATTTATAGAAATACCTAATAATTCCATATGGAACGTAGAAAATAAGAGCATTAAGTTGAAAAACTATCTAGAGGGTTTTGACTGGTTAAATGATCTTGCCGCAGTAGGTAGCTTCGAAGCATTAAAGTTAGCCCAAGATTGGGTCTTTGCATGGATTTTATTAGATAAAGAAAATCAAGAGCATGAATGGGGGCTGGAAACATTGACCCGTAGGTTGTTCAGCTGGATTAGTCACTCTGGTTTTCTATTAAAAACGCAAAATCTAACTTTGTCACAGTCTTATATCGAAAGCATCGAGCAACAAGCATTCTTTTTAGAAAAACGATGGAAGTCATTACAGAGCAATATTGTAAGATTTAAGGCATTAGTATTACTAATAAGTGTAGGTATTTATATTGATAATAAGAATTATTTGATCTGCTACAGTTCTGATGCGTTGGATAAGGAGATAAGAAATTCTTTTGATAGTGATGGTGGAGTATACTCCAGAGATCCCAATATTTTATCTCAGATATTTTCGCTACTAACCTGGGCTGAAATTTTATTAAAAAAAATAGAATTTAAGCTAACTGAAAACCATCGTTCAATAATTTTAAAATCAGCACCTATTTTAAGATCTCTACGGCACTCAGATGGAAGTTTGTTGGGGTTCAGAGGAAAGACTGAGCTCCCTAAAAAATATCTCGACAGGGCCCTGATAAATTCTGGAGTAAAGTATAACGTACCAAAAAGAGAAATAATGGGGTACGCACGGCTTGGAAGGAAAAATATATCTATTTTTATTGATACTGGTGGACAATTAGATTCAGTTACTGACGGTAATTTTTTAGACACTAAATCTGCAATTGAAATCACAATCAAGAAGTTTCCTTTTATAGTTTCTGGCTCAAAAGTAAATGATACCGAAGCTTCGCTTGGGGGTGTTGGGAACAAAGTATATAATAATTCTGCGCTGAAGTTAGAAAATAAATTTGAAAATTCTGTCAGCCTACAACCCGCTAACCTAGAATGGATTGAGAGCAAAACTGATACTATTTTAATAGCTTCTCATAGTGGCTATTTGCTTGAAACTGGTTTGACCCAAACAAGAATGATCAAGTTGAATAATGATGAAACACAGATCACTGGAGAAGATAGTTTTAATGCAATATCGGAAGATTCAAAATTTAAATTTGAAAATATTTTTAGAAATAATAAAAAGAATGGTATAAAAATGTCACTTAATTTTTTATTGCATCCTGAGGTTGGGGTGGATCTAGGCAAGGATTCAGTAAATTTCTCACTAAATAATGGTGAAAGATATTCATTATCTTTTTCTAATAAATGCCATGTTGAAATTGAGCAGAGTGAGTATTACGAAGAACTCAATGGTAAGCGAAGTGCGACTAAACAGGTTGTTTTATCTTCATATCTTATGAATTATGACAATATTATGAATTGGAGTATTACCAAGTTTTAAAAGAATTTAAATTAGCGGCTCAATAAACTTAAATATGAATAATCAGAGGCTATAAAATGATATCAAAACCGCGTAAGATTTCTCGTGCCCTAATTTCGGTTTTTGATAAAACAGGATTATTAGAACTTGTTGAGAAATTGAACTTTCTGGGTGTTGAGATAATCTCTACGGGCGGCACAGCTAAAGTAATTTCTGAAGCAGGATATGCGGTTACGCAGGTTGCGCATATTACTGGTTTTCAAGAAATGATGGATGGAAGAGTTAAAACACTACATCCAATTATTCACGGTGGATTACTAGCTTTAAGGGATAATCAAGATCATATTGACGCTATGGTCATAAATAATATCCCAGAAATAGATCTCCTGGTTGTAAATTTATATCCTTTTAATGAAACTGTATCAAAAGGAGAAAGTTATGCTAGTTGTATAGAAAATATAGATATTGGTGGGCCTGCGATGATTAGATCGGCGGCAAAAAATCATGACTTTGTTACTGTAATTGTTGATCCAAAAGATTATAATAACGTGTCTAATGAGTTACAAAAAAATAACCTATCTACTGGCTTGGAACTTCGCAAACGTTTGGCACGGAAAGCGTATACAGTAACTGCTGCATACGATTTGGATATTTCAAATTGGATGAGTGGTTTGGAAGATCCACATATGCCTCCTTCATTTGGGTTTATAGGCAATATTGAACATTCTTTGCGTTACGGAGAAAATCCACATCAAAAAGCAGCTTTTTATAAAGAGAATGAATTAAGCACTGGTTTGGGCTCAATGTGCCAAATTCATGGAAAAGAACTTAGCTATAATAATATTAATGATATTAGTGCAGCTTTCGAATTGATTTCAGAATTTGATGATGATCGGCACGCTTGCGCTATTATTAAACACGCCAACCCTTGTGGCGTGGCGCTAGCAAAAAATCAGGCCAAAGCATACCAAGGCTCTTTGGACTGTGATAAAATTTCAGCATTTGGTGGTATTGTTGCCCTCAACAAAATCGTGGAAACTGATGCAGCTGAATTAATTTTACAAACTTTTACCGAAGTTTTAGTTGCGCCAGATGCGACAAAAGAAGCAATTGAAATACTAAAAAGTAGTAAAAACTTGAGAATTTTGTTGACGGGAGGGTTAGTGAAAAAAAATACAAATGCTCTAACCTGGAAAAAAGTTAACGGTGGAATGTTGGTACAGGAAAACGATAATGGCTACCTTACTCCTGAAGACATAAAAGTAGTAACTAAAAAAACTCCAAATGAAAAAGAACTTGAAGATCTCCTGTTTGCTTGGAAAGTAGCAAAGCATATTAAATCAAATGCAATAGTTTTTGCAAAAAATAGTTCAACTATTGGTATTGGTGCTGGTCAAATGAGTAGAGTAGATAGTGCTAGGATTGCGGTACATAAATCTAAGGATATGATTGAATTGTTAAATTTAGAATCCACATTTCGCTGTAATTTCGTTGTAGCTTCGGATGCTTTTTTTCCGTTTGCTGATGGAATTATTGAGGCTGTTGATGCCGGCGCTACGGCAATTATACAACCTGGTGGTTCAATTAGAGACCATGAAGTTATCCAAGCAGCAGATGACGCTGGAATATCGATGGTATTTACCAATATGCGTCATTTTAAACATTAGGATATTATCTTGCCTTTATTTTTTTTAATTGCTTTCTTCATTTTTGTTATCGATCAGATAAGTAAAATGTGGATACTTTATATTTTGGATTTGGAAAAAATACGAAGTATTGAGGTATTTGCACCTTATTTATCTTTTAAGTTTGCTTGGAATAAAGGTATTAACTTTGGGTTGTTTGCTACAAATGACGAGCTTATCCGATGGTTATTAATTTGCTTTACCCTACTCATTAGCTTTTTCATCATAATTTACGCATATCGAAGCTTGTTTAAATGGTGGGAGAAAATTTTGGCAGGATGTGTCCTAGGCGGTGCTTTAGGTAACATATTTGATAGGGTGGTGCATGGCGCAGTTGTTGATTTTCTAAATATGTCTTGTTGTGGTATAGTTAACAAATATAGTTTTAACCTAGCTGACCTAGGAATATTTATTGGAGTTTTTGGGTTAGTTTTATTTTCTAGGAAATGAATAAGTAAGCGTGACTTAGGAAAGTTTTTAATATATTTAATAGGCTAATTTGAGTTTAAAGGTTAGAGCATGGTTTTGATAAAATTATATTTCAAAAGTTTTTTGATTTTTTTTGTAATCACCTCTTGTAGTGAAAGTGATCCCAATCTTTTTAGTTTAAAGAATTTGAGTGATGGTCCAGATGAATTTGCTTTAGTTACTTTAAGAGAAATTCAAATGCCTACTGATTTTTCAATATTACCTAAACCAACGTTAGGTGGAGTAAATCTAACTGATCAAAACCCACAGGAAGATGTTATATTAGCACTCGGGGGCTCATTAACTGCCAAAACTAATTTAACACAAGAAGATGATAAACTTTTTGAGGAAACCGCTTCTCGTTTTGGTATAATGGAAAATATAAGAAATGAATTAGCATTAGAGGATAAGAAGTTTAGGACTGAAAATAGAGGATTACTTTTGGAAAGATTGGTAAATATGAATGTATATTTTAAGGCCTATTCTTCGATGACACTTGATAGTAACCAAGAATTAGAGCGTTTGAGTAAATTAGGTGTTAAAATTTTGGCTACCCCTCCAGTGAAAACTAAATAATCAAATGATTAAGTTTAGAAAATTTTATTTTATTTTTATTTTATCTGTTATTGTGCCGTTAGAGGCATTTGGTAATGTCACATCATTTTCTTTAGAAAATGGTATGAGAGTAGTAGTAGTTGAAGATCATAGAGCTCCAGTTGTTACTCATATGGTTTGGTACAGGGCTGGAGCTTCTGATGAGAATTCTGGAAAATCAGGTATTGCGCATTTACTTGAACATTTACTTTTTAAAGAAACAGAAAATGTAGAAAATGGTGAGTTTAGCAAAACAGTAGCGGCTCTTGGTGGTTCTGACAACGCTTTCACTTCGCAGGATTATACTGCGTATTATCAAAGAGTATCAAAGCAGTATCTAGATTTAATGATGTACTATGAATCTGACAGAATGAAAAATCTGAAAATATCAGAATTAGATTTTAATACTGAGGTAAAAGTAGTAATTGAAGAAAGAAGTCAGAGAACTGATAGTAAGCCAGGTGCGCTTTTTAACGAACAGAATATGGCTTCTTTATATTTAAATCATCCTTATGGTGTGCCAATAGTTGGTTGGCGGCATGAGTTAGATGATCTTGTTCTTGAAGATGCCATAGACTTTTATAAAACTTATTATTCTCCAAATAATGCTATTTTAATTGTCTCTGGAGATGTGGACCCAAAAAATGTGCAAATACTTGCAAATAAGTTTTATGGTTCCTTAGAAAATACTATATATTTAGATGTTAGAAAGAGACCTGCGGAACCTCCTCAAATAGTGGAACGTAGATTAATTTTTGAAGATGAAAGAGTTTCTCAACCTTATATTACAAGAACATACCTTGCAGCAGAGCGAGACCAAGGACAGCAACGGGAAGCAGCTGCTCTTACCTTATTAGCAGATTTAATTGGCTCAGATGGTATACAGTCTATCTTGGGAAAAACTTTACAATTGGATAATAAGAAAGCAATTTATACTAATGCTTATTACAATGGGCTGTCCTATGATGATACAAATTTTAGCTTAATTGTAGTGCCTAACAATGATGTAACACTTTTGGATATAGAGGCAGAATTAGACAAAGTAATTAATACTTTTATCTCAAAGGGAATTGATGAAGACCATTTAGAAAGAATCAAATTTCAATATAAAGCACAACAAATATATTCACTAGATAGTGCTTATTCTCAGGCTAGACGCTTCGGTGTAGCATTGACCTCAGGTTTGACCATTGAAGATGTTTTGGCTTGGCCAAAAATAATACAAGATATAAAATCAGCTGAAATTTTGGCAGCCGCTGTTTCACTATTTAAAAAAGAAAGTTCAGTTACAGGTTGGATCCGCAAGCCTTTTGAGGAGAGGGAATGAAAAAGTTTTTAATAGCTGTATTTTCCATATTAATTTTATTAATAAAACCACTTTATGCTGAATTAAATATTCAGGAACTTACATCTCAAAATGGGACTAAGTTTTGGTTGGCTCAAGAAAAAAGCATTCCATTTGTATCATTGGAAATAAGATTTCGAGGTGGTACATCGATGGATGATGATAAGACCCTTGGTGCGGTGAGTTTTATGACGGCGATGTTGGAAGAGGGCTCGGGTGAGTTAGATGCTCAGGCATTTTCAAAAGCCCGCGATAGCATAGCGGCTTCATTTGATTTTGATGTTTCACGCGATAGTTTATCTGTTTCAGCTCGTTTTTTAAGCGATACTAGAAAAAAGGCGATTCAATTACTAAAGCAAGCCTTAACCAGACCTCGTTTTGATCAAGAAGCTATGGAACGGGTTCGGAAACAAATTATTTCAATAATTGCGTCAAATCAGAAAAATCAAAACAAAATAGCTCAATCTAAACTTTATGAATTAACTTTTCCAAACCACATATATTCTTCAAATGGGCTTGGTTCGACTGACAAAATAACTTTATTAAATGAAACTGATTTACGGCAAGCACACAAGATTGCTATCACAAGGGATAGGATCTCCGTCTCTATTGTTGGTGATATCAGTGAAATACAAGCAATTGAAATGTTGGATGAATTATTGGAGAATCTTCCAATTTCTTCGAAATTATTACCAAAACGTGTTAGAGCCAATCTAGATTTAGGCACTGTTTTGGTTGATTACCCAAGCCCTCAGTCAGTAGCATTTTTTACTTTTGAGGGGATAGGCCGAACAGATCAAGATTTCTTTGCAGCATTTGTGATGAACCATATTTTAGGTGGTGGAGGATTTAATTCTCGTTTGATGAAAAAAATTCGAGAAGAGCGTGGCTTAACCTATTCGGTTAACACGTCACTAGCTCAATACGACCATGCAGAACTATATTTAGGAATGTTTCAATCATCTAATGATAAGATCTCAGAAGCTATAGAAATTCTTAAAAGAGAAATAGCACTGTTGGCAAATAATGGAGTAAACCAAGAAGAGCTTGATGAGGCAAAGAAATTTTTAACTGGTGCATATCCTTTGCGTTTTGATGGGAATGTAAGGATAGCCAATATTCTTGTTGGTATGCAATTTATGGGTCTGGATAAAGAGTATGTTAAATTGAGAAATGTCATGGTTAGTGAGGTAACTTCTGAGGACGTAGCAAGAGTGGCAAAACGCTTACTGTCATCAAAAGATTTTACTCTTGTGATAGTAGGCAAGCCAGAAGGATTAAAGGCTTCACATTAATATAATAGAATAATAATTAAAAATCATTTACGTTAAGTCTATGACGCAATTGGACAAAATAAAAATGAATGTTCCTAAAGAAATTCGTCAGTTGAGTGATGTCGCAATTAATAGAATAGCGGCTGGTGAGGTTGTTGAAAGGCCAGCTTCTGCAATAAAGGAGCTTGTTGAGAATTCTTTAGATGCTGGTGCGACAAATATAGATATAATTTATTCGAATGGAGGTAAAAAATTATTGCGGGTGATTGATGATGGAACTGGCATCCCTTCTGAATCTCTCAACCTGGCGGTATCTAGGCATGCTACCTCAAAAATAGATGGTTCAGATTTACTGAACATTAATACGTTTGGATTTAGAGGTGAAGCTTTACCTTCTTTGGGGGCGGTTGGTTATTTAAAAATTACGTCTCGTAGTTTTGGCTCTGAACATGCAGCTGAAATCATTGTTCGTGGTGGTGCAATTGGTGAAACTAAGCCAGCAGCACTGAATATTGGAACTGTGGTAGAACTGCACGATCTGTTTTATGCTACCCCAGCTAGATTAAAATTTTTAAGAACTGATAAATCAGAAAGCAAAGCCATACAGGATGTAATAAAACGTCTAGCGATAGCTGAACCCACTGTAAACTTCACACTCAAGGATATCTCCAACGGGGGAGATGGCCGCATAATATTTAAATTCATGAATGATCTTGGTGATACCGAAAAAAGTATCAAGAGTCGATTATCACAAGTTTTAGGACCTTCATTCACGGAAAATAGTATTTCAATTAACGCAGAACGTGATGGAGTTAGATTGCTAGGATATGCAGCGCTACCAACATATTCAAGGGGAGCAGCAGTTCAACAATTCTTTTTTGTGAATGGACGACCCATCAAAGACAAACTTTTAATAGGTGCTCTTCGTGTGGCTTATTCTGATTTGTTAGCACGGGGTAGATATCCAGCGGCGGCTTTATTTATCGAATGTGAGCCAAAAAGAGTTGATATGAATGTGCATCCAGCGAAAGCTGAAGTCAGGTTTCGAGAACCAGGAACCGTGCGTGGATTAATTATTTCTGGATTAAAGCATGCGTTGGCAGAAGTTGGTCATAGGACTTCTTCTACTGTTGGGTTTGAAACTTTAGGTTCTTTTCAAGGTGAGGAACTTTCTGACAATGTAAATCAAAGGATTTACCAAGCATCAAATAATTTGGGTAATCAGAAAAATTTTCAAAATTTGGAAGAAAGTCTCCCACATTATAATGTTTTCGATAAAATTAATAATGAAATATCAAATACTGACAACGAAGTGGACTTAGAGGATTTTCCACTGGGGGTGGCAAGAGCTCATTTGCACGAGAATTATATTTTAGCTCAAACAAAAGATAGTATGGTTTTAGTAGATTCTCACGCTGCGCATGAGCGAATAGTTTATGAACGTCTAAAAAAGCAGATGTCTGAAAATAATATCAATGCGCAAACTTTATTGTTGCCAGAAATAATAAATTTGCCTGAGAATGATGCATCTAGGTTATTAGAGATTGCAAATGAATTAAGGTCTTTAGGACTGTCAATTGAGCCATTTGGAGGTGGTGCTATTGCTGTACGTGAGACGCCCGCAATTTTGGGTGAGATTAATGTAGAAAATTTAATTAAAGATATTGTAGATGAATTAAATTGCAGTAACAGAAGTGAAATTTTGAAGTTTGAAATTGACGCTGTATTAAGTAGAATTGCTTGTCATGGTTCTGTTCGATCAGGCCGTAAACTAAAAGTTGAGGAGATGAATGCATTGCTTAGAGAAATGGAAGTAACACCACATTCTGGCCAATGTAATCATGGTCGACCAACTTATGTCGAGTTAAAGTTATCTGACATTGAACGATTATTTGGCCGCACGTGATGCAAGATTTTGTAATTGATAATTTAACTTTATTGATCCTATTAATTGTAGGTATTGCTTTGCTTTTGTTTTTAATAAAAATGGCAAAGAATTTTTCCAAACCTATAGAAAAAAACTCTCTTCAAGACGCAATTCTAGGCCTTGGAGAACAAGTAAGAATACTGGGAGAAGGGCAGCAACAGTTAACTGGGAGTTTAAGAACGATAACGGAAGCACAATCAACAAGCCAAACAAAATTGATTACTGTAATTAATGAAAGGTTGGCTGAGGTGCAAAATACAATGGGTGAAAGCTTGCAAGGAAGTGCCACTAAAACAGCAAGATCTTTGGGTGAATTACAACAAAGATTAGAGACGATAGATAAAGCTCAAGAGAACATAGAAAAGTTATCAGGCAATGTTTTATCATTACAGGATATTTTATCAAATAAGCAAACACGAGGTGCATTTGGTGAGATTCAATTAGAGGATATTGTTTCTAAAGCGCTTCCACCGGATTCTTATTCTTTCCAAGTCACTCTATCGAATGGGAAAAGGGCGGATTGTCTACTGAAATTGCCAAACCCTCCTGGATCAATTGTTATTGACTCTAAATTTCCATTGGAAGCTTATGAAAATTTAAGAAATGCGTCAAATGCTACTGAAGTGACTGAAGCAAAACGGATGATGAAAACTTCTGTTAGAGCTCATATTAAAGCAATTTCTGAAAAGTACATAATAGAAGGCGAAACAGCAGATTCTGCGATGATGTTTTTGCCCTCAGAAGCAGTTTATGCTGAACTTCATGCCAATTTTCCTCAGGTTGTTAGGGAAGGTTTTGAAGCTAAAGTTTGGATAGTTTCACCAACCACATGTATGGCTACCTTAAATACAATGCGCGCTATATTGAAAGATGCTCGCATGCGAGAACAAGCAGGTGCCATAAGAACAGAATTGGGTTTGCTCTTTAAGGACGTGGAGCGGATGAGTGATAGAGTGATGAATTTAGATCGTCATTTTGTTATGGCGTCCAAAGACATAGAAGAAATCAAAATATCAGCCAAAAGATCTGGAAATAGAGCACGCAAACTTGATAATTTTGATTTTGAAGAAATTTCAGTTGATTCAGCAGTTGTACCTTTGCCAAAAACCGAAAATCTATAAATCTTTATTTCAAGTGATCAATGATCTCCAGATGCTGGCTAAGTGAACCAACCATTTCGATCCATTGGTCTACTAATTTTGAAGAGTCTGGGACGGAGGAAACGCCTGGTTTAATTTCACCAGTTTTAATAATTTCAACTGCTTTTGCCACTGGAATCGAAACCAATCTTGCCATGGCTGTACTCTCATTTGTTCCCCAGGCATCTAAAACAAATGTTTTATGATACAGAGTTTTATTATCTTTTTCTGCCTTTAGAGATACGCAGAGGACAACTCTGTCTGGTTCTGCGGCTTCATATGCATTTTCCTTCCAGAAATTATTTGACATTTCCTGGAGGCGCTCATCTCCCTCGGGAAAAGAAAGGCTTTCAATCTCTTTGAACACGTCAGACCAAGCCTCGGCCCAACCCTGCAACCTTAGTGTTCCCCGAACAAACTGGTTAATCCTCCAATCAGGATCAAAATTATACTCTGCTATAAATGGCAGACTATCCCGGTTTGGATATACTTCAAACTCTTCAGGTGAAGGTAATGGAGCAACATAGCTTGATATAGCTTCCCATGGACGCTCCACGTTCCATTCTGCTCCGTTCTTTATTGACTTGGATGGTGATTTTAGTGCTTTTAAAACACCAGCAGGTGACCAGCTAAATTTGTAACGGAATGGGTTTGGAAATTTTGGCACCCCCCCGCAATAACTTATAAAATCTACGGATATATCTGAATCTAACTCATATTTTTTTAGATCACTCACTAGATAGTGAGCCATTGAATGGTCAATTCCAGGATCAAGTCCTACTTCGTTTACACAGGCTAAATTTGCTGCTTTAAAGTTTTCACTAAGCTCCAGCATTTCTGGCGATATGTAAGAGGAAGAAACAAAATTTGCCCCTTTTTCTAAGCAAAGCTTTGCCAAAGAAACATGCCATTCACCTGGCAACATGGAAACTAATATATCTCTATTACTAAGTTCTTTGCTTAATGCTGGAATAGAGAACTCACGAACTGTGACTGCACAATCTTTTAATGACTGTTCTGCTGTCAGAACAGTTCTGTTCCACACAGTTATTTGATGGCCATTTTGAATGAGTTTTTTAATTCCAGGTATTGCTGATAGTCCAGTTCCAATCCAGTGAATATGTGACATTAAGCGCTCCTAAATATGTTTCAAATAAATTTTATGTGATGCAGCCCAAGATCCTTGATCAATATTTTTTAATTCAAGCAACGTGGGTAAAATCTGGGTAGAAAAGTCTTCGCTACTTTCTGCGGGCAACATAGATGGAAGATTGTCGATTGCTGTTACGTCTAATATAGATGGTTTTTCTGTAATTCGCACAACTGGCTTAGCGAAACTAGTTGCTGCATCGTAAATAGGTATTGGATTGTAAGGGCTATCTGGATCACATGAAACATCAGATACAACACTTAAACTTCTCTGAGAATTAAGTGCTGAATGTGGTACAAATATTGGAACACCAGGACGGGCTAAAATACAATTGATGAATATATTGTGATTTAAAATTTCTGGGAATGGCCCGCCGTTTCTGGTCTCATCTACATCCCAAACAGTTACATCTATGTTTAAGCTTTTAGCTAATTCTATAGCACCTTTACCAACGCGACCTAAGCCGCCAATTACAATAATATTGGGTTTGTTAAGGTTGTTAATATTTTTATCATCAAATTCGTTAACTAAATCTTGAATTAGTTCATCACGCCCAGCATAGATATTAATATTTTCAGGTCCTGGTGATTTATTATTTTGCTGATGCAACCAGACTTTAAGGCTTACAGCGGCTCCAGCAAAGCCTGCCCAGTAGCCAAATGCGGCAATTCTTGAACCATTTTTTTTTAGTAAGTACTCTAAATCATATAAAGCACCACCACCATTTTTGAAACGCTTTAGAAGTGCGGAGGCACCAGATTGACCCTTGTAAGCATGCCCAAACATAATATGCCGGTGTTTCAAGGTTTCTATATTTTCTGGCAGCTCCTTTAATCCAAAAATAATTGCATGATCGGGAGCAGATGGCCAACTATTTGAAGGTACGATATTTGCCCCTGCGTTTCTATATTCTTTGATAGGCAAAGCCCGACTATTTGATTCTTCAACAGTTACTTCAAAACCTTTGGATATTAATTCTAATACCGCGTTTGGTGTGATGCCAACTCGTTTTTCGAAATTTCGAACTTCTGATCTTATCCATAAATGCATAATTAAATCTCAAATTTTAATTGATAGATATTTGATTTTAATCTTTTTGCAATCAAGAAACTATATTTCTTTAATTATATTTCAAAAATGAGTTTCAAGGTTCAAGATAATTAAAGGATATATTATCAATCAATCAAATAAATATTGGATAGTAATGCTAATTACGGTCACGCGTAAATCTAATCTATCTTAAAGAAATAGTTTAGAACTATGCAAAAATTATAAAACGTCATACTTACGTAGCGTTAACAGATAAAAGATTACATTTTAGAGTCGATTTAGATTTTTTGCTGCTTTCAAAAAGTATGATTCATATATATGAATACGTATGAGAATCGTAATAACGATCAATAACATAAAATTTTCCCTGGGGAGGGTCGTTTGTTGACAACATCAGAGCCGTTTGATGGCTATTTTACTGTACCAAAATTATTAGAACGTAATGCTAGAGAATTTTCTAATAGCCCTGCGTATCGAGAAAAAGAGTATGGAATATGGCAAACGTGGAATTGGAAGCAATCTGAAGAAGAAATTACAGCTTTAGCTAATGGACTAATCTCCATGGGGCTTAAGGTGGGTGATAAAGTAGCCATAATTGGGAGAAATAGACCCGCCTTATATTGGAGCTTTATTGCGGCACAGATGGTGGGTGCGATTCCGGTGCCTATTTACAATGATGCAGTTGGTGATGAGATTGCATATGTATTGGAGCACTGCGGGGCTAATTTTGCGATTGTTGGTGACCAAGAGCAATGTGATAAATTACACGACATTAAAGAAAAGCTACCAGAGCTCACTGAGATAATTTATCTAGATCCCCGCGGTCTCAGAAAGTATGATCACTCTCATTTGCATTCGTACAAAAAAGTTCAGAATGTGGGCCGGGAAGTGGCAAATTCTCAAAGTGTGGATTTACAAAAACGTTTGGTGGCTCAAAATCAAGATACAATATGTGTTATGCTTTACACCTCTGGAACAACGGGAAAGCCAAAAGGCGTAGTGTTAACATATAAAAATGTTTTGTCTGCTTCTAGGGCGGCGTCATCTTTCGATAACCTTAAAGAAACAGATGAAATATTAGCATATTTGCCAATGGCCTGGGTTGGTGACTTCATTTTTGCAAATGGACAAGCCTTATGGGTTGGGTTTTGTGTGAATTGCCCAGAGAGCCCCGAAACTATGCAAGGTGACCTCAAAGAAATAGGTCCAACATACTTTTTCAGTCCACCACGAATATTTGAAGAAATGCTAACAACAATTACTATTCGAATGGAAGATGCAAGCAGGTTGAAGAAAAGTGTGTTTGATTACTTTATGAGGCATGCAAAAAAAGTAGGTAATGATATTTTAGATGGTAAAAATGTTCAATTATGGGATAGAATTAAATATTCTGTTGGTGAATTTATAATTTATAAACCACTAAAGAATTCTCTTGGACTGAGCCGAGTGCGGATTGGATATACTGCTGGGGAGGCTATTGGACCTGAAATATTTGATTTTTATAGATCATTAGGAATAAATTTGAAACAGTTATATGGCCAAACAGAAGCTGGCGTTTTTGTTACCTTACAGCCAGATGGTGAAGTTCGGGCTGATACAGTAGGTATACCATGTCCTGGTGTGGAGTTAAAAATAGGTGAGAGCGGAGAAGTTTTTTATAGATCAGATAGTTCATTTCATTCCTACTACAAAAACCCAGAGGGGACTGCAGAAACGAAAGATAAAGATGGCTGGGTTGCAACAGGAGATGCTGGTTTTATAGAAGAGGACAGTGGCCATTTGCGAATTATTGACCGAGCAAAAGACGTGGGGAAAATGGCTGATGGAAGTTTATTTGCTCCCAAATTTGTTGAAAACAAACTTAAATTTTATCCTAATATTTTGGAGGCAGTTTTATTTGGTAATGGTCGGGATAATTGTTGTGCTTTTATCAATATAGATCTCAATGCCGTTGGAAATTGGGCTGAACGAAATAATATTTCATACTCCAGTTACCAGGAATTATCAGGACATCCTGACGTTGTAAAACAGATTCAAGAGCATATTGAAGAGGTAAATATTTCACTGGCTTCTGATGAAATGCTATCTGGATGTCAAATACATAGGTTCTTGATTTTACATAAAGAATTAGATGCTGATGATGGTGAGATGACCAGGACCAGAAAAGTTAGAAGGCGCATTGTAGAGGATAAGTATTCTGATTTAATTCAAGGCCTCTATTCAGATAAAACGCAAATATCAACGAATACTGAAGTAACTTATGAAGACGGTAGAAAAGGTAGTATTTCAGCAGATATTGAGTTGCGCAACGTGACTACAGTTAATGAAAAGGTAGATGCGGCATGAATAATATTAACCAAAATGAGCCAGTAACCGGTGAGCCGGAAAGAACTTTTGGTGCTCCTATAATGGAAATGAAAAATATCACTATGAGGTTTGGGGGCGTCGTAGCTATTCAAGATATTTCATTTGATATTTTGAAGGGCGAGGTTAGAGCAATAATAGGACCCAATGGAGCTGGAAAATCTTCAATGCTGAATGTAATCAATGGATTTTATCATCCTCAAGAGGGTGAAATTTGGTTTGGTGGAGAGAAACGTGCACGAATGAAGCCGTATCAAATTGCCTATCAAGGTATAGCAAGAACATTCCAAAATATTGCTCTTTTCAAAGGTATGTCTACCTTAGATAATATCATGACTGGGCGTTTTACTCACATGAAAACGGGTATTTTATCTCAAGCGTTGTGGAAAGGTGCGGCAGAAAAAGAAGAGTATGAAAACCGTGAGATTGTAGAAAAAGTAATAGATTTTTTGGAAATTCAAACGATACGAAAAACAGAAGTGGGTAAATTGCCTTATGGATTGCAAAAAAGAGTTGAATTAGGAAGGGCACTTGCAGCCGAACCTAAGTTATTGCTTTTAGATGAGCCAATGGCAGGTATGAATGTTGAAGAAAAAGAAGATATGTCTAGGTTTATTTTAGACGTAAATGATGAGTTTGGCACAACTGTTGCTTTAATAGAGCATGATATGGGTGTCGTCATGGACATTGCTGACCGCGTGGTGGTGATGGATTATGGTAAGAAAATTGGAGATGATACTCCAGAAGGTATATTAAATAATCAAGACGTAATAGATGCGTATTTAGGAGTAGCGCATGACTGAATTTTCACTTTTGTCTCTATGGGTGTGTAAATGTTCTTTTTGGTAGATCCGTTTTTTTATGAAATAGTAATTTCTGGGCTGTTAGCGGGCGTAATGTACGCTCTGGTTGCATTGGGTTTTGTTCTAATATTCAAGGCATCTGGTATTTTTAATTTCTCTCAAGGTGTATTAGCATTATTTGCTGCGTTAACTTTGGTTGGTTTTCAAACAGGTCAAATTCCTTTTGCACATCTTTTATCCTTATTTGGCATTCATGCTACGCACTGGGGTGCGGGTTTTCCAACAGTAATAGCGATTTTGTTTTCATTACTAGTTATGATTGGATTAGCTTGGCTTATCGTGCAAATAGTATTGAAACCACTGGTCAATCAAGAAGGTATTATCTTATTTATGGCGACCATTGGTTTGGCCTATGTCTTGGAGGGAGTTGGTGACTTGATGTGGGGTGCTAATGTCAAGATGTTGGACGTGGGTCTTCCTAAGGGTCCATCAGAATTCATTTTAGATACGACTGATATGTTTATTGATAAATTAGAAATATCAGCTGCAGTTGTTGCTATAGTTTTAGTTGTATTACT
Source organism: Paracoccaceae bacterium (assembly GCA_028112705.1). Classification (GTDB taxonomy): domain Bacteria; phylum Pseudomonadota; class Alphaproteobacteria; order Rhodobacterales; family Rhodobacteraceae. The sequence continues at coordinate 74,357 of JAOGYN010000004.1, read as the reverse complement.
GACATTATTTTCTGCTTACACGAAAATGGGAAGAGCCTTGAGGGCTGTTGCTGATGATCACCAAGCAGCACTTTCGGTGGGTATTTCATTGGAGACCATCTGGTGGATAGTTTGGTCAGTATCAGGGATAGTTGCCCTTGTTGCTGGTGTGATGTGGGGTGCTAAATCTGGAGTGCAATTTTCCCTTTCCTTGATTGCATTAAAAGCTTTGCCAGTTCTAATGCTGGGTGGATTTACCTCAATTCCTGGTGCGATAATCGGTGGGTTAATGATCGGTCTGGGAGAGAAGCTTTTTGAATTTTATATTGGCCCAATGATTGGTGGAGCAACTGAGAATTGGTTTGCATATATGTTGGCATTACTTTTCTTACTTTTCAGACCACAAGGCCTGTTTGGTGAGAAAATTATAGAGAGGGTTTAATTAAATGTTTTATCGAGAAGCAGGTGATTTCAAAACCTCTTACAAGAGTGATCAAGAAACCTTTCCACTAAAACTGGATAAGATCCTTTTTTGGTTAGCTATGGCTGTTGCTGCTTTTGTTATTCCTTTATTTCTTAATGAATATTGGGAGAAAGCAATATTCTTACCGTTCTTTATCTATGCTCTTGCCGCAATTGGCTTAAACATTTTGACTGGTTACTGTGGCCAGGTATCACTGGGAACGGGTGGCTTTATGGCTGTTGGAGCCTACGCTAGTTACAAGCTAATGACAGGTTTTCCAGCAATGGATATGTTTATCGTCATAATGATTGCTGGATTAGTTACTGCTGCTGTTGGAGTTTTATTTGGTTTGCCGTCCCTGCGAATAAAGGGCTTTTATTTAGCAGTTGCGACGCTTGCATCACAATTTTTTCTCGTATGGCTTTTTAATAAGTGGGAATGGACCTACAATTACTCTGCTACTGGACAAATCACTTCTCCTGAAAGAGACTTTCTGGGTATAATCGTTACTGGCCCTTATACAAAACCTTGGGCGACATATCTCTTTTGTTTGGGTTTCTTATTTCTATTTGCGTGGATTGCAAGAAATCTTACGCGCGGACGAATTGGTAGAAGCTGGATGGCGATACGTGATATGGATATTGCAGCAGAAATTATAGGTGTAAATCCGTTAGTTGCGAAAATGTCGGCGTTTGCAATTTCAAGTTTTTTTGTTGGTGTGGCGGGAGCTTTATACTTTGCTGTTTGGCTTGGCGCGGCTGAGCCCACCGAAGCGTTTTCAATTGATCAGTCATTCGATATTTTATTTATGATCATCATTGGTGGATTAGGTTCCATTCTAGGCTCATTAATTGGCGCAGCATTCATCGTTTTGTTGCCAGTATTGTTTAAAAATGTGTTTGTTGGCTATCTTGGAATACCAACAGATATAGCGGAGTTCTCACAAATTATACTGGTGGGTGCTTTAATAGTATTTTTCTTAATCAAGGAGCCACATGGGATTGTGGCTTATTGGAGATCCTTGAAGGGAAAATTAAGGCTTTGGCCATTTCCTTATTAGGAATGTTCAAGGAAAAATGCCTCAAAAGTATTGAGGATAATTAGTAGGTCTAAAATCTAAGGGAGGATATTGACCATGAGAAAACTAACTATAGCTGCAATAGCTGCATCTATGATGGTACCAGCGATGCCTGCAATAGCAGATCTTGCAATACCATTATTAAGTTACCGTACTGGGCCTTATGCGCCAAACGGAATTCCATATGCAGATGGAGTTGAGGATTATCTAAATATGATAAATGCCAGAGACGGTGGTGTTGGCGGTGAGATGATTAAAATACTTCCATGTGAAACAGCTTATAATACGACTAAAGGTGTGGAATGTTATGAAGCAACTAAGGGTGAGGGAGCATTAGTTTACTTTCCACTTTCAACGGGTATTACTTATCAATTAATACCAAAGGCAACGGCAGATGATATTCCAATTCATTCTATGGGTTATGGGAGAACATCGGCTGCAAATGGTAATGTATTTAGTCACGTTTTCAATTTTCCAGGAACTTACTGGGACGCTGCTTCCATTATTGTAAAACATATGATGGACATGGAAAACGGATCTCTTGAAGGTAAAAAAGTAGCTCTTGTGTACCATAATTCAGCATACGGTAAGGAGCCAATTAGGACCCTACAGGAACTTTCAGCGAAACATGGCTTTGAGCTAGTTTTATTGCCAGTTGATCACCCAGGCCAAGAGCAAAAGTCTACTTGGTTACAAGTAAGAAAAGAAAAGCCAGACTTCGTTACTATGTGGGGTTGGGGTGTTATGAACCAAGTTGCTATAAGTGAAGCAGCATCGATTAGGTTTCCAATGGACCGCTTCATCGGTGTATGGTGGTCAGCATCAGAAAATGATGTTCTTCCAGCTGGTGCTAAATCGGACGGTTATAAGGCGATTGCTATGAATAAACCTGGAATGGATTTTGGTGTTTACGCAGACATCCAAAAGCACATCATTGATGCAGGAAAAGCAGCAGGCGCTGGTGACCAAGTTGGTGCTGTTCTCTATAGCCGTGGTGTTTTGAACGCAGCTTATTTGGTTGAGGCAATCCGTACAGCCCAAAAAATACATGGAGTTTCAGACATAACTCCAGGTATGATGCGTGATGGTTTGGAAAATCTTAAGATAAACCAAGCACGTTGGACAGAAATGGGATTTGATGGCTTTACATCAGAGATAGATGTAACCTGTGAAAACCATGGTGGTCCTGGTCTTGGTGCAATTCAGCAATGGGATGCAGCTTCAGGAACTTGGTCTCTTATTACTGATTTCGTAGGTTCAGACCGAGATGTTGTCGATGCCTTGATTGCTGAAGATTCATCAGCTTATGCTGCAGAAAATAATATCTCTAAGCAGTGTGGTTAATAATAAACTTTGTTAGTAAAATTTTTCTTGGCTCAATAGAATTTGGGCCAAGAAATACACCAAAAGAATTATGATATGAATTTAATTTTTCGTAAAGAGAGTTTTTAATGTTGGATACTACAGAGCAAAAGAATAATCTCCTTCAAGTCAGTAATATAGAAGTTGTCTACAACCATGTAATATTGGTTTTGAGAGGGGTGAGTTTAAATGTATTAGAAGGTGGTATAACAGCAATATTAGGTGGCAACGGTGCCGGTAAGAGTACAACATTGAAAGCCATCTCAAATCTCATTCATTCTGAAAGAGGTGAGGTTACAAAAGGAACAATTGATTACAGAGGTCAGTCAATTTTAAATCAAAATCCATCTGAAATGGTAAAAAGAGGTGTAATCCAGGTAATGGAAGGCCGACACTGCTTTGAGCATTTAACTGTTGAAGAAAATTTAATGACTGGAGCATATACGAGGACGGACAGTAAGTCTGTAATAGCAAATGATCTTGAAATGGTATATTCTTATTTTCCGAGACTAAAAGAAAGACGTAAAAGCCAGGCTGGCTATACTTCTGGTGGAGAGCAACAGATGTGCGCGATTGGAAGAGCATTGATGTCAAAACCTGAGACAGTTCTTTTAGATGAGCCTAGTATGGGGCTTGCACCACAGTTAGTTGAAGAAATTTTTGAGATTGTAAAAGATTTGAATGAAAAAGAAGGTGTTTCATTTCTTTTAGCAGAGCAAAATACAAATGTGGCTTTAAGATTTGCGCATTATGGATATATTTTAGAATCTGGTAGAGTAGTAATGGATGGCACAGCAGAAGATCTTCGAGAAAATCCTGATGTTAAAGAATTTTATTTAGGAATTTCAGATAAAGGTCGAAAGTCATTCCGAGATGGTCGAAGCTATCGTCGTCGAAAACGTTGGTTAAGTTAAAATATTTAAAGTAATTTATTTGAGATTTTATTAGATGACTTTTTTTGACGAATTAGAAATCAGGACTGCAGATCAAAGAGCTAGTGATCTAGAAAAGCTATTGCCTGCGCTACTTTTGCACGCAAGAGATAATACAACTGCATATAAAAATATACTAAAAGAATTTGATTTGAAGAAATTTTCTTCTTTGAGTAGTTTGGCTGAGCTCCCAATTACTCGCAAATCCTTGATAAGTGATGCTCAAGGGAAGATCTCTCCATTTGGTGGGTACACTCCAGGTACTGCAAGTAGTTTTGAGCATATTTTTCAATCACCAGGCCCAATATATGAACCAGGTCGAATTGCAAATGATTGGTGGAGAATGGGGCGTTTTATACACGCGCTCGGAATTGGACATAATGATATAGTACAAAATTGTTTTTCTTATCATATGACACCTGCTGGGATGATGTTTGAAAATGGGGCCCGTACAGTCGGCGCGACAGTTTTCCCAGCTGGTGTGGGACAGAGTGAACTACAGGTTAGAGCAGCAGCTGATATAGGAGTTACAGCATACGCAGGAACTCCAGATTTTTTAAAAACATTATTGGATAAAGCAGATGATTTAAAACTTGACTTAAGCCGACTGACTAAAGCTGCTGTGGGGGGTGGGGCTCTATTTCCTTCACTCAGGCAAGAGTATATTGATCGGGGCATTACTTGCCTGCAGTCTTATGGAACGGCAGATCTTGGTAATATTGCTTATGAGTCCACTGCTATGGACGGTATGATTGTCGATGAGGGAGTTATTGTAGAGATTGTGACCCCAGGCTCAGGAATACCAGTACCTGAGGGTGAGGTGGGAGAGATTATTGTGACAACTCTAAACAAAGATTATCCATTAATCAGATTTGCTACAGGGGATATGTCCGCTGTACAGCCAGGACAAAGCCCTTGTGGGCGAACAAATATGCGCATTAAGGGTTGGCTTGGTAGGGCTGATCAAACAACTAAGATTAAAGGAATGTTCGTGAGGCCAGAGCAGGTGGCTGATTTTGTTGAGGTTAATAAAGATATTATAAAAGCACGAGTTGTTGCTGATAGAGTGGGCGAAAAAGATAAAATGACTATTATGATCGAAACACTAAATGAAGACAGTTCGAGATATGAATCGTCAATAACTAGTGTCTTCAAATTGAGAGGTGAAGTAATCATTTGTTCACCAGGAACTCTACCAAAAGATGGATTAGTCATTGAAGATAAAAGATCATATCAATCATAGAAAATTTTAATTTTCTTAAGTACTTGTATTAACCTTGACGAGCCTTGAAACGCCTTTGCGTTTTGTTAATTACATATACTCGGCCTTTACGGCGAACAATACGACAATCTCTATGGCGCGCTTTTAACGAGCGGAGCGAGTTTTTTACCTTCATAGTTCTCTTCCTTTCGAGGCGCGCTTGCGCCATTTTCTTTACCTCAATTATTGAGGATTTTTGGTGGGCGTAACTGGGATCGAACCAGTGACCCCTACGATGTCAACGTAGTGCTCTACCGCTGAGCTATACGCCCATTAAAAACCATGCTCCCACAGAATCATTATTGTAGAGAATGCGCAACGCATCGGTCTCAGGTCTATAAAAGGGAATTTGATTGGGATCAAGGCCTTTCGGACAATCTAGTAATTATATATTAAACATTTTGTAAGGATTAAAATTGATGCAAACCCAACCCTATGAATTATGCGTGCCGTTAAGGCAGAAATCCTTCTGTGTATTCTCCTCCCCACATTCTGGAACAGCATATAGTGAAACTTTCAAAAATGATTTTCAACTAGACTTTCTCAAATTGAGATCCTCTGAAGATGCTTTTGTCAATGAGCTTTTCTCAGAAGTGACTACATACGGTTCGCCGTTAATCTCAGCCAATGCTCCACGTTCTTTTGTTGATCTAAACCGAGACGAGAGTGAGTTGGACCCAGAGCTTATTTTTGGACTAAGAGGTAAAGTGAATTATAAACCAATTCCTTCAGGCCTAGGGGTGATCCCTCGCGTTGTGGCAAACGGAAGGGTTATTAAATCAGGAAAAATGTCTTTTCAGGAGGCTAAAGAACGATTAAATAATTACTATTACCCCTATCACAAGGAGTTGGCTAAAACCCTACGAACAACAAGGAGTGTTTGGGGAAAGGTTGTGTTATTCGATTGTCATTCGATGCCTCAACAAGCAGTTAAATCTTTAACTAATTTGGGGAAAAAAGTACCTGATATTATTCTAGGAGATTGCTTTGGGAAATCTTGTGATAGGCATATTTTGGAGAAGACTGAGGAAGCTTTCATAAAACAAGGTTTTAACGTGGTGAGAAATAGACCTTTTTCAGGAGGTTTCATTACACAGAACTATGGTGATCCAAAGCTGAAACAACATGCTATTCAGATAGAGATTAATCGCAGCTTATATATGAATGAATTAGAAATTGAGAAAATAGCAAATTTTAACGATTTTAAGCGAAGAATATCAGCAGTTTTATATGAGTTAGTTCAATTGGGAGTTGAGCAGAAATCTATTGCAGCAGAGTAAAATTATCTTAAAGAACGTCCCCTTAAGATAGCGTTCTTACCAAATTTTTGTCTTATTTTATCTGTAGCCTTTTCTACATTTATGCTATTTTTACCCACAAAATCGATTAAATCATTATATTCATCTTCTGCATAAGAGCGTGTTATTTTTGAAAGATTAACACCGATTAATCTGAAAGGCCCTTTATCCTCTATTTTGTCTAAAAGAGATTTAGCTGATTGGTAAATTAATGAACACATTTGGGTTGGCTCTCTAAGGCTTAATCTACGAGTTAGCTGACTATGATCTTTGCGCTTTAGTTTAATGCTGACCACAGAGCCTATACGGTTGGTTGCTTTAGCTCTATCAGCAATCTTCTCTGAAAGTCTCCAGATATGACCATCTAGAAGATCTCTATCAGACGTATCTTCATAAAATGTAGTTTCATTAGAAATACTTTTTACTGGGGCGTTAGCTGATATTTTTCGAGGATCCTGGCCTCTCGCGAGGTGCCATAATTTAAGCCCAGCTTGACCATATCTTTTTATTAATTCTTCTTGCGTCCTTGATTTGATATCTGAAAACTTTCGAATACCATCATTTTCTAATTTATCTTGAAAAGTGGTGCCCACACCCCATATCAATTTAACCGGTTTGTTTGATAGAAAAGCATCTGTCTCTTCCAAGCCTATGATTGAAAATCCTTTGGGTTTTTCTAGATCACTAGCTATTTTTGCTAAAAATTTATTGTGTGAGAGCCCAATTGAGCCAGTTATTCCAAGTTCACTTGATATGCGTTTTAATAAAATACATAATTGTACGACTGGTGGCGATCCATGCAATTTTTCTGTGCCGGTAAGATCAAGAAATGCCTCATCAAGGGATAGTGGCTCTACTGCTGGAGTTAATTCAGTCATCATTTGCTTGATAGATTTAGAAATATTGCTGTATACTTCCATACGAGGTTTTATAACGATGGCCTCTGGACACTTTTTTAGAGCCTGAAACATTGGCATTGCTGACCTAACGCCCTTGATGCGCGCAATGTAGCAAGCGGTACTTACAACTCCACGTGCGCCACCTCCAATAATTACTGGTTTATCTGCTAGATTAGGATTGTCTCTCTTTTCAACTGATGCGTAAAAAGCATCACAGTCCATATGCGCAATTGAAAGAGTATAAAGTTCAGGATGGTTTAGTATGCGTGGAGAATTGCATTTTGTGCATCGTGACTTGCCATCATAAAGAGTTACACAATCTCGACAGACCGACGGCATTAAATAAGTGTCTCGATTGTTTTAATAATTTTACTGATTTCCAACCGAGGGTTTTTTGCTTTTATTATAGGTCTGCCAATCACCAAATAATCAGCTCCATTTGATAGTGCCTCTAGTGGAGTGGTCGTTCTCTTTTGATCACCTTTTTCAAATCCTATAGGCCTAATGCCTGGAGTAACTATTATTTTACCCATGGCTTCTGGTATGTTTCTAATTCTTGATGCTTCTTGAGGCGAGGCAATTACTCCGTCTGCCCCAGCTTCAAAAGCACGTGTTGCACGCTCTATTACTAAGTCGTCTAATTTTCCATCCTTTATCAAGTTGTTTGTTAGATCTTGCCGATCAAGCGATGTTAAAAATGTCACTGCCAATATCTTTGTATTTTTAACTCCTTTTCCTTCTATTGCTGCTTTTACCACTTGAGGATCCCCATTAACTGTTAGAAAATCTATATCATATTGTGTTAATCCATGGACTGCTCGTTCTATGGTGGCGCCTATGTCAAATAACTTAAGATCCATAAAAACTTTTTTATTAAGGTCTTGTTTTAATTCATTTGCTAGTGCCATTCCACCACCAGTGAGCATTCCCAGGCCAATCTTATAAAAGGAGACTGAATCGCCCAATTTTTTCACAATATCCAGTCCATTAAGGGCGTCTGGAACATCAAGAGCTACAATTAACCTATCGTCAGAATTCATCTTGGATGCCTATTTATTTGGTCTGGTTTGTGATAGCTATCGTTTAAAGTCAAGTAACTGATGGTAATAAGGGATAGAGTTACGCTTAAAGTAAGTTTTGGACATATGTTTTATAAGTTAATTCAAAGGGTGTTATCTTGAATGCTGGAATACTTTGTTTGGTGCTTGGTTATGTCTTAAGTCAATTTTATCGTGCTTTTCTTGCTGTCTTAGCTCCAGATTTGTATTCTGACTTGGGCATTACACCAGAAACGTTGGCGACGGCTTCTGGGGTTTGGTTTTTAACATTTGCAGCTATGCAAATCCCAGTGGGCGTTGCACTTGATAAAATAGGCCCAAAAATAACAGCAAGTTTGTTATTAGCAGTTGGTGGAGCCGGCGGTGCATTTCTTTTTTCAGTTGCTGAAAATTCAAATCAAATTATTTTGGCTATGGGTTTGATTGGTATTGGCTGCTCTCCTATACTAATGTCTGCATATTATATCTTCGCGCGATCATTTTCACCAAAGATTTTTGCAACTTTAGCAGGTGTAAGTCTCGGACTGGGGACTATGGGTAATGTGGCTAGTGCCTTGCCTTTAACTTTTGCTGTTCAAGCTCTTGGTTGGAGAGGAGCAATTTTAAGTTTAGCATTTATTACCTTTGCTATTTCTATTTTAATTTATGTTTACGTAAAAAATCCTGAAAAGTTAGTTTCTAAAAATAAGGAGAGAACGTCAGTTATCTCAATATTGAAGATGCCTATTATCTGGCCAATTATAGCAATCATGGCAGTCACATATGCACCTGCAGCTGGCATTAGGGGCTTATGGATCAGTCCTTACCTGTCAGACGTATTTATGGTGTCCAACAAAATGATTGGAACAGCTACATTGATAATGGGCTTGGCAATGATTTTGGGTAGCTTTGTTTATGGCCCCTTAGATAGAATATTTATTTCAAAGAAAAAAATTATATTTGTTGGCAACCTTTTGTGCTCAATGAGTTGCTTAGTGCTATTTCTAATCCCTGATAAATCTCTCGTGCTGTCTATATTACTCATGGC
>JAOGYN010000004.1:0-62500 GCA_028112705.1 Paracoccaceae bacterium | reverse complement strand
GATCTAACATCCGGCCAGGCCGTCCTCATATCTCTTCAATAATTAGTTTCAGGCCTGCGGCCTGTCTGGGTCGGTAGCTCAGCTGGTTAGAGCGCACGCCTGATAAGCGTGAGGTCGGAGGTTCAAGTCCTCCTCGACCCACCAATTTTCTAAAGTATAGTGAATACTTATGTTGATAATTTCTTAACTGATATTATTAATCTTAATATTTTACAGTAATTGGGGCCTTAGCTCAGTTGGTAGAGCGCCTGATTTGCATTCAGGAGGTCAGGAGTTCGACTCTCCTAGGCTCCACCAACCTTTTTGAAAATTTAAACCAATCTTAAAACTCATTAGTGAGTTTTAACATTCGTTTATCGAATGATTGACATCGTATATAGAGTAATAACACGAGACGTAAATTTTATGCTTTATCCTTTTTTTTGGATATTAGTGTGTCCGGTAACGGACAATTCGAACTTTGTTCCTCACCAAGGAGCTTTGTAAGATTCTAGCGATTAGCTTTCCAGTGCGGTCAGCTGATCGATGTTATATTAGTTTACAGTCTTTCCAAGTCAAAACACTAACCAAGTTGAACAGTTCCTTGTTCAACTGCTGTTTCAAACCCGCTGCAAAGTGGTGATGAAACAGTTTAGCCGTATCTGTTGCATGCAGGTGCGGTTAGGGAATGTGCATGCATGAAGCTGACCTAGAAAAAGTCTAACTTTTTCTGGATCAAATCAAGCGCGAAAAGGGCGTTTGGGGAATGCCTTGGCAGTAAGAGGCGATGAAGGACGTGATACACTGCGATATGCTGTGGTTAGCCGTGAATAGGCGCTATACCCACAGATTTCCGAATGGGGCAACCCACTTGATACTCAACTATTGAATAACTTCTGTTATTCAATAGTTGGGTAAAACAAGTACTTATTACCTGAATATATAGGGTTTTAAGAGCAAACCCGGGGAACTGAAACATCTAAGTACCCGGAGGAAAGGACATCAATAGATACTCCCCTAGTAGCGGCGAGCGAACGGGGACCAGCCGAGCCATGAGTGCGATCAGAACCAGTTGGAAAACTGGACCATAGCGGGTGACAGTCCCGTACGAGAAGCACGATTGGACGTATTAAGTAGGGCGGGACACGTGAAATCCTGTTTGAACATCGGAGGACCACCTTCGAAGGCTAAGTACTCCTTACTGACCGATAGTGAACCAGTACCGTGAGGGAAAGGTGAAAAGCACCCCGACAAGGGGAGTGAAACAGATCCTGAAACCGAACGCCTACAATCAGTCGGAGCCTCCTTGAGAGGTGACGGCGTACCTTTTGTATAATGGGTCAACGACTTGGTCTATCTAGCAAGCTTAAGCCGTTAGGTGTAGGCGAAGCGAAAGCGAGTCTTAATAGGGCGAATGAGTTAGATGGATCAGACCCGAAACCGAGTGATCTAGGCATGGCCAGGTTGAAGGTAAGGTAACACTTACTGGAGGACCGAACCCACTAACGTTGAAAAGTTACGGGATGAGCTGTGCCTAGGGGTGAAAGGCCAATCAAACTCGGAGATAGCTGGTTCTCCGCGAAATCTATTTAGGTAGAGCGTCAGACGAATACCCCGGGGGGTAGAGCACTGGAAGGGTAATGGGGACTCACCGTCTTACTGATCCTTACCAAACTCCGAATACCCGGGAGTAATATCTGGCAGACACACTGTGGGTGCTAACGCCCATAGTGGAAAGGGAAACAACCCTGACCTACAGCTAAGGCCCCTAATTCATGGCTAAGTGGGAAAGCAGGTGGGACGACCAAAACAACCAGGATGTTGGCTTAGAAGCAGCCATCATTTAAAGATAGCGTAACAGCTCACTGGTCTAATTAAGTTATCCTGCGGCGAAGATGTACCGGGGCTCAAGCCATGAGCCGAAGCTTAGGACACCGCAAGGTGTGGTAGCGGAGCGTTCTGTGATATAGAACGCTGCCTCTTTAGTAACTTAGGTTATTACGGAGGCAATGTTCTGACTGTGAAGCCGGCCTGTGAGGGATCCGGTGGAGTGATCAGAAGTGAGAATGTTGACATGAGTAGCGACAAAGAGGGTGAGAGACCCTCTCGCCGAAAATCCAAGGGTTCCTGCTTAAAGCTAATCTGAGCAGGGTAAGCCGACCCCTAAGTCGAGGCCGAAAGGCGTAGACGATGGGAACCAGGTTAATATTCCTGGGCCAGGAGGATGTGACGGATCGAAAATGTAGTTCAACCTAATTGGATTGGTTGGGCTGCTGGACGGTTCCTGGAAATAGCCCTCCGTTAGATCGTACCCTAAACCGACACAGGTGGATAGGTAGAGAATACCAAGGCGCTTGAGAGAACTACGTTGAAGGAACTCGGCAAAATGCCTCCGTAAGTTCGCGAGAAGGAGGCCCGATCGGAAGGCAACTTTCGGTTGGGGGCACAACCCAGGGGGTGGCGACTGTTTATTAAAAACACAGGGCTCTGCGAAGTCGCAAGACGACGTATAGGGTCTGACGCCTGCCCGGTGCTTGAAGGTTAAAAGGAGATGTGAGAGCGTCGAATTGAAGCCCAAGTAAACGGCGGCCGTAACTATAACGGTCCTAAGGTAGCGAAATTCCTTGTCGGGTAAGTTCCGACCTGCACGAATGGCGTAACGACTTCCCCGCTGTCTCCAACGTAGACTCAGCGAAATTGAATTGCCTGTTAAGATGCAGGCTTCCCGCGGTTAGACGGAAAGACCCCGTGCACCTTTACTACAACTTCACACTGGCATTAGGTCAGCAATGTGCAGGATAGGTGGTGGGCTTTGAAGCGGCAACGCTAGTTGCTGTGGAGCCTCCCTTGAGATACCACCCCTTGCTTGCTTGATGTCTAACCGCGGTCCGTTATCCGGATCCGGGACCCTGTGTGGTGGGTAGTTTGACTGGGGCGGTCGCCTCCTAAAGAGTAACGGAGGCGCGCGATGGTGGGCTCAGAGCGGTCGGAAATCGCTCGTTGAGTGCAATGGCAGAAGCCTGCCTGACTGCGAGACTGACAAGTCGAGCAGAGACGAAAGTCGGTCATAGTGATCCGGTGGTCCCGTGTGGAAGGGCCATCGCTCAACGGATAAAAGGTACGCCGGGGATAACAGGCTGATACTGCCCAAGAGTCCATATCGACGGCAGTGTTTGGCACCTCGATGTCGGCTCATCTCATCCTGGGGCTGGAGCAGGTCCCAAGGGTATGGCTGTTCGCCATTTAAAGAGGTACGTGAGCTGGGTTTAGAACGTCGTGAGACAGTTCGGTCCCTATCTGCCGTGGGTGTAGGAGACTTGAGAGGAGTTGCCCCTAGTACGAGAGGACCGGGGTGAACGATCCACTGGTGGACCTGTTGTCGTGCCAACGGCAGTGCAGGGTAGCTAAGATCGGACAGGATAACCGCTGAAGGCATCTAAGCGGGAAGCCCCCCTCAAAACAAGGTCTCCCTTGAGGGCCGTGGTAGACTACCACGTCGATAGGCTGGAGGTGTAAGTGGTGTAAGCCACTCAGCTGACCAGTACTAATTGCCCGATAGGCTTGATTTGATCCAGTAATAGATAGATTTACTGGTCAGTCATGCTGATTTTTGGAAAGACAGTCTCGTGTGATTTAGAATTTATTTAGTTTGGTGATCATAGCGCGAGCGAAACACCCGACCCCATCCCGAACTCGGCAGTTAAGCGCCGTCGCGCCGATGGTACTGCGTCTTAAGACGTGGGAGAGTAGGTCATTGCCAAACTTAATAAGTTCTAAATCAACTCTAGTACGATGAAATTTTACCACGTGTTATTGTGGCACTAGTGCACATTATGTGTAATTGTCGCGGGATGGAGCAGCCCGGTAGCTCGTCAGGCTCATAACCTGAAGGTCGTAGGTTCAAATCCTACTCCCGCAACCATTTTCGTCGAACTAGCTAAGACGTGATGATTAAGCCCACCTTTTGGTGGGTTTTTCGCATTCTGGGCCAGTGAAACTAAAGCTTATATCTCCCCTTTAATGGTGATATCCCATTTTGACCTCATGCATCGTCAGCACAAGCTTAGAAAGCAAGGTATAAACTGGTGGGATCTCCCTGTTAATGACTTTAAACGGAACCCATAGTCGAAAGTTTATAAGCTATTCTCGTAGCAAACAACAATTAAGGCTATTCAATCGGTTGCCTTTTAATGCATGTTTTGGACTTGCCCGCTTTGTTCTAACGCCTCTATGATCCTTATCTTGGGTAACTTAGATTAACCCTTAAGCTAATAATGTTTTTTTGGAGATAAATATATTTGATTGTTCAAAAAGCATGGTCTTTCTATCTTTATCCATTTTATCTAAGAATTTAGTAAGTATTGCTAGCCTGGGGTTCTTCTTAAAGAAATTTTGATTATCGTACATGAACTTCCAATACAAACCATCTACAACGTCACACCAATCAGCTCTTTTATAATTGCTCATTTTTAAGATATAGTTGGAGCCACAAGAATAAGGTTTAGTTGCAAATATTCCTCCATCAGCAAAAGTAGCCATTCCGTAAATATTGGGAACCATAACCCATTCCGATGAGTCAACAAACATTTCCATGAACCACTTATATATTTCGTTAGGATGAATTCGTGCAAGATTCATAATATTTCCAATGATCATTAGTCTTGGAATATGGTGAGTGAACCCAAAGTTTATGCAGTCTTTGATAGCATCATCCAAAGGCTCTATACCAGTAGTACCATCATACCAGTGGCTTGTTAATTTTCCGTAATGGCCAAAGAAATTGGACTGTTCTTGCTCTTTGCTTCTTGTTTGGTAAATACCTCTAATAAATTCCCGCCAACCTATTATTTGTCTAATGAATCCTTCTAAAGAATTCAAAGGTATTTGATTTTTTTTTGCATAGTTTAATGCTTTATGGATTACCTCATTAGGCGTTACTAGGCCTATGTTTAGGATTGGACTTAGGGCACTGTGAAAAATGAAATTGTTTCCAGCTTTGATGGCATCCTCAAACTGGCCAAAATTATGAAATCTATTATCAAAAAAATTATCTAACCAAACTAACGCATCTTTCCTGTTGGTAGGCATCCAAAGATTACTTAATGACCCTGGATGACCTTTGAATAATGTGTCTATTTTCGAAGTAAGGTTTTTGGTATATTTTGACTCATTTGGACTGGGTACAGACGGTATGGAAATATTTTTTGGTAGTTTTTTTCTGTTGTCTTCATCAAAAGACCATTTGCCTCCAACTGGCTTATTATCAGAATCAATTAGAATTTTAAGATTTAAACGTGCTGTCTTGTAAAATGATCCCATTCTTAAATTACGTTGGTCAGAAAACCCGTTAAAGGTTTCTTTACTAAATATGAACATTGGCGAAGGATGTTCTAAAAAAGTAGCATGACTTCTAGATTTATAATTTTCAAATTCTTGACAGAAAGTTTTATCGATAATTTCAAAAAAATTTATAGTTGTAATTTTATGTTTCAGTAATGTTTTGTGCAAAACTTCCATAAAGGGGGAAGTAAAAGTATGATCATCAATCGAATGGTAAATAACCTGGTATCCGTTATCAATCAGCTCATCCCTATACTCGCGCATTGCTATAAAGAACATTAGAATCTTTAACTTGTGGTGAAGGTAATCCGTGGTTAAACCTAGGTCCTCTTTCATGAAGATAGTTTTACAACCGATTTTGTTGATTTTTTCAATTGGAAATAATTGATTTCCTAGGATTACTAATAAATTATTTTTTGTCATTAACAGTTTCTATAGATTAAGTTTTAATTATGATTTAAAAATGATTTTCTTTTTTTAAGTAAGCTACTGAATGATCATCGAAATCATATTCACCTACTGGTTCAAATCCATTTTTATAATGAAAGTTTAATGAAACCTGGTTGATTGGTTTGGTATTAACTTCACAACAGATTGGTAATTGTTCTAGGGCTGATAATTTGTATAATTTTTCATATAAACTTGACCCAAGCCCCTTATTTGCGTGACCTTTCTTTATGGCAATTCTGTCGACATACATAAATTTATCTTCTCGCTCATTAAAATATTTATAATTTAATGAATGATATTCTGATAGCTCTCTAAAGCAGACCATAAAGCCTACAATCTCATCAGCACTTAATACATATATACAAATATGGCTCAGTTTGATTAATCTTGCTAATTCTAATTCTGAAGATAAACTTCCTAAGTTGGGTACATTATCTTGATTAAGTGAGTAAAGTTGTTTTAGAATCTTATTTTCGGGCGTAGTATCAACTTGAATAATTTTCATATTAGGGCTCACTTTAATCAACTGGCATAGTGTCAGATAAGCTTTTCCGATCTTTAATACTTGCATACCAAGTAAACAGTTTTGGATAAGTTTTTTGCCAGTTAATATTTTTATGCCTAAAATCAAGATAATCTAAAGAGATTGCCACACTTAGGCTGCCCATATTGATACCTTTTTCTAATTCGCAGATATTATTTTCAAAATATAGTAGCGTACGAGTGATTTTTAATAACTGAGCATCAACCCACTCTTGAACCCTTAGGTGTTCAGCTCTAACTCTAACTTCATAAATTAGTAAAACAGCGGCTTCCAGTATCCCATCAGCTAGTGCTTCGAGGCGTAATGCATCCCAAATATTGTCACCTTCAGGGTAAAGCCTTATTCCATGGTTATTATGGTTCATTTCATCGATGTATCTGCAAATAAATTTACTATCGATAATAGAAGAGCCGTTTGGCAATAATAATGTAGGTATTTTTCCTAAGGGATTTACTGCTGGAACGATTTCCCCCGGAGCCATTGGTCCTATTTTGACTTCTTCTAATTCCACATCATTAATCTGCTTTGTTTCGATTAATGCTACTAATGCTTTTCGGGCGAATGGTGATGGACGACTATAATACAATCTCATTGAATTAGTTCCTACAGGTTGTGTAGATTTCTCATAATAGCTTATTTAGGAAAGGTATATAATAAAACTTAACCAAATCTTGGTTCTTAAATTATTAGTTACTGATTAGGGCTTCATAAGCAAAAATTCCTGGATGCCCACCAGTATGTATATATAATATATTAGCATTATTTTTAAAATCATTTTGTTGGGCTAATTTAATAAGTCCAGCAATTGATTTCCCTGAGTATGTTGGGTCAGTTAAAATTGCATCTGTTTGAGCCGCTAACTTAATTGCATCTAAAACTTCTTTTGACATGGTTCCATATCCATTACCAAGCCATCTATCATCAGTAAGAATTTTTTCATCGCCAATTGTTATATTTGAATTTATTAATTTTAATAATTTTTTAACTACTTTTATCACTCGTTCTTTTTGTTCTTCTTTGTTGCGTCGAACACATATTCCAAATACTGGAATATTTAAATTCTCCAGTGCTAAGCCGACTAAAATTCCAGCGTGTGTTGAAGCTGTACCAGACGCAGTTACAATCCCATCAAATTTTATGTTTTGCGCTCTACCCTGTATTAAAATTTCCCTAATAGCGTCTATATAACCAAGTGCGCCAATAGGGACATGATTTGGTGACAAATTAATGATATAAGGTTTTTTTCCTATACCTTCATAATATTTTGAAATCTTTATTAGTTCCTTATCTGCTGCGTCTTCATCTTTATTTGCACCTTCAGGAAAAAAGGATACTTTTGCTCCGAATATTTTGTAAAGTAATACGTTCCCATTTTTGTGATAAGTTTCATTCATTGCTGACACACGATTTTCTGTTTGGATATGGCAATCAATCCCTAATTTAGCAGCAGCAGCAGCAGCACTTCTGCAATAGTTTGATTGTACAGCGCCAGTTATAATTATTTGGTCACAGCCTTTAGAAACGGCTTCACCTAAAATAAACTCAAGTGGTCTAGTTTTGTTTCCACCCATAGCTAGGCCAGTAAGATCATCACGTTTAATGAATAATTTAGTAAAGTTATTTGTATTTTTATTTAATAAACTTGTTAGATTAGGTAAATTCTCTAAAGGTGTGTCGTTACTAAGTAAGGAAACTCTTGGAAAACCGTTCATCGCGGCTATTATATTGTTTGGATATTTATACAAGTTTAGATCCTTTTTTATGGCTTTTTAGCCTTAAATGCACTTTTCCTATTTGGGTAGCATGTTTTGCAAATTTGGCATATCCGACCATCGCAGCCCCTGGCAGAGCAAAACTCTCTACCGTAAAAAATAATTTGTAAATGGAGTTTATTCCATGAATTACGTGGGAAAAGTTTCCTTAGATCAAGCTCAGTTTGTTTGACATTTTTACCGTTAGTTAATCCCCAACGCTGAGCCAAACGATGTATATGAGTATCTACTGGAAATGCAGGCTGGCCAAAACCTTGAGAGATGACAACGCTGGCAGTCTTATGTCCTACACCTGGCAAGGTTTCCAAAGCGTTTATATCATTGGGAACTTCACCATCATACTTTTCAACTAATATTAGTGACAAATTATGAATAGCCTTGGATTTTTGTGGAGCCAGTCCACAAGGACGAATTATATTGTAAATTTCATCGACTGGCACGCTCATCATATCAAATGAGTTGTTAGCAAGCTCAAATAGATTGGGTGTCACTTGGTTAACGCGTTCATCTGTGCATTGAGCACTCAACAAAACAGCAATTAATAATTCAAAGTTGTTAGAGTGACTAAGTGGAATAGGTGTTTCTTTATAATGAAAATTTAAATGTTCCATAATAAAAGTTGCTTTATCTTTTTTTAACATTTTTGATATTTCTCTTACTAAATCATTTATTAATTTATTGTTTATAACAGAATCTCAATAATGATTGTAAGATTAAATTGTACGGTCACAGGTATCCTTATTAAATGTAATTGCTTGATATTTGGAGATTAATACAAGAATGTAAATCTGGTAGAGTATTATAAATATGTTAATTAGCAGATAATTGATAAATCTATAAGGATACCCTTTAAAGGACTACTGGAGCTTGATAAGATATAATAAGAACAATTAAATTTTAATATTCAAGGCTAGTTAATGCAACTTTCTGATAATCCAATAACGCCAATCTTGAGAAAAAAAGCAATGGCTATTCGTGAGTATAGTCTTGAGAGTTTAATTCACAAAAAAAACCGTAAAAGCTCGCTTATATTTAGTTTAGATGATTTAAAGATTGATTTGACACGAAACCATATAACGGAAGATATATTAAACGATTTATTGGATTTAGCTGGTAGTGCTAATGTTTCAAAAAAAATCCAAACACTTCTGGATGGAAAAATAATTAATACTTCAGAAAACCTATCAGTAGAGCATATAGGATTACGCAATCCGAATAGGTTTACTTCTCAGGAATGGATCAGGTTGGAAAGGTTTGTTTCAAAAGTGAGACAGGGAAATAGATTTAAATCGATAATAAACATTGGCATTGGTGGTTCTAATTTAGGCTCATCGGCTGCTGCAGAAATTCTGAAGAATTATATCACTGGACTTGACTTGTATTTTGTTTCTAGCGTGGATCTGACGCACATATCTGAAATTTTATCCTCATGCGACCCTATATCTACATTAGTTATCATATCTTCAAAATCATTTAATACCGTTGAAGTCCTGGAGAATGCGAAGATAGTGCAGAAATGGCTTTTGGATAGTGGCGTTCAGTATGAGAAATCAATGGTTGCGGTTACTGCTTTTCCAAAGAAAGCTATTTCATGGGGTATTTCGCCGGACCAAGTTTTTGAGGTATCAAAAAGTATTGGAGGTAGATTTTCAGTTTGGTCATCGTTTGGATTACCTTTGATGCTGGGGCTTGGCATTGAAAATTTTAAGAAGTTTTTAGAAGGTGGTTATGCAATGGATCGGCATTTTGCAGAAACACCATTTGAAAAAAATATTCCTATGCTATTAGCACTTTTAAGAATTTGGAATCGTAATTTTCTTGAACGTAGAGCACATGCCATTTTACCGTATGAGTTTGGATTAAAAAAGTTTATTTCTTGGGTTCAGCAATTGGAAATGGAGAGTAATGGGAAAAGTGTTGATCTGCAGGGTTCTGCTCTTAAAATGCCTGCAGCGCCACTGATTTGGGGTGATATGGGGTCAAACTGGCAGCATAGTTTTGGACAGTTTTTGATGCAAGGTGTTGAGATTAATCCAGTAGATATACTTTTTACCAGAAGATCAGATTTAGAAAGTGGTCCGGTGGATCACAAAAGAAGTCATCAATTCTTATTATCAAATGTGTTGGCTCAGGCAAATGTATTGGCATTTGGCTCATCAGATCAATTAGATGCGCATAAGAATTGTGAGGGTAATAGGCCTTCTAACTTAATTAGTTGGGAGGTAACATCTCCTTATGCTATTGGCAGGTTGTTTGCTTTATATGAATATATCACAATCGTGTGTGGATTTATTTGGGATATCAATAGCTTTGATCAGTGGGGCGTTGAAGGTGGTAAAAGACTAGCTCAAGAATTAATGAATTCAGAGAGTGTGAGTCTATAATAAAAGATAGATAACTCAGCTTAAATAAAATTTATAAACTGGATGCTTTTTTAAATGCAGTCCTAGCTGTTAACCTTTCGATATATGTTTTTAGGTTTGGCTTGTCAGAAATGTCAGCACCAAGCCTGCTTGCCATTATTACAGCATGTCCTGTCATTAAGTCTGCTGCAGAAAAATCCCCTGCAAGATAATTTCTTCCAGACAAGTGAGACTCAACAGCAGTCAGCATTTGTCCCAATAGTTTAGTTGCTCTTTTCACATTAATTTCATTTCTACGTTCAGGGGGTAACAAAATCGTTTCAACTACAATTATATTCATCGGTGGCATAATCATGCCTTCAGCATAATGGAACCATTGGAGATAGTTGGCAAATTCTGGATCATTACTTAAGGGCGCTAATTTTAGATTTTTATTTTTTTCCAAAATATATTGAATAATAGCGCCTGATTCAAATATTTTAATAGAGCCATCTTCAAGTGTGGGCACTCGGCCCATGGGATGTAGTTTCAAATACTCGGGAGATCTCATCTCCTTACCACCCAGGTCAAATCTTCTAATTTGATAATCTAAACCTAGTTCTTCAAATAGCCAGGCCACTCTTACTGCTCTGCTGTTTCTTGCGAAGTGTAGCTTCATGTTTTAATTAATCCTATCTCAGGCAACGATTATTTATATTTCTGATCTAAATTAAATTAAATACTATTGTTATAAAATGTCAATAAATGTTAGATTCACATAAGGATTTGGTGAGAATTTTTACTAATACTATGTCTTTGAATAATAATTTTATTAGGAATTGTAAAATGGTTAAAGAAGGATGGGTAATAAAAGAAAATCATGGTGATGGGATTGTTAGTTTAACGATGGACTGCGCCCCAGTAAATGCTTTAACTTCTGAGAATCTGATGTATCTGGTTAAATTACTCACAGAATTGGAAGCTGATACTTCTGTAAGATCATTAGTAATCAATAGTTCATTTAAAGTTTTCTCTGCAGGAATTAATCTGAAAGATGCTCAAAACTTTAGTGCAGTTGAGCAGCACGCGATGGTGAAAGGTTTGAATTTGACTTTTTCCAAACTGTTTCAGTTTTCAAAACCGATTATAGTTGCAGCTGAGGGCGCCGCAATTGCTGGAGGGTTTTTCTTCATCTTAACAAGTGACTATCGAGTTGCTGGACCAAAAAGTATGTATGGATTAGCTGAGGCTAGGGTTGGAGTGGATTTTCCTCAGCCACTTCTTGAAATTGCTAGGTCCATGTTAGGTCCAGCTGAGTTGCGTAGGTTAATGCAGAGTGGAAACCCTATTAGAGCAGAACAGGCTCTAAATTGTGGTGTTATTGATGAAATTGCTGATGTGGGTGAGGCTTTCACTAGAGCGTTAATCGTTGCAAAAGATTATGCCAATATACCGAAAAATACCTATGGACGGATAAAAAGGCAAATACGTGGAACGTCAATCGACAAGATTAATGAATTAATGAAACATGACTCAGGCGTACCAAAAGATGGTTGGTATGGTGATGAAACTAAGGCTGCCATGAATGCTATGCTTAAATAGGTTAATTGCTACTTAAGCAGGGCGTTTGGATTTAGGGCTTTCATCCATTAAGCCTATCAATTCTTGGTTCATTGATAATGATAATTTGGCCTTGATACCGCTATAATTAAGATCATCCCACAGATTATTAGTTTCAGAAGGATCAATGGTCAAATCGTATAATTCCCCCCAATCCTGATCCAAATAGATATTAAATTTGTATGAACTTGTTATTATTGTTCGCACTCTGGCAGGAGTTTCAAAGCCTAATCGAGCACCACCATCATTATATTCTATTAATAAATGTTCTCGTGTGAAGGCCTCACCTTGGATAGATGATATCAAAGATTTTCCTTTCATGCCGTTAAAAGGAGCTATACCAGCACGATCCAAAATTGTGGTAGAAATATCGATTGTTGAAGCTAGATCATCTGATGTTTGCCTTGTTTCATTTTGAGGATCAGACCAAATAAAAGGAACATTAGTCACAGAATTAAATGGTAGAGCACCTTTTAATAGCATGTTAAAGTCTCCCAAATAATCTCCATGATCAGAATTGAAACAAACAATTGTATTTTCGGCTTGGTCACTATTATTTAAAACACTCATAATGTCACCTATCGCATCATCTACCATTGAGATCATCCCACCAGTCAAGGCCATGGCTTGTTTAATTTTTTCATTATCTAGCATCATGGCTGTTTGAGGACTGAATTGGCCAGAGTCATTTTTCCAATTATCGTATAGCCATTTCATTGGAGGCGTTGGGTTTTTGTGAGTTTCATAAGGTAAATTAACGTTAAAGTCTTCGGGCGAGTACATATCCCAGTATTTACCTGGAGGATTAAAAGGATGGTGGGGGTCTGGAAATGAAACAAAAAGAAAAAATGGATCTTTATCTTTATAATGATTTTTTAAGTAATTAATTGTTTGGTTTTTTATATAAGAGGTCGGGTAAAGTTCCTCAGAAATTGGAGTTCTATAGGCCTGTGGACACGAATAATTATGAGGTAATTCATTATCGTTATTTTGCAATGATTCCCAATCTGGGGCATTTTTGCGGAACCACTGTCTATAATGTCCGCCACAACGATCACCATGCGAAGTAACCATATCAACGTGCTGATATCCATAATAGGGTGTTATAAACTGGTATCTTCCATCAGCTAAATATTGACCAGGTTCTTCCTGTTCGAAATTGCCAATCTCAGGTTTCCATGCTTCTTTTATGGGACCAATTTTTTTGGAATTTTTATAATAAGGCTCTTGGTCAGTAAAAGGTTGTATATGACTTTTCCCAATCGTAGCGGTTCGGTACCCAGATGAAGCTAAGACGTCAACAAATGTATTTGCTCTGAGTGGTAGAGTGCACCCATTATATCTTAAGCCATGTTGGCTAGGGTATCTGCCTGTTAATAATGAGGCTCTATTGGGCATGCAAACAGGTGAAGCAACATGAAAATTATTAAAACGGGTTCCCGATGAGGCAATTTTATCAATATTTGGCGTTTTAATGACTGGATGCCCGTAGCAACCCAACCAATCTGCCCGATGTTGATCTGTAATAAATATAATAAAGTTTGGTCTCTTTTTCATAAATAGTCCATTTAGTTGAGTTTTATTTTTGAGCTTCTATCACCATATTAGTTGCATTTTTATAAACTATTTTTGCATTTTTAAACCCAGCTTCCAGCAAAATATCTATAAGTTTTTTTGGTCCAGCTTGAGCGCCAAGAGCAAGACCCACCTCTTGTGATTTTGAAGTGGGCACACAGCCCATCGTTGAAAATGAATAATACATTTGTCCAATCGTATTGAAGTTTTCGGTTGGATTATCTGAAGCAGTAGGTTCAATTAATATTATGAAACCATCTTTTGATAGATGTTGATAGGCATACTTAGCCGCTCCAAGAGGATCCCCCATATCATGGAGACAATCAAAGAATGCTAATAGATCAAATTCACCTACGTAGCTTTTTGCATCCGATACGCTATAAGAAATTTTATCGTCTAGATCGGCATCAATAGCGTATTTTTTCGCAGATTTTATTGAGGGTTCATGAATATCAAATCCAGAAATTTTAGCAGTCGGAAATGCTTCGGCTATCATGAGCGTTGATAACCCAAAGCCGCAACCAATATCAGCAAACTTCCCTCCGTTTTCCAAGATTTCTGTTGCTCTTGAGAGTTTAGGAAGCCATTTTTGAATTAAATTTGAGGAATATGAGGGCCGAAAAAAACGAGCGGTACCTTGAAATATGCATGGATGAGATTCCCCATAGGGGACCCCTTTACCAGTTTCGAATGCTTTTTTAACTTTTTCAATATTGTGAATATTGCCAGAAAGAACATCATATGCACCAATCATTAGTGCAGGACTATCTTCATTGGCAAATACAGCCTGTTGTTCGGGATTTAAGTGGAACCTAATTAACTCACTATCATGAGAGCAAAAGCCAGCAGCACACATCGCGTTGAGCCATTCTTTGCAATATCTTTGATCAATTTTTGCAGCGCTGCTGAATTCTTCTACTGTGTATGGCCCACCATCTGCCAGTTTTTTGAATAATCCCAACTCATCTCCTATACGCATTAATGGAATAATTGCACCAGCAGCAACATTTTGCATAATTTTCCATTGAAGCTTTTTTAGTGAATCTACATTAATATTCTGTTCAAGCATTTTAACCCCTTAAATTCTTTGCTAATGTTTTCTTTAATCAAATATTAAGATGAAACATTAAAAAGCAATACAAAAATCAATATAATAAAAATATTTTAAATTATGAAGGAGCTTTAATGGCCCAAGAAATAGTCAAAAGTACAAAATCTTTAATTGCCGAGGCAAATAAAATTGTCGAAACTATATCAATAGAAGAGGCAAAGAAAATTGTTTCGAGCGAAAAACATATACTAATTGATTTACGTGATATTAGAGAATTAAAAAGAGAAGGAAAGATACCAGGAGCTTTTTCATGTCCACGAGGAATGCTTGAGTTTTGGATCGATCCAGAAAGTCCTTATCATAAAGAAATATTTAATCAGGATAAAACTTATGTGTTTTATTGTGCCAGCGCTTGGCGTTCTGCGTTGAGTGCTAAAACAGCTATGGATATGGGCTTAAAACCCGTTCTTCATATTGAAGGTGGTTTTATGGCTTGGAAAAAGGCTGATGGAGATGTTGAAACGTTAGATTGATTGTAGCTATTATCGATTTGTTGATTTAAATTTTTCCATCAAATAAGGGCCTGATTTAACTGGCGGGTATTTTGGTAATTCACCATCTTGTAAGCAGCAAGAAAGACATTGTATTTCTGCGTTCCAATTTGGTTGATGAAAGTAGGCTAACGATTGTCGCTTATTTGTAGATCCTTTGTTTACTACGCGGTGAAGTGTGGAAATCCAGCGATCATTAGTCCATCTAGCCATGAGATCCCCTATATTAATTATAAATGTGTTTGGAATTGCAGGCACCAGTTCCCATTGCCCACTTAGAGTCAGAATTTCCAAACCCACCGAATTCTCTTCAGGTAATAAGATGGTTAAACTCCCGTAATCGCTATGTGCTCCAGCTCTCAATTGTCCAATTTCAGGTGGCCTTTTTTGTGCGGGATAATTGAGGGCTCTTAAAGCGGAAATTGGTTGATCTATGTATGGATCAAAAAATTTTTCCTCTAACCTTAAAGCAGTTGCAAATAATTGCATTATTTTAGATGCTAAAATTTCCATTTGTTGATAGTATGCTATCCAAGTAGATTCAAATTCTACTGGAGAGTTTGGCCAAATCGTGTTGGCATAACAAAATGACAAAGCATCACTATCAGTAATGTTTGCTGGTGTTAAAATAGGACCCCCATTAAAGCTTTCTTTTAAATCCGGAGGTGTGTTCATGCCTTGTGAAGCAGCTAAGGCTTCTTTTCCAGGGCCCAAATACCCATATGGATAGCCATCAAAAGGTGCTTTTGATTCATTCTTCTTATTATCTGAGAGTAAAAAAAATCTTTCTGTAGCATTCCAAATACCATCTATTACTGATTGCTCAATACCATGGTTTTTTATTGCCAAGAAACCACTGTTTCGACAAATCGCATCTACTTCTTGGCTATAATTTTCCTTTTCAATTTTATTGCTATTAAAATACTTTTCAATATCGACTATTGGAAATTTTGCCAAAATTTTCTCCTTAAGCTACGTAAAAAATGAATATAAAATATTTTTGTATAAAATGTTGTTTACGAGGTAGCATAAATTTGGTTACTTTTAATTATTATAAATAATTTAATATGTAGAATTGGATAATTCATGTCAAACTGGAAAAGCTTTCTTGATAAAGAACAGGACCGTTTTTTATCAGAGTTAATAGAGTTTGTTAAAATTCCTTCAGTTTCAGCCTCTTCAGAATTTGAGAAGGATGTTGTGGATGCAGCTAACTGGGTTGCAACCAGAATCACTCATGCGGGTGGTGAGAATGTTGAGGTTATGCAAACAGGTGGACACCCTTGTGTTTATGCAGATTGGATGCATGCCGGTGATGAAAAACCTACTGTTCTCATTTATGGACATTTTGATGTACAACCTGCTGACCCTTACGATTTATGGGACACTCCCCCATTTGAGCCAGAAATACGTGATGGTAACGTTTTTGGAAGAGGCGCTTCTGACGATAAGGGTGGAATGCTGATACCGATTATTTCATTTGAGGCAATAAAAAAAACCACAGGGAAACTGCCAGTCAATGTGAAATTTTTATTTGAAGGGCAGGAAGAGATTGGATCTCCACAACTACCAGAATTTATTGCTAAAAACCGTCAGAAACTATCTTGCGATATGATTTTTTCTTCTGATGGACTACAATGGACCGCAGATGAACCAAACTTGGTAACTGGTCTGAAAGGATTGGTGGGTGCGGAAATAAAGATTATTGGTCCTATGACTGATCAACACTCTGGGTTACATGGTGGCGCTATAGCGAACCCGTTAATGGCACTAAGTCAATTGGTAGCCTCAATGAAGGATAGCAATGGTAAAATCACTATTGATGGATTTTATGATGATGTGTTGGAGCTTAGTGATGAAGAGAGAGCAGATATTGCCAGGGTGCCTTATGACGAAGAAGCTTATATAAAAGAGCTAAAGGTTACTGGGTTGCATGGTGAAGAAGGTTACTCAACCAGAGAACGACTTTGGGCTAGGCCTACGCTAGATGTGAATGGTATCTTTGGTGGATACCAAGGTATGGGCAGTAAAACGGTCCATCCGTCAGAGGCTAGCGTTAAAATTACATGTCGATTAGTTTCCAACCAAAGCCCAGAAGTAATTTATAATCTTATTTGTAGGCACGTGGATAAACATTTACCAGCTGGTGTTAAATCAGAAGTTCAGCAACTAGCTGGTAGTGCAGACCCATTTGTTATGCCTCGCAGCCACAATGCAAATCAGGTGGCTAGGGAGATTCTAGAGGAGGTTTATGATATGGAGCCGTATGTGACACGACTTGGAGGTTCCATTCCTATTATGACAATTTTCTTAAAAGAGTTGGGCGTATATGGAACAATGTTTGGTTTTTCGGTAGGTGATGAAAATCTGCATGCTCCAAATGAATTTTTCCGGCTGAAAAATTTTATAAGGGGTCAGGAAGCTTATTGTAAGTTATTTGAGCGATTAGGTGGAAAGTCTTTTTAGTAGAGATTTAGTTTTATTTAGGCCACTCGTTATATTTTTGCATTACGTCTTTTAATAGAATGCAATCATCAGTCATTATACCATCAACATTAAGCTCAATAAGCTTTTTCATTATGGATGGATCATTTATTGTCCAAAAGTGAATTTTAATCCCCAGTTGACCAGCATATTTTAAAATTTTCCTGGTAATAAGGGAGATGCCAAATTGTTTGATTGGCAGTTGAACGCAGTGTGAGGTGAAGTTTTGTTTAATACCAAGCTGTGCGCCTATAAAAAATTTAATTACATTGCTAGTACCCATACTATGGCATGTTTCTGGGCCAAGCTCGTTAATAATCACATTTATCCGTGCATTATTAAAACTACCAATACAGACTTGGCTGCTAAACTGCATTTTTTTTATCGTATTTACAATCGGCATAGTTGCTTCCCAGGTTTTTGCATCTAGGTTAAATAAACCTTCAGGAAATTCTTCAAAAATACTCGAAAGTCGCGGTATTATGGATGAAGTATTTATTTTTAGACTGTCAATATCAGTATCTTTTAAGTCACTTATTTTTAAATTTTCTCCAGTTAATCGTTCTAAGGTATCATCGTGAAATATATATGCTGTCCCATCTTTTGACCCATGCACATCTGTTTCTAAGACTCTATAACCCAAACCCAGTGCTTTTTTAAATGATTCAAGGCTGTTCTCGTTTGCGAGTAGGCTCGCTCCTCTATGTGCGATTGGGACTATATTTACATCGTTGATGTATTCTAAAAAAGTTTGAGAAGATATTGACATAAAAATTACTATCTAAATAAAATTAATCTTTATAAAATCCAACGGTATCTCCACTAGTAGTAACCCCTAGCCCATTTAAAAGTCTATTAACATAATTGAAGTATCCGATGATTTGGTTTAGTTCGAGAATTTGTCCATCGTCAACTCCGTTTTCACGTAGTTTAATGACATCAGTTTCTACCATTTCGCCTGGCTTTAAGGTCAATTTTTCTGTGTATTCAAGCATAACCAGCTCTGCACCTATAAAATGTGATTTAGGTTTTTTTGCATTGAGAGCAATTTCGACTTGCTTTGCTTTGGTGGGGTCTTGCATTAGGTGTGCAGCATTCTTCCAATGATTAGCATACGAGTAAGGACAATCATTTAATATTGAAACATAACTACTTATAGTTTCCTGAAACCACATTGGAATAGTGTTAGATTCGTCGTGTAAAGCTGCTCGGTATAATGTTACGTGCCCTTTCATGGTGCTAGGTCTTAAAGAATGAACGCGCATTACATTATCAACAGTTCCATGAGGCGTTCGCGCTAAGTTTAAGACTTCAGATAGCTCTTCGTCAGCATCCTTGTCAGAAATCATTTTAATCCAAGCAGACATTAATAATCCTCCTACATGATAAAATATTATATTGAGTTTACAAAAAAGTTTTTAGTGCGGGTTGTTTTTTGAAAACTCATCAAATGCTTCAAGAGCTTTAGAACTGTAGCTTATTGCAGGACCACCGCCCATGTATGATACCATTGCTAAAGCTTCAGTAACCTGCTCTCGAGTAGCCCCTAAGCGAACTAGTGACTTCATATGAAAACCGATACAGCTTTCACATTTAGTAGAGATGGCAATTCCTAATGCAATAAATTCTTTAGTTTTCTCACTTAAATGCCCTTCTTTTTTTGCAGCTTGGCCCATCACAGAGAAGCCTTTAAATGTATCAGGAGTTTCTTTTGATAAATTATTAAACCGTTCCATAGTTTCGTTAAGTAGGTTTTGCCAGTACATTTCTTTTCCTTCCAGTGATAACTGCCCTTGATAGTTATTTTCTTTGATCTGAGCCCATTCTTCTTTCTAACCAACGCACAAAAAAACTAATAACTAAAACCAAAACCAAATATTCAAATATCAGAAAAGTGTAAATCTCTAAAGCCCTATATTCATTATTATTAAGTTCAAACGCACGTTTCGTAAGTTCTTGCATTCCTATCACATAGGCAAAAGCAGACATTTTTACTATATAAATAAATTGGTTGGCCAGAGCGGGTAAGATTCTCTTTAATGCTTGCGGCAATATTACGTATAACATTGTCTGGTAATAATTTAATCCAACTGTCTTTGCAGCTTCGGTTTGCCCTTTTTCTATTGATTGAATCCCTGCTCTATAAATTTCAGAAGTGAAGGCACTATCGGAAATAGATAACGTTATGACAGCTCCCCAAAACGGTGCGATTGGCATATCGATTCCCATTGATTTCATTAAAAAGGGAAATCCATAAAAGACCCATAAAAGCATAGGTAACAAAGGTATAGAACGAATGAACTCAACATAAATTCTACTTGGCAGTCGAACCCAGCGGTTTTCTGATAATCCTGGAAGAACTACTATCAAGCCAATTATCATAGAAAAAACTGCAGCTACAACAGAAAGTCTAATTGTGGCAGAAAATCCATTTATCAGAAATACAATGTTATTCCACCCTTGTTGTGTCCTTGGATCGATTACATACCAACCCCAGATTACTTCTGTCGTATCAGTTGATGAACAACCTACTACTAAAGTCCCTAAAAGTATTGCCAGTATTGTTCTGTTTTGCACGAATAAGCCTTTTTTAATGTTGTAATATTTGATTAAGAAATAGTTTGCACCTATTCGTTTTGGGTTTATTGAAAAACTCTTTGGGGGCCCCTATTTCAACAATTCTTCCCTCATCCATGAATATCATTCTATCAGCTGCTTTTTTTGCAAAGCCCATTTCATGGGTCACCACAATCATCGTAATTCCCTCTTTAGCTAGATCTATAATCACATCTAACACCTCGGCAATCATTTCTGGATCTAACGCAGACGTTGGTTCATCAAATAACATAATATTAGGTTCCATACACAAGGCACGCGCAATAGCTACCCGTTGCTGTTGACCACCTGATAATTGACTTGGATACTTGTCAACTTGTTCTGGAATTTTTACTCTTTTTAATAAAGCCGTTGCTCGCTCTTCAGCATCTTTTCGTGATAATCTGAGAGCTTTCATTGGTCCTAGAATTAAATTTTCCTTCACTGTTAGGTGTGGAAATAGATTAAATTGTTGAAATACCATGCCAACTTCGGTGAGGGTTTTATTATTTTTTTTCGATTTTGAGCCCACTTCAGCACCTGAGACTTTTATAACCCCAGTTTGATGGCTCTCCAAACTATTTATACACCTAACTAATGTTGACTTACCTGAACCTGAGGGACCACATATAACAATTTTCTCTCCAACAGATACTTCTAAATTTATATCTTTTAACACCTGAAAATCATCAAACCATTTGTCTACACTTTTGAATTCAACAGCTAGAGTTTTTTTTGACATTTTGATCCTAAGTTATGGAGGATTATCTTTCAGAATAAACCGGTACGATTGAGCGCTAATAAAAAGAGCATGATCAAAAACATTAGCTAGTTAATTAAGAATTGCAATTATTTTATTAATTGGTTTTTAATTTGTTAATCTGAAGATGAAAATCTTCCATTTAACTTTTAATGATGATAGACACTGATGTAGTATTTTAATAAATATTTGGATTAACTTGGCGTAGTTACAATTTGCAAAAAAAGATTGCGTTAGGTTATTAATTAAAACTTAGAGAAATATATCTTTAATAGGGAGTAAATATGATGAAATTAATAAAAATATATATTGCAGCTATATTGACATTATTTATGGTAAATAGCTCAGTTGCCGCTGATTCAGCTCTTAATCAAATTTTAAGCTCTGGAGTGCTGAAAGCTGGTACGACTGGTGATTTTTATCCTTTTAGTAAAAGAGATACGGCGACGAATAGTTATGAAGGATACGATATAGATATCTTAAATGAACTAGCGAAAGACTTAGGTGTTGAGATAGAGTTTGTTTCAACTACTTGGGCAACTTTGGTTAATGGAATAACTGCTGAAAAGTATCATGTTACTGGGTCTGCTAGTATCAAAGCTAGTCGAATGAAGGCTTCAGGATTTTCTGACCCTTATACGGCTGTTGTGACTAAGGCCTACACAACTAACGATAAAATTAGTAGGTTTAATGGTTGGGATTCGATTAATCAACCTAATGTAAAAGTCGCGACTACTTTAGGTACATCATTTGAAACTCAGGTGGATAACTGGTTTACAAATGCTGAAATTACAAAAGTGGCTGCTCCAGCTCGTGGATTTCAAGAAGTATTAGTAGGTAGATCTGATGTTTTTGTCACATCAAATATTGAGGGTGGGACCCTACTGGTGAAATACCCTCAGCTACGTGAGATTCCAGTTGAGGCCCCAAGAGCGCCAGTGCCGTTGGCTATGCTTTTACCTCAAGCAGATCAAGTGTGGATAAATTATGTTAACAGTTGGATTAAAATTAAAGAAGCTGGAGGTTTCTTTAAGGCGACTGCTGATAAATACGGTTTATAATTCAACAAATTTTATAATATTGGAAAAAGCCCCAAATGGGGCTTTTTTTGTTCGGCTTTTAATTTAAATTGTTATAATATGAATAAGGTAAAACTAGTAAAGTAACTTAAAGGTTTGGGCTAATATAATGAATTTGGAAACAACTTCTTGGTTGGAGATTGAGTCTTATCTGCACGTTTCCGATGGAGTTATTATACCTACTGGATCAATTGAACAACATGGCCCGATAGGATTAATTGGAACAGATACGATCTGTGCAAGAGAAATAGCTACTTTGGTTGGTAAAAATATAACTGCATTAATCGCTCCTGTGCTCAGCTATGCGCCAGCTGAATTTAACATGGCTTTCCCCGGCACAGTTTCTCTTTCACCAAAGGTCTTTCAGGATATGTGTAGGGATATATTTGATTCTTTTATAAGGCACGGCTTTAAGCATTTGTATATTTTGAATGGTCATGGCGCAAATTTGACTTTATTACATAATGCTGCTGCCTCTTTCGAAAATGTTCATATTAAAATAAAAAGTTGGTGGGATTTTAAAGAAGTAAATGAATTGCGAAAATTATTTTATGATGATTGGGAAGGTATGCATGCGACACCTTCAGAAATCGCTATCACACAAGTTAATAACAGGATTTTAAGTTCACCATTAGCTGATCTGCCCCCTGAAAAATTAAGTTTTGATTATATCAAGGCGCATTCTGGTGACAAGCATGGACCCCCAGAAGAACATAAACATAGCTTTCCAGATGGGCGAGTGGGATCTCATTCAGTTTTAGCGAAACGGGATCACGGAGTGAGGTTGCTAAGTGCAGCTATTTCAGCAGTTGAAAAAGATTATCTGAAATTTTTAAAAACTTAAACGTGTTGTGCGCCATTTACTTGAATTTCAGCACCTGAGATGTATGAACTTTGACCGGAACATAAAAAATAAATTGCAGATGCCACCTCTGACGGTTGCCCGAGCCGCTGCAATGGTAAGGCGTCTACGATTTTGTCAGTGCCTGGACTTAAAATTGATGTTTCAACTTCACCTGGTGCAATCGCATTGACCCGGACGCCTAAAGGTCCGAGATCGTAAGCCATTTCTCGAGTAAGTGCTGCTAGTGCGGCTTTAGATGTGGCGTAAGGTGCTCCTGCGAATGGATGAACTCGCGAACCAGCAATGGAAGTTACATTAACTACAGACCCTTTGGCTGCTGCAAGCTCATCACGAAGGCCGTTTACTAAAACGACTGATGCGAAAAAGTTTACATGAAAAACATGACCCCATGTTTTTAAGTCAGTATCTATGCTGTTTAAGCGTTTACTATTCTCACCTTTTGGAGAGATCCCAGCATTATTTACTAATGCATCTAAACGCCCATTTAGTTTTTCTTTGATTTCTGAGATTACATTTATTGTACTTTTAGGATCTGCTAGATCAACTTGTATGTGGTCTGCTGCTCCTCCTGGCCAAGGACATCTTTCATCAAAGGGTTTTCTTGAACAAGTTAGTACTCTCCAACCTTCAGCTGAAAATCTTTTTACAGTTGCATGTCCGATACCTCGACTAGCTCCTGTAAGAACTAGTGTCTTTTTATTATTATCTACCATTTTTGACCTCTGTAGCGCACCTTATCACACTTTGTATGAACTGCAATTATAACTGTTGATTAGAATTGTCAGGAATGGCTTTATATTTTAAGGGACAAAATTTTATTTAAAAACTTAGATATTTGATTGAGGGATTGTTTGGCTTCTGGAAAATGCCCATACATTAAATGCCATACATGTGGAGTACTGGCCATTTTTTCTAGTGAAACATCAACACCATCAGATATCAATTTTTTGTTTAAATTAATGCTATCATCCAATAGAATTTCGGATTCACTTACGTGAATTAATATTGGGCATGCACCTTTATAATTGTAAAATAGTGGTGATATGCTTTTAGGATCAATAGAACCTAAGTATGAATCTTTCATAAAATCAATTTGTTCAACAGGCAATATGACTTCAGATTTTTGATTAGTTATTATTGATTTGCTAGAAAATGTTAGGTCGGCAAGTGGGCTTAATAAGACTGCTGCTGCAGGTATCTCTAGTTTATTTACAATTATATGATTTATTAATTGCAATACAAGCGTGCCACCCGCACTATCACCAGCTAAAATAATTTTATCTGGCCTTATGCCAGTTGATAATATTGCTTGGTAAGTTGTGATCACATCCTCTAAAGCTGCTGGATATTTATATTCGGGTGCTAACCTATAATCTGGTAAAGCCGCTTTGAAATTAATGTTGCTCGCTATTCTTGCTGCGAGTTTCATATGAGTTCTGTCACTACCAAAAACAAACGCCCCACCGTGTAAGTAAAGTAAAACACCATTTTTGGGTTTATTTGCTCCTACACCAGCCCAGGTACCTGAAGTTCTTTTTCCATTATAGTTAAATTCCGTTTTAAAATGCCAGAAATTCTTAGGCTTTAAAAAGAAATACTTTGCTTGATTTTCTAACCATTTTCGAACACGCTTTGGATCTTTATTATTTCTGAGAAATTTTTTTACAGCGATTCTTGCATATAGATTAGTTATGTTTAGTCTTATTGACATCTAGCCTACTTCTCCAATCAATCTCGTAGCAGCTCTTATTTATTTCTAGTCTCTTCGGGTAGCTTTGTGCACTTATATTGACAAGTTTGGAGCGCTTTTACGAGATATAATTTGTATTTGTGCATAATGCCAAATTTGATTTCATATTCTTCTGTCATTACTGATTTGACAAGCCTGTTTTGGATTGTTGAGCAACATGTGAGTGTTATATTTTTGCTTATTATGCTTTATAACTAATCTTACTTTATCACTATATTGGGAGTATTACATTAATCTAAATGTTATTCGTTAAATAGATAGATTGACTCTTGATCATTTGTGATGATTTGTTTCCTAGATAAATGGTAAAAAATTGTTGGTAATTTAGGGGAAAAAAATGACTTCAAATTTGATGTCTTTGGGTGTTACGGATTTATTATTATTAATGGAAAAGCGAAAACTTTCAGCAAAAGAGTATGCAGTAGAGTTGTCGGAAAAGTTATCAAGTGAAGATCACTTAAATGCTGTGCAAAGTTTTAGTAAAGATTTATTATTTGAATCTGCTGATATTGCTGATCGCAAAAGGCAGTCAGGCTCAGGTGGTGGATTGTGTGGAATCCCCTTTATAGCAAAAGATAATATAAATTCTAAAAATTTTCCTACTACAGCTGGTACTAAAGCTCTAATGGCTA
This sequence comes from Paracoccaceae bacterium, assembly GCA_028112705.1. Taxonomy (GTDB): domain Bacteria; phylum Pseudomonadota; class Alphaproteobacteria; order Rhodobacterales; family Rhodobacteraceae. Next base: position 37,111 of record JAOGYN010000004.1, on the reverse strand, counting down.
ATACTACATCAACGAATGCAATAACGATTGATAAATTGTTAAACGAAGATGCTATATTAGGTGCTAAGGCTAATATGCATGAATTAGCATTTGGAATTACATCTAACAACTTTACAACTGGCCCTGTCAGAAATCCAAAAAATCCTGATAAAATTGCGGGTGGTTCGTCTGGAGGTACAGCTGCTGCAGTAGCAGCAGAAATTTTTCCAATTGGCCTTGGCACTGATACAGGAGGTTCTTGCAGAATCCCAGCAGCGTTATGTGGAGTAGTTGGTTTTAGGCCTTCAAAAGGTAGATATTCTATTGAGGGCGTTGTTCCAATCTCTCATACTAGGGATACGGTTGGAACTATTTCTAGAAATGTAAAAGATGTTATTTTGTTTGATGGGATTTTGAGTGAAAAAAATTATGTTCTCGAAGATAAACCTTTAAATCAAATAACACTGGGTATTCCTGCGGAGGTGTTCTTTGAAAATTTGGAGCCACAGGTAGAAAATGTGATTCAAGCGCAATTGCTTAATTTAGAAAAGTTAGGTGTAAAGCTGAAAGAAATAAGCATGTCAGATATTTGGAACCACAACGAAGCATTTGGTTTCCCTGTGGTGTTGTATGAGGTCCTTCAAGATTTACCAAAATACTTAAAGAAATATGCCTCAGAGATTAATATTGATGAATTAGTCGCTGGGATTTCTTCTCCTGACGTTGCTGGTGTTTTTGCTAGCCAAATGGGCCCTGAGGCTATGCCAAAAACGGCTTACGAAGCAGCACTGACTATTCACGGTCCAGCTATGAAAAGTATTTATGAAGGTACTTTTTCAGAGAATGGTTTGGATGCAATTATTTTTCCAACGACTCCTTTAACTGCTAGAAATATTGGAGAAGATGAAACGATTGACTTGAATGGTGTACAAGTACCAACATTTCCAACGTACATCAGAAATACGGATCTAGGGTCAAATGTAGGTGCTCCCGGTATTTCATTACCGTGTGGAGGGGTGACTGCTTTGCCTGTTGGTATAGAGATTGATGGTTTGCCTGGACGTGATGAGGATTTGTTAGGTTTAGCAAAATCTATTGAGATGGCGCTCACATCTTAAAAATTTTTGAATAATTGATTAAAAAATGGTGAAAGAATTAATATAAAGTCCTCCACTTTAATTGGTTATTAGGGAAATTAGTTTACAGTTCAACATTTAAAAATTAGCATGAGGTGCAAAATTGACCAACGTATTTAAACTAGATGAGATATTAGATGCCTTAGAGAAAATTGATGTTGTTGATGTCATCTCAGAGGGGTTTAAGGTCCTTTCAGCTGGTAAAGTAAATATTCCACCTATTGGAGAAATGCTTTTTCCAGAAGTGGATGGAGAGCTTCATATTAAATATGGTGCAATTCAGGGTGATGAAGATTTTGTAGTCAAAATGGCGACAGGATTCTTTCAGAATCCCAATATAGGACTCAGTCCATTTAGTGGCTGTATGATGGTTTTTAGCCAAAAAACTGGTCATATTAATTCTGTTCTCTTAGAAGAGGGTGAGCTTACAAACCACAGAACTGCGGCGGCTGGAGCAGTTGCAGCGAATTGTTTAGCGCCAAAAAATGTCAAGACCATCGGTATTGTGGGGACGGGAGTGCAGGCACGTCTGCAAGCATTGTACCTACAAAAAGTTACAGACTGTAGGAAGCTAATCGTATGGGGGCGAGATAAAGAAAAAACTAAATTGGCTGCTGCTGATATGCATGCGATGGGTTATACAGTGGATTTGGCTGAGAATTTAAATAAATTATGTGCAGTCAGTCAAATTATTGTGACTACCACACCATCAACAAGCCCATTGTTAGAGAAAGAAATGATTGTTCCAGGAACACATATTACTGCGATGGGATCTGACACCAGTGATAAATGTGAGCTTTCACCAGAACTAATCAATATAGCAGATATTGTTGCCACTGATAGTATAGAACAAGCTGTTCATAGAGGTGAAATTTCTCAAGCTTTAAAGGTAGCTAAATGTAGTAAGGATAAGATAGTTGAATTGGGATCAATTATTGTTGATCCATCAAAAGGTAGATTGAACGAGCAACAGATTACTGTCGCTGATTTATCTGGTGTCGCTATACAGGACATTATGATAGCTAAAGCCATCACAGAGATATTAGGAAAAAATCATAATGAAAAATGACCCAAATTCTATTGAAACTATTGCAGAAAAATCGGCTATTGCAAGAAACCGCATTGGTAAAGACATCTTTAAGACACCGTTGATTCCATCAATGCAGCATGGTTCAAAATTATTATTCAAGGCAGAAAACTTCCAAGATACTGGCTCATTTAAAATCCGTGGTGCGTTAAGTAAATTAACTGCATTAGCTGAAAATGAAAATTTAAGTGAGTTAAAATTTATAACTGCTTCATCTGGAAATCATGGAATTGCCAGTTCAAAAGCGGCGTCTATATTAGGAGCGTCCTTAACAGTAGTTTTACCTGAGACAGTAGCAAAAATAAAACTAGAGCGTATTAAGAGTTTTGGAGTGACTGTTTTAATAAAAGGAGCGGAGTCTGGTCAGGCAGAACTTTATGCGCAAAAGTTATCAAAAGATGAGGGCTACTATTATATATCACCCTATAATGACCCTGATGTGATAGCTGGTCAGGGAACAATTGGATTAGAAATTTTGGAACAGATGGATAATAAACCAATTGATAATCTCTTTATATCTATTGGTGGAGGTGGACTTATCAGTGGTATCTCAGCCGTGATAAAAAATCACAGTCCAGGCACGAAAGTTTGGGGAATTTCTGCTAAGAACTCTTGTACTTTGGCTGATTCAATTAAAGCAGGGGAGATGATTGAAACAGAGCATTTTGATACTTTAGCAGACGGATGTGCTGGAGGAGTTGATAGAGATACCATGACACTACCAATAACACAAAAGACAGTTGATGAATTAATTTGGTGTGAAGAAGAAGAAATTGAGGACTGCTTTAGAAGCATGGCCTTTGAGGAGCATCAAATTGTTGAAGGTTCAGCAGCCTTAGCTTTAGCAGGTTTTCAGCAAGTTCAAAAACGTATCTGGAATCAAAATTCAATAGTATTATTATGTGGTGCTAACATTGATGTAGAGTTAGCAAAGAAATTATTGGTTAAATCTTGATCCCAGATTTTCGTTATTATTTTTTCAAGCACTTTGCTATATTTTTACCCATTTCAAGTAAAAGATTATTGTATTGATTATAGCCAAGTTCTAAACCAATACCTATTGGATCAAGAATACTAATTTCTAAATTTAAGTCATTAAAAATACTTCCAAGTAACCTTGGGTCAATTTGAGGGTTGGTAAAGACACACTCAATTTTTAATTCCTTTACTTTGTTTTGAAGCACTATTAGTTCTGCTGGACTAGGGTCGGTGGCATCTCCTAATTGTACTGCGCCAGTTGGACTAATATTAAAGCTTTTCTCAAAATATTGATATGCATCATGATAAACTAAGAAATTTCCATCATTTTTAGATGCAAGCATTTTCTCAATTTTCTTACCTGTTTGAGAAAGTTCTAGTTTAGCTAGCTGAGCATTTTTTTGATACTGAGTTTTATTTTCCGGATCTAAGATTGAAAGTTTATTAGCAATCTTATCTAACCAATTCATTCCATTATTAATACTTAACCATGCGTGGGGATCCACGTTCTCATGCTCATCATGTTCATCATGTTCATCATGTTCATCATGTTCATCATGTTCATCATGTTCGTCATGTTCATCATGTTCGTCATGTTCATCATGTTCATCATGTTCGTCATGTTCATCATGTTCATCATGTTCGTCATGATTTTCACCGTGCCCATGGTCTTCCTCTGCAAAAGCAACGTTCTCTCTCATGTAGAGAATTTCAGTACCTTCTAGTTTAATTAATTCAACTGATTCTGCACGAGTAGCAATATTAGGTATTGTCTTCACTAGTGAAGGTGTAAGACCTGATGCAATCCAAAATACGATATCTGCCTGTTCCAGAGCTTTGGCTTTTGAAGGCCTTAATCTATAATCATGTGGATTTTCATTTGCTTTTATTAGTAGTTTAGGCTCCCCAATGCCTTTCATAATCATAGATACGAGTGAGTGCGTAGGCGCAATATCTGTAACTACATTTGGGACATCAGCATTTGATGCTGAGGCAAAAAGACAAGTAATTACCGAGTATACTACTCGGTTCATTGATTTTAGTACGTGTTGTTTAGAATTATTGCTCATGGTACGCTCATTTTTAGGTTGAATTATAATTTTAATTGTCATAGTTGTTATATTATAACATATCAAGTAGTTTTTTTTTGGGGGATGTGTCGTGGACAGTCTAGCGTTTAAGAAACACAATCATAAGCATTGTATTGAGAACAGTATTTCAAAAGTTGAATTGATGTGTGAGAATGCAAGGTTAATTTTAACTCCAGTACGTAAAAGAGTTTTAGAAATTTTATTAAAAGAGCATCAAGCACTAGGGGCATATAAAATTTTAGATATATTAAGGGAAGATGGTTTTAGTTCTCAGCCTCCAATTGCATATCGAGCACTTGATTTTCTAGTATCTAATGGGTTTGCACACAAAATTGAAAGACTTAATGCTTTTATAGCTTGCGCACATGTGGGTGAAAAGCATTCACCGGCATTTTTAATTTGTCGTATGTGCGAAGCGGTAGGAGAGGCATTACCAATCACCACTAAAGGTATTCTAAACGAAACTGCTTTAACAGCAGATTTTGTAATAGAAGAGGCAGTTTTAGAAGCAGAAGGAATTTGTCCAAATTGCAAAGAAGTCGTAACCCCATGAGCTTAATTGAAATAGAAAATTTGGGCTACGACCTTGGTGCAAAAAAAATATTGCATGGCATAGATTTGAAATTATTTGAGGGAGAAATAGTAACAGTTGTTGGCCCAAATGGTTCAGGAAAATCAACACTACTAAGATTAATTATTGGTGCTATAACTCCCACCAAGGGTAGTATTGAAAGAAAACGAAATTTACGTATTGGGTATGTCCCCCAATCTCTACATATTGATCCTACTATTCCAATAACTGTGAGAAGATTTTTGAATTTACCCATTCGGGTTCCAATCAATGATTTAACTGAAGCAACAAAGCAAGCAGGTATAATTAATTTGTTTGATAAACAAATGACTGAGCTGTCAGGAGGACAGTTTCAACGGGTACTTTTAGCAAGAGCCTTAATTAACAAACCGGATATTTTATTGCTAGACGAGCCTACACAAGGCTTAGATCAGCCGGGATCTGCAAATTTTTATCAGCAAATTGAACAATTACGAAAAATGTTAAATTGCTCTGTTCTTATGGTTAGTCATGAACTTCACGTTGTCATGAGCGCTTCTGATAGAGTGATCTGTCTGAATGGACACATATGTTGCCAGGGTAAACCTGAAATTGTTGCTTCTGCACCAGAGTATAAAGAGATTTTTGGAAGTGGTACTGAAGGAGCGTTGGCGATTTATAGACATGAACATAATCATTCGCATGGTTCTGATAATTTGAAAGAAAACAATGTTGGATAGTTTTCTTATTCGAGCTGCGTTGGCGGGAATTGGGATTGCGCTTGCTGCTGGTCCATTGGGGTGTTTCATAGTTTGGCGAAGAATGGCGTATTTTGGTGAAGCCACTGCACATGCCTCTGTATTGGGCATTGCATTATCATTAGCTATTTCAGCACCAATATTTTATGGGGCATTATTAGTGTCATTAGCTATGGCAGTTATTGTCTCTTCTTTAAGTAGTCGGGGATATGCAATGGATACGTTACTGGGCGTTGTGGCACATTCAGCATTAGCCTCTGGTTTGGTGGCTGTCTCATTTATATCTGGCATTCGAATTGATATAATGGCTTTTCTTTTTGGCGATATTTTAGCAGTTAATAAACAAGATTTATTATTAATTTGGTTTGGTTCATTAGTTGTAATGGCGCTTATTTATTGGCGTTGGTCACCACTTTTGATAGCAACCATGAGTGCAGATCTTGCGCATGCGAGTGGCATTAAACCTAAAAAAGAGCAACTTATTTTAACTATTATTTTGGCACTATTTGTGGCTGTTGCTATAAAGGTGATAGGGGTTATCTTGATTGTTTCAATGCTGGTTATTCCAGCAGCTACAGCATTAAGATTGACGAATACACCAGAAAAAATGGCGATTGGAGCTATGATAGTAGGCACTGTTTCAGTTTTGGGTGGATTACAACTTTCTTTTTCATTTGATACGCCAACAGGGCCAACAATAGTTTGCTTTGCAGCTATTTTATTTATTATCTCAAATATTTTTGCACTAATACGTCGTAGCTAATTCTGAATTTTGTAAATTATACCTTTTAGCTTAAATGTTTAGGCAGTTGTGGCGTGGCTGCAATTAATTCTTTGGTATACTCATGTTGAGGATTGTCAAAAACTTTTTGAGTGTCACCGCTCTCAACAATTTTACCAGATTTCATGACTAATACTCTATCTGTGATATTTCGAACCACTGATAAATCATGACTTATAAATAAGTATGAAAGACTAAACTTTGAAGAGAGTTCAGCCAATAAGTCAAGAACTTGTGCTCTAATGGAAACATCAAGAGCGGAAACAGCTTCGTCTAATACAATTAAGCTAGGTTTTATTATTAACGCTCTAGCTATTGCTACTCTTTGACGTTGTCCACCTGAAAACTCATGGATATATTTATCAGCATCTTCTACTTTTAATCCAACATTTGTCAGAGCATCATTTATTTCATTTTTAAGTTTTGCACCTGTTGGCCTATCTTCCATTAAGTAAAATGGTTCAGAGATTAAGCGACCAATCTTATGACGTGGGTTAAAAGAACTAAATGGATCCTGAAATACTACTTGCATTTTTCGTCTAATTTTTGAGTTTAATTTTTTTCCTGCTTTTACAATATCCCCTTCAAGTATAATTTCGCCCCCCTGCAGTTCCTCTAATCCAAGTATTGCTCGCGTTAAAGTTGATTTCCCACACCCACTTTCTCCAACTAAACCAAGGTTTTCACCTTTACGTAATATAAAACTTATATCACGTACTGCATGGAAGAACTTTGGTCGCGCAAATATACTTTCTCGGGGTAAGTTATAATTTCGAACTACATTTTTAATTTCTAAAAGAGGAGTTTCTTCAAGCTGTGGATTGCGAACTGGTGTGTGATTTGATGCGGAAAACAGTTGCCGAGTATACGCATGTTTCATCTCGCTAAATACATCGTTTGTTGTTCCTGTTTCGACTATTGTTCCAGTTTGCATTACTGCTATATTATCGGCCAATCCTGATACCACTGCTAGATCATGAGTAATTAAAATTAAGGCCATTTTTTCTTCTTCAACCAGTGATTTTAACAACCGAAGTATCTGAGATTGAGTAGTAACATCTAAAGCAGTGGTAGGTTCGTCAGCAATTAAAATCTTGGGTCTCATCGCAATTGCTAAAGCAATTGCGACCCTCTGCCTTTGTCCTCCAGATAACTCATGCGGGTATTTGTCTAATGGAAATTGTTCTTCAGTTAGGCCAACACGGTTTAACTTTTCGCGAGCAATTTTTAAGGCTTCAGCCTTCTTCGCTCGACCATGAATAATTAATGTTTCTGCAACTTGGTTTCCAATGGTTTGAACGGGGTTAAGTGCAGTCATTGGTTCTTGAAAAATCATGCCAATTGCATTGCCCCTCAATGTGCACATGTCTTCTTCTGATGTCTCCAATAAATCTTTTTCTGAAAGAATTGCTGAACCTGTTATTTTGGCACCATCTGGTAATAACCTCATTAGACCAAGAGCAGTCATGGATTTACCAGACCCACTTTCTCCAACTATACCAAAAATTTCCCCTTCATTTACACTGAACGAAATATTTTCTAAAATCTTTGTATTGTGAATGGATACATTTAAATTTTTTACATCTAATAAGCTCATCCGCGCGCTCGCCTTATCCGAGGATCCAGAATATCACGCAAACCGTCTCCCATCAAGTTGAGTCCAAGTACTGTTAAAATAATTGCAAAGCCTGGAAATAATGCCAGATGCGGTGCAAAAGAGATCATAGTTTGGCTATCAGCCAACATTCTGCCCCAACTTGGAGTGGGTGGCTGAACACCAAGGCCAACATAGCTCAATGCTGCCTCAGCTAAAATACCTAGGCTAAATTGGATAGTACCTTGCACAATTAAAAGATTTGCGATGTTAGGTAAAATATGCTCCACAGAGATTCTAAATGTGCGTTTACCTGCAACACGCGCAGATAGTATGTAATCTAACGTCCATATGGAAAGTGCACCACCTCTTGATATCCTTGCAAAGACAGGAACGTTAAAAATTCCAATTGCTATTATGGCATTAAATGCAGAAGGGCCAAACACAGCAGTGATTAAAATAGCTATAATAAGTGATGGAAAAGCAAATATCAGATCATTTCCCCTCATTATCAAATCATCCACCCAGTGCCCATGATGAGACGCTGCCCATAAACCAAGTGGCAAGCCAACTAAAATACCAATCCCTACAGCAACAACAGCGACTGCAATTGACGTGCGCGCCCCCACCATTATCATTGAAAATATATCGCGCCCAAAATGGTCCGTTCCAAACCAGTTAACTGTTGATGGTAATTTAAATCGGGACGAAATGTTTAAAATTTCGACATCTGAAGGTGTCCACAAAAATGATATTAAGGCACCAATTAGAAAAGTAAAAAACAATATACCACCAAAAATTAATGTACGAGGAAGTTTAATCATTTTCTTCTTAACCGAGGATCAACTGCGGCATAGGTAAGATCGACAATAAACGTTACTATGATGACAGCAAAGACCAAAAGCATTACCACGCTTTCAACTACGATAAGATCTCGTTGAGTAATCCCTTGGAATATTAATCTTCCTAGTCCTGGAAGAAAAAACACATTTTCTATAATGATTGCTCCAGCCATTAAAAAAGAGAATTGCATGCCAATGATTGTTAAAACTGGAATCATAGCATTTTTCAAAGCATGTCGCCAGATTGCTTGACGCCGGTTAAGACCCTTTGCACGGGCTGTTCTAATATAATCCTGGTCAAGGGTGTCCAAAATACTTGAACGCATTATCCGAGCTAATATACTCGCTTGGGGTAAGGCTAACGCAATTGCTGGAAGAGTTAATGATTTTATTGAAAGAAATAAACCCTCATCCCAGCCTGGGAAGCCACCGGCTGAAAACCAACGTAAGTTTATAGCAAAAATTAGCACTAGAATCATGGCAAACCAGAAATTAGGTATTGCTACACCAAGTTGAGTTGTTCCCATTATTGCAAGGTCAACTGGCTTGCCCCGATTTGCGGCTGCAATTAATCCCACTGGAAATGCAATTAGTGTTGAAATTGCTAATGCATAAATTGCTAATGGTAAGCTTATCCAAACCCTAGCCAAAATAAGTTCAGAAACTGGGACACGGTATGTATAGGAGATCCCAAAATCGCCCGTTAACATTCCAAAAACCCAACTAAAATAACGAGAGAGCAAAGAACTATTAAGGCCAAGTTGTTCTCGGAGTGCGGCAATTGTATCTGGTTGAGCGTTTATTCCTAACATAAAAGATGCTGGGTCACCTGGGATGATTTCTATAACTGAAAATATGACTACGCTCGCTGCGATTAAGCTAAGCGATAATGATATAAGACGAGTAAACGCAAAGTGGAGCATGCCATTATGCCAATATTAATTAAATTTTTAAATGTTATATTTTTTTAATACTGGCATGCCTAGGGCTTTTTCCAAGGCATGCCATGTTCTTAAATTAATGTTATCAATCTGACCAGCTTACGCCTGTCAAATCTGTCGCTTGAGTTGGCGAATTTTCCCACATCCCATTGATTTTTGAATTTATCACAGATGTTCGGGCTAGTTGGAAAAGATACCCATTTACATAATCATTTGAAATAATTTTTTGTGCTAACTTGAGCAGACTTGAACGCGCAGAAGGATTACTTTCTGCATTAAAATGAGTCATAAGTTGTTGAAAAGTAGGGTTATCATATTGGAAATAATATGCTGGCCTTGCATAAATACCAATATCCATAGGTTCAGTATGAGAAACAATTGTTAATCCATAATCCTTACCTTTGAATACTTGCGTTAACCAATCAGACCACTCAAGGTTACTTATTACAGCGGTTATTCCTACCGCTCTCAGTTGTGCTGCAATAATTTCACCACCTCTTCGAGCATATGATGGGGGTGGTAATTTTAAAGTAGTTTCAAATCCATTAGGGTACCCAGCTTCAGCCAATAGTTTTTTTGATAATTCTGGGTCATAATTTGAATTTGCAGTCAAGTCGACATAATCTGGGTGATGTGGTGCAAAATGTGTGCCTATTGGTTTTCCGTAACCAAACATTGCTCCATCGATTATTTCTTGTCTATTGATTGCATGGGCCAGTGCTTTTCTTACTTTTAAATTACTGAAATGCTCATCTTTATTATTCGTAGACAAAATAGTCTCACCCTCTGTGTTTCCACCGATTACTGTGAATCTTGGGTCAGCGGCAAACTGAGGAAGAGTTTCTGGGGCTGGATAACCAGGAAATGCATCTAGATCACCAGCCATCATTGCTGCAAAAGCAGCTGTAGGATCTGAGATAAATTTAAAGGTAGCTTTCTCAAGTGCTATTGGGGATCCCCAATAATTGTCATTTCTTGATATTTCTATTCGATCACCTTGCACCCAATTTGAGAAGACAAATGGGCCTGTACCAACAGGATTGGTAGCAGCGTTAGCAATGGTCTCTGGTGCAACAATTACGGCATCTCCCCATGCCATATTGGTTATAAAACCACCATTTGGACTAGATAATGTTACTTTTACAGTAGCTGCGTCAACTGCATCGACAGAGGCTATACCAGCAAATAAAGCCTTTTGAGCATTTGTGCTTTCCTCACTCCTGGCTCTATCTAATGAAAATTTAACATCTTCTGCATCCATTGCGCTACCATCGTGAAACTTAACACCTTCATTTAAATGAAAAGTGTACGTTAATCCATCAGTAGAGATATCCCAACTTTTTGCTAGAGCTGGTGCTATTGACCCGTCTGCTTGATAACGTGTTAATCCTTCAAAGATATTTGCATAAACAACTTGGTCTATGGCACCAGCTGCTCCCCCAGTTGGATCAAGGTTTGGTGGCTCAAGTTGCATACCAATAGTAATGTCTGTTTGCGCAGCATGCGAAATAATTGCAGAGCTTAGCAATATAGCAGTGGTTGCTGCTATTTTTTTTGCATAAAAATTCATTAATAGTTTCCTTCTAGTTTTAAAATTTACCGAGATACTGGAAGTCTTATTCTAATTACTACCAGAGTCGCATTTTAATAATTATTAGAGCTTTCAATTATCTATTCAATGAGTCAAGGTAACTTGCAAATTTATTTCACTTCAATCAAATTCAATTAGTAAATTTATTTTGAGGAGGATGGGTTAAGGTTTAGAAGTTCTTTCTCTGACTCAAATAAAAATGAACAGATAGCATTAAGTATTTTCGCTTTTTATTTGGGCGGTTAGGGTGTTTTTGAAAATATTTGGGTCTCGGCTTTTAAAGATTTGTTCTAATAGACCATAATTCAGGAAAAAAACGATGGCTCGTTACATTTTCGAGCCATCCAACACCAGCGGAACCACCTGTGCCAGGCTTGTATCCAATTATTTTTTGCACAGTTAAAAAGTGCCGCCATCTATATATCGAAAAACTTTCATCTAATGATGTTAATTTTTCACCTAAATTATAGAGATCATTTTCAAGAGAAGCTTCTTTGTAAATTTTGAGCCAAGCGGCTTCAACAGACATATTAACTTCATAAGGTTGTGTCCAATCTCTCTCCAACATTTTCTGATCGATTTTAAATCCTCTTCGATCTAAAAGTGCAATAACGTCATCATATAGACTTGGTGATTTTAATGATCTTTCAATTTCTGGCCATACGTGTGCAACATTTTTATGTGCTGTTGCTAGTTTCTCACTTTTATTTCCTAAAACAAACTCAACATGTCTGTACATAAATGAAAGTTGACCAGAAGCTGTTCCTAGGTTGTTGCGAAACTCACTGAAACCCTCTGTTGAGATTGTTGATAATACATTCCATGTATCTGATATATATTTTGCATAGGCTATTGCTCGTGTTAGAATCTCCATTGCATTATTGATATTGTCATTACGAATTTGCATTTGCGCATTCATTAATTCAAAGTGAAAACCTTTAAATAACATTTCTTTAACTTGACCCATTATAATAAAACAATGTTCGTCATAACCATCACTTCGTGGATGTTGCAAAGAAAGAAGAATATCGATGCTTTGATAGTCAATGTAAGGATTGGTTTTGCCGATGTAGTCTACAGTAGGCTCTCCACTTGTTTCTTTTACAATTTTGTCTCGACTTTCGTCTGAACCCATTTCCATAGGTCTTGCTGCGATTGATGTGTTTACACCTAAGGGATCTACAATTTGTGTATTAAATGGTTTATATTTTGGCATTTATCGACTTCCATCTTTAATCATTTTAATTACTTTTTTACCTAGATCTTCATCATCGTCACCTAGTCCTAGGATAATATCAAAATGATTGCGATTATGTATTTCTAGAGTTTGCACTTTTGCCCCACTTTCTATCAAAGCTTTAGAAAATATAATACTTTGTTCTTTAAACTCAGTAGTTTCATTTTGGCCCCAGGTAATAATTGCATTTGGAAAGTCTTTAAGTTCTTTAAATAATGGACTGACCTCCACCGCAGAGTTTTTGTCCATTCCAAGTGAATTATTTATTGTAGTTGATATGAGTGGCTCAAGGTCATAAATACCTGAGACTAAAATAACGCCAGCTAATTTAGCTAAACTCTGATCTTTATTATTCCAATTTTTTAAAGAACACATGGCTGCCAAATGCGCCCCCGCCGAACTGCCAGAAATATATATGTTTTTAGGATCATAATTATATTTTTTAAAATGGTGCTGTAGCCAATTTATTGCTGCCCTACATTCATTTATTATTTCGCCAATACTTACTTCTGGACATAAGGTGTAATCGATTGCTGCGAATGCAATATCATTGTTTACAAAGTCCAATGCTGAAAATTGAGACTCATTTTTAGACAATTCTTGCCAATAACCGCCATGAATAAAAATCATCAAAGGGCAGGGCTTTTTTTGTGATGCACTTTTGGGGATGAAAAGATCCAAGGTATTGGTGGGCTTGGGGCCATACTTACATTCAATTAATTTTGAGTTCTTTTTTGAAAGTTGGCTTTGGGTTATATATTGCTGTACGTATGGACGGTAATCACCACCAATGACTGAGCTGGGATTATACTCTCTCTCCAGGTCTTTACTAGTTAGGGATTTCCAATCAGTGCTTTTTTGCAATTTAATACTTTCTTTTGTTTTCAGGTCTTAGAAAAATTACTTTTTAAATGGGCTCCCCCACCCGCCAAAGTTTAGGCACTGTTTTATTTGGTTCTTGCATCCATTTTTCCCATGCTATTTGTACTTTTTTTAAATCAGTTTCAATATTTTCAATTTTAAACTCTCCACGAAACTCTAAACTTCCAACTTCATCGTACCATTCTAGGGCATCTATTTCACCTGGCTGTCTAAATCTTTCAATAACCAGCCCAACTGTTCCTTCTGCTCTTTGTGGGGAGTGACGCACGTGAGACGGTAATAAAAAAAGTTCACCTTCGTTCACCATAACTTCGCTACGCTTTTTTGTAAGGGGATCAATTATTCTCAATATTAGATCCCCTTTGATTTGAAAGAATAATTCTTCTCCCGGATCATCATGATAATCTGGTCGATAATTTTCGCCACCAATAACCATTATTAAAAGGTTTTCCCATTGCTCTTTGTACAATTGATGATTGCCAATTGGTGGGGTAAATTTGTCCGCATTATTTTCTACCCATTTTTTTAGGTTGAAAGGTGGTAACATAGAGGTGATCTCCTAAATATGCTCTACAGTTTAAATTGGTGCAAATGCTGTTACTTTTATTTCAATCAAAATTAGTGGATGAGGTAATTGGTGAGCAGCAACTGTAGTGCGTGCTGGGCCATTTTCATTAAAATATTCGGAGTAAGTTTCATTATATCCTTTGAAATCATTCATATTTATAAGAAAGGTAGTGAGATCTACAACATCTCTTAAATTTGAACCTTCGGATTGCAGTATGTCAGAAATGTTTTCAATTACTGCTCGGGTTTGTTCTTGAATGTCTAAGCTCACATTGCCCATTTCGTCTTGATCAGCACCACGAAAACTACCATCCTTTCGACGCGAGGAAGTTCCCGATATAAAAAGAAAATCTCCAGCACGCTTTACGTGGGGGTATTTCCCTCTTGGTTTGGCTTTTTCACTTAGAGTTTTAGAAGTAATTACCATTTTTGTTTATCCTTAAGAATCGAGATATCTTCTCCATTATGATATCCGGCGTCTTTCCAACCATTTTCATCATATTCGTCCATGCAAGCTTGTGCAAAGGCTTCCATTTTAGTCATATCACCTGAACTGTTAGCACTAAATAATGCAGACATTCTTATCAACTCATGATTTCCAGCATAATTGCGTTCATATAATTCATGTCGTCCACCAAATTCTGTACCTATTGCATCCCATAAAAGTTTCATAATTTTTATTCGTTCACGGTGTCCCATTCCATTTGATCCTCGGACGTATTGACTAAGGTATTTATCAATTTCAGGATTTTCAAAGTCATTTTTACTTGAAGGTAAGTAAATGAGTCCTGATGCAACAATTTTCTCGATAATTGCTTTTATCTGAGGGTATGCTTCAGTTGAAAAAATACGATATGCTGAAGCTGCTTGGGCGTTTGGAAGTACCGCATCTCCTGACCATTTATCTGGAGCGCCAGCCATCGCATTGGTCATCGACCAAAAAAGATTTCGCCACCCTACAACCTCACCTAATAATACCTGAACGCCTCTAAAGCTATCATTGCCAGTAGCCTTGAGTGCCTTACTTAGCAGGCCAACCATAAAATCCAGTTTAACAGACATCCGTGTTGCTCCTTGAAACGTATACCCATTTACAAACCCTGATTTAGGATAAAACGCTTTAAGCATTTCAATATCACGATAAACAAAAACATTTTCCCATGGTATGAATGCATTATCGAATATGAAAATTGCATCATTTTCATCAAACCTGCTAGTCAATGGATAATCAAAAGGAGACCCAGTAGCAGCGGCACTCAATTCATAAGAAGGTCTACATATGAGTTTAATTCCCGGTGTTCTCATATCAGCCATGAACATGACCGCCATTGATTCATCATTTATTTCAGCAGCCATATTTTGACCCAGAAAATTATAGTGAGTAAGAGCTGATGACGTGGCTACGACTTTGGCCCCAGAAACATAAATACCGGAGTCAGTCTCTTTATCGACAGAGATATATACATCCTTTACATCGTCTGCGATTTTGTGTCTGTCGATTGGTGGGTTCACCAAAGCATGATTAACGAATGCGACGGATTCCTGTGTTCTTTTATACCAATGGCGCGCATTATTTGAGAACTTTCCATAGAAATCGGCGTTAGCACCAAGAGTATTTGTAAAACTTGCCTTGTAATCTGGGGTTCGACCCATCCAGCCATATGACATTTTTGCCCACTCAGCGATAGCATCCCTTTGCTCAAATAATTCATCACTACTTTTCGCATATTTGAAAAATTTGTGTGTGTAACCACCAGAGCCAGTATCAGTTTGTGTCGTTAGCAAACTCTTAGTTTTTTTATCGTGTAAAGCGTCATATAACCTAGAAATTGAGTACACAGAATTTCGAAAGGCAGGATGTTTGGTAACATCTTTTACACGTTCCCCATAAATATAAATTTCACGGTCATCTTGAAGCGATTCAATATATTCTTTGCCAGTGAAGGGTCTGTTTTTTCCTTTTAAAACTTTTTCTGGGGCGTCCATAAAACCTCTTTTATACTGTAATTAAGAAATTTATTAACATATTTTAAGTTACTAATTTTCTTACAGCATATTTTGGATCTTTCCAAATATCCGTTTCAATTATCTCTTGTAGTATTTTTACTGCATTCCATACATTTTCATAGGATGTATAGAGTGGTGTGAACCCAAATCTTATAATGTTTGGTGCTCTAAAGTCCCCAATTACATTATGGTCAATGAGCGCTTGCATTATTTCCCAGCTATTGGGATGGGTTAGTGAAACCTGGCTGCCTCTCATTTCCGGATTGCGTGGACTAATAAGCTTTAAGTTAAAGTCAGCACATTTCTCTTCTATTAATTTAATGAATAATTGTGATAAGTTTTGTGATTTTTCTCTTAATTCTTTGAAATCAATTGTTTCAAATATATCTAAACTTTTTTCTAGAGCAAGGTATGATAAGATTGCTGGTGTTCCGCAACGAAACTTTTCTATAGTTTTGGAAGGCTCATAATTTATATCAAATCCAAACGGGGAAGCATGTCCCATCCAACCTGTTAGCGTATTTTTTGAATGCTCTAAGTGTCTTTCTGCAACAAACAAATAAGCTGGTGCGCCGTGCCCTCCATTTAAATACTTATATGAACAGCCTATCGCAAAATCAACATTGCACTGATTTAAATCTAAAGGAAGTGCTCCCAGTGAGTGTGATAAATCCCAAATTACTAATGCTCCAAACTCTTGTGCAGCTTTAGTAATTTTTTGCATATTTCTTACTTCACCAGTTTTATAATCTACGTGTGTAAGGGTCACCACCGCAGTTTGGTTATTGATCAATGAAATTATTTCATCGTCACCAGTATTTGATAATTCTAACTTTTTTTCGGGGAAAAAATTATCTAATACGCCTTGCACGATATGGATATCTGATGGGAAATTTGATTTTTCAGAAATAACTGTTGAGCGGTCTGGTCGCATTTTCAATGCTGCAACTAATGTTTTGAATAAATTCAGTGAAGTAGAATCTACTAATAAGACCTCACCTTTCTTTGCCCCCATCATTGGAGCAAGGCGATCAGCAAGCGTAAAAGGTAAATTATGCCAACCTTTATTATTCCAACTCGTAATAAGCTGCGTTGCCCATCCATCTAGAAGTGCGTCCTCTATGTATGCTGGCACCGCTTTTGGCATAGCTCCTAAAGAATTCCCATCTAAGTATATAAGATTTTCTGGTAAGTTAAATTTTTCTGCTTGTGTTGCTAAGGGGTCTGTTGCATCAAATGATAGTACGTTCTCATGTGATATTGTTGTAAGCTCTGAAATCTTGATTTTTTTATTTGTACTACTCATTTTTTTCTCATTTTTGCTGAAATTATATTAAAATATTAGACGTTGTTATCAGTGAAAGTTGGGGTTTGTCAAAGTCTAAGGATGGTCAATAATAATTAATATTTAATTTAATTTATCATTTTATTGATTGATTTCATTTATTTTTAATCTAAGGTTTTCTCAATATTTATAAAATTAAAACTTATGGATTGAACGATGGTAGCAGGTAAAAAGCCTGAATTAAAAACAAGTAAAGCAACGTGGAATTACACACCAGAATTGCCAATAAAAACTGCGCCCTATTTCGATTGGCCACCAAATCCTGCTCGAATTGGGAACTGGATTACGAAAAGATGGTTTCCCATAACTGAAAGAGGATTACTTGTGTGTCTTGCAATCTTTATTTGGACCTTTGCTACACCTGCTCTTGAGCGTTGTAAGACAATCGAGTTTGCCTGGATTGCTGAAATATATGTTCGTAATTTTGCTCTAATGTGTTTGGTCGCAGGGGGTGCTCATTTATATTTATATACATTTTCTAAGCAAAGAAAAACATTAAAATTTGATCATAAAGAGTTAATGACTAATAATGGTAGATTTAGCTTCAGAAATCAGGTTTGGGATAATATGTTTTGGAGCTTGGCCAGTGGTGTTACTGTATGGTCGCTGTACGAAGCGGCTTTAATGTGGGGGTTTGCAAACGGATATGGTTTTATGTTTGAGTTTGCAGTTAACCCTTTTTGGTTTATAGCTCTTTTTATCCTATTGCCATTCTGGCAGGCCTTTGCTTTTTATTGGATACATAGGGCTCTACATTGGCCACCACTGTATAGAATAGCTCATGCAGTTCATCATCGTAATACAAACATTGGGCCATGGTCTGGTAACTCAATGCATCCTATTGAACATATTCTGTGGTTAAGTTCAGTTTTAATTCATTGGGTGATAGTTTCCCATCCAATACATGTTTTGTTTTTCCAACAATCCCAAGTGATCAGCGCTATAACTAATCATTCAGGTTTTGAGAGTATCATAGTACGTGATAAAAATAGGTTAGCGATGGGTGACTTTTTTCACCAACTACATCATCGATATTATGAATGTAATTATGGATCTATAGAAACTCATTGGGATAAAGTTTTCGGCACCTTTCATGATGGTACTGAAGAAGGGTTGGAAATTACGCGTCGAAGAAAAAAAGAAATGCACCAAAAAATACTCTAAAGAAAACGTTTTGAATACTTGGCTTAAAAAAATGATTTTTAATCTGCAAGTTTAAGTAAAAAGGTATGATGGGATAAGTTATTTACATCTAAATTATTAATAGACTTGAAAATTGGAAATTTCTACTCGATAGGTGGGATCCAATAATAATAGATAAAAGATAAAATCATGAGTTTTGCAATTTGGCAGAGTATTTTAGAGCAACAATGGGGCATAAAGGCTGAACTAAGTTCATTAGATGGTGAATTTGATTTAAATATTTTAGTAAAAGCAAATAGTAATAAGAATTATGTGCTTAAAGTTATGCGATCTGGGTGTTTGCAAGATTTTGTAGATATGCAGATTAAAGCGTTAAATCACCTAAAATTATCAGAGCCTGAATTGCCTTTCCCAGAGGTGGTGGCCACTCTTTCCAGGCAAAATTTTCTAGAATGTAAAGATGAATTTGGTAAAATAAGCCTATTATGGCTAATTAAAAAGTTACCTGGCCATAAGTATGTTGACCATGGTTATAAAAGTTTAAATTTGATCAGCCAGCTAGGTGGCATGATTGCAAAATGTGATGTGGCATTAAAATCATTTGAGCATGAATTTTTACACCGGGATTTAAAATGGAATTTAAGTGACGCTAGTTGGGTTGAAGATCATTTGGATTTAATCGAAGATTCATCGCGGAAATGTATTCTTGAAAATATTATTAAAGATTACAAAAGTATCCTACCCTTGCTCAAAAAACAACCATTTCAACCAATCCACGGTGATATTAATGATCATAATACTTTAGTAAGTTCTAATTTAAATATTAAAGCCAGAATTTCAGGTATTTTGGACCTGGGAGATATGTGTTTTGCACCTCGCGTTTGTGAAGTTGCTATTGCGGGAGCATATATTGTCCTAGATCATGAAAAGCCAGAAGTGGCACTTGCTACTCTGATCGAGGGTTACAACAGCATTCTACAACTTGATACTCGTGAATTAGATTTGATCTGGCCTTTATTACGCATGCGCTTGGCAGTTAGTGTTATTAACTCCACGTTAATGTCAAAAGATGACCCTGATGATCCTTATATAACTGTTTCACAAGAACCGGCTTGGAGGTTTTTAGAAAGAAAGTTTAAACACCCAAAGTTTATGGCTGCTCGTCTACGCAGCATTTGTGGAAAGCCAGTGGTTGATGGTGCAGACCGTGTATTGGCTTATTTGAATGAAAAACGCGGCTCATTTTTCCCAATTTTTGATCGTGATTTAACTTCAATACCTATGGGGTCATTATCTGTGGAAAATTCTCTTTGGCCTAAAAATCCATTTTTTTTACCTCCAGAGGAGGCTGTCAGAGTTGGTGAAGAGATTGAACATAAAGATGCCTTTTGGATGGGATACTATAATGAACCACGTTTGATATATGTAGAACCTGCTTTTCGGAATGGTCCCTGGAAAGCATCAGATAGGCGAACAGTACATTTGGCTATTGATATTTTTGCGCCTACCAGTGCTCGAGTTTATTCACCTCTTGATGGAAGGGTAGCTGTGGCTGAAAATCGGGTTGGATATCTAGACTATGGTGGGGTAATTATTCTTGAACATAAAACACCAGGTAATGATATATTTTATACTCTTTATGGACATCTTAATCCAGAGTTTATGGAACGTATAAAGGTTGGGGATACCATCGATGCGGGCACTTTTTTCTGTCACCTGGGTGATGAAAAAATGAATGGGGGTTGGGCACCTCATTTGCATTTTCAATTAGCTTTGATGACTGAAGGTATTGAGGCTGATTGGCCAGGTGTTGGCGATCCAGATGAGATGTATTTGTGGCATGGTATATGCCCAAACCCAGCCGCACTATTGAATTTACCAGATAAAATGGCACACTACTCACCCAGCAATAAAAAAGAAATTTTGAGTGAACGCCGAGAGCATTTTGGACGAAACTTATCTATCACTTATGAAGACCCAGTAATGCTTGTTCGCGGTTGGAAGCATCACATGTTTGATGAATGGGCCCGCCCTTACCTTGATGCTTACAATAATGTGCCCCATGTCGGGCATGCACATCCTCGTATCCAAAGAATTGTGAGTAACCAGATGGGCAGGATAAATACAAACACTCGTTATCTTCATCAGGCACAAACAGCTTTTGCTAAAAAAATACTTTCAAAATTTCCATCAAAACTTGATACATGCTTTTTTGTTAACTCTGGATCTGAAGCGAATGAATTAGCTCTACGATTAGTGCGTACTCATACTGGATTGAAGGGAATTGTAACACTTGATCATGGTTATTATGGGAATACTACTGGAGCCGTTGATATGTCGGCCTATAAATTTAATGCTGAAGGAGGAGTTGGGCAAGCAGATTGGGTTGAGTTGATAGATCTTCCAGATGATTACCGAGGCCGATTTAAGCGTGATGACCTAAAGAGAGGTAAAAAATTTGCAGATTTAGTTAACTCTGCTATTTCAAATTTAATGTCCAAACAAATAGGTTTAGCCGGTTTTGTTGCTGAAACATTTCCCTCTGTTGCAGGACAAATCATACCTCCCGAAGGATATTTAAAAAATATTTATCAACATATTCGAGAAGCAGGGGGATTATGTGTTGCTGATGAAGTACAAACAGGATTAGGCCGCCTGGGAGAATATTATTTTGGGTTTGAGCAGCAAGAGGTTGAGCCTGATATAGTGGTTTTGGGCAAGCCCATTGGAAATGGGCACCCTATTGGGGTTGTAATAACCTCAAATGAGATTGCTGAGAGCTTTGCACAAGGCCCTGAATTTTTTTCTACTTTTGGGGGTTCTACATTGTCATGTCTTATAGGAAAGGAGGTTTTGGAAATTATTGATGAAGAAAAATTACAAGAAAATGCAGATCTAATGGGTAAAAAGTTGCTTGGTGGTTTGAACGAACTTCAGGACAGTTTTCCACAAATAGGCGATGTTAGGGGAATGGGTTTATTTTGTGGTGTAGATTTAGTTAAAAATAGAAAGACCCGTGAGGAAGATCCTGATCTGTGTTCGTATATTAAAAACCGTATGCGAGATCACAGAATACTAATGGGAAGTGAAGGGCCTAAAGATAATGTCCTTAAGATCCGTCCGCCGTTGACAATCGATGAAGAAGGTATTGATATGATCTTATCATGTTTGCAGAAAATAATGCAGGAAATTTAATTTTTATAACAGAAAGAAATTCCAGAAATTTCTTTAATAAGCTACATGAATCAGTTTTTCCCAATCTGTTTATGCCCAACAATAGTTACTAATTCTTTGGATAAAATTTAATATATAGATTCGATCATTCTTATTTTTGCGTGATACTAATGTTGCTAGTTCATACCCTAATAAATTAATTTTACCCCTCTTTATAAGCTTCCTGAAAAGATAATAAAATTACCAAACCCCCTTATTTTTAATATCAAAACACATAAAAGGGTAATGGCAGAGACGAAGGGATTCGAACCCTCGAGACCCTTCCGGGCCTACTCCCTTAGCAGGGGAGCGCCTTCGACCACTCGGCCACATCTCCGTTGACCGCTATACAAGGCCATTAAACAGGATAAAAGCTATTTTTTAAATTTGTGGTAGTATTTTTTTTGAATTTTATAATATTGTATGCTGCAATATCTTTATAAGTAATGGTCAAGTAACAAAATCACAAAATATCGTTTTGTATTTGAAAGGATTAAATCTCTGATGAGAATTTTTTTAATATTTTTTTACATTTTATCTGTGACTGTGAGTATTGCTCTGGCTGAAGAGCAAATCACAGATTCTATTTTTCCAGAAGGATCTACATCCTTAAAGTTTGAAGTGAATGGCAAGTCTGCAAGATCAGATAATTGGATGGTAGTCACGGCTAACCCATTAGCATCTGAGGTTGGAGCAAAAGTTTTACAAAATGGTGGAACTGCAGCTGATGCCATGGTTGCTGTACAAGCAATGTTAGGCTTGGTTGAACCTCAAAGCTCTGGCTTAGGTGGTGGGGCATTTTTAGTCTGGTTTGACGCAAAAACAAAAGAAGTCACAACTCTAGATGGTCGTGAGACTGCTCCAAGTGGAGTTAACCCAGAAATGTTTTTGGGAAAAAATGGAAAGCCATTGAAATTTTTTGAAGCTGTAGTTGGCGGATTATCAGTTGGTGTGCCTGGAACGCCAGCTTTAATGGAAGTTGCGCAGAAGCGGTGGGGTAATCAAACGTGGAGTTCCCTTTTCATGGATGCGATCTATATTGCAGAGACAGGTTTTAAAGTTTCACCTAGACTTGCAAAGCTCATTGATTACGATCAGGAAAGACTAAAAACTTTCAATTCTACTGCGACTTATTTCAGTTTGAATGGAGAGTTTATAAAAGCTGGTGAGATCTTGCGAAATTCTCATTATGCGGAAACACTAAAAACGTTAGCATTAAATGGCTCCAAGAGTTTTTATTCTGGAGAGATTGCGAAAGGGATAGTTAATACTGTTCAAAATAAGAATAACAATCCAGGTGTTTTGAGTTTAAGTGACCTTAATAATTATAAAGTCAAAGAACGTGAGGCTATTTGCTCCAAATATAGAGGTTTTGATATATGTGGTATGGGCCCACCTTCATCAGGAGCATTATCTGTTGGTATTATTCTAGGTATACTCGAGAATTTTGATTTGCGTAGTCTTGGACCAAAATCAGCTGAAGCTTGGAGATTGATTGGTGATGCCTCTCGACTTTCATTTGCTGATCGTGGGCGATACATGGCGGATAGTGATTTTGTTTTTGTACCTGTTAAAGCACTACTCAATAAAGACTATTTAGGTGCACGAGCAAAGCTTCTACAAACTGGTCGCGCTTTGAAGTACGTTCATCCGGGTGTGCCATCTTATAATTTAACAAATTTTTATGCAGATGATCAAAGTATAGAATTACCTTCTACATCGCATATATCCATTGTGGATAGTTATGGAAACGCATTGGCAATGACAACAACAATTGAAAATGCTTTTGGGTCTCGGTTGATGACACCAGGTGGATTTTTATTAAACAATGAATTAACTGATTTTTCATTTAAAACTAATATTGATGGTGTGCCAATCGCTAATAGAGTGGAGCCAGTAAAACGCCCCCGGTCTTCAATGTCTCCAACGATAGTTCTTAAAGATAATAAACCAGTTTTAGTTTTGGGTTCTACTGGAGGTAGTGGAATAATCGGTTTCGTTGTGAAAACAATAATTGCTCATATTGATTGGGGTATGGATGTAAAGGCAGCCATAGATTTTCCAAACTTGATAAATCGCTTTGGTACTTTTGATATTGAAATGGGTGCTGGGTTAGAAAAATTGGCAGACCAATTAATTGAACTGGGGTTTGTCGTTAAGATAAGACCCCTTAACTCTGGAACACATGCAATTTCATTGAGTGCAGCAGGACTGCATGGAGCTGCTGATTATCGTCGAGAGGGTATTGCTTTAGGATTTTAGTGATAGCTTAATGATCTAAATCTAAAGTCGCTTCTTCAATATATGCAGCCATCTTCTCAAAATTATTTAATTCGTTAGCTAAAAGTAAAACTAGTTTGGCAAAAAATATATTTGACTTATCTATGCCAAATTCATCTATTTTAATAGCAAGTGTTTCATATATTTTTTCCATCTCATTATTTGTCACAATCTTTCTCCATTTAGGATTTTTTGATAAGTTGATAAAATAGATTTTAATTCAGCTTGATACCATCGACCGACAATGTGCATGTCTGGTCTGATTAAGTAAGCTGAACCATCAATTGCACCATAATGCTTTGAAATTTCAGATTCTGGATCAATATAAATTATATTTAGGTTAAGTGCTTGCTTATATTTAGCAGGTTTTTTTCCAAACCATATTACGTTAAATTTGGGGTCTAAGTCATCACTCAGAAAATTATTCCCATTCAAAAAATTTTCTATAACCGCACCTGGCTTTGGCCCTAATTTAAATCTTTGATCATCCTTCATCGTTATTTGGCTATTCACATAAGTGTAAGGCTCCATTTGTCGTGGGTTAGCTAGTTCGCCTGCAAATTTATATCTAAGTGCTAATGACAAGGCAGCATCACGCATCGTTAACCATCCATAACTGGGTGGTGTCATAAACCTTGTTGATTTTATGGCATTAGAAAAAACATCCAAAGTTGCTCCACGTCTCTCAGTTGTGTAGCTATTTAGTAATTCTTTTGTAGCCTTTCCTTTTAGTAAAAAAGCTAGCTTCCAGCTAATATTTTGGGCATCTGCTAGGCCATTATTTAAACCCCTAACACCAAATATAGGAACAATATGAGCACTATCACCAATAAAAAAAACTGGCCCATGCTGATAACTATCAAGTGCTAACGTATTAGCAGAATAATTACTCCACCATTCTAATTCCCACTTTCCTGTGTAGCCAATATCTAAAAGAACTGCAGATACGCGTTCTCTAACAGTACTTTCTTTTACTGCTTCAAGTGGATCTTCATCATTTGTTATCTGATAATCTATTCGCCAAATATCATCAGGTTGTTTATGGATTAGAACAGTTCCACCTCTTCTGCAATCAGGATCAAATAAGGCTCTTCGGATGGTTGGATAATCGTGTTTCATCTGAACATCTGCTATTATATAGCGCCCTTCAAAGTTTTCACCATTCAAGCGTAAGTTCATTGAGTTGCGTATTGTACTATTTGCTCCATCAGCAGCAAGAACCCATTTCGTCTTTAATTTATAGTTCTGACTTGGGTCATTTATCTCTAAAATCGCATGGTCTTTATGCACATTTATGTTCTCAACACGTGATTGCCATCTTATATCGATATTAGGTTGTTTTATGGCTTCATCGTGAAGAAATTTTTCTATATATTGCTGTTCCAAATTATACATTGGGCGGTATTTTTGATTTTTACTATCAGGCATATCAAATTCTAATATTTGCTTGCCACGATAAAAAGATCTACCTTTTGTCCATCCTAATGCTTTTTTTGTAAATTGATTTATCACTCCTAGCGTATCGAATATATGAAAACTTTGCCTAGCTATACAAATTGCGCGGCTACCATCATTGAATGTATCTTTCGCTTCTAAAATTACTGAAGATACCCCATATTTTGCTAATGTTAATGCTGCTGTTAAGCCAATTGGACCAGCGCCAACAATTGTGACATCTACTGCTTCCTCTTTGTTTTTATTAAATTTGGGTGCTCTAAACTTTGGATATTCAAAGTATAATGACTCAAGTTGTTCTCTTCCATATGGTCGCATAATTTGGTCCTTCAAATTTAAATTACTATAATAAAAAAGAATTTATTATGTACACCCGCAAATTAATCAATTTAACTTCAGAAATAGGAATCGTTATTAAAAGACAAGAGGGATAATATAATATGAATGAACATCCAGTGTGGAATTATATTGATCAAAATGCTGATAGGTTTTTCACACTTGCAGATAATGTGTGGAACACGCCTGAGACTTGTTATGCTGAAAAATCATCAGTGGAATTTCATCGCAACGAATTATCTTATCAAGGTTTTAAAATTACTGAAAATGTGGCAGGAATTCCGACTGCTATCATGGGCGAGGCTGGCTCTGGTGGGCCAGTAATTGCAATCCTGGGAGAATTTGATGCTTTGGCTGGATTAAGCCAAGTTGCTGATCTCCCTGAGCAAAAAGCGCTAATTTCGGGAGGAAATGGACATGGTTGTGGACATAATATGCTTGGTTCAGCTTCTTTTTTGGCGGCAGTAGCCGTTCGGGATTGGTTAAAAGAAACTGGGACTGCAGGAACGATCCGTTACTACGGTTGCCCTGCTGAAGAAGGTGGAGCAGGAAAAACATTTATGGTGCGTGATGGCGTATTTGATGATGTTGATATTGCCATTTCATGGCACCCCCACAGTATACCAGCGGTAATGAGAGGATCTTCGTTGGCTAATTGCCGTATTGATTTTTCTTTTAAAGGTCGTGCTTCTCATGCTGCTGGTGCACCACACCTGGGTCGTAGTGCTCTTGATGCTGCAGAGTTAATGAGTGTTGGTGTGAACTATTTACGCGAACATATGCCAGATACGGCTCGAGTGCATCACGCGATTATAGATGGAGGAGGAATCTCCCCAAATGTTGTTCAGGCAAATGCCTTAGTTCGTTATGTAGTACGGTCTGAGACAACACCTGAAATGTTAAAATTGTTAGAAAGAGTAAGGAAAGTGGCGAATGGCGCTGCAATTATGACTGAAACTGAAGTAACAGATAGTATTTTAGCTGCAGTTTCAAATATACTTCCAAACGACCCTCTTTGTGACGCCATGCAGCGAAATTTAGATATGGTTGGTCCACCCTCGTTTGAAAAAGAAGACTATGCTTATGCAGATAACTTTACAAAAACATTTTCAGTTGATGACATTGATGAGTCATACAAGAGTGTAGGCATCGTCCGTGCAGAAGACACAAGTTTAGCAAATTTTGTTGTTCCAAAAGGTGTGGCACCGCAGTCTTTAGGTGGGTCAACTGATGTTGGTGACGTTAGTTGGGTGGTTCCAACTGTACAATTGTGGGGAGGTAATTATGCAATTGGGACACCATTTCATTCTTGGCAAATGGTTGCTCAAGGTAAAAGTGCGATGGCATATAAAGGAATGACACATGCAGCTTCAGTCATGGCTGCAACGGCGGTAGACGTTATCTTGGACCAAGATTTGCGAAATAATGCATTAGCTGATTTGAAAAATAAAGTTGGCTTGGATGGATACATATGTCCCTTACTCAAAGGATCAACTCCCCCTATTAAAGCAATGGGCGGCACTTTGTGAGTATTTCCGCAAAACCTAATAACAATAGATTGGGGGTCGATATTGGGGGTACTTTTACTGATGTGGTTTTGGAAACAAAATCAAGTCATTATTCTACGAAAGTTCTAACTAATAAAGAAAACCCTGTGGCTGCTATAATAGAAGGTATTGAAGTAGTATGTTTAGAAGCAGGAATTGCACTTAGTGACTTGACGCAAGTAATACATGGTACAACTTTAGCAACAAATGCTTTGATAGAACGAAATGGTGCTAAAACGGCTTTAATTACTACCGAGGGATTTCGTGATGTCATAGAGATGCGAACGGAAAGTAGGTTTGAACAATATGATCTTAATCTATGCTTACCTGAGCCACTTTTACCAAGAGATCAGCGTTACGTGTTGAAAGAAAGAGTAGACGCTCAAGGTCAAATATTGATCCCACTTGATATAGAAGAGTTGGAGGATTTGATAAGTGAACTAAGCAGGAATGGTTATGAAAGTATTGCCGTAGGATTTTTACACTCTTATACAAATAATTCACATGAAAAGATGGTGCGTAAAGCTATTAAAAACCGATTGCCCAACATAATGGTTTCCCTGTCTTCAGAGGTTTCACCACAGGTTCGTGAGTATGAACGGTTTAGTACTACTGTTGCCAATGCTTATATTAAGCCTTTAATGAAAAGTTACCTTATCAAGTTTCTAGCCAGGTTGAGAGAGAAACATATAAATTGTCCTGCCTTTTTGATGCACTCAGGGGGTGGAATAATTTCTTTTGAAGATGCTGCAGAATTTCCAGTTAGGTTGGTTGAATCTGGCCCAGCTGGAGGTGCCATGTTTGCGGCTGACATAGCTTCCAAGTATGGACTCAAAAAAGTACTTAGTTTTGATATGGGCGGTACAACTGCTAAAATTTGTTTGATAAATGATTATACGCCCAAAACTAGTCGAGTTTTCGAAGTTGCACGAACTTATCGTTTTAAAAAAGGTTCAGGCATCCCAATATCTATACCAGTAATTGACATGGTGGAAATAGGAGCAGGGGGAGGTTCATTGGTTACTATTGATTCCTTAAGTCAAATTAGAGTAGGGCCAAAAAGTGCAGGATCTGATCCAGGGCCAGCATGTTTTGGTAAAGGTGGAGAAAACCCTACTGTAACTGATGCTGATTTATTGCTTGGCAAGCTTGATCCAAAAAACTTTGCTGGTGGGTCAATTGTGTTGAAAACAGAAATGGCAAAACTAGCAATAGAAAGTGATGTAGGAGCTAAATTACAAATGGATTCGAATGAATCTGCTTGGGGTATTTCTGAAGTTGTAGATGAAAACATGGCTAATGCAGCACGTATTCATGCTGTGGAAAATGGACAAGATTTGAACGAATATACGATGATTGCTTTTGGAGGAGCGGCTCCATTACATGCATCAAGGTTGTGTGAAAAAATTGGAATAACAAGGTGTATGATTCCAAAAGGGGCGGGAGTTGGTTCTGCAATAGGGTTTTTAAAAGCACCCTTTAGCTTTGAAGCCAGTCGATCAATATTTATGAGATTACCAGAGTTCAATGGTGATTTAGCAAAAAAAATATTTACTGATATGGAGGATGAAACGTCACGCTTTGTACGCTCGTGTGATGAGCATGCTGAGCTAAATTCAGACTTTAAAGTTTACATGCGTTATTCTGGGCAAGGTTGGGAAATACCTATTAAATTTACAAAGAAAGAAATAAATAATCCAACAAAGGAAGCCTTTCAAAATAGATTTGAAGAGGAATACATAAATCTTTTTGGTCGATCAGTCTCTGGTATGAAAATTGAAATCACCGTTTGGGCAGTCAATACATTTACGCTACTACCAAAAAATAATGCTGAGCCTGATATTGAAGAGATCAATAAAGTTTCTTTTGAAGATCATCGTTCAATTTTTGATGCTGGGCGCAGTCAAAACGTCGATGCAATGCAAGTAAACAGAGATGAACTTACTAAAAATTCCTGGTTAGCTGGTCCAGCAGTAATCACTGAAAAAGAGACGGCAACCATAGTGTCATGTAGTTTTTCAGCAGTAGTTCGAAATGATGGATGTTTGGATTTAAGAATGGATCATAGGAAAAATTCGATCGAGGATCTGTTGCTGTCTTCAGGAGCTTTAAATGACTAAAATGTCGAATGTAGCTCATCAAGTAATGTGGAATAGATTAATTTCTATAGTTGAAGAGCAGGCTCAGGCACTTATTCGAACAGCTTTTTCAACATCTGTCAGAGAGGCGGGTGATCTCTCTGCTGGAGTTTATAATGCAGAGGGTAAAATGCTGGCACAAGCGGTCACTGGGACGCCAGGGCACGTTAATGCGATGGCTGATTCTGTCTCACATTTTATTCGTAAGATTGGTTTGAAAAGTATTTTGGAAGGTGATGTATATATAACGAATGACCCATGGGAAGGGACTGGGCATTTACATGATATAACGGTTGTGACACCAGTATTTTTTAAGAATAAGCTTGTTAGCTTTTTTGCTTGTACAGCCCATGTTGTGGATATCGGTGGTCGGGGGTTTGGTGCTGATGCCAATTCTATTTATGAAGAAGGTATTTATATTCCAATAATGAAATTTATTGCTTCTGGTGAGGTTGATAAAACTTTGATCACTATGCTTAGAGCTAACGTTCGTGAGCCAGATCAGCTAATTGGTGATATTCATGCTCTCGCAACTTCTAATGAAATTGGGTATCGACGTCTAAATTCCATGATGAATGAATTTGAAATTAACAACCTTAATGATATTGCTAATTTTATTTTAACAAACTCATTAAAGGCCACTTTACAATGTATTAATTCATTACAAACTGGATTTGCTGAGGGATCAATGACGATTGATGGGTACGAAAAGGCTGTCAATTTACATGTTGGAATAACTATAAAAAATGATCGAGTTATTTGCGATTGGTCGGGCACTTCGGGAATTGACAAAAAAGGTATAAATGTTCCTTTAGTTTATACTAAAGCTTACTCTTGTTATGCTCTGAAATGTGCTATAGCGCCTGATATTCCAAACAATGCAGCGTCATTAGAACCATTTGAAGTCGTGGCGAGCGAAGGTTCAATTGTTAATGCAATTCATCCTGCTCCTGTAGCATTAAGGCATGTGATAGGTCATATGTTGCCAGATGCCATATATGATGCATTAGACAAATTATTACCTAATACGGTTCCTGCTGAGGGAGCTGGGTGTTTATGTAATTTCCAAATTTCCTTAAGAGCAAAAGCATGTTCAAATTTAACCAATCAAGTGTCTCGTGCAGAGGTTTTAACATTTAATTCTGGAGGTTCTGGAGCGAGACCTACGTTAGATGGTATGAATGCCACAGCTTTTCCATCAGGTGTTATGACCATGCCAGTTGAGGTTACTGAACAAGTTGGTCCAATAATTATTTGGCGAAAAGAGTTACGTCCTGATAGTGGAGGTGCTGGGACATTTCGTGGTGGATTAGGTCAGCTTATGGAGGTTGGCTCGAGAGAGGGGTTCGAATTTGATATTCAAGCAATGTTTGATCGTCTAAAATATCCTGCTAGAGGGCGCCGCGGTGGGTGTAATGGTGCTGTGACAAAGCTATCCCTTGATGACGGAAAATTGTTAAAAGGAAAAGGCAAACAATCTGTGCCTTATGGGCTAAAGGTTAAAATGGCATTTCCAGGAGGTGCTGGTTATGGAGACCCTTTGAAACGTGATTTAGACCAAGTTAAATCAGATCTTCGAATGGGCTTCATAACACCAGAATATGCCTCCAAATATCATAATTTTAATAATGAAGAATTTTTTAATAAAATAAACTTTCCTAATAAGAAAGAGGTGTGATCTTGAGTAGTCATTTGGGGGAAAGTATACCAAGAAAATCTAATTATGATATTGTAATTATTGGTGGTGCGATAATGGGTACAGCTGCAGCGTGGTTTCTATCCAATAATAAAGATTTTAATGGTTCAGTTTTGATTGTTGAAAAAGATCCAAGTTACGAATTTAGCTCAACTGCGCGAACTAATTCTTGTATTAGGCAGCAATTTAGCCGTGAATTAAACATTAGAATTTCACAATTCACAGCGGATTTTGTTAAAAACTTTCGAAGGTATTTAGGGGATGATGATAGAATTCCAACATTAAATATACAGAATTATGGATATATGTATTTAGCTAATAGTGAAGATAAGGCTGAGTCTTTACGCACTATTCAGAAAACTCAATTACAAGCTGGTGCTGGTACAACCTTAATGACTCCTGATGAAATAAAAAGTGAATATCCATTTTACAATGTAGAAGATATATTCTTGGGCAGCATAAATACCATTGATGAAGGTTATTGGGACGGTGGGACAGTATTTGATTGGCTGCGCCGATCTTCGGTAAATAGAGGTATTGAGTATATTTCAAATGAAGTTGTGGGAATTAATAAGAATTCTAATGGCACCATGGTGGACAGTATAAGCTTGAAGTCGGGTGAAGTAATAAGCTGTGGGGCAGTGGTAAATGCGGCTGGTCCACGTGCTTCAAAAGTAACAGAAATGCTTGGTATAAAAATACCGGTGGAACCCAGGAAACGCTATACTTGGGTATTTTCTGCAGAACACCCTCTCGAACGAGACTTGCCCTTGACTATAGATCCTTCGGGCATTCATGTCCGTCAAGAGGGGCCAAAGACTTATTTGGCAGGTAGTAAAGGGTTTTCTGATGTTCAGGCAGATTTTGATGATTTTTCCATGGATCCTAACCTTTGGGAAGATTATGTTTGGCCTATTATTGCCAATCGTATTCCAGCGTTTGAATCAATTAAAATTGTGACTGAATGGGTTGGGCACTATGCTTTTAATACCTTGGATCAAAATGCTATCATAGGCCCTCATTCAGAAGTGAATAACTTTATGTTTATGAATGGGTTTTCAGGGCATGGGTTGCAGCAAGCACCCGCTATGGGTCGTGGCATGTCTGAATTATTGATTTATGGAACCTACCAAAATCTTGATTTGTCATCTTTTAGCTATGATCGCGTTTTAAAAAACGAACCATTTTTGGAAGAAGCAATAATTTAAACTTTAGATTTATATCATCACGGGGAAATTATAATGAAAAAACTTGTTTTAACTGGAGCTGCCGGTCGTTTAGGCTCTTATTTAAGAGAACCTTTATCAGAACTTTGTGATAATTTAGTTTCGACAGATTTGGTTGAGGGAATAGGTAGTACTTATTCTGGAGAAACTTACATTAAAGCAGATTTGGCTAATTTTGATGAGGTTAATGCGTTAATGGACGGTGCTGAAATGATTGTGCATTTTGGTGCTCTTAGTGATGAAGATACTTTTGATGAGATATTAAGTTCTAATATTATTGGGGCTTATAACGTTTGGGAAGCTGCTGCTCGTAATCACGTTAATCGAGTGATTTATGCTAGTTCCATACATGCTGTGGGTATGTACCCAAAAAATGAATACATAGGCATTAATGTTCCTCACAGACCAGATACATTTTATGGTTTAGCCAAGTGTTTTGCTGAGGACCTGGCCAGTTTATATTGGGATAAAAAACAAGTTGAAGCGGTTTGTTTACGTATTTTATCTTGTGCTAAGGTTACCAGTAGTAGGGCTCTAGGGAGTTGGTTAAGTTATGATGATTTAATATTGTTGGTCAAAAGAGCAATTGATGCCCCCACTACAGGGTTCAGTATTATTTATGGAGTTTCTAATAATGATCGCACTCCTGTTGATAACAGTGAAGCTAGTTTTTTAGGATATAAACCCAAAGATAATGCAGAGCAATATGCTGATAAAATTTTGAAAAATGCGAACAAGGTAGATAAGAATGATCGTGCTCAAATCTTTCATGGTGGACCATTTGCAGCGGTCGAGCTTGGCCAAAGTGGCAAGGCTATCATGCAAATAGTTGACGATAAAAAGATTAATTAAATCTTTTTATGCATACCTTTGATTAATTTATGTCCTTATTTGGACAATAGATTAAGCGTTAATTCTCATCGACTATATAAATTTCAGATAACTCGAAACTCTCAATATGAGTACTTTGCTTTTCTAATGCTAAAGTAATTACGTAAAAAAGAGCTATTGAAATTAATAATGAAGTAAACACCTCCGTAAAACGAAGATAAATTATTTCTATAATAAACATATGTGCCTCAACTGCATTCTGACTTTTTGCCAGATTATTTTTATAGTTTATATTCACTTATATATTTTTTAAAATCAAGTATTAGTTTTTTTTGAGCAAATTACTGCTTTAGAAATTTACTAAAAATCTCAATGGTATTTTAATTCTAAATATTGCATGTA
Source organism: Paracoccaceae bacterium (assembly GCA_028112705.1). GTDB lineage: Bacteria > Pseudomonadota > Alphaproteobacteria > Rhodobacterales > Rhodobacteraceae. Next base: position 3,478 of record JAOGYN010000004.1, on the reverse strand, counting down.
TTACTCAGCATAATAGAATGTTGTTTCTATTATTTTAAAAAAGGTATTTGTAACATGAGCAATAATTCATACATTCCTCCAGATGTTTGGAAATGGGACCAGGAAAGTGGCGGTACATTTGCCAAAACGAATAGGCCTATAGCTGGCGCAACTCATCAGAAAATACTTCCTATTGGAAAACACCCTTTGCAATTATATTCGTTAGCGACACCAAACGGGGTCAAAATTACTATATTGCTTGAGGAGTTATTAGCATTAGGATTTGAAGGTGCTGAATATGATGCTTGGTTGGTAAAAATTGATGGTAACCAATTTGGAAGTGGTTTTGTAGAGCTTAATCCGAATTCTAAAATCCCAACCTTTGCAGATCATAGCCTTGGAACACCTATTCGCATTTTTGAATCAGGTGCTATTCTGTTATACCTTGCTGAAAAGTTTGATGCATTTTTATGTAAGGGCCCCGAGCAGAGGGCCGAGATGCTCTCTTGGTTATTTTGGCAGATGGCTAGCGCACCATATTTAGGTGGAGGATTTGGACACTTTTATTCATATGCACCAGAAAAATTTGAATACCCAATCAACCGTTTTGCCATGGAAGTTAAGCGACAATTAGATGTTCTTGATCATAACTTGAGTGAGAGAGAGTTTATTTGTGGCGATGAGTATACCATTGCAGATATGGCAATTTGGGCATGGTATGGCCAATTAGTTTTATATCGCCTTTATGATAGTGGAGAGTTCTTGGATGTAACATCATACAAGAATGTTAGGCGTTGGGCTAAAGAAATCAACGCTCGGCCTGCAGTTAAGCGAGGACGTATGGTTAATAAAACTTCGGGGAGATTAGAGGTTCAATTATGGGAACGACATGATGCTAGTGATTTTGAAAAGCGAACCCAAGATAAATTTGTTTGATGTGTGTTATAATGTAGTAACTAATATCAGATATTTTTTTACTGAAGTTAATTGTTGTTTGATTCTGTTAACATCAAAATAAGCGCTAAGCTTGAGCAAGTAATATAACCAAACAACACGGGGGTAGCAGTCCCATTAAAGGCCAGTCCAATTGGAATGGCTATTAAGATCCCCAACATCGTGGCAGACGCACCAATTATAGCTGATGCCATGCCTGCTATTTCACCCATTGGTTCCATAGCTAAAGCGTTCAAATTACCAAAATATAAACCTTTTAGAAAGAAAGCTATTACTGACCAACTAATAAAAATCACCAGCAACCACTCCATGGATATGAAGTCTTGGTTAATTATTAAGATAGTTATAATTGCAAAAATAATTTGTAGTGCAAAACCTATAGTGGCCAACAATTTCATTCCATACTTCATAACTAAAGCGGCATTCATAAAACTAGCTGGTGCAGCAAGTATTGAAATAATCGCAAAATACATTGGGAATTTCATACCTGCTCCAAGAGTATCGACAAATATCTGCTGGGCTGAATTAAGGTATCCAAAAAGAGCACCAAAGCCGAGTGCTAAGGTAACGGTGTACTTGACGACTGCAGTGTTTGTAATGACTACCTTAAACGCACTTATAAATTCAGTTGAACTAAGTTTCTTTCTTTGCTCAAATAGCAATGTTTCAGGCTGTCGTAGATTTAGCCAAAGCAGTCCAATTAATGCGAATGCAATAAACGCCATATATATTGATCGCCAACCAAAGTTAATAAATAATAATTGTCCAATTGAAGGTGCTAAAGCTGGAACTAGTACAAATATGGCCATCGCGAGCGACATAACTTGAGCCATTTTTCGTCCAGAATATAAATCCCTAATAAGAGCCATTGTAACGGTTCTTGGAGCGGAAATGCCTAAACCTTGAATAAACCTAGCAACGAGCATCATTTCTAAAGTTTCTGCATAATAAGCAGCGATACAAGCTAATATAAATATCATTAAGCCAATTGTGATTATGGGTTTTCTTCCAAATGTATCAGAGATTGGTCCTGAAATTAATTGCCCAAGGCCCGTTCCAAGAATGAAGCTAGAAATAATTAACTGTGCTTTGTTAACGTTTAAAAGCTCTAAGTCTTTCGCTATGTCTGGAAAGGCTGGCAACATTGTATCAGTACCAAACGCTATCATTCCAAACATTATTGATACTAATATTATAAACTCCCAATAAGGCAGGCGATTTTTTCTCATTCTTCCTGCTCCTAAATAAATGTTAAATAAGTTAGATTTATTAATGCCGATTAAATTTAATTCTTTGTGTCGACATTAATATTTTTGGACTAACAGCTTAATTTATTTTGAACAATCTGAAACTTAACTTTAATTATGTAAGATTGTTGAGTGCTAAAAATAAAATCCCAGATAGCAAGGCTGCTGCAGGAACAGTTATAATCCATGCTGCAATTATGGTAAGGAAATGAGAACGTCTTACAAGCTTTCGATGCATTCTCTTTTTTGAGCCCGCTTTTACTATTTCTTTTTCTTTTATAGCCGTTAAATCTTTTTTACTCGAAGTTAATCGCCAGTGAAGTTCCCTAAAAAAGCCAACCCCAAAAATAGCGCCAACGGCTATATGTGTGGAACTAACTGGTAATGCAAGCCATGAAGCTACTATCACAGTTATAGCTGCTGACAAAGCTACGCAATACGCTCTCAGTGGGTTTAATCTTGTAATTTGCTCACCTACCATTCGTATTAATTTGGGTCCAAATAGTAACAATCCAAAAGATAGGCCAAATGCGCCAATCACCATAACCCAAATTGGTATTGAAACCTTGGCTATAACCTCTCCAGCTTGAGCAGTATGGACGATAGCCGCTAATGGTCCTATTGCATTTGCTACGTCATTGGCGCCGTGAGCAAACGATAATAAAGCGGCTGCAAATATCAATGGAATCTTAAATAAACTTCTTACAGATTTTTTTGTATTTTCCATCCCCTCTGACTGTTTGTAGATTAATGGTTTTGTTATTAGATAAAAAATCGCTAGTGTCGCAGCGCCAATTAAAAGTGCTGTGTCAAGATCAATTTTGACAATTTTCTTTAAACCTTTCACTGACAAGTATGCAGCGAAAGCACCTGCCATTATAGCGATAAGCAATGGCACCCACCGTCTGGCTGCACCTATTTTATCTTGTTTGTCTGAAACTTGTGATTTTATAAACCATAAAAATAAAGCAGCTATTAATCCTCCAAGAACTGGTGAAATTACCCAGCTTGCTGCAATTTGACTCATTTTAGGCCAGTTAACTGCTTCCATACCAGCGGCGGCTATACCTGCGCCCATAACACCACCCACAATTGAATGGGTCGTTGATACTGGCGCTCCAACCCAAGTGGCTAGATTAACCCAGAGAGCAGCAGACAAAAGAGCGGCAAACATCGCCCAAATAAATATCTTTGGATCTGAAACATAACTTGGATCAATAATGCCTTTCGAGATGGTGCCAACAACATCACCCCCTGCTAGTAAAGCACCAGCACTTTCAAAAATTGCAGCAATGATA
>JAOGYN010000039.1:0-3322 GCA_028112705.1 Paracoccaceae bacterium | reverse complement strand
GTTTTTCCTAACGGATCAGCAACTGATTCAACTTCGCATACTTGATTCTTATCACCATCGACACTCATATCCATCCGCGCACAGAAAAAGTGCTGGTGGTTTGGTGCATAAAGCCGCTCTTCGATCATTGTACCAAACTTTGTGGTTTCGCCCGGTAGTAATGCCCCAGTCTGAACGATGCCTAACGCCTTAACCTCCAGTTCGACTGAGCCATCCATTCGAAAAATCCAATAAAACCCATATTCGTAGTTTCCTACAGTCGAAATGGACGAAACAATCAACTTTCTTCCACGGCGGTTCTCAACTTTCTCAGTTACCAGTTGCGTGTGTTTCCACAGAATTGAATCGTCTTCCTCATGCATACAAATTGCATTGGGTATTGATTCAATTTCACCAAACGAGTTGATGAAGTCAAAGTCAAAATATTTAATAATACCCAGGCAGTCGCAGCCCAATGTTAGTGAATTAGCCAAAGTACCCAATCCATATTCACCTACATCAAACGCGTTTTTTCGTGATGTCACATACGTTACATCACAATATGGGACAGTCATTTCCACTATTGAGGCTCTGTTACAGATTTTTCTGACTTCCCCCTTATCAACGTCGTTGTAACGCACATCATGCAAAATCAAACCCTCACGGGCGTTAAATCCAACTCGAAAACTCCACCTTTGCCAGTCAACCCGCCAGCCATCAACTTCAAATTCAACGCCTTCAGGTTGCGTAATAGAAATCGGCTTCAGGCTCTCACGGAACTTTGGAATGTATTGGCGCTCATAATTTGCCATCTTTTGTGGCACGGGTACAACGCCAGTATCTTCAACTTTTATTACTTCTTGCAAATGAAGATCAACTACTACTGTCAATCCTTCAATAGGGTGTGCGTAGGCGTTATCGTTGGCCTCATTTTTACAGAAGAAAAAAGCACGGACCATGCGGCGCTTGCGATCCTCTTCATTATCGAACTCGTCGTCGAAGTAACCCACCGCCAACGGATCAACCTGAATTTGGCCACGCTGCGAAATATCAAGACCCCGCTTTTCTAACGCACGTGCTACCTCTTCGTTTTGCATACACACCATTGTCATTTCAATGAATTCATCCTGCATTATGAAAGGTTGACCTGCATGTTTCGTACCCGCAAATTCTAGTACTTTAGCGTAGGATAGAGATACCACTGCCTCTACGGTCGACTGGCTATTGTTATCCACCAAAACTACGTCAGCTTCCCGCTCAAACAACTCTCCACGACGATAGTTCTTCATAAACGCTTTGTTAGGTTCCCTCAGTGTGATATCAACAAACCGGTGACCATGATGAAAATGTTCATTTTCGTGCAAGATAGCAACCACACCATTAAGCTCATCGTGCGTCAATGGATCTAGTGGATAGTCAGTACCATAACGTGGATACTTTATAACGAGTGACTTTTTCTCTTTGGCAGCCATGTTTCCCCCTGTTCATTTGTAAAGTTTTCAAAATCTTTTTAGAATATTAATCAGTAAGCAATACAAACGGCCTTTTCTTCCGTAAATAACTCGATTGCGTTGCGACCATGTTCTTTACCCATCCCAGACAATTTACGCCCACCAAATGGTAAGTTTGCATCAAAAACAGAATGGCAATTAACCCAGACGGTTCCCGCTTTGATACGTGGGATCAACATATTGATTTTCGATATATTTTGACTCCAAATTGAGGCACTAAGTCCATACTTACTATCGTTAGACTTGGCGATCAAATCGTCCAGATCATCATATTGCATAACAGTGATAACAGGCCCAAAAATCTCTTCATTCACGCATTCAAAGCTATGATCAACATTTGTCAAAACTGTTGGTCGGATAAAATAACCCTTCGCACCCTCAACTGCGTGACCGCCAACCTCAATTTTTGCACCAGAATCTTTACTACGTTCGATAAAACCCATAACCTTTTCAAAATGCGTCTTTGACACCATCGGTCCAAGATGGACCGTTCGATCAAACCCAGAGCCTGTTTTGAGATAGTTGGACATATCAATTAGCCTGTCCATATATTGATCATACCGCTTTTTTGGCAGATAAATACGCGACCCAGCAACACACTGTTGGCCAGAATTAAAAAGCGTAGCCATCGCAGCATTTGGCGACAGAAAGTCAGGGTCAATATCTTCAAGTACAAGCATCGGAGATTTTCCACCTGTCTCGAGTGAAAAACGCGTCATATTTTCAATCGCAGCTTTGCCAATTTCTTTTCCGGTTTCACTAGACCCAGTGAAGGCTACTTTATTTACACCCTTGTGAGAGACCAGTGGCGCACCAACCTCAGAGCCCGTACCGGTGATAACATTTACAACACCTGGTGGAAACCCTGCCTCTTGACAGAGCCGTGCGAGAAAAAGGGCTGTTAATGGCGTATCCTCAGCAGGCTTGAGTATAACTGTGCACCCACAAGCCAATGCGGGAATTATTTTCCAAATTGCCATAAGATGTGGAAAATTCCATGGCACAACCGCTGCAACAACCCCTACTGGTTCGCGACGTGTATAGGCTTGAAAGTTCAAACCAGCCGGCTCACGGACTGACAAATCTAAGCTTTCACCGTGAAGTTTAGTTGCCCATCCAGCCATATAACGCACGTAGTCAATGGCCATATTTACCTGAACCATTTCTGCAACCCAAAGGGGTTGGCCCTGATCCAAGGTTTCTAAATTAGCAATTGTTTCGCCATTTTTCTCAATTAAATCTGCTAGGTCTAGCAGAAGTTTCTGTCGATCTGCTGGCAGCATTCGAGACCATGATGGATCTTCCAATGCACGATTAGCAGCACCAACTGCTAAATCAACTTCCTGCAAACCTGCACGTGGAAATTCGGTAATCTTCAACCTGCTCGCTGGATCCAGTGTTTCCATTGTTCTACCACTAACAGCCTCAACAAACTGCCCGTCGATCAGCATTTTTTGCACAGGTGCACTCACAAATTTAAGTGAGATAGAATCCAATACACTCTCTATTTTTGGCACAAACATAAGGTATAATTCTCCAAGTTTTTTTCATAAACTCATCAAAAAAAATACGAAGATGAGATGAGCTAAATTTACTTCAGTATATTCACTTATTAATGTCAATGTTACCAAGAGCAAAAAATTATCTATTCCTCAAGTGACTAAGAAAGGTATGAAGTATAATAATTAAATTAATATTTAAAAACAAACTAGTTTACAGAATAAAAAACATGTTCTAACATTTCATTATTAATTAACATGTTAACAAAATATTAAACTCAAAGTTATGAACTTAAAACAATTGACTCTTAATGTACAATTTGTAACCGTTCT
>JAOGYN010000038.1:0-4032 GCA_028112705.1 Paracoccaceae bacterium | reverse complement strand
AACGCAGTTTCAAATGCCGCTGGTGTGAGACTCAAGGAACTCCCTATGTCTCCTGTAAGAATACTGGAGGCGTTAGAAGATAAAGCATAAACTGAAGATAAATCTCTGGTCTGGTTTGAAACATCATACAGGTGGTTTAACCGAAGTAGATCTTTATGCGAATAATACAGGCGAGTTATTAATTTCCCTAGTTGAAAAGTATCCTGCTTTAAAGCATGTAGTCGATGCTGGTGTGTCGATAGTAATAGACGGAAAGGTTATGGCTTATAGCTTGAGTGAACCAGTACATAGTGAAAATGAAATATACCTCTTACAGCGAATAAAAGGCGGTTAGAAAGTTAAGTTTCAACAACACTCCAACAATAATGGGATAGCGGATGTTTCAGCCTTGATGTCTGTAGACAATTAATTGGATTTAGACAAACCAGGAATGCACTTATTCCAGATTGGAGATGCATTATTTAGTCGCAATGTGGCAGCAACTATGTTCGATGCATTACGGCTCTGTCATAGGTTGTAACGAGTCATAAGGAAAACCACATGCCCACAAATATCAAGATCACTGAGCTGACCAAGTTTCTTAACCGCTGCTTTCAAGCCATGGGGGTCTCCAATGAGAACGCGAGTATCATAACCGAGCACCTCGTTGATGCTGAAATGCGCGGGATATATTCCCACGGCATTAACCGGCTCGGCTGGTATTTAGACCTCTTCCGAACTGGAGAACTGGAACCAACTGCTGTCCCCAGTATAAAAAAGCTATCTGGGAACACTATAGCAGTCGATGGCAATGGTGGCATTGGTATAGTGGCGATGGATAGTGCCGTTTCTCAATTAATCGAAATGACTGCTGAAAATCTGATTTCAATGGCAGGGGTCACGAACTGCGGTCACACTGGGCGATTAGGGGCATACGCCGAACAAGCCGCAAAGACTGGATGCTTCATGATATGCATGGGTGGAGGTGGTCGCAAAAAATGGGCAGGCGTAGTTCCATTCGGAGGCATGCAGCGTGTTATGAGCACAAACCCTTTTGCTTTTTCCATGCCAGGGGGCGGAGTAGAACCAATCGGTTGTGATTTTGCCATTTCGACAATCGCATCGGGAAAAATTGCGGTCGCAAAGGCAAACAACGTTTCCTTACCCGAGGGAGCTATTATCGATTCTCATGGTCGAGCCAGTCAAAACCCTGATGATTTCTATGGCGGTGGGGCATTGCTGCCAGCAGCAGGACCAAAAGGGAGTGGATTGGGTATTATAGCTGAGCTTGTTGGAGATGCGATGCTTGGATCCGCTTTGGAATTTAATTGGTTGATGATCTGCATGCGGGCTGACGCATTCCAGTCATTCGCACAATACAAGGATGCCGCTTCAGCATTTTCCGAACAAGTGCGCCAAAGTAAGCCAGCACCTGGGTTTGACAAAGTTTTGATGCCGGGCGATCTGGAAGAAAAAAAATACCAAGACTGTGTTGCTGCAGGATTTGTCAGAGTATCGAACGGAGTCACTAAGGCGTTGATGGATGCTGCGCAGTCAGTCAATCAACCAATTTGGTGAACCACACGTTAACCCCCGTACCAAACGAGATATAGTATTTTTTTGTATCAATGGGTTATCTACTTGGTAGAACTGTAAGTGGTGCCTATAAGAGGACGTCGAACTTTGTATATTTCTGTTTAAATACATATGCTTAATTTCAGTCTGAAATGGATGCTGAACAACCGTTTGCACAGTTATTTCCTATCTGAACCGTGCCGCTGCTCTCGCCAAGTAGCGCCAATTATTGTGCGCATAGAGTTGGGCTGTGGTAGTAATATGATGAGGGTTCTTATTTGTTTAACGGCACCCTCCAGATCATTCTTCCTGACGAGCAGACTTTAAGCACCTTAGCATCGCTTGAACTTTCTCTGTGCGGTGGAGGTCCACATGTGTGACCAGCCATATTGGAACTGACCACTCCGGATTTGGAGGAAGAGCGAGGTGAAATCCACCATATATTTTGGCTTTATAATCTTCTATAAAACCCATACCTATTCCGGCGAAAACCGCCTTAAAGTTTACATTTACGTGTTGGGACGACAGCGCGATCATATCAGGGCGTACAATATTTTTTACCCATTGGCGGACGGAGAGATGTCCTCCAAAACTTGGTGGAAGGACAAACTGATGGTTGCCAAAATCACCAGTGTCTCTTGGCATCCCAAACCTTTGGATATAGCTGTCGTGGGCGTAAAGGTTAAAGCTGATCTGCGCAAAGTTACTAACAACGTAATCAGGATGATCCGGCTTTGGACCTGCACGCAGTGCAATATGCGCCTCACCGTATTCAAGTCGCGCAAGATTTTCACCAGCGTCAAGATGTACAATACAATTCGGGTTTTCTGCTCTAAAGTCTGAGATTGGTTTCATAATTAGCTCAGCAAAACCTGCTAGAATTGTAAGCTTGAGCTCTCCTTCTAGCGTAGCTTTTCCACCATGTACGCGACCCGCAAGATCTTCAATAATCTCTTCCGTCTTTTTTGCCACTCGAAGCACATCCTCGCCTAACTCAGTTAGCGTATAGCCACGTGCATGTCGGATAAAGATGCGCGCACCCATCTCTTCCTCAAGCACGTCAATGTGACGGTTCACAGTCGCTCGGTGGAAGCCAAGTGCATTGGCCGCTGCACTTACCGTGCCTAGCTTTGCCACTTGGTATGCTGTTCGAAGCTCAGACCATTTGTCCATATTACCTATGCCCTTTTTACGCGCACTCTATGCGGATATACGCTCATTGTGTCTAACAATAATACATTGCATGTAAGGGAGCAACCAAAAATAGGATTTATAAAAATGACCGAAGCACCAAAATGTGGATGTGGCCGTTCCCCAACAGGCAACTGTATCGGGTGGCACGCTCTCTCTGAGGAAGAGTATCAAGAAAAGAAAACTGCCTATGAAACACGTCAGGCTCAAAAACCTTAAAATTAAATATTGGTTGGGTGACTGCGCAATGCCAACCGCCCAACCAATGCTTTGACTAGTCACGACCTACAAACGTCAGCGGTTAATTCGCCACGGACGAACGCTAGAAACCAATCATGCAAAGCATTTAATGGAACAATATAAAAACTTAAGTTAGGAAAATAATGACTTATATCTCAGTTGGCCTTAGAATTTTACTTTCAATTGCCTTTTTGGGCGCAGGCGGCGCAAAACTCGCAGGTGTCGAAATGATGGTAATTACGTTTGATCAAATCGGTTGGGGTCAAGGCTTTCGTTATCTGACAGGGGCTATTGAAGTCATCGGTGTTGCACTGCTGTGGTTACCACGTCGTCAGGTGATCGGTGCAACAGTGCTTGGTGCTACTATGGTAGGTGGCATCCTGGCTCATTGGTTCATTCTTGGTCCATCTGTAGTTCCTGCAATCGTACTTGGTCTGCTCTGTGCTGCAGTTCTCTACATTTACCGCACCCAAATTCCAGAAGTTCTGGGTTGGAAAAATTCTTCTCAAGCTAATTTGTAATAATGGATGTATCTATGAGAATTCTTCGTATTGATAGCAGCGCACAAAATGAAACCTGGCAGAGCCGCCGCCTGTCTAACCGTATCATTAATGGGTTGCACGCGCTTGGCAAGTCACCAGACGTAACCGTTCGCGATCTGGATAAGCGTCTCCCGCAGTTGGATCATGCATGGATCGAAGCCAACACAACACCGATCGATGATCGTACTGACGATCAGAGAAAAACATTAGCCTTGTCTGACACGCTGATCGCCGAAATCGAAGTGGCTGATATCTTGATTATTGGTGTGGCTCTCTACAACTTCTCAATTCCGGCCAACCTAAAGTTATAGATTGAGCTGGTTTGCCGCACTCGAAAGACCTTTGCCTATTCGGAGGGTAAACCCAAAGGGCTGATGACTGGCAAAAGGGCAATCGTTTGCTTTGCTTCAAGTGGCACACCATTTGGATCAGATATTGATTTTGCAAGTGGCCATGTACGCCATATTCTTGGCTTCATTGGGATCACAGATGTTACATTCATCGC
>JAOGYN010000037.1:0-4185 GCA_028112705.1 Paracoccaceae bacterium | reverse complement strand
CATAGATGCGTCAAATGTTGTTTCCTCATGGGACATTATTTCAGGTGATGTGAAACCAGCACAGGACATTCTTATTTATGACGAAAGCGGTGATCATCCAGCACTACAAGCAGCGGAAATTGCAGCTTTTGCAGGATCAACAGTCGAAATAATGACACCCGATCGAACCTTTTCCCCAGACGTTATGGCAATGAATTTAGTTCCATACATGCGATCACTACAGGATAAGGATGTGACATTCACAATCACACGTCGCTTAATTGGAGTCGAGCGTAAAGGGAACAAACTGACTGCGAGTATAGGAACAGATTATAGTGACTATTCTGACAAGAAAGAGTATGATCAGGTTATCGTAAACTATGGCACTTTACCTCTGGATGAACTGTATTTTGATCTTAAACCACTCAGCTCAAATAGTGGCGCTGTGGATCATGATGCCTTGATTGCGGGTACAACTCAAACAGTCACACGTAACGAAAACGGTACTTTCCAGCTCTTCCGTATTGGTGATTCCGTATCTGCACGTAACACTCATGCAGCAATTTACGATGCCCTGCGTCTTGTGAAAGACCTTTAGAAACAACCCATCAAATTGAACGACAAACCATTTGCAAGCCGGTAGAAAAATGAAATATGGACCGCATCAAAGGTTGTCTGGTGAACTTGGTAAATATGGTATCAATACATGATACATATCTTCACGGTTAACGCCACTACAGCATGAAGACGTGTGAATTTGAAATAGATAAATCAACTAAATGAATAGTATAGCAATACCACCGAAATCCCTTCAATACTATAAGATTTTTGCACCCAACTTATCTCTGATGGATATATTGATTGAAGATTTAGTTAGGGCTGGTTGGGAGCCTGAGGGTTAATCTGACAGCACCAACATTAACGCCCAGCAAAGCTTCACACACCGTCCCAACGTCCTAACAACCAATACCATTGTTCTGGATTTGCTAAGATCCGAGCAGATAAACTGTCATTAAAGGCACGGGTCATAGTGACGCTATCAGTGTGGGGAATTGGTGCTTCGAATTCCACGCTAAATGCATTCCCATCATCAATACGAATACCATAAGCTGGGATTATTGGTAGATCGTATTTGAGCGCCAGCTGGGCAGCAGAGAGTGAAGTAAGAGCGTCAAGACCAAGAAATGGTAATCTCACTCCCTCGGCATATTTTTCATCTAACAAAATGGAAATAATGCCACCATCCCGTAAATGACGTACAAGGGCTTTAGTACCCACGCGGCCAGTTGCTAGGATTGGTTTGCCCCCAGCTTCAATACCCGCAAGAATACGGCGTTCGTAATGTCGATTTTTATGAGGGCGATAAACAGCACCACTTTCCAGTCCGTACATTTTGATCACTGCACGGACAGCTTCCCATTGCCCAAAATGGCCAGAAACAATGATAGCTCCTTTTCCAACTGCATTCGCCTCTTTAAGGGCGGCAAGACCGGGGCCAGAAACTCGGAATTTGTTATGTTGAGTTTGAAATTCAGCATCATGGTAAATCTCAAAAAGTGTTCTCCCCATATACCGGCCCATATTTTGCCCTAATTTAGCGCGTTCACTGCGCTTCATATTAGGAAATACTCGCTTTGCTTCACGGTCAAATCGCTCTCTCACAGGTGGAAACCAACGCATTACCACCGCAAATACCGTTCCCAAACCACGCGAACGTGAATCAAAGGTACGCCATCGAAAAAGAGTGAGCGCCAACCACAAAGGAAAGTATCTCGCGTAATGTAAAAAAAATTTTATTGAGGTGGATGCCATCAGGCTGTGTAATCTAATTTCATCATAATACCAATAGAAAACGCTTTTTGCATATAGTTCCAGTCTACATCCATTAACGTGGACATTGTATTCATACAAAGAAAGAATTGAACGAGGTTTAAGGTGAATTCAAAACAATTGATTGTATAGTCTTGGGAAATAGAGAAATAATCTAAAATTAAGTACAAAGGAAGTCAAAATGATTGAGGTAAATGCAGATCGGTTCTTGAATTCATTGAATAAACTTTGCAGCTTTGGCACTTCTGGAGTTGGCAAAGGTGTCACACGCCCAGCTTTTAGTGATCCTGACCTTGATGCTCGGGACTGGATCGCGTTTGAGATGTCAACTGCTGGGCTCAATCCTATATTTGATCCCGTAGGTAACCTATTTGGCCTAGGAGATCCGGGTAGTCTTTTATTAGGCTCTCACACTGACAGTCAACCAGAGGGTGGCTGGCTAGACGGGGCACTTGGAGTTTTGGCTGGTATTGAAATTGCAAAATCTTTAAATAAGAAGGGTGATTTGCCAGTTTCAGTCGCAAACTTTCAGGATGAAGAGGGTCGTTTTGGTGTGACTACTGGGAGCGCAATCTGGAGTGGTCATTTGTCTCTTAAGGACGCAGATAAACTTACTGATACAGGTGGAATTCAATTTAGTGAGGCTCGTAGTGTTCTTGGCGATAGAGTAAGTGATTTCATCAAACCTAGCTACTTTTCAGGTTTCATCGAAATGCATATTGAGCAGGGTCCAATACTGGATATCTCCAAAGAAAAAATTGGCGTGGTTAGATCAATTGTTGGTATCAGAGATATCAAAATTACTTTTGAAGGAGAGCAAAATCATGCTGGCACAACACCTATGAGTACAAGAAAAGATGCCTTTCAGGCGCTGTGCTCTTTCAATCAGTTGCTCAATGATAGACTGTACAACGTTGTCACGCCCGAAAGCGTCTGGACCATTGGGCATGTTAAATTATTTCCAAATGCATCCTCCATTGTCCCAGGTAAAGTGATCTTTTCAATGCAATGGAGAGACGGCGATGTAGAGCGGCTCCAACATATGGAGGCGATTATTCGCGATACAGCTCGACAAGTTGCAAATGATGGAATGTTAACTTTGTCATATGGCCCACTCCTTGGACTTAATCCTGTCACAATGGATAGATCAATGATGACTGCATTGTCTGAAGGAGCAGAAATGATCGTCCCAAATAACTGGCGCTCGATGTCATCAGGTGCCCTACATGATGCAACAAACGTCGCCAGTCACTTGCCTACTGGTATGCTTTTTGTGCCCTCCATTAACGGGATTAGTCATGACTATTCAGAAAATACTCATGAGAAAGATTTGGTTACAGGTCTTAGAGTTCTCGCCCACGCTGTGTCCAATCTCACAGATCAAAATTAATTTGAATACGGGCTATCCTAGTGTTGTCATGCTTAATCTAATGCATCTAAGCAACTTATATAAAATAGCATAATATACTATTACGTAGATTCATAAATAAGCGATATAATCAGATTGGCCTAGCAAATATTATCAAACTATTATGATCTCAAAATCGTTGACAGACTTACAACGAAAGATTTAGGCTTTACAAAAGTGGTAGTCTTGGTAACCTTTTGAATAATTTTGGAAGAACTCTCTGCGCATTATCGTTGTGGCACTATTCTTGACACTCTCTAGACAAGCGGGGATTTATCGCCACAATTTGTAAACCACCGCAGTCACTCATGCCATTTCGGCATCAGACCGCTGCATTTTGAAGGACTATACAATGGCCAAAGGCAAAAATAGTAAAAAAGAAACCAAGAAACCAAAGAAAGAAAAACCAAAAATCTCTGCTACTGCGAACTTTCTAGCAAGCAAGCCAGCGATTGGCGCAAAAAAATAAAGTAATACCCTCCTACTACGTTTTTTTGGTTGAATTAATCTAAGCACCTGCTTTCGTTTCAACCACATGTATTGGTTTAGGCTACTTTAAATTTTAGTCTTTACCTTAGCGCATGATGACGTTTTTGAAAAAAATCTCTTTTGCTTTTGATTTTAGTTTTTTTAATGCTTTAATCATAAGCTTAAAGATTATTTGTCACATTTTAAACATCCCGACCTGCACAGAAACACAAAACTTGCTCCCAGAGGACATTATTTACTCAGCTAAGTGGCACGAATAATTATCATGTGAAATGTTTAAGAGACAAACATAAATAGAATTTTTATAAGATGTTACGAAATGTATAATTTCTCCAAAGCCACCCTTATTAAGAAAATAATAAGAAATAATACTCTCTTCGAGCATTGCCTCTTTGGCAAGTTCAGAACTAGTGCCTGCTCGTGCGAAACGGTCCTCAGAAACAGAATGTGTTGAAAGTACAATCGTCATCAGAAATATT